>JASGEY010000001.1:0-8122 GCA_047605925.1 Microbacterium sp.
CTCCTCCCAAATCCCGCAGCATCCAGAAATGCTCAGAGGGCTCCCCGCTTTGCGCGGTGCCCTCTGAGCATGGCGGTGACGGTGGGATTTGAACCCACGGTAGGGGGTTACCCTACACAACTTTTCGAGAGTTGCACCTTCGGCCGCTCGGACACGTCACCGCAGACGATCTTACGCGAGACACGGCTCCCGCGCGAATCAATCGATCGGCAGCATCCGGAGAGCGAACGCCACCCTCTCACCACTCGGCAGCAACCGCGGCGTGCGTCTGCAGAATCCCCTCGGTCGTGCCCTCGGGCGCCCGGCCGATACCGCACTCCGTCGCCACCCCGAACCTCGGCACAAACCTCTGCGCGACGGCGATGCGGCGCTGAGCGCCCTCCACTCCGTCCTCGCGGTGCACGAGCCCCACGTACAGCTCGCCGTCGAAGTCGAACCCGGCGAGCGGCTCGTAGTACGCATCGTCGTCGCGTTCGATCGGCACGGGCAGGTGCAACCAGGTCAGCTGTCGGGCGGATGCCGCAACCACCGCACTCGCGACGCGAACAAGGTTCGCAGTGTCGACGGGTTCGAAGAAGTGCTTCTCGGCCACATCGCCGTAGCAGAGGTGGATGCCGACCTCGACATCCTCCGGAACGGCATCCACAAGGGCGGCAAGACGCTCGACGATACCGGGAAACGGGTCACCCTCCCACCACACGTCCATAACCCGTCCGAACGCAGGCGCCGCCTCGATAATGCCCATCTCGCTCGCAACGTCCCACTGGATCGCGAGGTCTCCGCGCGGGATCGCCTCAAGGATCGTGTCGACCTCGCGCAGCATCGCCGCCGTATAGACCGGTTCGATCGCCGCACGGTCGGAGCCGGAGAAGAACGATGAGATCACCCCGACAGGCGTCGGCAGCGAAACCTGGAAGCGGATCCCGGCCGCGATCACACCCTGGTCACGCAGCCGCGTGAACACCGCATACGAGTCGATCGCGGCATCCGCGTAGCCAAGCGCCGGGAGCTCGATGCGTGCAGTATGCGTGCCCTCCGCGATCCGCAACGGCCGCGCATCGATCCCGGCTTTGAAGGGAATGGGGTGCACGCCCACACGCTCGATTCCCTCGGCCTGCCCCAGCACGTCGGGCTGGAACATGATCCAGTGGAATCGCTTGCCCACCTCCCCGTCGGGGATCCTCCGCAGTCGTCTGCCGAGCGTCAGCGCTGCGGTGCGCATCGTCGTCTCGGCGTCGTCGTAGTTCACGCTGCCCACCAGGTGGGCTCCCTGCGGTTGAGTCATTTCTCCAGGCTACTCGCGGCGCCCGACATACTCAGCACGTGCGCCCGGCCTCCAGGCGCACGACACGATCGATCGTGCCCTCAGGGGGCGCGACATGCGAGATCAGCAGCACCGACTGGCTGCCTGCGGCTCTCAGCAGATCACGAAGCAGAGCATCGGATGCCGCAGGGTCGACACCTGCGGTCGGCTCATCAAGCACGAGCAAGGGGAACCCGCGCAGCAACGCCCGCGCCAGCGCGATGCGCTGCGCCTGACCGCCGGAGACAAGTGCGCCCCGCTCGCCCACCCTGGCGTCAAGCCCTCCCCGGTCGCGCACCCAACCCGCAAGGCCCACCCGTGCCAGAACGTCGAGCAACTCGGCATCCGTCGCCGAATCCCTCGCGAACAGGAGGTTCTGGCGGATGTCTTCGTCGAACAGCTGCGGGCTCTGCTCGCACAGCCCGACCATGCGCCGCAACGCCGGCCCAGACAGTGTCGTCGCATCTATGCCGTCGAGGGAATATTCTCCATCGACGCGCAAGAAGCCCACCAGCACGGCGGCCAACGAGCTCTTGCCCGCCCCGCTCGGCCCGGACACAAGCACCCGCTCCCCCGGCGCAAGATCCAGATCGACGTGTACCAGCGCCGATGCCCCATCGGGCCACCGCGCCGACGCCCCGCGTATCCGCAATGCGGGCACCTGATCGAAGTCAGCATCCGCACCTTCGTCGGTTCGCAGCGCAGACGGAAGGTCCTGTGGCAGAGCATCGTCGATGCGCTGAGCGCTGGCCCGTACACTCCGCCACGACGCTGCGACAACAGGGACGACCGCGAAAATCTCGAAGACGACCATCGGCAGCAGCACAACGACGGCGAGCCACGGGCCATCGATCACACCACGCCCGAGTCCCGGAGACGCCGCTGCGAGCGCCCACGCCGAGGCCGCGCCGGATGCGGCCGACACGGTGCCGGCAGCCGCAGCCTGAGCGATCGATGCACGACGGACGGCGGAGCGCAGCTCTCGATCGGCCGCGGAAATGCGCATGCGCGCGGCGGCATCCGCTCCGAACGCGATCAGCACGTCGAGACTGCCAAAATAGTCGACAAGGGCAGAGGACAGATCCGCTCGCCGCGACGAGACCGCGACCTCGGAACGGGCTCCGAGCAGCCACCCGACACCGATAGACGCCGCAGCGGCGAGCAGGAGACAGGTCGCGAGCGTCAACGCGGCAACCGGCGAGACGAACGCCGTGACACCGACGGCACCCACAGCGACGAGCACGGAAATAGCGAGCGGCTGCACGACGCGCAGCGGCAGGTTCTGCAGATTCTCCACATCGTCGACGAGCGCCGAGAGCACCTCGCCTCGGTCGGTCCCGCCCAGCCCTGCCGGCGACAGCGGAATCAGCCTGCGCACGATGTCAGATCGCTGAGTGGCGAGTTGACGCAGCGCAGCGTCGTGGCTGCTGAGACGCTCGAGATACCTGGTGACCGCGCGCGAGACGGCGAAGAAACGTACCCCGACCACGGCGATCGACAACGGCACCAGCGAGTCGACGATCGAGGCGCTCACGATCAGCCAGCCGCTTACAGCGAGCAGGCTCACGGCGGAGGCCGCCGATAACACGCCCCAGATCAGCCCGGGGACGAACCGAGGCAGTGGGGGCTGCGCGCCGCGCAGAATCCGGTTCATGCGCTCACCCCCACAGACACGACCCGGTCAGCGATCGCCCCCGCCGACCGGCGGTGGGAGACGAGCAGGATCGTGGCACCGGCATCCGCTCTCTCCCGCAGGGACGCCCACAGCCGCGCCTCCGTTTCGGCGTCGAGAGAGCTCGACGGCTCGTCCAGGGCAAGCACGCGAGTGGGGTCCTGCGCGTGCCGGTACAGAGCCCGCGCCACGGCGACCCGCTGCGCCTGCCCACCCGACAGCCCCGCCCCTTGCACTCCGAGCTCACGGTCAGGATCGACGTCGGCGCATGCGGCAATCAGAGCAGACCGGATGCCGTCGGCATCCGGTGCTGGGTCCCCCAGTGCGACGTTCTCGGCGACCGTGCCTCGCATCAGTTGCGGGCGCTGATCCGCCCAGGCGAGCCAGCCTGCGGGAGTCAGCTCGCGCACGTCGATGCCGCCGATCGTCGCGGTGCCGGTGAAGGTGGCGACGCCGCGTAGCGCCGCAAGCAGGCTGGACTTGCCGGCGCCGCTCGGACCCTCGATGAGGGTGACAGAGCCCGGCTCGACGTCGAGAGAGACGGGAGGGAGGTCGCGCACACAGACATCGCGAACGACGAGGTTACGCGCGGCGAGACTTCCCGCGGCGAGACTTCCCGCTCCCCGGGACGTTTGCAGGACCGAAGCACGTTTGCAGGGCGAACCCCCACCATCGGGGCCTGCATCCGTGCCTGGGTCCTGCAAACGTTCCCCGAATGAGCGGACGGGAGACGAGGGAGTAGGAGACGAGGGAGTAGGAGACGAGCGAGTGGGCGACCCAGACGGACGAGCGGATGCCGCGTCGAGCACCTCGAACACATCCTCTGTCGCGGCGACACCCTCAGCCGCGGCATGGAACTGCACCCCAACCTGTCGGATAGGGAGAAACGCCTCGGGGGCGAGCAGCAGCACGAACAGCCCAGTCTCCAGCGGCAGCTCCCCTGCCAGCATCCGAAATCCGATCGACACCGCGATCAGCGCCACCGATAGCGAGGCGAGCAGCTCCATCGCGAAACCGGACAGGAACGAAAATCGCAGCACCTTCATCGTCTCTCGCCGGTAGTCGTCGGCCGTCTGCTCGATACGATCGGCGGCGCGGCGATCGCGCCCGAATAGGCGCAGAGTCGACAGCCCCTGCACGGTGTCAGCGAATCGCACCGCGAGAGCCTGCAGTGTGTTCCACTGCTTCTGCTGCACGGTACGCGTCGCCATGCCGATCAACGCGAGAAAAAGCGGGATCAACGGCAGCGTGATGATCGCCGTCAGAGCGCTCAGCCAGTCCTGCCACCACATCGCCACCACCAGCACCGGTGTCGCGATGACCGCGAGCACCAGCTGCGGGACGTACCGGGCGAAGTAGGCGTCGAGAGCGTCCAGCCCGTGTCCGGCTGTGACGGCGAGCGCCGCCTGGTTGCGCCGGGCGAGCCACCCTGGACCCAGCGCGCTGACTGCGGCGATCAGAGCGGCGCGAAGCTGCGCGCCGGTCGCCGCCGCTGCCTGTGTCCCCGCGGCATCCGATGCGGCGATGAGAAGCCCGCGGAGCACGGCCAAAGCCACAAGACCGACCACGTGTGCACCCACTGGCCTCCCAGCGATCGCCCCAGTGACGGCATCCGTCAGCACCCACGCGAACGCGATGGTCACCGCTGTCTGCACCACAGCGATCAGAGCGGATGCCGCCACGAATCTGCGCGCCGCGCTCGCGTAGCGCAGCAGTCGCGGATCGAGGGGCTTCACCTGCATACCTTCTCACGCGCGAGGCCCCGAGCTGTGCACAGATCGAAACGGACCCCGTGCAGATCGGAGCGATCTGCGCTGATCACTCGCCTCACTAGTGGGCGGATGCCGCCTCGATCGACACGCGAGTGACGCGCTTGCGGAACACCCAGTACGTCCAGCCCTGGTACGCCAGCACCAGCGGGATCGCGATCAGAGCGGTCCAACTCATGATCGTGAGCGTGTACGGGGTGCTCGACGCGTTCTCGATGGTCAGACTGTTCGCATCTGCGATCGTCGACGGCATCACGTACGGGAACAATGCCGCGAACAGCATCACCACGGCGAAGGCAACCGTGACCACCCCTGAAGCGAAGGCCCAGCCGTCGACCTCGCGCAAAGAGAACACCACGGCGGCGATGAGGAACACTGCGGCGACAGCGCCGCACGCGATGACCAACCACAGCAGAGGAGCCCCTCGGCCTGCGGCCATCACGATCGTCCAGATCACTGTGGATGCGGCCACCAGCACCGTCGGCACCGCAGCCACCTGGGCCAGACGGCGGGCAGCGACCTGCACCTCTCCGTCGGTCTTCAACGCGATGAACAGCACGCCATGCAAGAAGAAGATCAACAGAGTCGTGATGCCCACGAGCAGCGCGTAAGGATTCAGCAGCGGGAGAAGCCCACCGGTGAACAGGTGGTTCTCGTCGAGGGCGACCCCCTGCACGACGTTGCCGAAAGCGACGCCCCACAGCAGCGCTGGAACTGCGGAGCCGATCACGATCATCCGGTCGAATCCGGCTCGCCAGCGAGCCGAGTCGCGCTGGTGACGGTACTCGAAGGAGACGCCGCGCAGGATCAGCGCAAGCAGGATCAGCAGCAGCGGAAGGTAGAAGCCGCTGAACAGCGTCGCATACCACTCGGGGAATGAAGCGAACAGGCAGGCACCGGCGACGATCACCCAGGTCTCGTTGAGATCCCACACCGGGCCGATTGCGTTGATCACCTGGCGCCGCGAGACATCGTCTTTACCGAGGAATGGCAGCGACATGCCGACGCCGAAGTCGAATCCGTCGAGCACGAAGTAGCCGACGAAGAAGAAGCCGACGATCCAGAACCACAGGTATTCCACGGTCTTCCCCTTTCTCTCAGTACACGACCGACGGCAGCTGAGCCGTCTCCTCGTGGGGCTGCTCGCTCGTATCAGGCCCCTTCTGCGCTGCCTTCACGATGAGCCGGATCTCGACCACGGCGAGTGCGGCATAAATCGCAGTGAAAGCGATCAGCGAGATGAGCACCTCTACCCCGCTCACGCCGGGCGAGACGCCGTCACGCGTGCTCATCAACCCGAATACGATCCACGGCTGCCGCCCCATCTCGGTGAACACCCAGCCCACAATGTTGGCGCCGAGCGCGAGCGGGAACGACCAGGTCGCGAGCTTCCACATCCACGCGGCCGGCTCTCGCTTCGCGTTCTTGCGGGTGACCCAGAGCCCGACCACGGCGACCAAGGCCGCCAGCATCCCGAGCCCAATCATCCAGCGGAACGCCCAATAGGTGACCCACAACACCGGGGCGAAGTTGTCGATTCCCATGGAGGCGAAGGTCTGCGCATATTCTGCGTTGAGGTCGTTGATGCCGTGCACACACTCATCGAGCGAGTGCGTCGACAGCAGAGACAGCAGATAAGGCACACGAATCGAGAACAGCTCGGAGGTGCCGTCTGGCGTGCCGAGGGTGAACAGGCTGAAGGATGCATCGGCCCCACACACCGTATTGAACGTCGCCTCGGCGGCCGCCATCTTCATGGGCTGAGCGGCATACATCGCAAGGCCCAGTTGATCGCCGGAGAACATGACACCTACGGTTGCGACCAGCATCCCCCACAGTCCGAACTTCAGCGAGGTGCGCATCGTCGTCTCGTGCTGCTTGCGGGCCAGATGCCAGGCAGAGACCGAGATGACGACGCCGGCGGCGAACATGAAGGCGCCGAAGATCGTGTGCGGGAATGCCGCGAGCGCCACCGGGTTCGTGAGGAGGGCTGCGAAGTCGGTGAGCTCGGCGCGATTGGTCTCTGGGTTGTAGACGTAGCCGACTGGGTTCTGCATGAACGCGTTCGCGGCGATGATGAAGTACGCCGACAGGATGGTGCCGATCGCCGTGCACCAGATGGTCGCGAGGTGCAGCTTGGGCGGAAGTTTGTCCCAGCCGAAGATCCAGAGGCCGATGAAGGTTGCCTCGAAGAAGAAGGCGAACAGCCCCTCGAACGCGAGGGGAGCGCCAAAGACGTCGCCGACGAAGCGCGAGTAGTCCGACCAGTTCATGCCGAACTGGAACTCCTGAACGATGCCGGTGACAACGCCCATCGCGAAGTTAATGAGGAAGATCTTGCCGAAGAAGCGCGTCAGGTGCAGGTATTCGACTTTGCCGGTCCGCACCCACACGGTCTGAAAGATCGCCGCAATCGTGACCATGCCGATCGTCAACGGCACGAACAGGTAGTGATAGACGGTGGTCAGGCCGAACTGCCATCGGCCGAGGATCAGCGGATCAAGCCATTCCATGGGTTGCTCCTTGCGCATCGACCAGCTGCGGCGTGTTGCCCAGGGGTGCTGAGTCACCCAGCGGCACTGGGCTCCCAATGGGCACTGGGCTCCCAATGGGCACTGCGTTGCCCAGCTGCACCGTGCACTCCGCCAGCTCGCCGTGTACGCACTCGGCCGTCAGCGGACCACCCGCCTCGGCGAGCACCCCCTGCATGAGGCTCAGGTGCACCTGGCACAGCACCGGGCGGTCTTCGGGGCGAGCCGCCGCATGCGGGCAGGGGCTCAGGTCGAGCGTGAGCTGAACTTCGTCGACGATCGGCTCGAAGCCGCTCTCCTCAAGATGTTCGATCAGGGCGTCGAGTTGGTACGTCGCGTCCCGCCCGAGATCGGATGCCGCAGCGGGCACGACCTTGCGCAGCATGTCACCGCGAGCCGCCGCCGCCTTGGCCTTGTCGCGGGCAACGGGGCTGGATGCTCCTGGTGCACCGGTGGCCGCACTGTACAGGGTGCGCGGTCGCCCGCGCGTCGTGCGGTGCTCGGTGTGCGCGATGATGTAGCCACCGTCGATCAGACGCTGCACGTGCTCACGAACCGTGTTCGCGTGCAATCCGGTCGCCTCGCACAACTCGGCGATCGTCCTGTCGGCTCGCGTCTGGACCAGATGCAGGATCTGCACTCTGGAGTAACTCGAGATCGGCCCGCAGACAGGCCCGTCGCTGGTCATGTTCCCATTATGTTGCGGGCACCGACATCGCCGCAGGGTTCCGGCCGTGAATAATCCCCCCCTCCCCCCGTCCCCCCCTCTCCCCCCGCCGACGCCCCAGCTGGGCAGCGACGCCCCTATTCAGCGACGTAAATCAGCAGGGGCGTCGCAGCCCAGCAG
>JASGEY010000002.1:0-5682 GCA_047605925.1 Microbacterium sp.
GGAGGGAAAGATCGAGGTCGTCGTCGATGACTGGACCGCGATGGTCAAGGCATCCCTGGCCGGCGACCCCGCACCCTTCTACGCCCAGATCACCGCCATGCTCGGCGCCTGATCACAGACACCGGCCAGGTGACAACGTCAGCGCGCTCCTTCGCCCATACCGACAGCACGGCAATCGGCTCTGATGCATCCTCCTCATCTCCGGCTCTCTCCTGTTACTCGGCGGACCGGTCGCCGCTTCCGTCGGACGCAAACGTGCCCCGCTGTTCGGGTTGGTCGGGTTTGCCGCCGCCTGGGGCGGCCTCGTGACACATGCATGGATGATCTTCGTCGCACACGGACTCCAGGACGGGTTCGCTCTTTCATGACGCTTGGCAAGTTCCCTTGTGGCAAGTAAACTTGTGACATGGAGTCGGAGCCGATCATCCTCGACAGTGCCTACCGGCACGGCGTCACGGATGCGGCGATGCTCCATGCGCTCCGTTTCCCTGTCCGCCATTTCGTGCAAGACGACTCGATGACGATGTTCATCGGCCCCGATGAGACCGGCACTCTCGTGGAGGTCGGTGTGATCGAGCGGCACGGTGTCATCGCCATCGCTTACGCCACGCACCCGGCCCGACCCAAGTATCTGAGGTGAACCACCATGACTCGACGCTCCATTGAAGACATCAAGGCCCGTGCCGACGAGTTCGCCGACGCCTTCGAGAACTACGACCCGAAGCCCGGCGATCAGGACGCACCCCTCCCACCGACAATGGCGGTCAAGCTCGCCGCCTGGCGGCGCGACACCGCCGAGAAAGAGCTTGCCGAGGCAGTACGCGCTGCGCGTGAGCAGCGGTTGTCCTGGCGCGAGGTGGGCGAGGCGATCGGCACCAGCGGCGAAGCCGCCCGCCAACGCTACAGCGCCAACGCCTGACGACGGATGAGCACCTGGGAGGCGGGCCAGGGCGTCGTGGAACTCCCCGAAGGTCGGCACATCCCGGGGTCGAGGGCTGCGCAAGAGTTCCCTCCGGAGGCTAGAACCGGAGTTCGGCGTCTACCTGCTCGGTCGTGACCCGAACATCACGGGCTGACCCTCGCGCTGGGTGCGCTGACGTGACTTTCCGGCCGCCGGACTCCACCGACGATGGGGTGAGTGCACTGCGAGAGGCACACCAGCGCGCGGCATCCGAGCGGGTAAAGGTCGCGACACCTGCGACAAGGTGATCGGAGTCGGGTACGGGTATCGGGGTGGTCACGCGAGTCGAGCAGCATGCCGATGAGGAGCGCCAGCGGGTTGTCGGTGAGTAGACGGTCGGCCTCGGCGTCGTCGGTGAGGTGCAGTTCGGGCATGTGACCAGTGTCGCACCGCAGCTTAGATGCTCAGAATGGCCAGTAAGCTGCTGAGCAGAAGAGAGGATCGTCGATGTTTGGTTCAAAGAAGAACTCTGACGATGTCGTCGGGAGGATCCGGCCCGAGCTCTCGAGGAAATCGCTCGGTGTTGGCCCCGAGTTTCCGGGCATCGTCCCAAACCCAGATCTGAGCAGAGCCGCCAAGAAGCGCAATGCGGAGTTGCGGACAGGCACGCTCGCGATCGGCACCCTGGTGGACTGGCGCGAGATCAACAACAACCCCCGCATTGCGTTGATGCTGGACGTCGACACTCTCGAAGGGGTGTCCTTCCGGGGTATCGCCGACGAGGACTTCACGGTTACCGAAACGGCTCGCCTCGCTCCTGGTCAACGGTTCCCCGTGCGCTACCGGCCGGCGACGATGGATCATTACGTCGCCCTCGCCAAAGATATCGATCCTGCGCAGACACAAGCTCTCATCGACAGCATTGAACGGCGCGAGGTAGACGGCTAGGGTTCGCCGCCCATCCAGTCGAGCCTCGCCTGCGGGCAAGGTTGCAGCGTCACAATGCTTTTTTCAAGGAGTGCTATTCCATGGCTAAGCAATCTGCTGGTCCAGCAGCATCCCGATCAGCAGCGCCAACGGGTCCTCGCTGAGCAGGCGGTCGGCGGCCAGGTCTCCGGCGATGTGAAGAGCCATGCGACCAGTCTCCCACCGTGGGTCGAAGGATCGACTGCATGGGAAATGCATGTGATATATGCTTAATGCATGACAACGATCCAGGTGCGCAACGTCTCGGATGAGACCAGTCGTGCGCTCAAAGCGAAGGCTGCGCTGGAGGGGCGCTCGTTGAGTGATTTCCTGCTTCGTGAGCTCGACCGCATCGCCGCGCGACCGAGTCGTGCCGAACTGCTTGAGCGCATCGCGAGTCGACCAGTAGCGACGCTCGACCCGGCGCCTCAGGTGCTTGCGGAGCAACGGCCCGTTCGATGACCCTGGTCGTCGATGCGTCGGCGGTCGCTGAAATCCTGTTCGGCACCGAGGCCGGTCGTCGAGCCGCTGCTCTGCTCGACGGGCACGAACTCCTCGCACCGCAGCATCTCACCGCCGAAGTCGCCTCGGTGGTCCGCGGATGGTCACTCAGCCGACAGATCACCGACGAGCAGGCGCTGCGGGCATTTCGTGAGTTTGAGGCACTCGGGGTGGAGGAGGTTCCGATGATATCTCTGCTTCCCTCCGTCTACTCGCTGCGGCACAACGTCAGCGCTTACGACGCGATGTATGTCGTGCTCGCCCGAGCCGCACAGTGCCAGTTGCTGACGCTCGACGTTCGCCTGGCAGAAGCTGCTGCAGACTGCGCGTTGCTGCCGTAGGGTGCTTCACCGGCATCGCCGGTGTGCGTGGTCAACGCATCTGCTGGTCCAGCAGCATGCCCACGAGCAGGGCCAGCGGGTTGTCGGTCAGCAGAGTGCCGGCGGCGGTGTCTCCGGTGATGTGAAGGGCCATGGGACCGGTGTGGCATCGCTTCGTCGCGTCGAGGGGGATGGATTGACGAGTTCGGGGTGCACGTGACTGACATCGACATGGGTGATCGCCGTCACGTCGGTGGATGAATAATTGGTGGATGGACTACGACCTCGATGACGACCCGTCTCGGATTCAGCCCGACGTGGTGTGGGGCTGGCTATCGACCGGGGCCTATTGGGGTCGGCAGCGCAGCCGCACCGATGTCGAAGTGCAGATCGCGGGCGCGTGGCGCGTTGTCGGTGCCTACCGGCGTGACACCGGAGAGCAGGTCGGCTTCGCGCGAGCAGTGTCCGACGGCGTCAACTTCGCATACCTTGCAGATGTCTTCGTGATCGAGGGTCACCGCGGCATTGGGCTCGGCAAGCGCCTCGTGCAGCTCATGATCGATGATGGGCCTGGATCCGGCTTTAGATGGACGCTGTTCACCGGTGACGCACACGCGTTGTATCAACGATTCGGCTTCGAGGCGCCGGATGACACTGCCATGGTTCGATCTGCGCGGTGACCGATCGAATCATGCCATCGCGGAGGATTCGCGTTGCACGTGGTTACGGGACCTGCTGGCCCTCATGAGGTGCTCTTCCGCCGGGCTCGACAACAACATATCATAGTGATATGGGTGAGACGCTGCGAGAAGCACGCGAGCGAGCTGGGCTCAGCCAGGCGCAGCTCGCGGTGCGCAGCGGTGTCGCGCAGCCCAACATCGCAGCGTATGAATCTGGACGGCGCAGACCGTCGGCATCGATGATGGTGCGCTTGCGGTCGGCCATGCGCCCGCTGCCGCATGAAGCGCTTGAACGACACCGTGACGAGCTCAAGGCGTTGGCCGCGGATTTCGGGCTGAGCAATGTTCGCGTGTTCGGATCTGCTGAGCGGGGCACGGATACCCCGGAGAGCGACCTCGACATCCTCGTCACCCGGTCGTCGAACGTCGGACTGCTGTCGATCGCCGAGTTCGCCATCGCTGCGGAAGGGCTGCTCGGTGTCCCTGTCGACGTGGTTACGGACGGCGGCCTTCCGGATGGGCATCCGATTTTGCGGTCCGCGGTGGCCGCGTGAACGACCGGGACGAACGGGCACTGCGTGAGATCGTCCAGTTGTGTGACAACGGCGCTCGGCTCGTCGATCGAGGTCGTGAGTGGTATCTTTCGGACGATCTCAATACACCGGGTCTCGCTGCGGAATCGATCATCATCAAGATCGGCGAGAACGTCGCGCGGTTGAGCGACGAGACGATCGCTGCGAACCCGCAGGTTCCCTGGTCGAGCATCAAGCGCATGCGCGATCGACTACTCGCCCACCACGACGAGGCGACCGACTACGACGCGGTGTGGGACACCCTGGCCATTGATCTGCCCCGCGTCCGGCTGGCTCTGAGATCACTCCTCACCGATGCGGCCGACGGCTGATTTCGGATCCAGCCCGCTTGAGCAACCCGTGGTTATCGCACCTGCTGGTCCTGACACATCTCAATGTAACGAAGTCACATGGTTACGTGATTTTCGATCCTCCGATCGGGCAGTGGTTTGTCGCGCAAGACGGCCAGCGCTGGTGGTTCGACTCCGGATCGATCGCGTTCGATTTCGCCTACACGGGCGGCTTCCCCGGCCCGCCTGAGTGGGAGTACTGGCATGGGCCGGAGGATGTTGCTCGGTGGTGGCGCGAGCGATTCGGCGCCGCTGCGCCGGTCAGCGGGGCGGACTATGAACGAGCACGAGAACTGCGCCAGATGATCGCTCTGGCGGTTGACCGGCTGCTCGCGACGATCGCTCGGGCCGCCGTCACAGCACTCGCGCAGCCTGGGCGGATACGGGTCTGTGGCGCTGATGATTGCGCGGTCATGTACCTGGACACCTCGCGCTCGGGAAATCGCGCCTGGTGCTCACCGCCACAAGGTCAGAGCGTTGCGCGCACGACGTGCCGCTTCTGACCGCGACCAAGAACAACGCCTACAACAGGAGAACGACAGATGACTCTCACGCACATCAATCCCGCAGGGCTTCACCGGAACCCCGCATGCTCCCAGGGAGTGCTGATGTCACGAGGTGCGCTGCTTGTCGTCGGCGGACAGCACGGCACTGACGAAACCGGCGAACCTGTCTCCGACGACCTCGGCGAGCAGACGGGACAAGCCCTGTGAGTGGATCAGATGCTCAACGAACTGGAAGAGGGCGGCGTATGCATGGGAACGCGACACCGCCCCTCTCGACGATGAACCTGCCTCGACATCACCGACGACGAACAACTCCGGCCACGCCTCGCAGAACCCTTCCGGGAACACGACACGCCTACGCATGTCGCGTGTTCCTGCAAGACACTTTGGGTGGACCGGGGTGGACTCCAATCACATAAGTGGAAGCGCATCGAACGGCTGGAAGCCTTGTGGAAGCAGGCGCAGCGCGATGCTCAGGCCTCAGACGGCGTCGCTGATTCTGCGCTTCCTGCGGCAGTCACGGAACCAACGAGACGGAGTCGAACGCCTCTGACGCCTCACCAGATAGACGCTATTCAAACGGCACGGCGCGGTGACGAGAGCGTCCTATCGATCGCCCAGCGGTTCGGCGTGCATCGGGCGACGATATGGGAGAAAACGAGATAAGCCCGCTCCTGCTCCCCGGCTATGGGAGTAGATCGAGCATCTGTGGCCGCGCCTTCATCGCGTGGATCACCAGCTCGTTCCCGCTATCGAAGATCAGCACGACCGTCTCAAGAAGACGGCCACGCGTATCGAACCCGAGCCGGAGCTGTCGGGCCGGACTGTCATCGTCAAGTTCCTCGATCCAGGTCGCCCACGTTGCAGCCTGGATGGCGTCCTCAGA
>JASGEY010000003.1:0-60910 GCA_047605925.1 Microbacterium sp.
GATTCTCCGCCGAATACAGACGGCGAATCTCCGCCCAATCTTCCACTTCAATCACTCTCCCAAGAGTGCTGAAAGGGTCAAGATTCAAACAGCACCAGAGGGTGAGTATTCACCCGGCAGCGACACCGTCCGCATCCTCGACGGGATACCCCTCACGCACCCAGTACTCGAACCCGCCGATCATCTCACGGACCGCGTAGCCAACCTTCGCGAACTCCAGCGCGCCTTTGGCGCCGGCATTGCATCCGGGGCTCCAGCAGTACACGACAACCGAGGCGTCGGCGGGGATCTCACGCGGCGCGCGCTCCGCGATTTCGCTGTAGTGCATGTGGATGGCTCCGGCTACCCTTCCCTGGGCCCACGCTTCGTCCGATCGCACGTCGACGACATAGACGGTCTCTCCGGCTTTGCGAGCGGCGTGTACGTCACTGGCGTCAGTTTCGTAGGCGAGCTTGGTGGCGAAGAACTCTGCGCGATCGAGCATAGATTCAGCTTAGGCTAGCGCGGGGCGCTGGCGCGCTCGACGGCGACGACAAAGGCCCCGCCGCGATGATGCGCGACGGGGCCCAGGGGAGTGGGGCGGTCTTACGCGCCGTCCTCGGATTTCTTCTTGCTCGGCTTCGCTTCGTCGTGCTCTGCTTCGATCGCTGAGCCAGCGCTGTGAGGCGCCTCAACGATATGCGCTTCCTCGTCGTGAGATCCGACATGGTGATGGTGCGCATCGGCTTCATCGATCTCTGCCTGGGTGAGCGGCGCCAGACGATCCTCGAAGAACCAGCGGGAGATCGCCGAGCGGAGGTTTTCCGTCCACGGGATGCGACCCTGGTCGTTCGGGCGGACAACGAGGGGCTCATAGCTGTTGACGTCGATGAGCTTCCAGCGGTCGTACGTATCGACCGGCTGGTGCACCTCGATGAACTCGCCTCCTGGCAGGCGCACAATGCGGCCGGACTCGTAGCCGTGCAGGACGATCTCACGATCCTTTTTCTGCAGGGCGATCGCGATGCGCTTGGTCACGAAGTACCCGAAGACGGGTCCAACGAACAGCAGCACTTGGAGGGCGCGGATGACGCCTTCCATCGTCAACATGAAATGTGTGGCGATGAGGTCGGAGGATGCCGCAGCCCACAGCACCGCGTAGAAGATGACGCCAGCAACGCCGATGGCGGTGCGGGTCGCTGCGTTGCGTGGACGCTCTGCGATGTGGTGCTCGCGCTTGTCTCCGGTGATCCACGCTTCGATGAAGGGATAAAGGGCGACGAGCACGATGAACGCACCGAGCACGACAACCGGAATCAGGATGCCGAGCGACAGCGTGTGCTCGAGGAATACGATGTCCCAGTTCGACGGGGCAAGGCGCAACGCGCCGTCAGCGAATCCGATGTACCAGTCCGGCTGCGTACCGGCCGACACGGGGGAGGGGTCGTAGGGGCCGTAGTTCCAGATCGGGTTGATCTGGAAGAACGTTGCAATCAGCACGATCGTGCCGAACACGATGAACAGGTAGCCGCCCATCTTCGACATGTACACCGGCATCATCGGGAAGCCGACGACGTTGTCGTTCGTGCGGCCGGGGCCGGCGAACTGGGTGTGCTTGTTCACGATCATCAGCATGAGGTGAACGACGATCAGCGCGATAACGAGAAGCGGCAGCAGCAGGATGTGCAGCGTGTACAGGCGACCGACGATCACCGACCCGGGGAATTCGCCACCGAAGAGGATGAACGAGGTCCAGGTGCCGATCAGAGGGATGCCCTTGATCAGGCCGTCGATGATGCGCAGGCCGTTACCGGAGAGCAGGTCGTCCGGGAGCGAGTAGCCGGTGAAGCCCTCAGCCATCGCGAGGACGAACAGCACGAAGCCGATCACCCAGTTGAGCTCACGCGGCTTGCGGAATGCACCGGTGAAGAACACGCGGAGCATGTGCACGCCGATGCCTGCCACGAATACGAGCGCGGCCCAGTGATGGATTTGACGAACCAGGAGGCCACCGCGCAAGTCGTATGAGATGTGCAGTGACGACTCGAGGGCGGCCGACATCTCGATTCCGCGCATAGGCAGGTACGCACCGTTGTAGTGTGTCTCGACCATGGAGGCCTGGAAGAAGAAAGTCAGAAACGTTCCGGAGAGGAATACCGCGACGAAGCTCCATAGGGCGATCTCGCCGAGCATGAAGGACCAGTGATCAGGGAAGATCTTTCGTCCGAGCTCCTTGATGAGGCCGGAGAGACTGGTGCGCTCGTCGAGATAATTTGCCGCGGCGCCGACGAAGCGGCCGCCCAGAGGTGCCTTGGTGTCCTGCTCGTCCTTAGACAGCGTTGTGGTACTCAATGGCGCTCCCAGAAGCTCGGGCCGACGGGCTCGGTGAAGTCACTACGTGCGATGAGATAGCCTTCGTCGTCGACGGTGATGGGCAGCTGAGGCAGCGGACGCGCGGCCGGGCCGAAGATGACCTTCGCGTGGTCCGTCACATCGAACTGTGACTGGTGGCAGGGGCACAGCAGATGGTGTGTCTGCTGCTCGTACAGTGCGACAGGGCAGCCGACGTGCGTGCACACTTTGGAATAGGCGACGATGCCGTCGTAGGACCAGTCTTTGCGGTCTTCGGCTTCGATCAACTGCTCAGGACGCAGTCGCATCATCAGCACGATGGCCTTGGCCTTCTCTTCGAGGTAGCCGTCGTGGTGGCTGAGGTCGGCGAGCTCCTCAGGGATGACGTGGAATGCAGATCCGAGGGTGACGTCGGCCGCGCGGATCGGCGTGCCATCCGGGTCGCGAACGAGGCGCATACCCTTTTCCCACATCGTCTGCTTCAGCAGAACGACGGGATCTCCTGCTGTCGGGTCTTCGGGTGTGGCGTGTGGAGCGAGGCCGCGGAATAGCGTGACGCCGGGGATGATCGACGCGACCACAGCGGCGAACAGCGAGTTGCGGATCATCGTGCGACGCCCGAATCCGGATTCCTCGTTCGCGTCGACGAAGACCTTGATCGCGGCTTCGCGAGTCGAGTCTTTGCCGCGGGTGGGGTGGCGCAGCTCGATGTGCTCCTTGTCGCTCATCAGCGCCTTCGACCAGTGGATCGCGCCGATTCCGAGCGAGAGAAGGGCGAGAGCGATGCCCAAACCGATGAAGAGGTTGTTCTGACGGATGTCGATGAGCGCGCCGCTCTCGATCGGGAAGAGCATGTAGGCAGCGACCGCCCAGATACTTCCAGCGAGAGACAGATAGAACAGTGTGTAGACCGTGCGTGCCGCAGCCTTCTCGGCGCGCGGGTCCTTATCGGTCATCCGCTCGCGGTGCGGCGGGAGTCCGGGATTCTGCACGGGGTCGCTGACTGCGACACCCAGCCCCGGAGAGGGCTGGTAGGCCCTGTCAAGAGCCTGCGAGTCGTCGTCGTGTGCCATGGTGCTCCTCGTACGTTCCTCTTCGATGAATATGCGTCAGTTGGACTTCGCCGTGATCCAGACGGTGACAGCGACGAGAGCGCCGATCCCGAAAATCCAGACGAAGAGACCCTCGGAGACCGGGCCAAGCGAACCGAGGGTGGCGCCGCCGACCTGCACCGACTGCTGCTGGTAGAGCAATGCGGAGATGATGTCGCGCTTGTCTTCGTCTGACAGGTTCATGTTGCCGAAGACAGGCATGTTCTGGGGGCCTGTTACCATGGCCGCGTACATGTGGAGGGCACTGGTCTCGGTCAGAGCCGGAGCGTACTTGCCTTCGGTGAGCGCTCCGCCTGCCGCGGCGACGTTGTGGCACATTGCGCAGTTCACTCGGAACAGCTCAGCACCGTGCTCGAGGTTTCCCTTGCCGTCGAGGATGCGATCTTCGGGGAACGTCGGGCCAGGAGCCTCCGACTGGATGTACGAGGAGATTGCCAGGATCTGATCCTCGGTGAACTGCGGCTTCTTCTGCGGTGCCTGAGGCCCCTGCATCTGCAGCGGCATGCGTCCGGTTGATAGCTGGAACTCGGCGGCGAGTTCGCCGACGCCGTAGAGGCTCGGGCCGTTGTCGGTGCCCTGCAGGTCGAGACCGTGACAGGTGGAGCAGTTCGCCTGGAACAGTTTCTTGCCGTCTTCGACAGTCAGTGCGGATGCCGCAGCCTGAGTGTCAGCGGATGCGATCGCTGCGGAGGCGCCAGCGTACACCGCGCCGGTGATCATGAGTCCTGCTCCAATGAGGGCCGCCGCTGCCAGGGGGCTGCGACGACCGGTGGAACGGTGCTTCTTCTCTCGTGCCATCTCGGGGATCAGCTCCGCTCTTATTTCAGGAAGTAGATAACGACGAACAGCACGATCCAGACGACGTCGACGAAGTGCCAGTAGTAGGACACGACGATCGACGAGGTCGCCTCCTTGTGCCGGAAGTTCTTGACGGCGTAGGCACGGCCGATCACCAGAAGGAACGCGACCAGGCCGCCGGTGACATGCAGCGCGTGGAAGCCTGTGGTCAGATAGAAGGCCGAGGCATAGGAGTCGGAGCTGATGGGCATGCCTTCAGCGACCAGCTGTGCGTACTCCCAGACCTGGCCGGACACGAAGATCGCGCCGAGAGCGAAGGTTACGAAGAACCACTCGACCATTCCCCAGCCGAACAGCCGACGACGACCCGCTGCGTTCTTCTCGCCGTTGGCGATGCGGTAAGGCTGCATGTCCTCGGCCGCGAACACACCCATCTGGCAGGTAAAGGACGAGAACACGAGGATCGCGGTGTTGATGAACGCGTAGGGGACGTTCAGCAGTTCGGTGCGCTGCTCCCACAGGTCAGGGGAGGTGCTGCGCAGCGTGAAGTAGATCGCGAAAAGTCCCGCGAAGAACATCACCTCGCTGCCGAGCCACACAATGGTGCCGACAGCTACCGGGTTGGGCCGCTTGATCGTTCTCGCCGCCGGGGCATACGTCGCTGAGGTCGTCACCGTTCCATTATGGCCGATTCGCGGCAGTGATTCTTGCATCAAATGCTCGCATTTTTGCCCCGGGTAACTTAGGGGACCCTAAGAAAATACTGCGAACAACGGGTGAATCCGCAGGAAACAGCGGATGCCGTCGGCATCCGCTCTCCTATCGAGCGCTCTCGGTTTTTCTTCCCGCCGATAGGATCGCAGTCATGGCTGATTCGTTGACCTGGTCCGATGTGCTCACCGCCCTCTTGGAGCGCCGCGATCTGAGCGTGGGGGAGTCGACCTGGGCCATGCGCCGGATCATGCAGGGAGATGTGACTCAGGCGCAGTTGGCCGGTTTCCTTATTGCCCTGCGGGCGAAGGGGGAGACGATCGATGAGATCGTCGGCTTCCGCGACGCGATTCTCGAGGCTGCTGTGCCGTTGCCCGTGTCGGCCGAAGTGCTCGACATCGTCGGCACCGGTGGCGACCGCGTCGGCACTGTGAACGTGTCGACTACTGCGGCGATCATCATCGGAGCCGCGGGCATCCCGGTCGTCAAGCACGGCAACAGGGCGGCGAGCTCGGCATCCGGCTCTTCGGATGTTCTCGGTGCGCTGGGTCTGGAGCTCGCCCTCGATCCGGCAGCCGTCGCGTCGATTCTGGACCGCACTGGGATCACTTTCGCTTGGGCGGGCGCCTTTCATCCCGGCTTCAAGCACGCAGGCCCTGTACGCGCGGAACTCGGCGTGCCGACCGTGTTCAACATGCTCGGACCGCTCTGCAACCCGGCCAGGGCAGAAGCGAACGCCGTCGGAGTCGCTCAGTTGGACCGTGTGCCGTTGATTACCGGTGTTTTTCGCACGCGTGGGGCCACCGCATTGGTCTTTCGCGGCGACGACGGTCTTGACGAGCTCACTACGACAGGGCACAGCCGCATTTGGGAGGTCACGCGCGGTGACATCCACGAGCACGATCTCGACCCGCGAGAGCTGGGCATTCCTCTCGCCGAGCTCGGCGACCTCATCGGCGGATCGCCCGCGCACAACGCTCAGGTGCTCCGTCGAACGCTCAGCGGCGAGAAGGGTGCGGTGCGCGACATCGTTCTGCTCAACGCCGCGGCAGGGATCGTCGCCTTCGAGCTGTCGCAGGATGCTTCCCAGGTGCATCGCCCGATCGTCGAGAGACTTCGCGAGGGGTATCAGCGGGCGGCCGCAGTGGTCGATGACGGACGAGCCGCAGCCAAGCTCGACGAGTGGATCGGCGTGAGCCAGGAGTTGGCCTCGACTGTGTGACCTATTCGCCGATCGTCGAGATGGCGGCGATCGCGCGCGTCATCGCACTGCCGAGATTCCATGTCGCAGCGAGTGCTATTGCTGCTTCGACCTCGGCTGGGCTGAGTGGATGCAGACCGGTGTCTGGGGACACGATGTCCAGATTCCGCGCCACCTTGACCACTTTTGGTGCCACGTCGAGATAGGCGGAGGCGGCGAGGATTTTCGAGCGGACGGCCGCGCTCATGCCTTCGGCAGCATCGGCGCCAGCACGGATGCCGGCTAGGTCGCCGTGCGACTGCAGGAGTGCGGCTGCGGTCTTGGCGCCGATACCGGAGACACCGGGTAGTCCATCGGAGGAGTCGCCGCGCAGGGTCGCGAAGTCCGCATATTGCGAGGGATGCACGTCGTACTTGGCGACCACCACGGCATCCGTGACAACCTCGAGTTTGCTCATGCCGCGGGCGGTGTACACGACGCGCACGCCGCTGGCGTCGTCGACGAGTTGGAAAAGGTCGCGGTCGCCGGTCACGATGTCCACCGGGATCACCGATTTTGTGGCGAGTGTGCCGATCACATCGTCGGCTTCGTACTCGGCAACACCGATGATCGGGATGCTGAGAGCGGCGAGCACCTCTCGAATCAGCGGGATCTGTGCCTGGAGGGAGTCGGGAACCTCTTCGGTATCGGTACCGCTGGAAGGCGTATCGACAACGCGATGTGCCTTGTAGCTGGGGATCAGATCGACCCGCCACTGGGGACGCCAATCGTCGTCCCAACACGCGACCACGTGCGTCGGCTCGTACACGGTTATGAGCTTTGCGATGATGTCGAGCAGTCCGCGAACCGCGTTGATCGGGGAGCCATCGGGGGCTGTGACCTTATCGGGCACTCCGTAGAACGCGCGGAAGTAGAGGGAGGCGGTGTCGAGCAGCATGAGGCGAGCGGTCACGTCCGTCAGTCTCGCACGATGAGGGGCACATGGGAGATGATCGGGGCGGTCTGCAAGGCTCTGGGATCTGATATCCTGGAGTGTCACTCGTGGCAGGCCTCTATGCATGCCCTCGCGACACGCACTCCCTTTTTCCACCGCTGTGAGGCACCTCCTCGGACGTGCACGTCCACCGCTTCTCAGCCCGACAACCCATTCAACAAGGACAACCCACTACATGACTACCGCAACGACCGCCCCGGCCACCAAGCAGGTCGCCATCAACGACATCGGATCTGCTGAAGACTTCCTGGCCGCGGTCGAGAAGACCCTGAAGTTCTTCAACGACGGCGACATCATCGAAGGCACGATCGTGAAGATCGACCGCGATGAGGTTCTGCTCGACGTCGGCTACAAGACCGAGGGTGTCATCCCCTCGCGCGAGCTCTCCATCAAGCACGACGTTGACCCCAACGAGGTCGTCAAGGTCGGCGACGAGGTCGAGGCACTCGTTCTCCAGAAAGAGGACAAAGAAGGCCGTCTGATCCTCTCCAAGAAGCGTGCGCAGTACGAGCGCGCCTGGGGCGACGTCGAAAAGATCAAGGAGAACGACGGCGTCGTCACCGGCACCGTCATCGAGGTCGTCAAGGGCGGCCTGATCGTCGATATCGGCCTGCGCGGATTCCTTCCTGCTTCTCTCATCGAGCTGCGCCGTGTGCGCGACCTGACGCCGTACCTCGGCCAGGAGATCGAGGCCAAGATCCTCGAGCTCGACAAGAACCGCAACAACGTCGTCCTCTCCCGCCGTGCCCTGCTCGAGCAGACGCAGTCCGAGTCGCGCACGACGTTCCTCAACAACCTCCACAAGGGGCAGGTCCGCAAGGGTGTCGTTTCGTCGATCGTCAACTTCGGTGCGTTCGTCGACCTTGGCGGCGTTGACGGCCTCGTCCACGTCTCCGAGCTGAGTTGGAAGCACATCGAACACGCTTCCGAGGTTGTCGAGGTCGGCCAGGACGTCACGGTTGAGATCCTCGAGGTCGACCTCGACCGTGAGCGCGTCTCGCTGTCGCTGAAGGCGACGCAGGAAGACCCGTGGCAGGTGTTCGCCCGTACCCACGCGATCGGACAGGTCACGCCGGGTAAGGTCACCAAGCTCGTCCCGTTCGGCGCGTTCGTTCGCGTCGCAGACGGTATCGAGGGTCTTGTTCACATTTCCGAGCTCTCCAGCAAGCATGTCGAGCTGGCCGAGCAGGTCGTGTCGGTCAACGAAGAGGTGTTCGTCAAGGTCATCGACATCGACCTCGAGCGTCGCCGCATCTCGCTGTCGCTCAAGCAGGCCAACGAGTCGGTTGACCCCAACGGCACCGAGTTCGACCCGGCACTGTACGGCATGCTCGCCGAGTACGACGAGAACGGCGAGTACAAGTACCCGGAGGGCTTCGACGCCGAGACTGGTGCATGGAAGGAAGGCTTCGAGGCCCAGCGCGAGGCATGGGAAGCCGAGTACGCGGCGGCCCAGGCTCGTTGGGAAGCGCACAAGGCTCAGGTCGCTAAGGCGGCAGAGGTCGAGGTCGAGGTCGGTGCAGACTTCGGCGCTCAGTCCTTCACGAGCGACACGGCAGGCGCCGGTACGCTCGCCGACGACGAGGCTCTCGCGGCTCTGCGCGAGAAGCTGTCGGGTGGCAACGCCTAAGCATCCCCCCGTTAACGGGCCGTCATCCTTTCGGGTGGCGGCCCGTTTCGCATCACCGGCCTGGCGATCTGCCCGTGCCAGGATGGTGGGCATGCCACTTATTGCTCTTACCGGCGGCATCGCTTCGGGTAAGTCGACCGTCGCGGCACGTCTTGCGGAACACGGTGCCGTTGTCGTCGACGCTGACCGGATTGTCCGCGAGGTGCAGGCTGCGGGAACACCGGTCCTGAAGCGTATCAAGGCCGAGTTCGGTGGCGACGTCATCGCCAACGACGGCGAGCTCAACAGGCCGGCGCTCGGCGCGAAGGTGTTCGGCGACGCTGAGCGCCTCAGCGTGCTCAACAGCATTGTCCACCCTGCAGTACGGGCTGAATCTCAGCGTCGATTTGATCAGGCGTTCGCCGAAGATCCGAACGCCGTTGTCGTTTACGATGTGCCGCTGCTCGTCGAGGCGCGCGTTGATGACCCGTGGGATCTTGTCGTTGTCGCGCACGCGCCCGCGTCTGAGCGCCTTCGTCGGCTCGTGACGTTGCGCGGCATGGCGGAGCAGGAGGCTCGGGCGCGGATCGACGCACAGGTGTCTGATGAGCGACGTCTGGAGATCGCTGACATCGTGATCGACACTTCGGGCTCTTTGGAGAGCACGCTGGAGCAAGTAGACGCCCTCTGGGATCGGCTGAGAGCGTCGCGCTGAACAGGGGTCAGTTCGCGACGACCCGGCGCCGGGAACGTCGCCGGAGGAAGACGGCGATCAGCACCACGAGGCTGATCACCAGCACCCCGGCGACTACGGGGACGAGGATGGCCGCAACGGCGAGCAAGAACGAGGCGCCGTCCTCTACGGTGCTGAGAACGGGAGCGGCTAGTCCTGCTGTGGTCGCGTTCGCCCCGATCCGTATCGCAGCTTTAGCGATATGCACGACGAGTGCGATCGCAATGCCGACCACGATCGGCACCCAGGCGTTGGTCGAGAAGAACGAAGCCGGGTCGTCGACGGCCACGGTCTGTGCGCTCGCCCCTGCGCCGAACGCGATGCCACCGGATGCAGGGCGCAGGATGCTGTGGATGATGTCGTTCACGGAGTCCAGAGCCGGCACCTTGTCAGCCACGATCTCGAGAAGGAGCAGAGCGCCGATGACCCACAGGGCGACGTCGCTGGACAGCCACGCCCATCCCGATGGCAGCTCGACAGCGGGGAGCAAGCGGTCGGCGAGACCGAGCAGGAATAGCGGCATCCAGGCATTGAGACCCGCGGATGCTGCGAGGCTCGTCCCGATGATGAACTCGATCACGCATCCAGACTAGGCGGCACCGGCTCCTCGTGTCAGACACCCCGCTTACGCTGGAGTCATGCAACCCACCCGCAGCGTCCGACCCTTCGAGGTTGTCAGCGAGTACGCGCCCGCTGGCGATCAGCCGCAGGCCATCGCCGAGCTTGCCGCACGCATCACCGCTGGCGAGAGTGACATCGTGCTCCTTGGTGCGACAGGCACAGGTAAGTCGGCCACGACGGCCTGGCTCATCGAGCAGGTTCAGCGCCCGACGCTCGTGCTCGCACACAACAAGACGCTTGCTGCCCAGCTGGCGAACGAGTTCCGTGAACTCATGCCGAACAACGCGGTGGAGTATTTCGTCTCCTACTACGACTACTACCAGCCCGAGGCGTATGTGCCGCAGACGGACACCTTCATCGAAAAGGACTCCTCAATCAACTCCGAGGTCGAGCGACTGCGACACTCGACGACGAACTCGCTGCTGTCGCGCCGCGACGTCGTCGTTGTCTCGACGGTGTCGTGCATTTATGGACTCGGCGCTCCGGAAGAATATCTTCGGGCGATGGTTGCCTTGCAGGTGGGGGAGCGATACGACCGCGATGCTCTGATCCGCCAGTTCATCGCGATGCAGTACAACCGCAACGACGTCGACTTCTCACGCGGCAACTTCCGTGTGCGAGGAGACACGATTGAGATCATCCCGGTGTACGAGGAGCACGCGATCCGTATCGAGCTGTTCGGCGATGAGATCGAGGCTCTTTACTCTCTGCACCCGCTCACTGGCGAGGTGATCGCAAAGCTTGACGCTGTGCCGATTTTCCCTGCGTCCCACTACGTCGCGGGAACCGATGTGATTCAACGGTCGATCGGCACGATCGGAGCAGAGCTCGAGCAGCGCGTTGCCGAGTTCGAGAGGCAGGGCAAGCTGCTGGAGGCGCAGCGCCTTCGTATGCGAACGACATTCGATCTGGAGATGCTGCAGCAGCTCGGGTTCTGTTCGGGGATCGAGAACTATTCGAGGCACATGGATGGCCGAGAACCCGGCGAGCCTCCGCACACGCTGCTCGACTTCTTCCCCGACGACTTTCTGCTGGTGATCGATGAGTCGCACGTGACGGTTCCTCAGATCGGTGCGATGTACGAGGGGGATGCCTCGCGCAAGCGCACGCTTGTCGATCACGGTTTCCGCCTGCCCAGCGCGATGGACAATCGACCATTGCGCTGGGACGAGTTCAAGAACCGCATCGGTCAGACGGTGTATCTCTCGGCAACACCGGGCAAATACGAGATGGGCATAGCTGACGCCGTTGTGGAGCAGATCATCCGCCCAACGGGTCTTGTCGACCCGCACATTGTTGTGAAGCCATCGAAGGGCCAGATCGACGATCTCCTCGAGGAGATCCGTATTCGGGTGGAGAAAGACGAGCGGATCCTCGTCACCACACTCACGAAGAAGATGGCGGAGGAGCTCACCGACTTCCTCGGTGAGCACGGGGTGCGCGTGCGCTATCTGCACTCCGACGTCGACACCCTGCGCCGCGTCGAACTGCTCAGTGAACTGCGTGCTGGCGTCTACGATGTGCTCGTCGGCATCAACCTGCTCCGTGAAGGACTCGACCTTCCTGAAGTGTCTCTTGTCGCGATCCTCGACGCTGACAAAGAAGGGTTCCTCCGCTCTGGAACCTCGCTCATTCAGACAATCGGTCGTGCGGCGCGAAACGTATCGGGCGAGGTGCACATGTATGCCGACACCATGACCGATTCGATGGCCAAAGCGATCGAGGAGACCGACAGGCGCCGCGAAAAGCAGATCGCATACAACACAGAGCACGGCATCGACCCGCAGCCACTGCGCAAGAGGATCGCGGACATTACCGAAGTGCTTGCCCGCGAGGGCGCTGACACGGCCGACATGATGTCGAGCCGAGGACGGGCGACGGGCAAGGGCAAATCCCCGACACCGAACCTGCGACGTACGGGGATCGCTGCCGAGGGCGCGCAGCAGCTTGAAGCGATGATCCAGGACCTCTCTGACCAAATGCTTGCGGCGGCGGGGGAGTTGAAGTTCGAACTGGCTGCCCGGCTGCGCGATGAGGTGCAGGATCTCAAGAAAGAATTGCGCGCCATGGAGCGCGCCGGGCACGCCTGAACCGGCACGCCTGAACCGGCACGCCGATGCGATGCGCTGAGCGAGGGGGGCGAGCCGAAGTGTCCGTGGCCCCTCTTAGACTTGTCTGGTGCCTATCGTCCCGGTTGCGACCCCAGGAAAACTCAGTGTTCGCGGTGCCCGCGTGCACAACCTCAAGAACGTCGACATCGACATTCCGCGAGACTCGCTGGTCGTGTTCACCGGTCTATCCGGCTCCGGAAAGTCTTCTCTCGCGTTCGATACGATCTTCGCTGAGGGGCAGCGTCGTTACGTCGAATCATTGAGTGCCTACGCGCGTCAATTCCTCGGCCAGGTCGATCGACCCGATGTCGACTTCATCGAGGGGCTGAGCCCCGCGGTCTCGATCGACCAGAAGTCCACCAATCGCAATCCGCGCTCCACAGTCGGCACCATTACCGAAATCTATGACTACATGCGTCTGCTGTGGGCGCGCATCGGCATCCCGCACTGCCCGGAGTGTGGCGAGAAGATTCAGCGACAGACTGTGCAGCAGATCGCCGATCGGTTGATGGAGCTGCCTGAGCGCACGCGATATCAGATCGTCGCCCCCATCGTCTCGCAGAAGAAGGGCGAATTCGTCGACCTGTTTCGCGAGCTCGGAGCCAAGGGGTACTCGCGGGCGATCGTCGATGGAGACCTGATTCAGCTGTCCGAGCCGCCAACGCTGAAGAAGAGCTACAAGCACGATATCGCCGTCGTCGTCGACCGCCTTGTCGCCTCAGACGACATCCTCGGACGCGTCACCGACTCGGTGGAGACGGCATTGGGCTTGGCCGGAGGCATTGTGCAGGTGAACTTCGTCGATGAGCAGGGGGATGACGCCTGGCAGTCGTTCTCCGAGAAACTCGCCTGCCCGAACGGCCACGCGATCACGCTCACTGAGATCGAGCCGCGAACGTTCTCCTTCAACGCTCCGTTCGGTGCGTGCCCGGCGTGTTCCGGTCTCGGCACTCGCATGTCGGTAGACGTCGATCTGATGCTGGGCGATGAAGAACTCTCCATCCGTGAGGGCGCGATCATCCCGTGGACCACGCAGGGCAAGGGGCTCTTCCAGTACTACGAACGTCTGCTTGAGGGCCTGGCGGCCGACCTCAATTTCTCGCTTGACACCCCGTGGGAGGACCTCAGGGTCGACGTGCAGGACGCAATCCTGTACGGCGACAACTACAAAGTCACGGTCAAATGGAAGAACCGCTACGGCCGGGAGATGCGATACGCCTCGGGGTTCGAAGGTGTCGTGCCGTACATCGAAAGGCAGTACAGCCAGGCCGAATCAGACACCCAGCGCGCCCGCTGGGCGGAGTACCTGCGCGAGGTGCCGTGCCCCGTGTGCGTGGGTGACCGGCTCAAGCCCGAGGTGCTCGCCGTCCAGGTGCACGGGCACTCCATCGCCGAAGTCTCCCACCTGAGTCTCGCAGACGCACGCGAGTTCATGGAGACGCTGACGCTCACAGATCGCGAGGCGAAGATCGCCGCCCAAGTGCTCCGTGAGATCCGGCTGCGGCTCGACTTCCTGCTCCAAGTCGGCCTGTCCTATCTGAACCTCAGCCGCTCTGCTGGGTCGCTCTCAGGAGGCGAGGCTCAGCGTATTCGTCTCGCGACGCAGATCGGCTCGGGTCTGACCGGAGTGCTCTACGTGCTGGATGAACCGTCGATCGGGCTGCATCAGCGTGACAACCGCCGTCTTATCGAGACGCTGCTGAGACTGCGTGATCTCGGCAACACCCTGATCGTCGTCGAGCATGATGAGGAGACGATCGAATCTGCCGACTGGGTTGTCGACATCGGACCGGGGGCGGGCGTCAACGGCGGAGAAGTCGTTCACTCGGGCCCGTATGCTGCACTGCTGGATGAGTCCGGATCGATGACCGGTGATTACCTCTCCGGCCGCAGGGAGATTCCGACCCCGATCGCACGTCGCGCGATCGACAAGAAGCGGATGCTGAGCGTCGTCGGTGCTCGAGAGAACAACCTCCGAGACGTCGACGCGGATTTCCCACTTGGAGTGCTCACCGCGGTCACAGGCGTCAGCGGATCGGGCAAGTCCTCACTCGTGAACGACATCCTCTATCAGGTGCTCGCCTCACGCCTGAACGGCGCTCGCACCGTGCCGGGCAAGCACACCAGGGTCAGCGGTCTTGACAACCTCGACAAGGTCGTGCACGTCGACCAGGCACCGATTGGACGCACCCCTCGATCGAACCCCGCGACCTACACGGGCGTTTTCGACCGCATCCGCACCCTGTTCAGCGAGACGCCCGAGGCGAAGGTTCGCGGTTATCAGCCTGGTCGCTTCAGCTTCAACGTCAAGGGCGGGCGCTGTGACGCCTGCTCGGGCGACGGCACGATCAAGATCGAGATGAACTTCCTCCCCGACGTGTATGTTGACTGCGAGGTGTGTCACGGCAAGCGCTACAACCGCGACACCCTGGCCGTGCACTACAAGGGCAAGAACATCGCAGAGGTCCTGGAGATGCCGATTGCCGAGGCTGCCGTTTTCTTCGAGCCGATTCAGGCAATTCACCGCTACATGAAGACACTCGTCGATGTGGGGCTGGGTTACGTGCGTCTCGGGCAGTCGGCCACAACGCTTTCCGGTGGTGAAGCGCAGCGCGTCAAACTCGCCACCGAGCTGCAGCGTCGAAGCAATGGTCGCAGCATTTACGTACTCGACGAGCCGACCACCGGTCTGCATTTCGAAGACGTCCGCAAGCTCCTCGAAGTCCTGAACGGACTCGTTGACAAGGGCAACACGGTCATCGTGATCGAGCACAACCTCGACGTGATCAAATCTGCCGACTGGGTGATCGACCTCGGGCCAGAGGGTGGATCCGGCGGTGGGCAGATTCTGGCGACAGGCACACCAGAACAGATCGCGCGCGTGGAGGAGAGTCACACCGGGCGCTTCCTCGCGGAGATCCTCGACGACGGAAGATCGGCCAGGAAGGCCGGCTGATGGCCGACGTCCTGCCGTACAAACCGCGGACGGGGGAGATTCCCACCGACCCCGGCGTGTACCGGTTCCGCGACCCCGCTGGTCGGGTGCTCTACGTCGGCAAGGCGAAGAATCTTCGGCAGCGGCTATCGAACTATTTCGCCCCGCTCAGCGCGCTGCACGAGAGAACGCGACGGATGGTGACCACCGCGGCATCCGTCGAGTGGACTGTCGTGCCCACCGACGTCGATGCGCTCCAGTTGGAATACATGTGGATCAAAGAGTTCGATCCGCCCTTCAATGTCCGCTACAAAGACGACAAGTCCTATCCGTTCATGGCGGTCACTCTCGCCGACGAGGCTCCGCGCGTGATCGTCACCCGCAACCGGAAGATCCCTGGGGCGCGCTATTTCGGACCGTACCCGAAGGTCTGGGCGGTTCACGACACGATCGAGCAGATGATCAAGGCCTTCCCGATTCGCACCTGTAGCGATGCGAGCTACAAGAGGGCGATGCACACCGGGCGCCCGTGTTTTCCTGGGCAGATCGGAAAGTGCGGCGGCCCGTGTTCGATGACCTGCACGATCGAGGAGCACCGAGCGCAGGTCGACGATTTTGTCGCGTTCATGGAGGGCGGAGACGAGCGATTCTCTCGTGAGCTCACAGAGCGGATGCTTGCAGCATCCGCGGACATGGACTACGAAGCCGCCGCAAAGTACCGCGACAAACTCGCCTCCATCGACGCGGTGCTCAGTCGGAGCGCTCTCGTGCTGCCCGCTGACGAGGATGCCGATCTCTTCGGCGTCGCCGAGGATGAGCTCTCGGCGGCGGTTCAGCATTTCGTCATCCGCGCAGGACGCGTGCGGGGTGTGCGCGGCACCACCATCGATAAGGAGATCGACATCGCAGGCGCCGAGCTGATCGACCAGATACTGCAGCGCGCATACGGCGAAGGGAACGATGTACCGCGGCGAATCCTCGTGCCAGTGCTCCCAGACGACACAGCTGAACTCGAGGAGTGGTTACGCGGCAAACGCGGTAAGAAGGTGGAGATCGCGGTTGCGCAACGCGGACAGCGGGCTGAGCTGATGCGAACGGCGAGCCTCAATGCGCAGCAGGCGCTGGTCAGGCACAAGACTCGTCGTAGTAGCGATTACCTGGCGCGGACGCAGGCTCTCACCGACCTGCAGGACGCGCTGGGGTTGCCGGATGCTCCACTGCGAATCGAGTGCTTCGACATCTCGCACCTCGCGGGGACCAACGTCGTCGCCTCGATGGTCGTTTTCGAAGACGGGCTGCCGCGCAAAGATCAGTACCGCTCATTCAACATCGCTGAGACGACCGACGACACCGACTCCATGTATCAGGTGCTCACTCGGCGTCTCGCCTACCTCGACCGGTCGGCGGCGGAGTCTTCGGCGGAATCGACGACCCGCCGATTCTCCTACCCGCCGCAACTGCTGCTTGTTGATGGAGGACAGCCTCAGGTCGCTGCAGCCGCCAGGGCAGTGCGCGATGCCGGGCACGCCGAGATCGCAGTGTGCGGTATCGCCAAACGGCTCGAAGAGGTCTGGCTCCCCGACGACGATTTCCCCGTGATTCTGCCGCGCACCAGCGAGGCGCTGTACCTGCTACAGCGCTTGCGCGACGAAGCGCACCGGGTTGCGATCTCGCATCAGCGTAGGCGTCGACGCAACGACATCAGTACGATTCTGTCCGAGGTCCCCGGGCTCGGCGCGGCTCGTATCAAGGTGCTGCTTAAGCACTTCGGGTCGGTTGCGGCGCTGCGCGCGGCATCCGCTGTCGAGATCGAAGTCGTGCAGGGTATCGGGCCAGTGCTCGCGCAGAACATCCATACGCATCTGTCCAGTCGATAGGCTGGTACCTGCAGGCCAGAAGGAGCAAGGATGTCAGTCGGGGACACGGGCGAGTTCCTCATCGTCACAGGCATGTCGGGTGCGGGCAGGACGACGGTTGCGAACGCGCTCGAAGATCTCGGCTGGTACGTCGTCGACAACCTCCCGCCGCAGATTCTGCGCCCGCTTCTCGATCTGACAGACATGGGTGGCGACGCGCTTCCCAAGATTGCCGCAATCGTCGACGTGCGGGGACGCAATCTTTTCGACGACTTCCCTGGCGTGGCAAAGGCGTTGCGCTCACGAGGTTCCGTGCGCGTGCTGTTCCTTGATGCATCGGATGACGTGTTGGTGCGCCGATTCGAGGCTGTGCGTCGACCGCATCCGCTCCAGGCTGACGGAACGCTGCTTGACGGCATCCGCACGGAGCGGGCCAAGTTGGCGCCGGTGCGCGAATCCTCCGATCTTGTGATCGATACCTCCTCGCTGAACATTCATCAGCTGGCGACGCAGGTCTCAGATTTGTTCTCCGAAGAGGGAGCCGCACGTCATCGGCTCACGGTGTTGAGCTTCGGATTCAAGTACGGTCTGCCGACCGATGTCGACCTCGTCGCCGATATGAGGTTCTTGCCGAACCCGTTCTGGCATGAGGAGCTTCGCGGTCAGACCGGGCAGGACGAGGCCGTACGTGACTACGTGCTCACAAGGCCGGGCGCGGCCGAGTTCCTTGACGCCTACGCTTCAGCGCTGGCCCCGGTCCTTGAGGGATATCAGCGTGAGAACAAGAGCCATTCGACCGTGGCGATCGGGTGCACCGGTGGAAAGCATCGTTCGGTGGCCATGGCGGAGGAGCTGGCCCGTCGGCTCACGACGGTTCCCGGCGTCGCAGTGAACGTGCGTCATCGGGATCTCGGCAGGGAATAGCCCGGCTCGAAGCCGGGTACGCTGGAGGTTTGCGTCGCGATCCGACGCGCGATCGTGAAGGAGTCTCGTGGCACTCACCACCGACGTCAAGGCTGAGCTCGTCAGCATCCGCAATTCACCCCCCACCGTGCGTGTCGCGGAGGTGACGGCCGTCCTGCGGTTCGCTGGCGGCTTGCATTCCATCGCTGGTCGGGTTGCGGTTGAGGCCGAAGTGGATGCTGAGGTGCTCGCTCAGCGCGTTGCCAGAGACCTTGCGGAGATTTACGGAGTGCGTCCTGAGATCGCCCAGGTGCAGTCCAGCACCGCGAACGATGGAGCCCGCTGGGCCGTCCGAGTGATCGCGGCGGGGGAGACTCTCGCACGGCAGACCGGCTTGCTCGATCAGCGCCGCCGCGCGGTACGCGGGCTACCCAACCGGCTGACCACGGGATCGCGAGCGGAGGTCGCAGGTCTCTGGCGCGGCGCGTTCCTCGCAGCCGGAACGCTCAGCGAGCCGGGCCGCTCAGCCATGCTTGAGGTGTCGTGCCCATCCTCAGAGGCGGCGATGGCGCTGGTCGGGGCGGCGCATCGCCTTGGCGTGCCCGCTAAGGCGCGGGAGGTCAGAGGGATGCCGCGGGTCATCGTGCGAGAGGGCGAAGCGATCCGTAGCATCCTCAGCGAAATGGGAGCGGTTCGCACTGCGGCAGCCTGGGAGGAGATGCGCCAGCGCCGTGAGGTTCGCGCCGGCGTCAACCGTCTGGTCAATTTCGATGACGCGAACCTTCGACGCTCTGCGCAGGCTGCCGTCGCGGCATGCGCCAGGGTGGAGCGCGCGCTGGAAATCCTCGGTGAGGACGTCCCCGATCATCTGAAGGTTGCTGGTGAGCTTCGGCTGGCACACCGTGATGCAAGCCTTGACGAGCTCGGCCACCACGCGGAGCCACCCATGACAAAGGATGCGGTTGCCGGACGCATTCGGCGCCTACTTGCGATGGCCGACAAGCGCGCGCAGCAGGAGGGGATACCCTCAACCGAGGCTGCAGTGCCCGCGGGGCTCGACGTCTGAACATCTGACGTCATTTGCCGGAACGATGCGACCCCCTCAGAGGTTCGCGTCACTAAGATGAGAAACGTCTGCTCTGCACCGCATCCGGCGGCGCGGAGGATCGGCAAGCGCCGCGGCGCGGCGCGGATTGGATGAATGCGACATGGCTGTTTACACGCTCCCCGACCTTCCGTACGATTTCGCGGCGCTCGAACCGCACATCAGCGGCAAGATCATGGAACTTCACCATGACAAGCACCACGCCGCCTATGTCGCCGGTGCCAACGCGGCGCTTGACGGCCTCGCCGAGGCTCGCGAAACAGGCAATCTCGCGAACGTCAACAAGCTCGAGAAGGATCTCGCGTTCAATCTCGGCGGTCACGTCAACCACTCGATTTTCTGGACCAACCTGTCGCCGAACGGCGGCGGACAGCCCGAAGGAGAGCTGAAGGCAGCTATCGACGAGTTCTTCGGCTCGTTCGAGAAGTTCCAGGCACACTTCACGGCCGCAGCCACCGGCATCCAGGGATCAGGCTGGGCGGTTCTCAGCTGGGATCCGCTCGGCGCGCGACTGATCATCCAGCAGCTGTTCGACCAGCAGGCCAACACGGCTCAGGGGACCGTTCCGCTGTTCCAGCTCGACATGTGGGAGCACGCGTTCTACCTCGACTACCTCAACGTCAAGGCTGACTACGTGAAGGCTGCGTGGAACATCGCGAACTGGGAGAACGTGGCTCAGCGCTTCGAAGCAGCCCGCGAGAAGACTGCGGGCCTGCTGGTACTGTCGTAACCAACACGGGCGCCCCGAGGATCTCGTGTTGTTCGGGACGCCGCCGTCCAGCTTCACTTTGAAACCGCGCACTCGCGCACAAGAAACCAGGAGACCTGAGTGTCTGTCAAGATCGGTATCAACGGCTTCGGCCGCATCGGACGTAACTTCCTTCGTGCGGCTCTCGCACAGGGCGCTGACCTCGACATCGTCGCTGTCAACGACCTCACGGACAACAAGACCCTTGCACACCTGCTGAAGTACGACTCGGTCGGTGGCGTCCTCGACGCCGAGATCAGCTACGACGACGACAGCATCACTGTCAACGGCAAGGAAATCAAGGCGTTCGCCGAGCGGGACCCCGCAGGTCTTCCCTGGGGCGAGCTGGGCGTGGACATCGTCATCGAGTCCACCGGATTCTTCACGAAGGCCGAGCTGGCGAAGAAGCACATCGAGGCCGGCGCCAAGAAGGTGCTCATCTCGGCTCCTGGTACCGGCGTCGATGGCACCTTCGTTATGGGCGTGAACGAAGACACCTACGACTCCGCAACGCAGCACATCATCTCCAACGCCTCGTGCACCACCAACTGCCTTGCCCCGCTCGCGCAGGTCTTCAACGACGCGTTCGGTATCGAGCGCGGCTTCATGATGACGGCCCACGCGTACACGGCAGACCAGAACCTGCAGGACGGCCCGCACGGCGACCTGCGTCGTGCCCGTGCGGCAGCGATCAACATCACCCCCGCGTCGACCGGCGCGGCCAAGGCGATCGGCGAGGTGCTGCCTGAGCTCAACGGTAAGCTCTCCGGTTCCTCATACCGCGTGCCGGTGCCGACCGGATCGATCGTTGACCTCACGCTGATCACCGAGCGTGAGAACCTCACGGCCGATGAGGTCAACGAGGCCTACAAGAAGGCAGCAGCCGAGGGGCGCCTGGCTGGTTACCTGCAGTACAACGAGGACCAGATCGTGTCCAGCGACATCGTTCACAATCCGCACTCGTCGATCTTCGACGCGACGCTCACCAACGTCAGCGGCAACCTGGTCAAGGTGTCCAGCTGGTACGACAACGAGTGGGGATACTCCAACCGTCTCGTCGACCTGACTGAGTACGTGGCCGAGCGTCTCTGAATCTCAGATACATGACTCTGCGCACCCTGGACTCTCTGGGTCCGCTCGAGGGCAAGCGCGTCATCGTCCGTTGTGACCTGAACGTCCCGCTTCGGGACGGCGTCATAACGGACGATGGTCGTGTTCGCGCCTCGCTGCCGACCCTCAACGCACTCATTCACGCGGGTGCCCGCGTGATCGTCTGCTCTCACCTCGGTCGTCCCGATGGGGCGCCCGATCCGCAGTACAGTCTCGAACCGGTCGCACAGCGGCTTGCGGAATTGCTCGGCAAGCCGGTCGCGTTTGCGCGTGACACGGTTGGCGAGTCGGCGAAGGATGCTGTCGCAGCTCTCGAGGACGGCGGGGTCGTCGTCATCGAGAACCTGCGGTTCAATCCGGGAGAGACATCGAAAGATGACGCCGTACGCTCCGCATTCGCCGCTGAACTCGCGGAGCTTGGCGATGTCCTCGTCTCAGACGGGTTCGGTGTCGTTCATCGCAAGCAGGCCAGCGTCTTTGACCTTGCTCAGCTCCTGCCGTCCGCTGCCGGGCTGCTGATCGCAGCGGAGCTGGACGTTCTTGATCGTCTCACCGAGAACCCAGCGCGTCCGTACGCGGTCGTGCTCGGAGGCTCGAAGGTCAGCGACAAGCTCGGTGTGATCTCGCACCTGCTGCCGCGTGTCGACCGCATCCTGGTTGGCGGAGGGATGCTGTTCACCTTCCTCAAGGCGCAGGGCCACGACGTGGCATCCAGCCTTTTGGAGGAAGACCAGCTCGGTACTGTCCGCGGATACATCGCTGAGGCAGCTGAGCGCGGAGTGGAGCTCGTGCTGCCCACTGATGTCGTGGTCGCTGACCGCTTCGCGGCAGACGCTGCGTACGAGGTCGCAGGCGCTGACGCCATTGAGACGACGGCTTTCGGCGCAGCAGGGATCGGCCTGGACATCGGTCCTGAGACGGCAGCGCGCTTCGCGGAGGTTGTTCGCTCGTCGACAACCGTGTTCTGGAACGGGCCGATGGGTGTGTTCGAGTTCCCTGCATTCGCTGGCGGAACCAAAGCCGTGGCGCAGGCGCTCACCGAGGTCGACGGACTCAGTGTCGTCGGCGGTGGCGACTCGGCCGCGGCCGTGCGTCAGCTCGGCTTCGCCGACGACCAGTTCGGTCACATCTCGACGGGCGGCGGCGCCAGCCTCGAGTTCCTCGAGGGCAAGAAACTACCCGGACTCACCGTCCTGGGATGGGAGTGACACCGTGGCGACGAACACGCGCATCCCGCTGATCGCGGGAAACTGGAAGATGAATCTCGACCACCTGCAGGCGGTCGCGTTCGTGCAGAAGCTGCATTGGACCCTAAAAGATGCGAAGCATGAGGACGGCTCTGTCGAGGTTGCCGTTTTCCCGCCGTTCACCGACATTCGCAGTGTGCAGACACTGATCGACGCTGACAAGATCCCCTTCGCTCTCGGAGCGCAGGATCTGTCGGCACACGACTCTGGTGCCTACACAGGAGAGGTGTCGGGGGAGTTTCTCGCAAAGCTGGACGCGAAGTACGTCATCATCGGTCATTCCGAGCGCCGTGAGTATCATGCCGAGTCCGATGAGGTCGTTGCCTCGAAGGTAGCAGCCGCGCTGAAGCACGGACTCGTTCCGGTGGTGTGCGTGGGTGAGACCACAGAGGACCTGGAGAAATTCGGCGCCAGTGCGGTTCCCGCAGGGCAGCTCGAGAAGGCTCTACAGGGCGTATCGAAGGATGCTGACATCGTCGTGGCCTATGAGCCGGTGTGGGCCATCGGCTCCGGTCAGGCCGCGACGCCGCAGCAGGCGCAGGAGGTCTGCGCCGCGTTGCGCACCGTGATTGCGAAAGTCCTCGGTGCGGATGCGGCAGAGCGCACCCGCATCCTGTATGGCGGATCTGTAAAGGCGGCGAACATCGCGAGCTTCATGCGTGAGCCCGACGTAGACGGTGCCTTGGTCGGCGGAGCGAGCCTCGTTGCGTCCGAGTTCGCAGCGATCATTCGCTTCGAGAAGCACGTAGGCGTCTGAGCGGTGGCGGGGCTCCGGCCCCGCCACACTCTATACTTGACCGGTACGGGGGCAATCCTGCCCCGGCGAAAGGCTTCTTCCTCGTGGAAATTCTCGAGTTCGTCCTGCAGGTGCTGCTGGGCATCACCAGTGTTCTGCTGACCCTCCTCATCCTGCTCCACAAGGGCCGCGGTGGCGGCCTGTCCGACATGTTCGGCGGTGGCATGTCGACGGCCGTCGGATCCTCCGGACTTGCTGAGCGCAATCTCAACCGCTTCACTGTGATTCTCGCGCTGGTGTGGTTCGTCGCGATTGTCGCGCTCGGCCTCATCACGAAGTTCGAGGTGATCTGATGGCCACCGGTGGCAACGCGATCCGTGGAACCCGCGTCGGCTCCGGCCCGATGGGGGAGCAGGATCACGGTTACCACGCGGATCGCATCGCAGTGTCCTACTGGGATGGACTGGGCAACGAGACGGTACGTTATTTTGCCGCAGGTCTTCCCGATGAGGAGATCCCGGAGATCATCGACCATCCTCAGTCGGGTCTCCCGGCAGGCCGTGACAGGGAGAACCCCCCTGCACTTGCCAAGACTGAGCCTTATAAGACGCACCTCGCTTACGTGAAGGAGCGTCGTACGGAAGAAGAGGCCATTCAGCTCCTTGAAGACGCGCTCGCACAGCTGCGCGAGCGCCGCGGCCAGTAGGCTCGATGATCGTCCGTTCCCTTGGGTGACCGACAACCGGGGATTGATGCTTGAATCGGTGTCACGCTGAACCGCCCCGGGACAAGGTCGAGTAGTCGGGCGCGAACTTTCAGCGGATCCTATCGAGCCCTGCCGACCGGTCGTGGATGATGTCCATCGGCTGCTCCTTCCTGTCGTGGCGGACTGAGCCGGCGCCCGATCTCGGGGAGGACTGGGTGAAAGCTGGAATCCAATACTCGTGCTCAAGCCAACAACGCCTTTCCGTACGCCGGGTTGCACCCAGCTACCGATGGGGTCAGCAGAAGTGCGGTGAGGAAAGGGGCTACCTGACGGATTTCGGGGCATGTGAGTTCCCCTTGAGTCCCCCCCACAAGGTGTCAAGGGTCCCGCAGAACGCGCAGCGTTCTGCGCAATCGATTCGTCAGGCGTTTCAGGGGCGGCATGGAGGCATACCTGCAGCGCATCGTTCGGTCGGACCCGTTGTGCCTTGGTCGGGACCATGAGACGAAGCCTCGTCGGGAATCCCCTGGCTTTTCTCCACCGGGATCGCGACCGGATACCAGACGGCTTGTATTTCAGGTGGGCGTGGTGGGGTCGAGGCCGCCGGTGGTCAGTTCGGCCTGCTCCGCCCCGATGACCTGGGCTGTTGCGTCCTGCAGTGAACTGAGGCGCCACACGAATGATGATCGACCGTCGTCGCAGACAGGTTGGCGGTGAGTTGCAGCGCGACGAGGACCGGTTCTGAACGAGGGGGTGACGGGAATCGAACCCGCGCAATCAGTTTGGAAGACTGAGACTCTACCATTGAGCTACACCCCCGGACCGGCAATCCGGACTCAAACGACTATAGCGGACAACGGCGGCGCATGGCGTCCGTTAGACTCGTGTGGGCTGAATCTGCGTGCGGATTCCCCGGGGCGTAGCTCAGCTTGGTAGAGCGCCCGCTTTGGGAGCGGGAGGTCGCAGGTTCAAATCCTGTCGCCCCGACGAGGTTCACGTTTCGGCATTAGCCGGGGCGTGGAGCTCGTTCGGATTCGGTATCGCAGGATTTGGGAGGAGGAGCGCCAGTGGCGCTCCGACGGTTCCTGTCGCCCCGACGAGGTTCACGTTTCGGCATTAGCCGGGGCGTGGGACTCGTTCGGATTCGGTATCGCAGGATCTGGGAGGAGGAGCGCCAGTGGCGCTCCAACGGTTCCTGTCGCCCCGACACGATACCTCCCAAGCCTCACCGCCGCGGTTCAGCGCGGAAACCACAAGGAGAACACACCAGTATGGCGAACAGCACCGTCGAGAAGCTGACCCCGACCCGGGTCAAGCTCAGTATCACGGTCACCCCAGACGACCTCAAGCCCAGCATCGCGCACGCCTATGAGCACATCGCTCAGGACGTGCAGATTCCAGGCTTCCGCAAGGGTAAGGTCCCCGCTCCCATCATCGACCAGCGTATCGGGCGCGGCGCCGTCATCGAGCACGCTGTCAATGAGGGCCTTGACACGTTCTTCCGTGAGGCCGCCGTTGAGCACAAGGTGCGTATCGTCGGGCGCCCCTCGGCGGAGATCACTCAGTGGCCGAGTGAGAAGGACTTCTCCGGCGACCTGCTCGTTGACGTCGAGGTTGACGTACGTCCCGACATCGAGATCCCCGCATTCGAGGGCATCACGGTGACTGTCGACGCCGTTGAGGCCGATGAGACGGCGGTCGAGGAGGAGCTCGAGCGGCTGCGTGCCCGCTTCGGCACGTTGATCCCCGTCGACCGTCCGGTCGCGAAGGGTGACTTCGTCGAACTCGACCTCGTCGCAACGATCGACGGCGCCGAGATCGACCGTGCAGAGGGCGTCTCCTACGAAGTCGGCTCCGGCGAGTTGCTGGACGGCATCGATGACGCGATCGAGTCGCTCACTGCAGGTGAGGACACCACCTTCCGCTCCACTCTCGTTGGCGGCGACCACGCTGGCTCTGAGGCCGAGGTTTCTGTGACCGTCAAGGCGGTCAAGGAGCGCGAGCTCCCCGAGGCAGATGACGACTTCGCGCAGATCGCGAGCGAGTTCGACACCATCGCCGAGCTGCGCGCGAGTCTTGCAGAGCGCGTCGCTCAGCAGAGCGTTTTCACGCAGGGCGCTGCTGCGCGCGACAAGCTCGTCGAGACTCTTCTCGAGCAGATCGAGATCCCCGTTCCGCCGCAGCTGATTGAGGATGAGGTGCACAACCACCTCGAGGGCGAGGGCCGTCTCGACGACGACGCGCACCGTGCCGAGGTTACCGAGGCCAGCGAGAAGCAGTTCCGCACGCAGGTGCTGCTCGACACGATCGCCGAGCAGGCTGACGTGAAGGTCTCCCAGGAGGAGCTCACTCAGTACCTCATCCAGTCCGCGGCGCAGTACGGCATGGCGCCGCAGGAGTTCGTCGAGGCGCTGCAGTCCTCGAACCAGCTTCCGGCTCTCGTCGGCGAGGTCGCCCGTAACAAGGCCCTCGCGATCGCGCTCGGCAAGGTCACGGTCGTCGACACTAACGGCAAGGCCGTGGACCTGAGCGACTTCGTCGTCGTTGATGACGACGCTGAGGGCGAGCAGGATGCCGCTGAGGAGAAGCCAGCCAAGCGGGCGCCAGCGAAGAAGCCCGCGGCGAAGAAGGCTCCGGCCAAGCGTCGTACTGAGCGAGTGGAGCGAGACGACGTGAAGGCCGCTGACCAGGCCGAGTGATCGACTGAACGAGGAGAGGGACGGATGCCGCGGCATCCGTCCCTCTTTCCTGTCAGCAACCGATGGCCAGATTGGTGTGGGCGTATCCCACACCGACGCCGACACCTGATATGCCGACGGCGAACACGACCGGAACTCCGTGTCGTCGCCGGTAGATTCGAATCACTGAAACACGGAATCAGGAGCTGACATGGCTGCAGAACCCCTCCTCGCGACGAGCGTTTTCGATCGTCTGCTGAAGGACCGCATCATCTGGCTGGGGTCGGAGGTGCGCGACGAGAACGCCAACGAGATCTGCGCGAAGATCCTTCTTCTCGCAGCAGAGGACTCGGACAAAGACATCTACCTCTACATCAACTCCCCCGGAGGCTCGATCACGGCAGGCATGGCGATCTACGACACGATGCAGTTCGTCCCGAACGACATCGTTACTGTCGGTATCGGCATGGCCGCGTCCATGGGCCAGCTGCTGTTGACAGCGGGCACGAAGGGCAAGCGCTACATCACCCCGAATGCTCGTGTGCTGCTGCACCAGCCGCATGGCGGCTTCGGTGGCACATCGAGCGACATCCAGACGCAGGCTCAGCTCATCACGTCGATGAAGAACCGTCTCGCCGAGATCACGGCAGCACAGACCGGCAAGACCGTCGAGCAGATCAACGCCGACGGGGACCGCGACCGCTGGTTCACCGCCGACGAGGCGCTCGAGTACGGTTTCGTCGACCACATCCGCGAATCGGCGACCGACGTCATCGGCGGCGGCGGCACCGACAAGGTCTCCAAGTAAGCGGAAAGAGAAGGAATCACATGTATACCCCCACCTTCCGTTCTGCCGGTACCCTTCCCTCCAGTCGCTATGTGCTCCCGCAGTTCGAGGAGCGCACCGCCTACGGATTCAAGCGCCAGGATCCGTACAACAAGCTGTTCGAAGACCGCGTGATCTTCCTCGGTGTGCAGGTCGACGACGCCTCAGCTGATGACGTTATGGCACAGCTGCTGGTGCTGGAGAGCCAGGACTCTGAGCGTGACATCACGATGTACATCAACTCTCCTGGCGGGTCGTTCACCGCAATGACGGCAATCTACGACACCATGCAGTACGTGGCGCCGCAGATCCAGACCGTAGTTCTGGGCCAGGCGGCATCGGCGGCATCCGTCCTGCTTGCGGCAGGTGCGCCCGGCAAGCGTCTCGCGCTGCCCAACGCCCGCGTGCTCATGCACCAACCGGCGATGGGCGAAGCAGGGCACGGGCAGGCATCTGACATCGAGATTCAGGCGGCGGAGATCCTTCGCATGCGCACCTGGCTCGAGGAGACCATGGCCAAGCACACAGGTAAGACCGCCGAGCAGGTGAACCGCGACATCGATCGCGACAAGATCCTTTCCGCACCAGAGGCGCTGGAATACGGCATCGTCGATCAGGTTCTCACCTCGCGTAAGCGCGCCTGAGCCTTCACTCTCACAAGGACGTCGCCCTTCTGGGCGGCGTCCTTGTGCGCATCCGCCCGCAGACAATGTGCTCATATGAGCAAAAGGATGCGCGAACGGTGGAGAGGTTCTAGGCTGAATCCGGAAGGAGGATGCCGTGGAAGATGAGCTGATCATGGTCAGGGTCGCAGAGCTCTACTACGACGAGGGCAAGACTCAAGACGAGATCGGCGCCCTCCTGAAGATCTCCCGCTGGAAAGTGGGGCGACTGCTGACCCAGGCTCGCGAACGTGGCATTGTGCGTATCGAGATCGTGCATCCTCGTGCCCGGCGTCTCGGACTAGAGCGCGGAATCGTCGAGCGATATGGCATCGCCGCCGCGATCGTCGTACCGTCACCAGCCGGCGACGAGGGCACACTCGAGCGCGTGGCACAGGCGACGGCCGACTACCTGACAGCGATGCGCCCTGTGCCCAGGATCCTCGGCGTGAGCTGGGGGCGGACACTGCGGGCTGTCGCTGAGGCGCTGCCCGACGGTTGGGCGACCGGGGTTACTGTCGTACAGCTGAACGGGGGAGTGAGTCTGAACCGCCGCTCCGGCGGAGCATCCGGACTCGCCGTCATGATCGCGCAGCGCGCCTCTGGTCACGTGTCGCTGCTTCCCAGCCCGGCGATTCTGGAGCGAGTCGAGACGAAACAGGCGATTGAGTCCGATCGCACGGTTGCCGGTGTCCTTGAGCAGGCTGCGGCGGCCCAGGCGTTCCTGTTCACGGCGGGTCCGTGCGACGCGAGCTCGGCTCACGTCGAGAACGGTTATCTGACGGCATCCGACGTTGAAGAGCTCGCCCGGCGGGGTGCCGTCGGCGACGTGCTCGGGCGCTACATCGACGCTGACGGCAATATCGTCGACCCGCAGCTCGACGCACGCACTGTCGGGGTCGACCTGGCTGTGCTTCGGGCAGCGGACAGAGCGGTGTTCGTCGCCACAGGCGAAGCCAAACACGACATCGTGCGCACGGTCGTCACCAGTGGCCTGTGCAACGTTTTGGTGACCGACGAGAACACGGCTAAGGCACTGCTGGAGGAACAATGACGACACAGGACACAGCCAAAGCACTGCTGGAGGAACAATGACGACCACGGAGCTCAGCCGCCGCGCCGCGGAGGAGGTGCTGGGCGCAGCGCCCGACGACGCCACGCTACGGCGGTTCCTGCACGGGCTTCCCCGTGTGGATGCGGTGGGTCTCGAACAGCGCGCTGCGGGTCTGGGAACCCGATCGATCAAGACCACCTCGAAGGCCTGGGCACTCGACACCATCATCAGACTCATCGACCTGACGACGCTCGAAGGAGCCGACACGCCAGGCAAGGTGCGCTCGCTGGTTTCTAAGGCGAAGACACCGGATGCTTCGGACCCGACGACACCGCGTGTTGCCGCCGTCTGCGTGTACGGCGATATGGTGCCGCATGCCGTCGAAGCTCTCGGCTCCCTGCACGGTGATCCTGACGATGGAGCCATCTCGGTCGCCGCTGTCGCTACGGCGTTTCCGAGTGGCCGAGCGTCGCTCGCGATCAAGCTCGCCGATACGGCCGAGGCAGTCGCTGCGGGCGCGGACGAGATCGACATGGTGATCGACCGCGGAGCGTTTCTGTCCGGGCGGTACGGGCTGGTTTTCGACCAGATCGCCGCAGTGAAAGAAGCGTGCCGCCGCGGTGACGGCAGCCATGCGTCGCTCAAGGTGATCCTGGAAACCGGTGAGCTGAACACCTACGACAACATCAAGCGCGCCTCCTGGCTCGGCATTCTCGCCGGCGGCGACTTCATCAAGACTTCGACAGGCAAGGTGCAACCGGCAGCCACTCTGCCGACAACACTGCTCATGCTTGAGACGGTTCGCGACTGGTATCGCAGCACAGGGGAGAAGATCGGCGTCAAACCCGCAGGCGGCATCCGCTCGTCGAAGGATGCCGTGAAGTACCTCGTTACCGTCGCCGAGACCGTCGGCGAGGAGTGGTTGCAGCCGCACCTGTTCCGCTTCGGCGCATCGAGCTTGCTCAACGACGCGCTGCTGCAGCGCCAGAAGCTCACGACCGGCCACTACTCAGGCCCCGACTACGTCACGATCGACTGAGGACGAGATATGTCATTCCTGGAATATGCAGCAGCGCCGGAATCAAAAGCGGTCCTGAACCTGCGCGAGCGCTACGGGCTGTTCATCGACGGCGAGTTCGTCGATGGCACCGGCACGAGCTTCACGACCATCTCGCCCGCCGATGAGTCGCCCATCGCACAGATCTCCTCGGCTTCCGCAGGTGACGTCGACCGAGCAGTGGTGGCGGCGCGCCGCGCGTACGAGAAGACCTGGTCGAAGATGAGCGGGCGCGATCGCGGTAAGTACCTGTTCCGTATCGCGCGCCTCGTGCAGGAGCGGGCCCGTGAGCTCGCCGTCGCCGAAAGCCTCGATAACGGCAAGCCGATCAAAGAGAGCCGCGACGTGGACGTGCCACTCGTCGCCTCCTGGTTCTTTTACTACGCCGGTTGGGCCGACAAGCTCGATTACGCGGGTCTCGGTGCGAACCCGCGAGCCCTGGGCGTGGCCGGTCAGGTCATCCCGTGGAACTTCCCACTGCTGATGCTCGCGTGGAAGCTGGCTCCCGCACTCGCCGCCGGCAACACCGTGGTGCTCAAGCCGGCTGAGACGACGCCGTTGACCGCGCTGATCTTCGCGGAGATCCTCCAGCAGGCGGACCTGCCCGCGGGCGTCGTCAATATCGTCACCGGCGCTGGAGACACCGGAGCAGAGCTCGTCCGTCATCCTGACATCGACAAGGTCGCCTTCACGGGGTCGACGGGCGTTGGCCGCGATATCGCCAAGGCTGTAGCAGGCACCTGCAAGAAGCTCACTCTCGAGCTCGGCGGCAAGGCCGCGAACATCGTGTTCGATGATGCACCGATTGACCAGGCCATCGAGGGCATCGTCAACGGCATCTTCTTCAACCAGGGTCACGTGTGCTGCGCTGGTAGCCGTCTGCTCGTGCAGGAGTCGATCCACGATGAGGTCGTCGAACGGCTGAAGAGCCGGCTGTCCACACTGCGTCTCGGTGACCCACTGGATAAGAACACGGATATCGGCGCGATCAACTCGGCGGCGCAGCTCGCCCGCATCCGCGAGCTCAGCGACATCGGCGAGGCCGAGGGCGCCGAACGCTGGAGCGCAGACTGTGCGATCCCCGAGAAGGGCTTCTGGTTTGCCCCCACCATCTTCACCGGCGTTGAGGCGTCGCACCGCATCGCCCGCGACGAGGTCTTCGGCCCCGTACTGTCGGTGCTGACCTTCCGCACTCCAGCCGAAGCCGTGGCGAAGGCGAACAACACGCCCTACGGACTGTCTGCGGGAATCTGGAGCGATAAGGGATCGCGCATTCTCGCCGTCGCCGACCGCCTGCGCGCAGGGGTGATCTGGGCGAACACTTTCAACCGATTCGACCCGGCAAGCCCGTTCGGTGGCTACAAGGAGTCCGGATACGGCCGCGAGGGCGGCCGTCAAGGGCTCGTCGCGTATCTTGACACCGCCTCGGCACCCTCGAGAGCGAAGCGAGACAACCCGTCGTCCTCGAAGAAGGCAGCAGCATCATGACCAAGAGACTCGCCGTGCCCAAGACGTACAAGCTCGCCATCGGCGGAGCCTTTCCCCGGAGCGAGTCCGGACGCACCTTTGAGGTGCGCTCGGCCACAGGGAGCTTCCTCGCGAACGCTGCCATGGCTTCGCGCAAGGACGCAAGGGATGCCGTTGTCGCCGCGCGCGCGGCGGTCAAGGGCTGGTCGGGGGCGACCGCCTATAACCGTGGCCAGGTGCTGTACCGGGTCGCTGAGCTGCTCGAGGGCCGTCGAGCACAATTCATCGACGAGATCTCCTCCCAGGAGGGCGTATCGACCGCTGTGGCTGGCGCGCAGGTCGACGAGGCGATCGATCTCTGGGTTTGGTACGCGGGCTGGTGCGACAAGTATGCCCAGATTGCCGGCAACGCGAACCCGGTGTCTGGTCCGTACTTCAACATCTCCGTCCCCGAACCGACCGGTGTCGTTGCGATCGTTGCCCCGCAGGACTCAGCGCTGCTCGGTCTCGTTTCGGTCGTTGCGCCGGCGCTGGTCGCCGGCAACGCTGTCGTCGTGATCGCCAGCGAACGGCATCCGCTCTGTGCTATCAGCCTCGCCGAAGTGCTCGCCACAAGCGATGTACCAGGGGGAGTGGTGAATGTGCTCACCGGGTCGCCCTCCGAAATAGCGCCGTGGCTTGCTTCGCATCAGGACGTGAATGCGCTCGATCTTGCGGGCGCTGGCGAGCTCGACTGGATTGACCTGCAGATCGCTGCCGCCGAAACCCTCAAGCGTGTGCTCGCGCCGGGTGCGGTCGTCGCCTCGCCTGAACGCATCGGCGCTTTCACCGAGGTGAAGACCGTTTGGCACACGAAGAGCATGGTCTGAGTGGGGCCACCCCTCGCCAGAGGAAAACGGAGATCGAGTCTTCGTCAATGCGTCTTGGTGTCCGATGCAGCGGTTAGGCTCGAATGACGATCTCTCGGCATCCTGAGGAGGACGCGCATGGCACGTATCGGTGAAAGCGCTGATCTGTTCAAGTGCTCGTTCTGCGGAAAGAGCCAGAAGCAGGTGCAGCAGCTCATCGCCGGCCCCGGTGTGTACATCTGCGACGAATGCGTCGAGCTGTGCAACGAGATCATCGAGGAGCGCATGGCGGAGTCCGCCGCGACCGGGGCGGCCGACTTCGACTTGCCTAAGCCGCGCGAGATCTTTTCGTTCCTCGAAGAGTACGTCGTCGGTCAAGAGCCCGCCAAGAAGGCACTCGCCGTCGCCGTATACAACCACTACAAGCGCATCCGCGCGCACGGCACCTTGCAGCCTGCTGAGCAGAAGGCCGAGAGCGTCGAGATCGCGAAGAGCAACATTCTGCTCATCGGACCGACCGGATGCGGCAAGACCTACCTCGCGCAGACTCTGGCCAAACGCCTCAACGTTCCGTTCGCCGTCGCCGACGCAACGGCCCTCACCGAGGCAGGTTACGTTGGCGAGGACGTTGAGAACATCCTCCTCAAGCTCATCCAGGCCGCCGATTACGACGTCAAGAGAGCTGAGCAGGGAATCATCTACATCGACGAGGTCGACAAGATCGCACGCAAGGCGGAGAACCCGTCGATCACACGCGACGTCTCCGGCGAGGGCGTGCAGCAGGCGCTGCTGAAGATCATCGAGGGCACTGTCGCATCGGTGCCGCCGCAGGGCGGCCGCAAGCATCCGCACCAGGAGTTCCTGCAGATCGACACCTCGAATGTGCTGTTCATCGTCGCTGGTGCGTTCGCAGGCTTGGAGGACATCGTGTCGGCACGTGTCGGCAAGCACGGCGTCGGCTTCGGCGCTCCGCTGCACGACAAGGGCAACGACCTCGACCTTTTCAGCGAGGTGCTTCCGGAAGATCTGCACAAGTTCGGACTCATCCCCGAGTTCATCGGCCGGCTACCAGTGGTGACTTCGGTGTCGCCGCTCGATCAAGAAGCCCTGATCGACATTCTCACCGGTCCGCGCAATGCGCTGGTCAAGCAGTATCAGCGCATGTTCGAAATCGACGGTGTAAAGCTGGAGTTCGAAGACGACGCATTGCGCTCGATCGCCGATCTCGCCGTCGCACGAAAGACCGGCGCTCGGGGGCTCCGGGCGATCCTCGAAGACGTGCTGGGGCCGATCATGTTCGAGATCCCCTCGGTCGACGATGTCGCCAAGGTCGTGGTGACCAGGGCAGCTGTCGACGAAGGTGCTCCGCCCACGGTCGTCATGATGCGAAAGCGCAAGAGCGCCTAGACGTGCTGGCGATGCCCTCACGCCGTCATCGCTCCAGAGCGCGCCGCTGCAGCAGGGGCCCGATCTCGGCGTCGCGTCCGCGGAAGTCGCGATACGCCTCCAGTGGGTTCTTCGATCCGCCAACACCCAGCAGTCGCGTGCGGAAGCGGCCGCCGTTCGCACGGGTGAGCCCGCCGTTCTCGCGGAACACGTTGGTTCCGGCGAAGTGCGGATAGGTGACGGTCGCGAACAGGCCGTGCAGTGCATGCCCGAGCTCGTGGAAGAGCATGGCGACCTCCTCGAGCGTCAGTAGCGTCGGCTCGCCGAACCGGCGTTGCCCCGAGAACCCCTCTTCATGGCGAGACCCCCGGCTGCAACCCGGGGTCTCGCCAATAGTCGGGGGTCTCGGGGCGACGCGCGGGCGGAGTCAGTCCTCGAAAGGTCGGGCGACGATGTCGCCGGAGGCCGTCTCAACGACCTCCCACCCGGCATCGAGTTCCGCAATCGCGCGCCCTTCGAGCCAGGTGAGCGTCCAGTGCCCCGAGAATCCTTGCGCCTCGACCTCGGCGATCGCCGAGCGCAAGGCAGCGGGAACCGATGCCGGCGGCTCGGAGCCCACCGACCAGCGTGTCCCTAACTGCATCAGTTGCCCTCGGTCGGGGCCAACTCGATCGCGGTCACCGCGAACTCCTCAGCTTCGGTGAGCTCAAGCTCTTCGATGCGCCCGACTGCGCGCAGATCATCTGCGGCAGCGCGCAGCGCCGCAATCTTCGCGGCAGGAGCGGCGATGACGGCACGCGACACCGGCGTCTTCTGTGAAGCCTTTGCCTCGGTCTTCGCGCGGCGGATGCCGATGAGCGCCTCGCTTGCAGCCGACAGCACGGTGATGTCGCCTTCGATGCCCAGCGGGATCGGCCAGGAGGCGGTGTGGACCGACCCTGTCTCGAACCAGGACCACGCCTCCTCTGTGGCGAAAGACAGCACAGGAGCGAGCAGTCGCAGCAGGGTCGACAGGGCAAGTCGGAGCGCAAGAGAGGCGGATGCCTGACCCACGTCATTCTGGTTGTAGGCGCGTTCCTTGACGAGCTCGAGGTAGTCGTCGCAGAACGTCCAGAAGAACGCCTCCGTCACTTCCAGCGCCTTCGCCTGGTCGTAGTTCTCGAAGGCGCGGGTGGCTTCGACGATCACCGAGTCGAGGGCAGTGAGCATCGATGCGTCCAGGGCATGTGTGACCTGTGCGCCCTCAGGCACGGGGAAGGACAGCACGAACTTCGCCGCGTTGAGCACCTTGATGGCCAGGCGGCGGCCGATCTTGACCTGGGTAGGGTTCTGCGGGTCGAATGCGGCATCCATGCCGAGCCTGCTCGACGCGGACCAGTAGCGCACAGCATCCGATCCGTGTGCATCGAGGATGTCTGCTGGTGTCACCACATTGCCCTTGGACTTCGACATTTTCTTGCGGTCAGGGTCAACGATGAAACCGCTGATGGCGGCGTTGCCCCACGCAGAGCGGTCGTCTTCGAGTGCGGAGCGGAGCATGCTGGAGAACAGCCAGGTGCGGATGATGTCTTGTCCCTGCGGACGCAGGTCGAAGGGTGCCACCAGACCCCACAGCTCCTCGTCGCGCTTCCATCCGCCTGCCAGCTGCGGGGTAAGGGAGGACGTCGCCCAGGTGTCGAAGATGTCCTTTTCGGCGTCGAAACCGCGAGGTGCACCGCGTTGCTCTTCTGTGTAGCCCGCGGGCACATCCGTGGTCGGGTCGATTGGCAGTTGTTCGGTGGACGGCGTGAGCACTCGGTTGTAGTCGCGCTCGCCGTTGTCGTCCAGGGCGTACCAGACCGGGATCGGCACGCCGAAGAAGCGCTGCCGGGAGACAAGCCAGTCGCCGGTGAGGCCGCCAACCCAGTTCTCGTATCGCACCCGCATGAAGTCGGGGTGCCAGGCGAGTTCTGCACCGAGTGCGAGGAGCCGATCGCGCAACTCGACCTCGCGGGCGCCGTTGCGGATGTACCACTGCCGGGTCGACACGATCTCGAGCGGACGGTCGCCCTTCTCGAAGAACTTCACCGCATGATTGAAGGGCGCGCCGACGTCGGTCAGGTCGCCGGTCTCTCGTAGCTTCTCGACGATCTCTTTGCGTGCGGAGAACACGGTTTTGCCGGCCAAGTGCTCCTCGTACCAGCCGCGCGCTTCAGCGGACGCCACCAGTGAGGGTGCTTCAGGCAGGAACCGTCCGTCGAGTCCGATCGTGGTCATGTTCGGCAGATCGCGACCGTCGGTGGTGCGCAGTTCACGCCACCAGACGATGTCGGTGACATCTCCGAAGGTGCACACCATCGCCGCACCGGTGCCCTTGTCGGCCAGGGCGAGGTGGTGGCCGTGGATCTCGATCTCGGCACCGAAGAACGGCGTCTTCACCTTCGTGCCGATGAGGTGTTTGTGCGGGCCGTCGGGGTGCGTCACGATCGCGATGCACGCGGGAAGCAATTCGGGGCGGGTCGTCTGAATCGTGATCCCACCGGTGCCGTCAGCGAAGGGGAAGTCGATGGTGTGGTACGAGGCCTGCTGGTCGCGGTCCTCGAGCTCGGCCTGCGCTATCGCCGAGCGGAAGTCGATATCCCACAGGGTGGGAGCGAGAGCCTGGTAGGCCTCACCCCGCTCGAGGTTGCGCAGGAACGCCAGCTGGCTCTGCCGGATCGTCTCGTCGGATATCGTGCGGTAGGTCTGCGTCCAATCCACGCTGAGGCCGAGCTGACGGAACAGCGCCTCGAACTGTTTCTCGTCTTCGACGGTCAACTTCTCGCACAGCTCGATGAAATTGCGCCGACTGATCGGCTTCTGGTCGGCTGCACGGGAGGACTTGTTGTCGCCACCCTCGAAGGGCGGCACGAAGTCGGGTTCGTAGGGCAGTGACGGATCGCACCGCACACCGTAGTAGTTCTGCACACGACGCTCGGTTGGTAGGCCGTTGTCATCCCAGCCCATCGGGTAGAACACGGTCTTACCGCGCATCCGCTCGAAACGCGCCTTGACGTCGGTGTGGGTGTAGGAGAAGACGTGACCGATGTGCAGAGAACCGGATGCCGTCGGCGGTGGTGTGTCGATCGAGTAGACCCCTTCCCGCCCTGCAGCGGCAGCGCGGGAGCGGTCGAACAGATAGGTGCCCTGCTCGGACCAGGCGGCATCCCACTTCGCTTCGAGACCTTCGAGTGCGGGCTTGTCGGGAATCGTGGACATGCGGAGGTCTCCTCGAGCGATGTGTGCGGCACTGTGTGAGCGTGCCTGAGTGTGGGTGTGCTTTCAGTGTACCGGCCGCTTGGTGACGGCGCCGGTGGTGTGAGAAATCGACTCGGTCCAACAATCCACCGTAGACTTGGCGCATCCCCAACCGATCTTCGTGAGGAATCTCTATGCCTGCACGCCTGTCGCGTCGCCTCCTGCCGCTCGCCGCTCTTGCTGCGGCATCCGCTCTCTTGCTCAGCTCCTGCGCACCATCTGGCAGTGACGGAGACGGCGGCAGCGACGGTGGCGGCGAGCTGGTCTGGTCGATTGAGGGAGCGAATCTCTCTGCCGGTCACATGGACCCGCAGGTGAGCCAGCTCGATGTCTCAGCGATGGTGCAGCGGGCGGTTCTCGATTCGTTGGTCTTCCAGGAGAACGACGGTACCTTCTCGCCCTGGCTCGCCACGAAGTGGCAGGTGTCGCAGGACAGCACCGAATACACGTTCACTCTGCGGGAAGACGTCACCTTCACCGACGGCGAGAAATTCGACGCCGCGGCTGTGAAGGCGAACTTCGATCGAATCGTCGACCCTGACACCCAGTCCGCGCAAGCCGCGAGCATGATGGGGGCCGACTTTTACGAGGGTACGGAAGTTGTGGACGACTACACCGTCAAGGTCACGTTCACTCAGCCATACGCGCCATTCCTGCAGGCGGCGAGCACCTCGCTGCTCGGCTTCTACTCGCCGAAGGTGCTGGAGACCTCTGCCGATCGGCTCAAGGCGGGTGGCCCCGGCATCACGGTCGGCACAGGCCCGTTCGAGCTGACCGAGTACACCCCAGACCAGGAAATCTTGTACACCCGCAACGACGACTACGCGTGGGGACCGCACGACACGAAGGCGGCGAAGTTCGAGACGCTCCGCGTCGAGATTCAGCCCGAGGCATCGGTGCGTGCCGGTGTCATCGACAGTGGCGAGGCCGACCTCGCCAGCAACGTGCCGCCGAACCTCGCCAAAGACCTCGGCGACGGCATCCATGTCGACTCGATCGAGTACCCCGGTCTGCCGTATTCGCTGTACCTCAACGAGAAGTACGGCGTGTTCGCTGACGAGAAGGTGCGCCAGGCGTTCTCCCGCGGAATCGACATCGACGCTGCCGTTGAAGAGATCTTCTTCGGGCAGTTCCCTCGCGCGTGGAGCGTCCTCGGTTCCACCACTCCTGGCTATGACGCCTCACTTGAGGGAACGTGGCCCTACGACACAGAGGAGGCGAACGCGCTCCTCGACGAGGCAGGCTGGACCGAGCGGGATGCTGATGGCATCCGCATGAAAGATGGCAAGCGCCTCTCGGTGCGATGGATCGCCTGGACCCCGGTGCCCGACGACCGCGCAGCCCTCGCCAACGCGATTCAGTCCGATCTGAAGGAGATCGGCTTCGAGGTCGTGCGCGAAGTGCTCGAGCCTGGAGCGTATAACGAGCAGTACGGGCCGAAAACCTTCGACCTCACCGATTGGGGCTTCTCCGGTGTGGACCCCGACCTCCTGCGCAGCCACCTGTCGACCTCTGGCTTCCAGAACGCGTCTCAAGTCTCGGATGCCGCCCTCGATGCACTGCTCGAGGACGCCGTTGCGACGAGCGACCAGTCGGCGCGCGATGCGATCTACGCCGAGGTGCAGCAATGGAACGCGCAGCACGTCGCCATCGTGCCGCTGTACAGCCCATCGGCGATCACCGCAGTCGGTGAGCGCGTCGACGGTCTCACCTATGACCTGTATGGTCGTCCGCTGTTCTACGATGTGCGCGTCGACTGAGAGCGCCGACCGGTCCCTGAGCGAGCGCAGCGAGACGAAGGGCGCCCTACGTCTTGTCGCTTCGCTCCTCGCTCAGGAACCGGGGACGGGAGCTCAGGGACCGGGAGCTCAGGGACCGGGACGCCGGTGAAAGAGGCCTTGTTCAGGGTCGCGGGGCTTGCAGCATCCGCCATCGCGGTCCTCTGGGGTGCGGCGACCCTCGCATTCCTTGCCTTCCGGGTGATCCCCGGAGACCCGGTGTCGGTGATGCTCGGCCCGCAAGCGCAGGTGAGCGAAGAGGTCAAAGACGGCATCCGCGCCGAGCTCGGCCTCGACCGCCCCCCGCTGGAGCAGTACGTGAGCTTCATCGGCGATCTCGCCAGGGGAGACCTCGGCGAGTCGTACCAGCTGCGGCTGCCGGTGAGTGAGGTGATCGGGCGGCAGCTCGGGGCGACCGTGCAGCTGTCGATCGCGGCGCTCATCATCGCCGCGGTGCTCGCGCTCGCTATCACTGTGTTCGTCCGCGGGCGCGTGGGGCGAGGGGTGACCGCCGGCGTCGAGCTCATCGTGCTGTCGTCGCCGGTGTTCTGGATCGGCCTCGTGCTGCTGACCGTGTTCGCGTTCGGTCTGGGTTGGTTTCCCGTGTCCGGTGCCCGCAACCCCGCTACCCTTGTGCTTCCGGCGGTCACGTTGGCGCTGCCGGTAGCGGCGCTTCTCTCGCAGGTGCTACGAGACGGCCTCGAGCAGGCCGAGCGGATGCCGTTCGCGGAAACCGTCCGCGCGCGCGGCGCAGGGCCTGCATGGTTTACTCTGCGTCACGGTTTGCGTCACGGCGCTGCCGGCGCTGTCACCCTCGCCGCGTACTTGACTGGCTCGGTGCTCGGTGGTGCCGTGCTCGTAGAGACGGTGTTCGCGCGCCCGGGCCTTGGCAGAGTGACCCTCGCGGCAATCAGCGACCGAGACCTGCCTGTGATCACCGGGATCATTCTTCTCAGCGCGGTCGTTTTCGTGTTCGTGAACGTCGCCGTCGAGGTGCTGCATCCGCTCATTGACCCACGAGTGCGCCGGGAGCGGCGATGAGGCGATGGCTGCTGGGGGCCGCGATCATCGTGCTCGCCGTCATCGCGTTCGCCGCGCTCTTCCCTGGCATTATCGCGACGCACGATCCGCTGGCGACCGATGTGCGCGCTGCGCTGCTGCCGCCGAGCGCTGAGCACCTCTTCGGCACAGATCAGAGCGGACGCGACGTGTTCTCGAGGGTCGTCCACGGCGCTGCTCGATCGGTGGGGATCGGCCTGCTCGCGACGGCGATCGCCCTGGTCGTCGGGCTCGCGATCGGGGCTCTCGCCGGCGTCGCCCCCCGTTTCGTTGACGCCATCATGATGCGCGTCAACGATGTGATGATGGCGTTCCCTGAGTTCCTCGTCGCTCTCGTGGTGGTTGCGGTGCTTGGTCCTGGGCCTGTAAACATCGCCATTGCCGTCACGCTCGCGGCGATCCCTGTCTATGTGCGCCTCGCGCGCGTGCAAACGAGGGTGCTGCGTACTGCGGAGCATGTTGAAGCTGCCCGGATCCTCGGGGTCGGGGCATTCACCGCGTTCGTGCGGCACGTCATGCCCGGCGTGCTCGGCGCGCTGAGCGTGCTCGCAACGATTGGCATTGGCTCCAGCATCCTCGCCGCCGCTGGCCTCAGCTTCCTCGGGCTCGGACCATCTGAGCCCACGCCAGAATGGGGTCTCATGCTCGCCGGAGGGCGCAACGTCCTCGGGCAGGCGTGGTGGATCGCCGTCTTCCCCGGCGCTGCGATCACCCTCACCGTGGTCGCAGCCTCTGTGGTGGGGCGTGTGCTGCGCGCAGGGAGGGCGTCATGAGCGATGTGCTCGACGTGCGGAACCTGCGAATCTCGTTCGGCAGTACCCCGGTTGTGGATGGCGTGACATTCACGGTGGCCGCTGGTGAGTGCATCGCGATCGTCGGAGAGTCTGGCGCGGGTAAGTCGCTGACCGCTCGTGCACTGCTGGGACTCCTGCCGTCCAGAGCGCATATGACTGCTACCCGGCTCGTGGTCGACGGTGAGGATGCCAGAGGTCTCAGGGAGCGCGGATGGCGGGCGCTGCGTGGTGCTCGTGCTGGCCTTGTCTCGCAGGACGCGCTCGTTTCGATCGATCCACTTCGAAGGCTCGGTGCCGAGGTGGCTGAGCCGCGGCTGCTGCACGGTATGGATGCCTCGCCGGAGCACGTGCTCGCACTGCTGGAGCGCGTCTGGATGCCCGATCCCGCACGGCGTGCCCGGCAGCGCTCCTTCGAACTGTCGGGCGGGCAGCGTCAGCGCGGGTTGATCGCTTCGGCGCTCGCCGCCGACCCCGCGGTGCTCATCGCGGACGAGCCGACGACCGCCCTTGACGCGACGGTGCAGGCTCGGATCCTCGCTCTGCTCCGCGAGATCGTTGATGCGGGCACTGGGGTTCTGCTGATCAGCCACGACTTCGCTGCTGTGCGCAGGGTCGCCGATCGTGTGCTCGTCATGCATGACGGAGAGATTGTTGAGCAGGGCGCGGTTGACGCAGTGCTCGAGAACCCGCAGCACGAGTACACGAGAGCGCTCGTCGCGGCGACGCGCCATGAGCCGCGTGATTCTGTGCTGTCGGATTCGCGCGCTGTGCTGCCGGATTCGCGCGCTGTGCTGTCGGCTTCGCGCGCTGTGCTGTCGGCTGTGAATCTGAACAAAGCCTTCGGCGCAGTGCCCGCTGTGTCGGGAGCCACGTTCGCCGTGCGTGAGGGCCGTACCCTCGGCATCGTTGGCGAGTCCGGTTCGGGCAAGACTACGCTGGCCCGCATGCTCGTCGGTGTTGAACGGCCCGACTCCGGAGAGCTCCGCTGGAACGGCGAGCACCGAGTGCAGCTCGTGCACCAGAACCCGCTGGGGGCTTTCGATCCCCGCTGGACGATCAGTCGCTCGCTGCGCGAGGCGCTCGCCGCAGGAGGTGTGTCACGGGCGGAGCGGGCAGGCCGGGTGGAACAGCTATTGGCCGAGGTCGACCTCGACCCCGCCCTCGCCGACAGACGGCCAGTGGCCCTTTCAGGGGGGCAACGGCAACGCGCGGCGATTGCCAGGGCACTGGCAGCCGAGCCGGACGTACTTATTCTCGACGAGCCCGTGTCGGCCCTGGACCCCACTGTGCGCGAGAGGGTGCTGGAGGTGCTACTGCGGCTGCAGCGGGAGCGGCGGCTCACCATGGTGTTCGTCTCGCACGACCTCGGCGTCGTCGGCGCCGTCGCCGATGAGGTGCTGGTCATGCAGGATGGGCGGATTGTTGAGCAGGGGGCAATTGCTGACGTGTTCGCTGCCCCACAGCATCCGTTCACTGCCGAGCTGCTGGCGGCCAGCGGTTTGCCGTCCGCATCCTGCAGGGGTTCGTCTCGAATGCAGTGAGTTTTGGTCACAATCACCATGCAGGACGTCGATTTCACTGCAGGATGCTGTTGCCGACTCTGTCTGCACAATCATGAAATCTCCCAGAACTCCACGGAATGGTGTGGACAGGATCCTCCGACCTGCGTAGATGAGGCATTCTCGGGGAATGCAACCACGGCGATGGACTCGGCTCCTGCGGGCGATGAACCAGACAAGCGGCGTCGCGCGTGTTGAGCGGCTGCTCGATGAGGGGGTGAGCCGGTACGACATCGACACGGCGTTGAAGCAGAGGCTCATTGTCCGTGTGCGCCAGGGGTGGGTGGCGTTGCCCGATGCCGATCGGATGCTGGTGGCCGCAGCCCGATGCGGCGTTGTGCTCACCTGTGTTACCCGAGCCAGACGTCTCGACGTGTGGGTGCACGACGAGAATCCGATTCCGCACCTCGGTGCCGCGCGCGAGCGGCGATATGCGAAACCGAACGAGAGCGTGGTGCACTGGGGGACGCCGGTGGTGCCACGGCATCCGGATGCCCTCGAGGATCCGATCGAGAACGCACTCGTCATGATCGCGTCCTGCGAGCCATTCGAGCGGGCACTTGCGTCGTGGGACTCCGCATTGAACAAAGGGCTCGTGACCAGGCAGGCTCTCGAGCGGCTCGATCTCCGACCCGTCGCCCGCCGCATCCTCGCAGAGTGCTGGCCGTTCGCCGACGCGGGCCTGGAGACCTACTTCCGACCGAGGCTGCGATGGCTGCGGTTGCCGATGTTCTTCCAGAGCTGGATCAGCGGACACCGCGTCGATGTGCTGATCAGCGACCGGCTGGTGGTGCAGATCGACGGAAGCACGCATGTCGGAGAGCAGCGCGCTGAAGACATCCGTCACGATGCTGAGCTGAAGCTGCTCGGGTACCACGTCATCCGTGTCGGCTATCACCAGGTCATGCACGAATGGCATCGTGTGCAGGATCTCATCATGCGCGCGGTGGCTCAGGGGTTGCACCTGGCCCGGTCCGCATGAGCCCGCTCATCGGCAACCTGCAGGAGTTCACGGCAATTGCAGTGGGTTTCGGTTCGATGCGTGCTGCAGGATTGCGGATCCACTGCAGGATGCTGGAGGGCGGCGTGCCGGTGTGTCGGCACGCCGTACAATAGACAGCACGAGCAGTGATCCGGCCATCACCGGGGAGCTCTCGGAAGAACGCTTCGTCAGGCGCAGCGCAAGCAGCCGGTCGAGGTCAGTAGAACCGAGCGGGGCAGGCCCGTCACAGCCGCAGTGAGAGTGGCCCCGCCGTGAGGCGCGGTAAGCGAGGTGGTACCGCGGTACGTCTGGTCAGCAATCCAGGCAGTATCGTCCTCGCAGCAGCATCCGCCACGAATCCTGCGAGACGACATGACATACCCCCGCACCTCTGCCTTCGGCCCCGCAGCCGAGAACGTTGCACCGAGCCCGCGCTTTCCCGAGATCGAGCGCGAGGTACTCGGCTTCTGGAAGGCCGACGACACCTTCCGTGCCTCGATCGAGCAGCGCGAGGGCAATGAGGAGTGGGTGTTCTACGACGGCCCGCCGTTCGCCAACGGCCTGCCGCACTACGGGCACCTGCTCACGGGGTATGCCAAGGACGTATTCCCCCGCTTCCAGACCATGCTCGGTAAGAAAGTCGATCGCGTCTTCGGGTGGGACACGCACGGATTGCCCGCTGAGCTTGAGGCGATGAAGCAGCTGGGTCTCACCGAGAAGAGTGAGATCGAGGAGATGGGCATCGGCGTCTTCAACGCGAAGGCGCGCGAGTCGGTGCTCACCTACACGCGCGAGTGGCAGGACTACGTGACTCGGCAGGCCCGCTGGGTCGACTTCGAGCGCGGCTACAAGACCCTCGACCTCGGCTACATGGAGAGCGTGCTGTGGGCGTTCAAAACGCTCTACGACAAAGGCCTCGCCTATGAGGGATACCGTGTGCTGCCGTACTGCTGGCGCGATGAGACGCCGCTGTCAAACCATGAGCTGCGCATGGATGACGATGTCTACCAGGACCGTCAAGACCCTTCGGTCACCGTGACGTTCCCCCTGACCGGAGACAAGGCCGAACGGCTTGGCTTCACCGGGGTGCGCGCTCTCGCCTGGACGACGACTCCGTGGACCTTGCCGACCAACCTTGCGCTCGCCGTCGGGCCCGACATCGAGTACGTCGTGCTGCCCGTTGGCCCCGCAGACCCGGCTTCGGGGTCGGCCCCCGCGCCTCGGTACCTTCTCGCGCGCGACCTCCTTGCCGGTTACGCCAAGGACCTCGGTTACGAAAGCGCAGATGACGCCTTGGCTGCGGTGCAGGCGACTGTCCGCGGTGCCGAACTGGCGGATGTCACGTACGAGCGCCTGTTCGACTATTTCGCGGATGCGGATACCTACGGCACCGCGAACGCCTGGCGCATCCTCGTCGACGATTACGTCACCACGACAGACGGCACAGGAATCGTGCACCAGGCACCCGCCTACGGTGAAGACGACCAGCGAGTGGCGGGTGCCGCCGGCATTCCGACGATCCTGTCGCTCGACGACGGGGGCAAGTTCCTTCCTGCGGTCACGGATGTGGCAGGGATGCTGTGGATGGACGCGAACACTCCGCTCATCCGGCTGCTGCGCGCAGAAGGGCGGCTCGTGCGCGAGCAGAGTTACATGCACTCGTATCCGCACTGCTGGCGATGCCGGAACCCGCTGATCTACAAGGCGGTGTCCAGCTGGTTCGTTCGCGTCACCGACATCAAAGATCGCCTGCTCGCGAACAACGAGCAGATCACGTGGGTGCCCGAGAACGTCAAGCACGGCCAGTTCGGCAAGTGGTTGGAAGGAGCGCGCGACTGGTCGATCAGCCGCAACCGCTACTGGGGTTCGCCGATTCCGATTTGGAAGAGCGACGACCCCGAGCACCCGCGCGTCGACGCTTATGGCTCGCTCGCCGAACTGGAGCGCGACTTCGGTGCGCTCCCACGGAATGAGGCCGGTGAGGTCGACCTGCATCGTCCGTACATCGACGACCTGACGCGCCCGAACCCCGACGACCCCACAGGCAAGAGCACGATGCGCCGCATCGAGGACGTCTTCGATGTGTGGTTCGATTCGGGATCGATGCCGTACGCGCAGGTGCACTACCCGTTCGAGAACCAGGAGTGGTTCGATACGCATGCACCCGCCGATTTCATCGTCGAGTACATCGGGCAGACTCGCGGCTGGTTCTACGTCATGCACGTGCTGTCGACGGCGCTGTTCGACCGGCCGGCGTTCACGGGTGTGAGCTGTCACGGCATCGTGCTCGGCAGCGACGGCTACAAGATGTCGAAGTCGCTGCGAAACTACCCTGATGTCTCCGAGGTGCTCGACCGCGACGGCTCCGATGCGATGCGCTGGTTCCTGATGTCGAGCTCTGTGCTACGCGGCGGCAATCTCGCTGTCACGGAGGAGGGCATCCGCGCCGGCGTGCGCGAGTTCCTGCTGCCGCTGTGGAACTCCTGGTACTTTTTCGCCACATATGCCAATGCGGCCGATTCTTCGGCGGGCTCAGCGGCTGGGTATGAGGCATCGTGGCGAACCGACTCTACTGACGTGCTCGACCGCTACATTCTCGCGCGCCTGGGTGACCTGGTGCGCGAAGTGCGCTCGGACCTCGAAGGACTCGATTCGACGACCGCATCCGCTCGGCTGCGCGACTTCGCCGAGGTGTTGACGAACTGGTACATCCGTCGCTCGCGCGACCGGTTCTGGGCGGGCACAGCGACCTCGGCGTTCGACACGCTGTACACGGTGCTGGAGACCCTGTGCCGCGTTGCGGCACCCCTCGTGCCGCTGATCAGTGAGCGCGTGTGGCAGGGTCTGACCGGCGGGCGCAGTGTGCACCTGCAGGATTGGCCGGATGCTGACGCGTTCGGCGCAGCGGACGATATCCGTGACGCGATGGATGCCGTCCGTGAGCTCTCCAGCGTCGGCAACGCGCTGCGCAAGAAGGAGAAGCTGCGCGTGCGCCTCCCGCTCGCCCGGCTCACTGTGGTTTCCCCTGCGGCAGACTCCCTCGGCCAGTTCGAAGACATCCTCCGCGAAGAGCTCAATGTCAAGAGTGTTGAGCTCGTGCCGCTCACGGACACTGCGGCGGCGGAGTACGGCATCAGCCACCGCCTCAGCATCAACGCCCGCGCAGCCGGCCCGCGCCTGGGTAAGGACGTGCAGCGGGTCATCCGTGCAGCCAGGGAAGGCCTCTGGTCCGAAGAGGACGGTATCGTGACCGCTGACGGCATCCGGTTGGAGCCGGGGGAGTACGAGCTCGTTCTCGAGACCACTGGGCGCGCGGAAGGCGAAGCGCTCGCTCTCGTGCCGGGCGGAGGCTTCGTACTGCTCGACACGACCACCACGCCAGACCTGGAGGCAGAGGGGTTGGCTCGCGACGTGATTCGCGCCGTGCAGGAGACCCGAAAGAATGCCGGCTTCGACGTGAGCGACCGCATTCGCCTTGACCTGCGTTTCGACAGCGCCGAGGATGCGGATGCCGTGGCACTGGCGTTCGATGTCGCCGATGTGGCGGGTGAGACCCTGGCCGTCGAGCACGGTATCCACCGCGGTGATGCCGAGCTTCCGAGGGCCGAGCTCGGCGACGTCGAGTTCAGCGCCGTGATCAGCAAGGGCACCTATGCCAACCGCGGCGACTTCACCGTCGCCGTCAGCCGCATCGGAGTGGCTTCGTGAGCGACCGTGATCGCGCTGACGCCGTCTACGAGGCGCTGCTGAGCCGTGCGGGGGAGCGCTGGGTGCAGCCGCGCAAGGAGCGCGTAGCGCGCATCCTCGCCTTTCTCGACGACCCGCAGAAGACGTACCGTGTCGTGCATATCACCGGTACGAACGGTAAGACGTCGACGGCGCGGATGATCGAGAGCCTGCTGCGCGCGCACGACCTGCGCACCGGGCTGTTCACGAGCCCGCACCTTGAGCGCTTCACCGAGCGCATCATGATCGACGGCGAGCCGATCTCTGATGCAGCGGTCGCCGACGCCTGGGACGAGATCGAGCCCTTCGTCGCATTCGTCGATGCTGAGCTGGAGGCAGCCGGGGACGCTCCGCTGACCTTCTTCGAATTGCTCACTGTTCTCGCTTTCGTCGCCGTGGCCGATGCCCCGGTGGACGTTCTCGTGCTCGAGGTCGGGATGGGCGGCGAGTGGGATTCCACGAACACCGCCGATGGCGACGTCGCGGTGTTCGCGCCCATCGACATCGACCACGCAGACCGGCTTGGCGCCACGATCGCGGAGATCGCTGAGGTCAAGGCGGGGATCATCAAGAACGGTGCGGCCGTGGTATCGGCGCAGCAACCTGCCGAGGCTGCCTCGGTGCTTCGTCGCGTCGCCGAAGACAAGCACGCCACCATCGCCTTCGACGGTGAAGACTTCGGGTTGGAGGCGCAGACGCTTGCCGTGGGCGGACAGCTCATCACGGTCCGCGGCCTCGCCGGCACCTATGCCGAGGAGTATCTACCGCTGTACGGCGCGCACCAGGGGCACAATGCCGCGCTTGCCATCGCAGCCGTTGAGTCTTTGATCGGAGGAGCGACCAAACCGATCGCAGCGGATGTCGTCACCGACGGTTTGCAGTCGGCGACGTCGCCCGGTCGCCTTCAGCTGCTGGGTATCGCCCCAACGGTGATCGTGGATGCCGCGCATAATCCGCACGGAGCTGCGGCGCTCGTGCAGGCGATGAACGATAGTTTCGACTTCGACGAGTGGGGCCTGGTGCTGGGAGTGCTCGCCGATAAAGATGCTGGGGGTATCGTGGCGAATCTCGCGCCGGCATCCGCTCATGTCTTCGCTACAGCGCCGAATAGCGAGCGCGCCAGCGACGCCGACGCGATTGCCGATCTTGTCGAAGCCGGCGGTCGCAGGGCAAGTGTGCATCCGACACTGGCGGATGCTGCCGATGCGGCGCGCGAGTGGGCATCGTCTTCGGAGCGCAGAGCCGTCGTGATCGCCGGGTCCGTCGTTCTCGCTGGTGAGGCGATCGCGCTCGCCGAAGAAGAGGACTGGAAGTCAGGGTGGCGCGCATGAGAGCGCAGCGCACTCTGGTGCAGAAGCTCGCGCCCGTTGTTCTCGGCTTCGAATCGATTGTGGTGTTTCTCGCCGGGCTCACGGTGTTCGGTCTGAAGGCGCTGCCAGAGGGGATTCCGCTCTGGTGGGGGATAGCCGGAGGGGGAGTCGTCGGGCTTGCCTGCATCGCAGTCGCTGGGATGATCACGAGACCGGGGGCGATCGTGGCCGGCTGGGTGATCCAGGCGGTGATCGCGCTGTCCGCGATCCTCGTTCCCGCAATCCTGTTCGTCGTCGTGGTTTTCGGCGGCATGTGGGCATATGCAACGATCATGGGGGCGAAGCTGGACGCGCGAAGCCCCGCCCCTATGCAACCCGAGCTTCAGACCGAGCTTCAACCCGAGACTCAACCCGAGATTCAGACAGAGAGTGAATGACATGGCCACCGAAGAAACCCTCGTCCTTGTCAAGCCCGACGGCGTCGCACGCGGCCTTACCGGCGCGATTCTTGCCCGCATCGAGGCGAAGGGCTATTCCCTCGTTGACATTCGTCTCGTTGAACCCGACCGCGACCTGCTCGCCGCGCACTACGCCGAGCACGAGGGCAAGCCGTTCTATGAGCCGCTCATCGAGTTCATGCTGTCGGGCCCGTCGGTGGCGATTCGACTGGCCGGTAACCGCGTGATTGAGGGGTTCCGTTCGCTCGCCGGCACCACAGACCCGACCACCGCCGCCCCCGGGACAATCCGCGGCGACTTCGGCCGCGACTGGGGAGTCAAAGTGCAGCAGAACCTTGTGCACGGCTCCGACAGCCCAGAGTCCGCTGCGCGCGAACTCGGTATCTGGTTCGGCTGAACTTGTCGCAGCGTTGAGCCTCTTACCGATCGGGAAGGGGCCCTGCGCCGAGGCGCGCTCAGATCAGGCTTATGACCGAGCCGATGACATCGACTCCGGCGATCTGCGCCAGCAGGACGATGAGCGCGAAGGCGAGGATGGACGCGAGCGGCACCCACGCACCGAAGCTTCGCGCCCGATCTCTCGCGGATCCTGACACCGCAAAGGTGCCGTTCTGGAACGCCTGCAGCACGGTGGCGAAGAAGGTGGGGATCACTGCAAAATATGTGAGCGCGCACCAAGGGCACAGGGTGTGCAACTCGAACAGGCTCTGCCAGATGAGCCAGCAGATGAAGACGAATGCCGCCGTGATTCCGAGTCCGAATAGCGCCCAGAACCAGCGGGGGAAGCGGGCGTCGGCGAGGATCGCGACACCGACGACGAGCGGTGCCATCCACCCGGTCAATCCGATGATCGGGTTGGGAAACCCGAACACCGACCCCTGCCACGACTCCAGGTTGGTGCTGCACTGCAGGAACACATTGACGTTGCATCCGAGCGTTGCGTCGGGGTCTTTGAGCACAGCGAATTTTTCGAGGGTCAGCTGGAACGCGGCCCACCATCCGAGGATGCTAGCGATGATCAGCCAGAGGGCATAGGCGACGGGGCGGGTGCGTTGCTCGCTCATAGTGGGATTATCCCAGTGTTCGCTCAGCGTCAGGGGAATGCGCACCGGCGAAAACGCAGGAGGACGATGGATGCCGCGAACTGCGGCGCAAGGTGCGATAATGGCCTGTGACGCTTCGCTCGGCACATGCCGTGGCACGCGCCAACGCAGACTTCGGGGCCCGATGCCCCACGTGACCAGAGCCATGGGCCGGTTGCACACCGTGTGAGTTCGCGGCACCTGCGGGTGTCGCATGAGATTTCGCGAGGCACCGAGTGCCTCGCGCGAGGAGCAAGCCAGAGATGGCCGACGAGATCAATGACTACGACACCCCTCCCCTCGACTTTGTTGCGGATGCAGATGCGCCCGCAGACATAGTCGTCGACACGGCTGAGTCCGTTGATGACGTGCCCGAGGACACGGCATCCGACGTTGCGGAGTCTGAGGTTGTGGCAGCTGAAGCTGCCGCAGAGCCCGCTGCGGCCGAAGTGTCGGCACCTGCGGAAGAGTCGGCACCTGCCGAAGAGCCCGCACCCGCCGCTCCGGTGACGGCGGTCTCGCTGGGGCTGCTTCCCGAGGTGTTCGTGTCGCAGGTGTCAACGCAGCTGCACTTCTATGCTCCGGAGGTCGTTCCGCTACCAGCGCGCCCCGGCCGGGCGTTCGAACGGGATGCCGAACGCGAGCAGGACGCTCCGGCATCCGCTCGTGGACGCCGCCGTCGTCGCGGTGGCTCCGACGGGGACGATTCCGAACCACGCCAGCCCCGCCAGCGGGTCGTCGAGTACATCACCGAACCGAAGGCGATCAAAGGCTCAACGCGGCTTGAGGCCAAGAAGCAGCGACGGCGTGACGGTCGGGATGCCGGCCGTCGCCGCCCGGTGGTTACCGAGGCCGAGTTCCTCGCCCGACGCGAGTCCGTCGACCGCACGATGGTCGTCCGCTCGAAGAATGGCCGCACCCAGATCGGCGTGCTCGAAGACGGTGTGCTGGTCGAACACTATGTGGCGCGCAACCAGGACGCCTCGCTGATCGGGAACGTGTATCTGGGCCGCGTGCAGAACGTGCTTCCGAGTATGGAAGCCGCCTTCGTCGACATCGGCCGCGGGCGCAACGCCGTGCTGTATTCCGGCGAGGTCGATTGGGACGGTGTTGAGACGGGTAACCAGCCTCGTCGCATCGAGCTTGCACTCAAGCCGGGCGACCGCGTGCTCGTCCAGGTCACGAAAGACCCCGTTGGGCACAAGGGGGCTCGCCTCACCAGCCAGATCTCCCTCCCCGGTCGGTACCTCGTGTATGTGCCTGGCGGGTCGATGAACGGCATCAGCCGCAAACTCCCCGACAACGAGCGCGCGAGGCTCAAGCGCATCCTCAAGGAGGTGCTGCCCGAATCCTCTGGCGTGATCGTTCGCACCGCGGCTGAAGGTGCAACCGAGGAGCAACTGACCCGCGATGTACAGCGTCTGACGACGCAGTGGGAGCACATCCAGAAGCAGGTGGAGAGCCAGCAGGCACCCGCACTGCTGCATGCCGAGCCCGATCTGCTCGTGAAGATCGTCCGCGATGTCTTCAACGAGGACTTCACCAAGATGCTCATCCAAGGCGACGATTCGCAGCGCACGATCCGCGCCTACCTTGAGAGCGTCGCGCCTGACCTGCTGGAGCGTGTCGAGGCATATGAAGACGAGGTCGACCCGTTCGATGCGTTCCGTATCACAGAGCAGATCGAGAAGGCGCTCGACCGTAAGGTTTGGTTGCCCTCTGGTGGCTCGCTCGTCATCGACCGCACCGAGGCGATGACCGTCGTCGACGTCAACACCGGCAAGTTCGTCGGCTCAGGCGGCAACCTCGAAGAGACCGTGACCAAGAACAACCTCGAAGCGGCGGAGGAGATCGTTCGCCAGCTGCGGTTGCGCGATATCGGCGGCATCATCGTCATCGACTTCATCGACATGGTGCTCGAATCGAACCGTGACCTTGTGCTGCGTCGTCTGATCGAATGCCTGAGCCGAGACCGCACCAAGCACCAGGTGGCCGAGGTGACCTCGCTCGGTCTCGTACAGATGACACGCAAGAAGCTCGGGCTCGGTCTGCTGGAGACCTTCAGCGAGGCCTGCGAGGTGTGTGCAGGGCGCGGCGTCGTCGTCCATCACGACCCGGTCGTCAAGCACCGAGCGCCGTCTGGCGGCAACGGTCAGCAGAACCGTCGCCAGCGCGGCGGCGGACAGAACCAGAACCACAACGCGCAGCCTGCGGCAAACCCGACCCACAGCATCCCCGAGGGGGCGAAGTCGGCGCTTGCGCAGATCGCTGCGTCGACGAGAGCGGCGCAGGTGGAGGACGCGACGGATGCTCCGGCTCCCGCCACGGAGCAGATCGATGACACAGAGAGACCCAAGAAGCCGCGCAAGAAGCGCAGCACAGAGCGCAAGGAATCGAAGACTCACGCCGAGCAACTGCTCGACATCGTGCTCGACGCGCTGCCTGAGCCGAAGGCGCCTGGTCAGGGACGCGGGCGTCGCCGAGTGACCACCGCCGCGCTCACCGGTACTCCGGTGTCTGTGACCAATGCGACGTCAACGCCGATCTCGGGCGGGGACGCGCAGTCCTGAGGCGATGAGCCTGCGCACGAGCTCCTTGCCGGAGACGGCATGCGCGCCTGCGGTGATGAGCTGCGCGACCATTTCTTCCGGGACGTCGTAATGGTCGATGTCGAAGGCGCGAGGAGGCAACCCCTGCGTCTGTGCGAAGGCATGCAGTTCGTCGAGGCTCGCGTCGCTGACGAGATGGGCCCAGAGCGTGCCGTGAGCAGGCCAGCGGGGGACATCGACGAGAACGGTCATCCGTCCAGCGTAGGCTCGACACGCTTCAGCGAGCGTTTTGCCACGGTGCCCGGCATCCGGTAAAGTAGTCCCTTGGTGCGTGGGCCGCATCGTCCCTTCAGGGCGAAGTGGAGAGTCTTGCATTCGCACCCGCCGCTCTGCGGCGCACGCAAGCAACAGTCTTCCCGTGAGATTCTCGGAGCCTCGTGCTCCCCAACGAAACAGGTATGAAGTGGTTTACGCAGTAGTGCGCGCCGGTGGGCGGCAGGAGAAGGTCGAGGTCGGCACGATCGTTCAGCTCGACCGTGTTCAGGCTGCCCAGGGCGAGAAGATCGAGCTGCCTGCTGTGCTGCTCGTCGACGGCGCCACGGTGACCACCGACGCTGACAAGCTCGCGAAGGTCAAGGTCACGGCAGAGGTCATCGGCAACCTCCGCGGCCCGAAGATCATCATCCAGAAGTACAAGAACAAGACCGGTTACAAGAAGCGCCAGGGCCACCGTCAGGAGCTCACGCGCGTCAAGATCACCGGTATCAAGTAAGACCGAGGAGATCAGGACATGGCACACAAAAAGGGCGCGAGCTCGACCCGCAACGGTCGTGACTCCAACGCACAGCGACTTGGCGTCAAGCGCTTCGGCGGCCAGCAGGTTCTCGCCGGCGAGATCATCGTCCGCCAGCGCGGCACTCACTTCCACCCCGGCGTGAACGTCGGCCGTGGTGGCGATGACACGCTGTTCGCTCTGGCCGCAGGTGCGGTCGAGTTCGGTGCGAAGGGTGGCCGTAAGGTCGTCAACATCGTCGCCGCCGCTGAGTAATCTCAGCGCCACAGCAGCACTGCCGATTCGGGGCGGGCTTCGGCCCGTCCCGAATTTGCGTATCGGTCGCTCATTAGCGGCCCAGTAATCGAGGACAGAGAGAGCGCCAATGGTCACCTTCGTCGACACCGTGACGCTGCACCTGCGCGCTGGCAAAGGCGGCAACGGCTGCGTCTCCGTGCACCGTGAGAAGTTCAAACCGCTCGGAGGGCCCGACGGCGGCAACGGCGGCAACGGCGGCGACATCGTGCTCGTCGCCGATCCGCAGACGGGCACACTGCTCTCCTACCACCATTCACCGCATCGCTCATCAGGAAACGGCGGCTTCGGGATGGGCGATCATCGTGCAGGATACGCGGGGGAGACCCTCGAACTTCCCGTGCCTGTCGGCACAGTGGTGAAGACCCCAGCGGGCGAGGTCCTCGTCGACCTGATCACACCGGGTGAGCGCTACGTGGTCGCTCAGGGAGGCCAGGGTGGCCTCGGAAATGCGGCCCTCGCAACACCCAAGCGCAAGGCGCCAGGTTTCGCGCTGCTCGGGACGCCCGGATTCGAGGGCGATGTCATCCTTGAACTGAAAACGGTCGCCGATGTTGCCCTGGTGGGCTACCCGTCCGCAGGTAAGTCGAGTCTGATCGGTGCGATCTCGGCCGCTCGTCCCAAGATCGCCGACTACCCCTTCACGACCCTGCATCCGAACCTCGGTGTTGTCCAGGTTGGCGACTACCGGTACACCGTCGCCGACGTCCCCGGCCTTATCGAGGGGGCAAGTGAGGGCCGCGGACTCGGCCTCGAGTTCCTGCGCCACGTCGAGCGCTGCTCGGCTTTGCTGCATGTGCTCGACTGTGCCACCCTTGAGCCGGGTCGCGACCCGATCTCCGATCTGGAGATCATTCTCGCTGAGCTCGCGGCATATGAGGTCCCCGAAGGGCAGACGCCGTTGCTGGAGCGTCCGCAGCTCGTTGCGCTCAACAAGGTCGACGTTCCGGAGGCACGCGATCTCGCCGATCTGGTGCGCCCTGAGCTTGAGGCACGAGGCTTCCGCGTCTTCGACATTTCAACCGTGTCCCACGAGGGACTCCGCCCTTTGACGTTCGCGCTCGGGGAGATCGTCGACGAGCACAGGGCGCAGGCGGCCATCGAGGTTCCCGCTCCGCGCGTGGTCATCCGACCGAAAGGCGCCGAGAAGGACTTCACGATTCGTGTCGAGGGGGGCACCTACGGCAATGTCTACCGCATCCTCGGCGAGAAGCCGGTGCGGTGGGTGCAGCAGACCGACTTTCAGAACGAAGAGGCCGTCGGCTACCTCGCCGACCGGCTGGAGAAGCTCGGCGTCGAGGACGAGCTGTTCCGGTTGGGGGCAGTGCAGGGCTCGACAGTGGTCATCGGCGAGGGTGACAGCATCGTCTTCGACTGGGAGCCGACCATGAGCTCGGCTGCAGAGCTCATGGTCGCCCCGCGAGGGACCGACCCCCGCCTCGCCCCGAACTCGAGGCGAACCACCTCTGAGCGTCGCGAGCAGTACTACGAGCGGATGGATGCCAAGGCGCAGGCTCGTGCACAGGATGAGGCCGAAAGGCTTGCAACGTACCGCGAGGACGCCGAATGACCGCACGCACCCGTGCCGATCTGGCGACAGCCGCTCGTATTGTCGTGAAGGTGGGATCCTCGTCGATCAGCGGGGAGTCTTCGTGGCGCATCCCGATGCTGGTGCACGCTCTCGCCGCTGCGCACGCACGGGGCACCGAAGTCGTGCTCGTGTCGTCCGGAGCGATCGCGACCGGCATCCCATTCCTCGATCTCGCAGCTCGCCCCACCGATCTGGCTACCCAGCAGGCCGCGGCTGCTGTGGGTCAGACCATGCTCATCTTCCGCTATCAGGAGGCGTTGCGCCCCTTCGGTATCGTTGCGGGCCAGGTGTTGCTGACCACCGGGGATCTCGAACATTCCACCTCGCGATCCAATGCGCGCCGGGCCATGGAGCGTTTGCTCGGACTGCGCATCCTGCCGATCGTGAACGAGAACGACACCGTGGCAACACAGGAGATTCGCTTCGGCGACAATGACCGCCTCGGCGCTCTGGTCGCTCAACTCATCGAGGCCGATGCCCTGGTGCTGCTCAGCGACATTGAATCGCTCTACACGAAGCCGCCGACGGAGCCTGGGGCCGAGCCGATCGAGGTCATCCCCGCCGGCGCCGATCTTGCTGGCCTCGAGTTCGGCTCGACCGTCGTGAACAGCGTTGGCACAGGCGGAGCGGCCACCAAGGTCTCTGCGGCACGCCTGGCCGCGGCATCCGGAGTGGGTGTGCTGGTGACGAGCGCCGATCTGGTCGATCAGGCGCTGAATGGGGCTGACATCGGGACCTGGTTCGAGCCCGCTGTCTCCTAGACTGGCGGGATGACCGACCAGACTCCGCAGGAGCGCCTTTCGCGTGCGAAAGAGGCCTCGCGTGCCATTGCGTCCCTGACCAGTGACGACAAGGCGCGTGCCCTCGAGGGCATTGCCGCAGCGCTTGAGCGCAATGCCGCTCGGATCATCGAGGCGAATGCTTCGGATATCGTCCGTGGACGCGACGGCGGCATCGGCGAGTCCCTCATTGACCGACTGCGGCTCGATGATAAGCGTGTGGCTTCGCTCGCCGCAGCAGTGCGGGAGGTAGCGGCGCTGCCAGACCCCGTTGGCCGGGTCGTCGGCGGGCATCGGATGCCCAATGGCGTCTCTCTTGAGCAGGTTCGTGTGCCCTTCGGGGTTGTCGGTGCGATTTATGAGGCGCGACCGAACGTGACGGTCGACATCGCAACTCTCGCCCTGCGCTCGGGCAACGCGGTCGTTCTGCGTGGCGGCAGCGCTGCACTGGGGTCGAACACGGTGCTGGTGGCCGTTATGCGTGAGGCTTTGGCGGATGCTGGGATCACAGCCGAGGCGATTCAGACCGTCGACGACTTCGGCCGGGACGGAGCCAAGGCGCTCATGCACGGTCGGGGCTTCATCGATGTGCTCGTGCCACGCGGCAGTGCCGGTCTCATCGAGGCCGTGGTAACGGAGTCGACGGTGCCGGTCATCGAGACCGGGGCAGGCAACGTCCACATCGTGCTCGATGAGACCGCACCTGACGACTGGGCCAGGGACATCGTGGTGAATGCCAAGGTCCAGCGCCCGAGCGTCTGCAATGCGGTCGAAACCGTCCTTGTGATCCGCGGTGGTGCCGACAGGCTCGTCCCGCTCGTCGCAGCGGCGCTTCAGGCCGAAGGGGTCACGATCCACGGTGACGAAACGGTCGCCGCGCTTGCCGATGGCATCGTTCCGGCTACGGAGGAAGATTGGTCGACTGAGTATCTCAGTCTCGATATCGCGATGAAGGTGGTCGACACGCTGGACGACGCTTTGGAACACATTCGTCGTCACAGCACCGGCCACACCGAATCGATCGTGACGACCGATGTGCGAAACGCCGATCGGTTCCTGGCCGAGGTCGACTCGGCGGTGGTGATGGTGAACACATCGACCCGGTTCACTGACGGGGGCGAGTTCGGCTTCGGGGCCGAGGTGGGCATCTCCACCCAGAAACTGCATGCACGCGGGCCGATGGGACTCGCCGAGCTGACCAGCACCAAATGGTTGGCACGTGGAGCCGGTCAGACCCGCAGCTGAGGACTAGACTAGGGGCGCTGTACCGTCCGCAGGTCACGAATTGGAGCCAGGATGAACCTCGTCGCACAGATCGCGATGGCCGCTGCCGAGACTGAACATCATGGGAACGTGGCGCTCGACACGTTGATCTACGGAATCATCGCAGCGATCGTCTTCACTGCGCTCGCCCTGGTGACCTTGTCGTACAAGAACGTCGCCAACCGTCACTCGGCAAAGGCCGAAGCTTTTGCCGCGAAGCACGGCAACGACGGTCACGGAGCAGGGCACGGCCACTAAACCCCACATGAGCACACAGACCTCGCGCGCTCCGCGCATCGGCGTGATGGGCGGGACGTTCGACCCGATTCACCATGGCCACCTGGTAGCAGCCAGTGAGGTCGCGCACTCCTTCGAGCTCGACGAGGTCATCTTCGTGCCCACCGGCAGGCCGTGGCAGAAGAGCGATGTCACCCCAAGCGAACATCGTTATCTCATGACGGTGATCGCGACAGCATCCAACCCGCAATTCACCGTGAGTCGCGTCGACATCGACCGTGAGGGCCCGACCTACACGATCGACACCCTCCGAGACCTAAAGCGTGACCGACCGGATGCAGAGCTTTTCTTCATCAGCGGTGCCGACGCCGTGGCGCAAATTCTCAGTTGGAGAGACCATGATGAGTTGTGGGAGCTGGCACATTTCGTCGCGGTCTCACGCCCTGGACATGTCCTGAGCACAGACGGCCTCCCGCCCGGTGACGTCAGCCAGCTCGAGGTGCCGGCGCTGTCGATCTCCTCGACAGACTGCCGTGAGCGGGTGCACGGGGGAGAGCCAGTGTGGTACCTCGTACCCGACGGGGTCGTTCAATACATCGCGAAGCATCATCTGTATCGGAGCAAGGCATGAGTACACCGGATCAGAACGCGCCCGGTCCGCTGACACGCAAGCAACTGCGAGAGATGCGGATGACCGGATCGACGCCGGTCATCTCGGCTGACGACGCGGCGGCTGCCGCTGAGGCGTTCGTTCCGCCTGTCCCGCCACTGCCGCGTCCGGTTGAGGCTGTCGTGATCGCGCCGGCGCCCAGCGCGGATGCCGTTCGCAGCGACGTTCCGCTCACCCGACGTCAGATGCGCGAGCAGGAGCGGGTGAGGACCTCCTCGGTTCCGGTGATCGATGACCAGATTGCGGATGACACGGATGCTGAAAGCGCCGATGTGTCTGAGGCGCCGGTTGAAGTTTTTGCAGAGGAGACGGCTGAGGACGTCGTCGCGGAGGCGAGCGTCACCGAGGTGCCTGAGTTCGCGCCCGCAGCGCACGACGACGATGACGATGACGATGACGATGAGTTCGTCGACATCGCTCCGGTGAGTGCATCACGTGCTGTCGACACAGTGAGCGATGTGCCTCTGGCCGCTGAGTCGACACCGGTGGAGTTCGAGGTTGAGCCTGAAGCTGAAGCTGAGCTTGAGCCTGAACGTGAGCTTGAACCTGAAATTGAACCTGACGAGGACGAAGACGACCCGGTGGCCGCAGTCGCCGCGCTCGGTATCGACGTGCAGGAGCCAGAGGAGCTGGTCGACGAGGACGACGTTCTCAGTGCGGTGACAGACAGCGACGTTGTCGAGATCACCGAAGGCGAGCGTCCTGTGGTGAGCGAGGACTTCGGCTACGGCGTGCTGGCGGAGCCTGCGCCGGCGGCGCCCTCGTTCGCCCCATCCTTCGATGAGCTGATCATGGCCGATGGCGGCGGGTCGCAGCATACGGCCCCTCACGCCCTGATCTTCAACCCGCCGGCCGGAGAGGGTTCCCTCGATGGGCCGGTCGCCTCGACGGGCGAGATCCTGATCACCGGCTCCTACGAGCTTCCCAAAGGCATCGGCTCGCAGGGGCACGCGCACGGCGTCGCCGACGGCAAGGACATCGACGCGGTGCTCATCGACGGCGAGCTGCCCCCGGCATCCTCCCCCACGCCCATCGCAGCCAGTGCTGCGGTCAGCACCATCAAGCCAGCCGGTGAGGTCATCCGACCCCCGGCTCCCGACAAGGGCAACAAAATCATGGTCACCCTCGCGATCGTGGCGGGCGGTCTGGCGCTCGCGCTGGGTGTCGTCCTGATCGTCGCCTTCACCACGAAACTGATCTAATGCAGTCACCTGAAACCGCCGAAGAGATGCTGCAGATCGCAGTGGATGCCGCTGTGAGCAAAGGCGGAGAGGATCTCGTCGCTCTCAATGTCTCTGAGCCGCTGCCGCTTGTTGACATCTTTTTGCTCGTCACTGGAAACAGCGAGCGAAACGTTGCGGCGATCGCCGACGAGATCGAAGACAAGCTCATCGAATCCGGACACAAACGCGTTCGTCGTGAGGGTCGTGCCGAGGCGCGCTGGGTGTTGCTTGATTTCGGTGATCTGATCGTGCATGTCTTCCACCAGGAGGAGCGGGTCTACTACGGGCTCGAGCGCCTGTGGAAGGACTGCCCTGTCGTGCCGTTCGCACTCGCCGCTGACCCTGCCTGATATGCCGGTCCATCTGATCACCGGTGCTGGTTCAGGAATCGGCGCGGTGGTCGCGCGGCGACTCATCGAGCGCGGCGATGAGGTGGTGTTGCTTGCTCGGGATGCTGGGCGTGCCCATCAACTTTCGGCGAGGTTCCCGCAGGCATCGACGATCGTCGGCGATCTGGCGAATCCGGGGCGGCTGTCGTGGGCGCTGTCGAAGCAGGTGCTTCCGGAGCGCATCGACTCGTTGATCCATGTGGCGGGCGTCGTCGACCTTGGAACTGTGGCTGAGCTTGCGGCGGCATCGTGGGGACAGCAGCTGGCGGTGAACCTGGTCGGGCCCGCGGAGCTCACCGGGCTGCTTCTGCCGTTGCTGCGCGTTTCGCGGGGGCGAGTGGTGTTCGTGAACTCGGGTGCCGGGCTGAGCGCGCGGGCCGGGTGGGCGGCATATGCGGCCTCCAAGCACGGTCTCAAGGCACTGGCCGACTCGCTGCGCGCTGAGGAGGCTGCTCACGGCATCCGTGTCACGTCAATCTATCCTGGGCGGACTGCGACACCGATGCAGGAGAAGGTGCACCGGCAGGAGGGGCAGGAGTATCACCCTGAGCGGTTCATCGACCCGGAATCGGTGGCGGCCACTGTGCTGCTCGCGCTCGACCTGCCAGACGACGCGCATCTGGTCGATCTGACGGTGCGCCCAAGGGCCTGAGAGGCCGGGGGCGCGCACGCCGCCCGATTGGTGCTCGCGGCGATTCGTGTTGTATTCTTTTCAAGTTGCTCCGGCCTGGTCGGAGCAGTAGATGGGCCTGTGGCGCAGCTGGTAGCGCACCTGCATGGCATGCAGGGGGTCAGGGGTTCGAGTCCCCTCAGGTCCACAATTTCAGACGTACTAGAACCGCTGACATCGGTGGATTCTGGTGTTGGTGCGAGGGCGGCGAACGGCCCAGCGAGTCGGATCGTCGTTTTTTGTCTTCGCTGATGTCGATACCGCCGGTGAGTGCTTGGTTCGCGAGCCGTCTGCTTTGCTCATCGGTGCGGGCGTAGAGGGTGGCGCAGTCAACGAGCAGGCTGAGCGCGGTGGCGAGTTGCTTGCGTGATCCTTCGTGGTGGTCGTGCTCGATGGCGAGACTGCGGTCGATGTCGGCCAGTCCGGTGCGGATGCGGTCTTGGTGACGTTTCAGGGTTTCCAGGTCGATGGCGTCGGCGAAGTGCGCGGCGAGCAACGTGTCGCTCTCGGTGTGGAGGCGTTTGCGGTTCGTGGTCAGTTCGGCCAGTTCTTCGGAACGGGAGTCAACACAATATCGAGCGGGAGGCTGGTGCATGGCATCATGGCGTCCATCGCGGAGCCCGTCACCGTCTTCCGGGGATTCGCGACCTCGCAGGATCTACCGGGCCGAATCCGGCTACTTACCGCGTGGGATGTAGGCAACAGCCTCGATCTCAATGCGGAGATCGGGGTTCGACAGCGGCGCGACGACAGTGGATCGCGCGGGATAAGGCTCGGAGAAGTACTCCCGGTAGACAGCGTTCATGGGCTCGAACAGCGTGGCGTTGAGAAGGAAGACGGTCGTCTTGGCAACGTCTGCGAGCGTGCCACCGGCGGCTTCCAC
>JASGEY010000004.1:0-10704 GCA_047605925.1 Microbacterium sp.
GCGGCGCCCGCGCCGGAGCGGACGTTCCCGCGCCGCAGCGACGCCTCCGCGACCAGCGGGGCGGCGCCTTGCCCGGTGACCGTCACCAGCAAGGCGTTCAGCCCGCGGACCCCGGAGTATCCGAACGCCGCAGCCTGCTTCCGGTAACCGTGGACCTCGCGGATCGTGTCATCCATGTCCACCATCACCAGGCCGCCCGGCGTTCCCGCCAGGCCGGGGAACTCGCCGAGCAGCCGGCGCAGCAGCACCCGGTTCACCTTCCCGAGCTGGAGGACGTTTCCGTGCGTGAACTGCCGCAGGAACGTCCCGATCGTCGACGGCGCCCGCACCTGCCCGAGCACCCGGCCCGTCGCCCCGGAGCGCAGCACGTCGAGATCGTCGATGCTGTCCGCTCCGGCGAGCATCCCGCCGAGGATCGTGCGAACCTTCACCCCCACATTCGCCGTCGGCAGCGTCGAACACTCCCCGACCAGCCCGGACAGACCCGCCTTCTCGGCCAGTTCCAGCACAGGCACCAGACCCGCGTGCGACACGAGATTGTGGTCATCGAACACCGGCGCAATACCATGAGATGCTTTCACTTACGAGATGCCCTTCTGGACCGGAAACTATTGACGTCAGCACTCAACATTTTCCCAGACCAGAAGGGCATTTCACCTAATGGCGCGCCTGCAATACCCACACCAGACGGTGGATCAGGGCTCAGACGCTCCCGTCTGACCCAGGCTCGGGATGCTGGCGTTCGCGCACAGCCCGCATCACATCATCCGCCCCGGCATCAGGGTTCTCGTGTTCCGAGACGCATGGAGACTCACACACGGAAGACGACGAGATCGCCGCAACCCAGCTTGCTGAGCGCTCCCGCCCCCAAACATCCGCTCCCCGCTACACCCCCGCCGCATCCATCCGCTTGATCAGCGTCGTCCGCCGCTTGAACCTCTCCATCGTGGAGCTTCGCGACAGGATCGGCGATCGCTTTCTCGGCTGTTACGTCCTCAACACGACTTCGAGAGGAGTGCGGTTCGGCGATCGCCCCGCCGCGTTGCCGATCTCGGCGTTGTGGGAGCATGAGGGCGACACCGGTGCATCGACACGCTTCAGCTCGACCACCCGGCACCTGAATTAGCGCCGCCGCGCCGAGGCTATGTCCCTGGCTCCACGTACGATGAACCCGTGACAGAAATTCGATCCCGGAGCCTCACGGTAGTTGAAGCGTGCGCCGGTGCGGGGGGCCAGTCGCTCGGCCTCCACAAAGCCGGGTTTGCGCATGCCCTCGCCATCGAGATCGATGAGACGGCGGCTGACACGCTCCGCTCAAACTTGGGAATTGACGTCGCCATCGGCGACGTCGCCAGCCAAGACGTCTGGGTCCCTCGTGATTACGAAGGTGTGGACCTCTTCGCCGGCGGCGTGCCGTGTCCGCCGTTCTCCGCAGCCGGTAAGCAACTTGGCACGTCTGACGAGCGCGACCTGTTCGCGTGGGCCATCGAGCAGGTGGCAATCATCCGGCCGAGGGCTGTCATGCTCGAGAACGTTCGCGGGTTGTCCGCCCCGAGGTTTTCTGCGTATCGTCAGCGCGTCATCGACCGGCTTGACGCACTGGGTTACGTCGGCGAGTGGCGGCTGCTGCATGCAGCTGACTTCGGAGTGCCCCAGCTGCGGCCGCGCTTCGTTCTTGTCGCGATGCCGGCAGAGGATCTGCGTTACTTTCATTGGCCCGAGCCAGGGCAGCGGCCGCGTGTGACTGTCGGCGACGCTCTCTATGACTACATGGCCGCGGATGGCTGGCGATACGCCGGTGCATGGCGTGACCTCGCCGACGACATCGGTCCGACACTCGTCGGCGGAAGCAAGAAGCACGGCGGAGCTGACCTCGGTCCGACTCGGGCCAAGGCGGGCTGGGCGCGCTTGAACATCGATGGTCGCGGAATCGCCGATGCTGCCCCGAATCGCACGTCGCCGTCGTTTCGGACAGCGCCGCCGAGATTGACGATCGAGATGGCCGCTCGCATCCAGGGATGGGAGCCTGGCGATCGGTATGAATTCTCGGGGAGAAAGACGTCGCAGTATCGTCAGATCGGGAACGCCTTTCCCCCGCCAGTAGCGCACGCGATCGGCGAGAGCATCCGCAACGCACTGACGCGTGACGGGATGCCGCGCGCAGAGGTGCCCGGAGCCCTTGACGTCCATGATCCGGTCTACCGGGCTCTCGCGCGCACTGACCGGGCGCTTAGCCTTGACGAGCTCGTGGGGGCCTTCAACGAAGGAAGCGCTGCTGCGGTTGAACAGCGACTGTCAGCATTGCAGCGAGATTTTGAACTGCACACCATCGACATTGACGGGATCCAGCGATACCTTCTCGGTGAGTTCAAGGGCTTCACCGGGCAAACGGATCACTGGCGCCATGAGGTCGTCGCAGCTCATCGAAACCGTGTGAGCTAGTTCTCGAAGCCGTGAACCGGCAGATGCGCGCCGATGGGATGCATCAAGGATCGGAGAATCAGTGAGTCATCTGGCTCTGTTGTCACAGGCTCGCGCCGAGTTCCACCGCGAGCTCATAGCAGACCGCACGTTGGTTGTCGATGCGAAAGGCATCGCCTCGAATGCTGATTCCGGACAACGCTTTTCTCGCGAGGCTGCGCTGGCCGTTGCTACTGCACTTGGGGCAACGATCGGCGGAGTGAAGTTGGACGGGCAGCGAGCAGGAAGTCAGTTTGAGGGTTCAGTACGGTCGTTCGTCGCCCACACCCTCCCGTTGTTTGACATGCTTCGGCCGGGGCGCTGGGCGGTTGAGAACGTGGGTGGCTCGAGGCGGGAGTATCACCTTGCGAGGTATGAGCCATACCGGCATCTCGATGAACTCGCTCAGATGGTGGATGCAAGTCCGACCCTAGCCGCTGTGCTCGGCAATGCTTACGACGTGTCGCCAGACGTTACGGTCGTTCGATTGCCCGTTCCGGATGCTGAGATCAACGCTACGAGGCCTCTCGTCGACAAGCAGTTTGGAACGCTCGCCCCGATCCGGCAGGCGAATCAACCTCACGGGATTGTTCACGCGGTGATCTCCTGCAAGTGGACGCTTCGATCGGACCGAGCGCAGAATGCTCGGACTGAAGCGCTAGGCGTATTGCGTAATCGTAAGGGCCGGGCACCGCACATTGCCGTGGTGACCGGGGAGCCGTCGCCGTCGCGGATTGCTTCCCTTGCCCTCGGAACCGGAGACGTCGATACGGTCTATCACTTTGCATTGCCGGAGTTGGTTGAGGCAACGGCTCAGCTCGACAACGATGAGGCGCAGATGACTCTCGACACTCTGATCACCGGCAAGCGTTTGCGAGATATCGCCGATCTGCCGCTGGATCTCGCAGTGTAGACAAGCATCCGCCCCCACTACACCCCCGCCGCATCCATCCGCTTGATCAGCGTCGTCCGCCGCTTGAACCGCTCCCGCCATTCGGCCAGGTACGCGTCGGCCATCTCGGGCACCCCGGCGAGAGCGGCTGCCTTGCGCAACTCCTTCATGCGCTTGACGGCATCCGCGTACACGGCGGTGTTCGCCTCGACCAGGAGGTCGTCGATCAGCTGCGCCATTACAGGCAGCACGGCGACAGCATCCACCTTCGCGTAGCGCTTCACCAACTCGTCCCACTGCTGCGGAAGCGCCCCGCCGCCGGCGCCCCCGATCGAATCGAGAGCCTCGTTCCAGGCGCGCTGCACATCTCCCGCATCGAGCAGGAACGCGACAAGTGTTCGCGGATTCTTCCGCATCAGCGTCACGGCTTCTTCGCGCACGCCGTCGCCTGCGGCATCGATCCACGCCGACGCGTTGCCACCAGTCGGCCACCGACGGAACACCTCGCCCGCGGCATCCGCCACCCCCGCAGGGTCGATGCGACCCAGCGTCTCCACCCACAGCTCGCCGCATGTCTGCTGTTGATGCGATGCGCCATCGAGCGCCATGCCTTCTTTGGCGACGGATGCTGCCCGCTCCAAGAATCCGGCTTCGATCAGCGCCTTCGCGGCCTTCGCTCGGAGATACGCCTTCGGCAGATCGCCGCCGTACGTGCGGACGATCGCCTCTTCGTCTTCACCCAGCACGGCCAGGCGCTGCAGGTTGTCGAGCACCGCCCGCCGAGCGTGCCGCTCATCGTCCCACTCGAACTCGAGGTCGGGGCGGCCATCGAACGGCAGGGTCAGTGCCGCCCGGCGCTTGTCGAGGTGCCGAACGAACGTCTCAAGTCCCTTCTCGCCGAGTGCCTCTTCGTAGTCGGCGACGTCGATGGTGAAATACTCGCCGAGTTCACCGAACTGCTGTGTCTGGATCCACTTCGTCAGCACGGCGGGCTCCGGTGGCGCTTCGGCGCACAGCTCGGCATGCAGGACGAGCAGATCGCGGATCACCATCTGGATCGCTCCCCCCGAATCGTCGGCCCGCATCAATACACGAAACGTACTCGCGATCGCCTTCTGCACTGCGGGGATCACGCCTTCTGCACCGTAGTCCTCAGCGATATCAGCCAGCAGCCTCACGGCATTCTCGGCCTCGAACGCATACTCGCTGACCGCCCGCCAGTTCCACATGTCGCGCCGCGTTGTGCGGAAGCTCGGAAGGACGTTCTGGATATCACGCTCGAGAGGCATGGGTTAAGAATGCCAGGGGAGAAGAGTGTGCTGAAGCGCCCGATCGGGAACCGGGGGTGCGCGGGTGTCCTTCGTCTCGCTTCGCTCGCTCACGAACCGGGGGTGCGCGGGCGCCCGCGGGGGCTCTCACGGACCAGGGTGCTCGATGTCCGCTCCTCTCGCTAGCATCCGATCATGACCCGAATGATCCCTGCCCGCCCGCGCAGCGGAGCGAACACCTCAGAGACGCGCATCTTCGACGCGTTCGCGGGCGCAACAGCTTCCGCGACGGAAGACTGGATCGTCCTACATAGCATCGAGGTCCGTCGCCACGCGGCGTAGTTCCAGGGCGAGGCAGACTTCGTCGTGCTCGTGCCGGGGCGCGGCATCGTCGTGATCGAGGCGAAGAGCCCTGATTACGTCGAGTACAAAGACGGCGAGTGGCGGCTCGACCGCGTGCCGAACCCGGGCAAGAGTCCGTTCAGCCAGCTCGACGGCACGATCCGCAGCATCCGCGGTTTTCTCAAGCAGCGCGAGGTGCTCACGGGCTCCGAGCCCATCGCGCGCCTGGTGTGGTTCACCTCCCTCGACCGGCACCTGTTCAAAAACGGCTCGCCCGGCGATATGCAGTTCTTCGAGTGGGAGCTCGCGTGGCGCGACGATCTGCAGCATCCGATCAAGACGGTCCAGAAGCTGCTCGACGAGCACGATGCGTGGTACTCCACTGTGGACGGCATCGAGCATGACCCGTCGGTCATGACCGCGGAGCACACCGAGCAGATCGCCGCGACGCTGCTCGGCGACTTCGCGGGCGGGCGCACGCTCGCCGACCGCAAGCTCGAGCGCCTCGACGACGAGGAGAAGCTGCTTAAGCAGCAGCGGATCGTGCTCGACCTCGTCGAACGCAATGATCGTCTCTACTTCGACGGACCGGCCGGCACCGGCAAGAGCTACCTGCTCACCCAGATCGCCAAACGCTGGCGCTCCGATCACCGCACGCTCGTCGTCTGTTGGAACCTGCTCATGGCCGACGAACTGCGCGGCAGTCTGCGCAACCAGCGCGACATCGTCGTCGACGACCTCAACTCGCTTATGCTGCGTCTCGTCGGACTCGACGCAAATCCGACGGATGCTGGACCGGATTGGTACCGGAAGGAACTGCCTGAGCGCGCCTTTGCTGCGCTCAGCGCGAATCCGAAACTTGGGGAGTACGACGCGATCTGCGTCGACGAGTTCCAGGATGTAGCGCCCTTTCCGGCCGTGCTCGATGTGCTGTTCGCGCTCGCCGCGTCGACCGGTGCGAAGTTCGCGTTCGCCGGCGACCGGCGGCAGCAGATCCTGCACCCAGTCAACGCCCAGGTCGACCCGTTCGCCGTCGCGAAAGAGCGGGTGCCCGACCTGATGCACGTCGCCCTCGGCCGCGGTCTGAGGCAGGCGGCAGGGTTGACGGAAGACATTGAGAAACTGCTGTCGCGGTCGCTCGGATATCGCGGGCACCACCTGAAGGCCGTCGGCGCGTTGACGATCGTCGATCCCGCCGACCCGTCGCATGCGCTCGCGGACGCTCTGAAAGAGCTGCTCACGCACCACCAGGCGCATGACATCGTGATTCTTAGCCCCTTCGGCGCGCACAACTCGCTGGTCGGCCGTCTTCTCGCCGCCGAGCACTTCACGAAAGAGGAGCGCTGGCTGCGCGACAGGATGCGTGTCGAGCCTGAGCTTGGGCCGGTTGATGCGCCGAAGACGGATGCTGTCGCAGAAGTGACGGCGGATGCCGCAGCGGTGCGGTCTTCTGCTGCTTCGTCGGCTGCGCCGATGCCGGGCGTGCCGAAGGCTGGCGCGCCGATGCCGGGCGTGCCGAAGGCTCCAAGCGGGCGTGTGCTCTGGGGATCGATCTTCAAGTACAAGGGACTCGATGCCGAAGCCGTCATCCTCACCGACATCGGTGACGACGGGCTCGCCTTCTCGAAGGCGCAGGGACTGTCGTGGCTCGACATCCTCTACGTCGGGATGACCCGCGCGCGGTACCGCTGCGTTGTCGTGCCGAACTGACCGGGCGTAACGGCGACGGCCTGATGGTGCGTCCCGTCTGCATGTCAGATTCCCGTCTGCATGTCGATTCCCGTCGGCATGTCAGATTCCCGTCTGCATGTCAGATTCCCGTCTGCATGCCGAGATCGCCGAAACGGGCATTCCGAAGGAATACGAGCATGCAGACGGACGCGTTCCCAACAAGAACCCCCCTTGACACGGCATCCCCCTTGCCATAACCTACAACCAAATGGTTGTACGAATAGAACTCAGCGAAGCGGAGATCGACCGTGTCTTTCATGCACTGGCGACGTCGACCCGGCGTGACATCCTGCGCCGCTCGATCGTGCGGGAGCAGTCGATCTCGGCTCTCGCCGCCGAATACGACATGTCATTCGCCGCAGTGCAGAAGCACGTCGCCGTGCTCGAAGCCGCGTCCCTCATCGTCAAGCGAGCCGAAGGACGCGAGCGGCTCGTCCGCGCGAACCCCGACATGATCGCCCGCGCCCGCATCCTGCTCGCCCGCTATGAAGAGCTCTGGCGTGCGCGCATCGCCCAACTCGACGACCTGCTCGCCGAAGATCGCTGACGATCACTGACCCCCGAACAAGGAGCATCCGATGCCCGTCACCGACATCACCACAGATCCCGAAAACCTGACCATGACGATCACGGCAGACTTCCCCGTACCCGTCGAACGGGTCTGGGCGGCCTACTCCGATCCGCGCCAACTCGAACGATTCTGGGGGCCCCCAGGCTGGCCTGCCACGTTCAGCACGTTCGACCACTCCGTCGGCGGGCGAGCCCGCTACACGATGAACGGCCCACGCGGTGAAACCGAGTCCGCTGCCTGGGAGTTCATCGCCATCGACGAACCGCACAGCTTCTCCGTGCTCGACATGTTCGTCGACGACGACGGCAACACCGTTGACGGGATGCCCTCGATGCGCATGGAGTTCAGCTTCGAAGCATCCGCTGCTGGCACTCGTTCGGTCACCCGCGTCTTCTTCGAGTCGGCCGAATCGCTCGAACAGGCCGTGTCGATGGGCATGGTCGAGGGCACCGCAATGGCGATGGCCCAGATCGACGCTGTGCTGGCTGACCTCCGCGAGCTCGCGCAGGGTAAAGGCACCGTCGTCGAGTTGCTCGACGACACTCACGTGCGCATCACCCGCCTCGTCGAGGGGCCGCGCGAGCTCGTCTGGCGCGCCTACAACGAGGAGGAGCTGGTGCGGCAGTGGATGCTCGGGCCCGACGGGTGGGAGATCACCGAGTGCGTCGTCGGCACCGAACCTGGTGCCTCGCATCGCACCTCCTGGGCGCCGATCGGTGACACAGAGGGAGAGCCCTTCGGCTTCGAGGGCGAGGTGCTCCTCGTCGACGCGCCGCGCCGCGCCGTGACGACAGAGCGGATGCAGGGCACTGAGGGCCCTGAGACCCTCAACGACCTCAACCTCTACGAAGAAGACGGCGCCACCCTCATCACGGTTCTCATCGAGTACCCCGACAAGGAGACGCGCGACATGATCCTCGCCACCGGCATGGCCGACGGCATGGAGGCGTCGTACGCGCGGCTCGAGCGTGAGGTGCTCGCGCCCGGTTCCTGACACATTCGGGCAGGCTCCCGCCGGGTGTCAGATCAGCCGGCGCAGGGCCTCTTCGAGCGTGACGCCCTGCGCATCGGCGAGGTCGGCGAGGCGGGCGTGCTCCTCGCCGCTGAGGGCGATGCGCAGCTCAATTGGATCGTTCGCCGGTTCGTCGTCGAGACCGTCGAAGAGGTCGGATGCTTCGGCCCAGAGTGGTGCGGTCTGAAGCGGGGTTGGGGCAGGAGCAGGAGCTGCGACAGGGGCAGGGGCGGATGCTGCGCCGATTGCGGATGCCTCCCCGGCATCCGCCCCCCTGGTGAAACCCGGCCCCCGCTGTGGCTCCTGCCTGTTTTGGTAGGCCTTCGCCGCCGCATTCGCGCGCTCGTCTGCGGCTTCGTTCAAGGGGTGCCCCGCGTGACCCTTCACCCAGGAGAACTCGACATCGCGCCCGCGCATCGCCTCGTCGAGCGCCTCCATGAGGTCGCGGTTGAGCACGGGGCCGCCGTCGGCCTTGCGCCAGCCTTTGCGTTTCCAGCCCGGCATCCATTTCGTGATCGAGTCGATCACATACTTGCTGTCGCACTCGATGAGCAGCTTCTCGGGCGTTCCAGCCGTCGCGCGCAGTAGCTCGAGCACGGCCTGCAGCTCACCCTGGTTATTCGTGCCGTGCGGGGACCCTCCGGCCGCCCAGTTTGCATCGTCAATGTACCAAGCCCAGCCGTTCGGGCCGGGGTTGCCCAGAGCGGAGCCGTCTGCGGCGGCGGTGATCGTCATCCTTCCACCGTAGCCGGGGCTGGCGACAGCATCCGCCCGCGCCTGTCCTCCTGCCCTGCATTCTGCAGGGGATCCGGGAACATGCACGGGATCTGAGTCGGAATCACACTGCAGAAGTGGGAATCCACTGCAGGATGCGGGGGCCGGACTCATCGCCGTGACTCAGCGGATGCTGCGCGCACGGCATCCACCAGTTCCCGCCAAGGACCATCAAGCGCGCGGTCCGGCAGCTCCTGCTCCCGACGCTCGGAGGGCGTGCGGGCGCGGATGCTCCACACGAACTGATCGGCGCCCCTGCACTCGTGCGCCGGTTCCTCCCAAGGGCAGGATTCGATCAGCGCGATCCAGGCGCCCGCCTCTTCGGAGGGTGCCTCAACGCGCCAGCGCCGCCGGATCCCGGCGACGCCGCCCGTGCGCACGACCGCGATGACGACCGGTGCGTCATCGGGTTCAGGCGGCCGAGCCTCGCTCATCCCCCCAGACTCCCACGGTCGTCCACGCACGTCGAGCCGAGTCCTCGATGTCAGTGCGGTCGGTCTCGCGGTCGAGAGCGGATGCCGCGGCGATCGTCGCCTCGGCGAACTGCGCGAACGTGGCTGTGCTCGACAGGCCGCTCGTGAGGGCTCGGTACCAGACGACGCCCGCGGCCTCCCAGGCGTTGCCACCGAGGTCGGTGGCGAAAAGTGCGAACGCGCGGTTCGGGATGCCGGAGTTGATATGCACGCCGCCGTTGTCTTCTGTGGTGCGGACGAAGTCACTCATGTGGTCGGGCTGAGGGTCCTTGCCGAGCTCGTCGTCGTCATAGGCGGTGCCGGGGTGCAGCATGGATCGCAGTGCAGCACCCTGTACGGCATCCGTGAAGATCTCTGACCCGATCAGCCAACTCGCATCGGCCGCCGACTGACCGAGCAGATACTGTTCGGTCAGGGCGCCGAACACGTCGGCGATCGATTCGTTGAGCGCGCCGGGCTGGCCGTGATATTCGAGGTTCGCAGTGTGCTGGACGACGCCGTGCGCGAGCTCGTGGCCGATCACCGTTGTTGAGCGCGTGAAGCCGGTGAAGACCTCGCCGTCGCCGTCGCCGAACACCATGCGCTCGCCGTCCCAGAAGGCGTTGTCATAGTCGAGCCCGTAGTGCACGCTCGCGTTGAGCGGGGCGCCAGCGTCGTCAAGAGAGTTGCGATGGAAGGCCGAAAGCAGCAACTCGAATGTGGCGCCGAGGCCGTCGAATGCCTGGTTCACCGTGACGTCGCCGACGGGGGCGTCGTCTTCGGTGCGCACGATGATGCCAGGGAGCTGCTTCGTGCCTGCGGCATCGCTGATTGTGCGGTTCGGGGCATCGGTCAGCTGTGCGATGAGGTCACCGTTCTCGTCGATCGTCAGGTCGAGACTTGCGCGGAAGGGCGGGCGCCCGGCCGTCAAGGTCTGCCGCGCGGCCGCCGCTGCTGCCGGGTACCGACCGGACTCGGCCAGGCGCGCCAGCAGGTAGGAGGGGATGATTCCGGGGGATCCTGAGTGGCTGCTCATGTCTCGACCATACGCCGGGGTTCCGACATCGGGGAGGGCTTCTGATGCGCTACGCCCCTCTGCTTCCCGGCTTCCCGTCGCGATTTGTGCCGTTCAGCTGGCGAGTCATGATGTTCCCGTCGCGATTTTTTGCGCTTTGCGCGCCGGGGAGCGGCCCAAAAAGCGA
>JASGEY010000005.1:0-61895 GCA_047605925.1 Microbacterium sp.
CAGTCCACACACTCATCGGGGTGGATGTACAGCGAACGCTCACCCTCGTAGATGCAGTCGACGGGGCACTCGTCGATGCAAGCACGATCCTTGACATCGACGCACGGAAGGGCGATCACATACGTCACGAAATCCAGTCTACGCGTGCGAGCTCTCTGCTGAGTTCTCCGCCGCTGGCTTCGCCGCGGCATCCGTGCGTACCGGAAGCCGCCTGAGCGAGGGCCAGGCCACCGCAAGCAATACGAGGCCGGCGACGACATAGATCCAGATCTGCCCGAGCGCGGTGTTCTCCACGACAACGGACCCACCAGGCCCGACACCGGAGATGATCAGCAGCATCCCGACCATGCCCGATCCCGCAGCTACGGTTGCGGCACGGTCGTGAGTGAGCGCGCGAATCGCGATGAGAATCGCCCCGCAGGCGATGGTGCCGACGATCATGCCGATGGGGATTGGCCCCCAGATGAGGCTGTGGGCGATCGTTCCTGCGACGCCGAACACCCCGCCGACAACGGCCGCCGCGAGCCACGACAGCGCCTTCGAGAGCCACTTCACTCTACGATCCTACGCGTGCGCGATCAGGTGGCGAGACCGGTGATTCTCAGGAGTGCGGCAACCACGGCTGCGGCGATCACAACGACGAGGAACGACTGCCGCAGCCAGAGGAGCCCCGCTGCGAAGAGGATTGCGGGCACACGCGCATCGATAATCAGCGCGTCCCCCGCTCCCAGAGTCTGCACGGCGACGAGAGCAGCCAGCAGAGCCACCGTCAGCAGATCGGAGATACGGGCCGGGCGTGGCTCCTCAAGCACTTCAGCGGGGACAAGGTAACCGGCGGCCTTCATTGCGAGGCAGATGATCGCAGCGAGGAGCACCGCACCCCAGAGCGTCATGAAACGACGTCGTCGTCTGCGCCGAGCCAGTTGAACCAGCCGACGATGATCGCGACGGCGGCGGCGAGGAGCACGGGCACTCCTGGCATCATCGACGGGGTGAGGGATGCCGCCACCACTGCGGCGGCGGCGCCCACCGCGACCGCCTGACGCCTCTTCAGTCGCGGCCACAGCAGCGCAAGAAATGCTGCTGCAGCTGCGGCATCCATCCCCCAGGTTTTCGGATCGCCGAGTACGTCGCCGAGCAGCGCTCCGATCAATGTGGTTGCGTTCCAGCCGAGAAAAATACCGATGCCAGTCACCCAGAACCCGACACGACTGAGGCGGGGTTCGTCTTGCGATACCGCGACGGCTGTCGACTCGTCGATCGTGAAATGGGCAGCGGCGGCCCGTCGCCCGACCCCTCGCCCGATGATCGATGACATTCGCATGCCATAGGCGATGTTGCGGGCGCCGAGCAAAGCGGCGGAGGCGATCGCCGACGGCAGCGCGGCGATGCCTCCGGCGGCGAAGACACCAACGAACGCGTACTGCGAGCCTCCGGTGAACATCACAAGGCTCAGCACGCACGCCTGCCAGACGTCGAGACCCGCGGCCACCGCGAGTGCCCCGAAGGAAATGCCGTAGGCGCTGGTCGCAAGGATGACGCCGAGAGCCTCACGCCACACTTCACGCTCGGCAATCCCATTCGTTCGATTGAGTGAACGCATGATCATGATTCTGAACACAATGCATCGGATAGTCAAGCGAACAAACGTTTGGCATGATGAACGCATGAACGATCTTCGTGCCCGACTCGCTCGGACGCTTCGGCGAGAGCGCGAAGCAGCCGGACTCTCGGTGTCGGAACTGGCTCGCCGTGCGGGAGTCTCCAAGGCGACGGTCTCCCAACTGGAAGCCGCCCAGGTGGGCCCGAGCGTCGAAACGCTGTGGGCGCTCAGTGTCGCTCTCGAGGTTCCCTTCGCCGTGCTCGTCGATCAGAAGACGAATGCGCCGACACTGATCCGCGCCAGCGAGCGCATGAGCGTGACGTCATCCGCATCCGCCTATAGCGCCACCCTGCTCTCTGCGAGCCCGTCAGGAGCCCGCCGTGACATCTACCTGATTCAGGCGGAGCCCGGCGATGCCCGCCGATCAGCACCGCACCATCCCGGCACGATCGAACACATGATCCTCAGCGCGGGTCAAGCACTCGTCGGCCCCACCGACGCTCCGGTGCTGTTGAATCCGGGTGACTATCTGGCGTACCCGGGCGATGCCGCGCACGTTTTCGAAGCAACGATGCCGGGCACCAGCGGAGTGCTCATCTCAGAGCTGCGCTGACTGCGGCGCGCTCAGACGTTCGCGTCCTGGCGCTTGAGGCGGGACGCCTCGCGGCCGCGGACCGTCTGGTCAAGGATCACCTTGCGGATGCGAACCTTCTCGGGCGTCACCTCGACACACTCGTCGTCGCGGGCGAACTCCAGGCTCTCCTCAAGCGTCAGCAGGCGAGGCGGCGTCATCGACTCGAAGTTATCCGCCGTCGAAGAGCGCATGTTGGTGAGCTTCTTCTCCTTGGTGATGTTCACATCCATGTCGTCGGCGCGCGAGTTCTCGCCGATCACCATGCCCTCGTAGACCTCCTCGGTCGGCTGCACGAAGAACGACATGCGCTCCTGCAGGGCGATCATCGCGAAGGGGGTGACGACACCGGCGCGGTCGGCGACGATCGAGCCGTTTTGACGCGTCGTGATCTGTCCAGCCCACGGCTCGTAACCGTGCGAGATCGCGTTCGCGATGCCGGTGCCGCGGGTGGTGGTGAGGAACTCGCTGCGGAAGCCAATGAGGCCGCGCGAGGGCACGATGAACTCCATCCGCACCCAACCGGTGCCGTGGTTCGTCATGTTCTCCATGCGCCCCTTGCGGTTCGCCAGCAGCTGGGTGATCGCGCCGAGGTGCTCCTCCGGCGTGTCGATCGTGAGGTGCTCGAAGGGCTCGTAGGTCTTACCGTCGACCTTCTTCGTGACCACCTGGGGCTTGCCGACGGTGAGCTCAAAACCCTCGCGGCGCATGTTCTCGACGAGGATCGCGAGCGCGAGCTCGCCTCGACCCTGCACCTCCCAGGCATCTGGACGGCCGATGTCGACCACCTTGATTGACACGTTGCCGATGAGCTCGCGGTCGAGTCGGTCCTTCACCATGCGTGCAGTGAGCTTGTGACCCTTGACCTTGCCCATCAGCGGCGACGTGTTGGTACCGATGGTCATCGAGATCGCGGGGTCGTCGACCGTGATCGCAGGCAGCGGTCGAACGTCTTCGGGGTCAGCGATCGTCTCGCCGATCGTGATGTTCTCAAAACCGGCGATGGCGACGATGTCGCCGGGACCCGCTTGTTCAGCCGGGTAGCGCTCGAGGGCGCGGGTTTTGAGGAGCTCGGTGACGCGGGCATTGCTGGTGGTGCCGTCGGAACGCACCCAGGCGACGGTCTGACCCTTCTTCAGCGTGCCATTGAACACACGAAGGAGAGCAAGACGGCCGAGGAAGGGGCTGGAGTCGAGGTTCGTGACCCAGGCCTGCAGCGGCGCCTCGTCGTCGTACGAGGGCGCAGGAACGTGCTCGAGGATCGCCTGGAACAGCGGTTCGAGGTCGTCGTTGTCGGGCAACGAGCCGTCAGCGGGGCGGTTGCGTGAGGCAGCACCAGCGCGCCCGGAGGCGTAGACCACCGGCACGTCAAGGAGTGCGTCGACGTCGAGGTCGGGCACGTCGTCGACGAGATCGGATGCCAGGCCAAGCAGAAGGTCATGCGCCTCCTCCTCGACCTCAGCGATGCGGGCGTCTGGCCGGTCGGTCTTGTTGACGAGCAGGATGACGGGGAGCTTGGCCTCGAGCGCCTTGCGCAGCACGAAGCGGGTCTGCGGCAGGGGGCCCTCCGAGGCATCGACGAGCAGCACGACGCCGTCAACCATGGACAGGCCGCGCTCCACCTCGCCGCCGAAGTCGGCGTGGCCGGGGGTATCGATCACGTTGATCGTGATCTCCTTGCCTCCGGCATGCTCGCCCTTGTAGGTGATCGCCGTGTTCTTGGCGAGGATCGTGATGCCCTTTTCGCGCTCAAGGTCGTTCGAGTCCATCGCGCGCTCTTCGACGTGCGCGTGCTCGCCGAACGAGCCGGTCTGGCGGAGCATCGCATCGACAAGAGTGGTCTTGCCGTGGTCGACGTGGGCGACGATTGCGACGTTACGGAGGTCAGAGCGGAGGGCGTGCGCCATGCAGAAGTCCTAAAGAAGATGGTGGGAGACGCCGGGAAGCCGACATTCCAGGATACCGTACCCGCGATGCCGGTTCCTGAGCGCCCCTCGTCTCACCACCGGTTCCTGAGCGAGGAGCGCTGCGACGAGAGGAAGGACGTTCAGCAACCGGACCCCGCAGCCGTCGTACGATCATGACGTGATCGTGACCCCGGTTCCTGAGCGCCCCTCAGCTCGCTCCGCTCGCTCAGGAACCGCGGAGCGAGACGAAGGGCGCAGCCGAATCCGGTGGGAGATCGCGATCGTGCTGGCTCTGGGTCTCGGCCAATCGGCGGTCTACGCGATCGTGCAGCTCGCCTACCGGCTCACCGATTCCACTGCGCTGTCCGAGCAGACGGCGACACTCAATCCCTCGCGCAGCGACCGAGAGCTTTTTGACCTGATCTACCAGCTGCTGTCGATCGGGTTCTCCCTCGTCCCTGTGCTGCTGGTGTGCTTCCTGCTGTGGCAGAGCTCGCGCCCGCGCCTCGGGCGCCTGGGCCTCGACGGCACGCGGATGGCGCGGGATGCCGGGCACGGCATCCTGCTCGTCCTCGTGATCGGCATCCCCGGGCTCGGCCTCTATCTCGCAGGCCGCGCACTTGGCCTGTTCGTCGCAGTGAACCCCGCCGGTCTCGGTTCGTACTGGTGGACGATCCCCGTACTGCTGCTCTCCGCCGCGCGCGCAGCGATCCAGGAGGAGTTCGTCGTGCTGGGTTACCTGTTCGCCCGGCTGCGAGAGCTCGGTTGGGGGCCGTGGGCGATCATCTTCGCCACCTCCGTGCTGCGTGCGAGCTATCACCTGTATCAGGGCCCTGGCGCGTTCCTCGGAAACCTCGCGATGGGGATGCTGTTCGGATGGCTCTTCCACCGATCGAGGCGGCTCCTACCGTTCCTCATTGCGCATTTCCTCATCGACGCGGCAGCTTTCGTCGGCTATCCGTGGGCCGCAGCAACCTGGCCGACTCTCTTCGGACTGCCTGGCTGACTCTCAGACGTTCGCGATCGCGATCGCTACCGCCGCCCACACGACGATGACGCCGAGCGCGATCAGCGCCGACACGTCCCACGAGCGCCGGATGGCGGCATCCGCCGTGACAGGGCTCGCCTGCCAGCGGTCCCTGATCTCGGTGAGCTCCCGGATGCCGGCCGGGGCCTTAGCCTCTTCGTCTTCGCGCGCGCGGCGCACAGGCCGTGACCTGGCCGGTCCTCCGAAGCAGGTGAGGTCCTTGCCGTCGGCGAGCGTGAACACCAGCTGCCAGCGCAGATCGATATCACGCACCTGCGCCCAGCCGAACGTCGTGCGCCGCAGCAGGTTCTGCACGACAGCGCCCCGCTCATCGATGCGCACGGACGATGCCCACGTGAACTCGTAAAGGACCCACAGCGCCAGGAGCACCCACGGCGCGAGCAAGAATGTCTGCCTCCAACCGCCGCGGACGACCACGTCGCCCAGCAGGAAAAGTGCCAAGAGCGCGCACAGGACGAACGAAGCGAGGCCGGTGGCCGCGCGGAACGTCCGCGCGGCCATCGGCCGTATCGCATCGCTCACGCGCCGTGCCCACCCAGGGCGATCGACACGCCGGGAATCGCCTGCAGCAGGCGCTCCGTGTACTCCTGCTGCGGGTTGGCGAAGATCTCATCGACCGTGCCCTGCTCGACGACGCGGCCCTTCTCCATGACGCAGACGAGGTCGCTCGACACGCGGACGACGGCGAGGTCGTGCGTGATGAACAGGTAGGTGAGATCGAGTTCCGACTGAAGTTCGGCGAGCAACTGCAGCACCTGATCCTGCACGAGCACGTCGAGGGCCGAGACGGCCTCGTCGAGCACGATGATGTCGGGCTTCAGTGCCAGAGCGCGTGCGATCGCGACACGCTGACGCTGACCACCGGACAGCTCGTTCGGATACCGGGTCGCCAGCACGCGGGGCAGCGCCACCTGGTCGAGCAGCTCCTCGACGCGCTGACGTTGCGAGGCCCTGTCTCCGACGCCGTGGATCTGCAGCGGCTCTGCAATCGTGTTGCCGATGTTGCGCAACGGATCGAGCGAACCGTACGGGTCCTGGAACACGGGTTGCATACGGCGGCGCAGACCAAAGGCCTGAGCGCTCGACAGTCGCGACACGTCTTTGCCGTCGATCTCGATCGTGCCGCTTGTCGGCTCCTCGAGCTTGAGCACCATCTTCGCCACGGTCGACTTCCCTGAACCGGACTCGCCGACGAGAGCCAGCGTCTTGCCCTTGGGGATTTCGAACGAGACATCGTCGACCGCACGGAAGTCCTCGCTGCGGAAGCCTCCCTGCCGGATCTTGTAATCCTTGGTCAGCCCTGCCACGCGCACGGTCGGCGGGATGTCGGCGAGATCATCGAGCGTCTCGATTCCTCGATCCTCCACAACCGCCTGAATGCGCTTCGACGCGATGCTCGGCGCAGCGGCGACCAGGCGCTTCGTATACGGGTGTTGCGGGTTCTCGAGGATCTCGCGGCTGGGACCGGCCTCGACGATGTTGCCGCCGTTCATCACGATGATCTTGTCTGCACGCTCGGCAGCGAGCCCCAGGTCGTGGGTGATCAGCAGCACCGATGTGCCCTTGTCGCGGGTGAGCGAGGCCATGTGATCGAGGATCACGCGCTGCACCGTGACGTCGAGGGCAGAGGTCGGCTCGTCTGCGATGAGGAGCTTCGGGTCGGCTGCGAGACCGATGCCGATGAGCGCGCGCTGGCGCATACCGCCGGAGAACTGGTGCGGGAACTGGTGCAGACGCCGCTCGGCATCGGCCAGGCCCGCCTGCTGCAGCACTTCGATAGCGCGTTCCTTGACCGCCTTCCGTCCCTGGGCAACGCCGTTCGCACGGATCGCCTCCTTCACCTGGAAGCCGATGCTCCATACCGGGTTCAGGTTCGACATCGGGTCCTGCGGCACGAAGCCGATGTCGCGGCCGCGTACCCCTTCCATCGCGGCGCGGTCGAGGGTCGTCAACTCACGCCCCTCGAGGGTGATCGACCCGGCCGTGATATGCCCGGTGCCGGGGAGGAGGTTCAGGATCGCGGTCGCGGAAGTCGACTTCCCGGAGCCGGATTCCCCGACGATCGCCACGGTCTCACCGGGCATCACGTCGAAGCTAACGCCGTGCAGGACCTCCTTGACGCCCTCCTGCGTGCGGAACGCGACGGCGAGGTCGCGCACGCTGAGCAGCGGGGTTTTCCCGCTGGTGTTCTCGAGACCGCTCATCGCCGAGCCCTCGCCTTCGGGTCGATGGCGTCTCGGATGAGCTCGCCCAGGGTGACGAACGCGAGCACCGCGAGAGTGAGCGCGATCGACGGATAGATGAGCGCCATCGGCGCGACGCGGAGCGAGTTCTGCGCCTGGCTGATGTCAAGGCCCCACGACATCACGTCACTGCCCAGACCCACGCCGAGGAACGACAGCGTCGCCTCGGCGACGATCGATCCGGCAAGGCTGAGCGTCGTGACGACGAGGAGCGGGGCGATCGCATTCGGGATCACGTGACGCAGCAGCGTCTTGAACCGGGAGAGGCCGAGCGACTCCGACGCCATCACGAAGTCCGCCTGCCTGACCCGCAGGATCTCGGCTCGGACGACACGAGCAGTGGACGCCCAGGCGAAACCACCGATCGCGACCGCGAGCACCGGAATCGAGCGGATGTCACGGAATACCGTCATCACGACGACAGCCGCGAGGATGTACGGGACGGCGAAGAAGATGTCGCCGATCCGAGAGAGGACCGAGTCGATCCAGCCACCGTAGTAGCCGGCCAGCGCACCCATTATCAACCCGAGAACAGACGAAACAAACGTGGCGAGCAGGCCAACGGAGAGCGACGTCTGCGAGCCCCAGACGATGCGCGCATAGATGTCACAGCCCTGGAACGTGAACCCGAGCGGGTGCCCGGCCGTCGGCTCCCCGTTGCTGTTGGCGAGCTGACAGTCCAGGTTGGGCGGCGTCTGCGTGAACAGCGTCGGGAACAGCGCCATCGCCACGAACAGCGTGGCCAGCGCGACAGAGAACCAGAACAGCGGACGGCGGCGCAGGTCGCTCCATGCGTCGCGCCAGAGGTTCGTCGGCTTCTCCCCGACCTTCACGGCATCGACGGCGATGCTCTCGGTTTCGACCGGTGCGACGTAGTGCGTAGGGGTCGTGAACTCAGACATAGCGGATCCTCGGGTCAAGCAGGCCGTACAACAGGTCGACGAGCAGGTTGACGAGCACATACAGGATGACGAAGACGGTCACGAAAGAGACGACTGTCGGGCCCTCCCCGCGTTTGATGGCCTCGAACAGCACCTTGCCGACACCGGGCACGTTGAAGATGCCCTCTGTGACCGTCGCTCCGACGAGCAGTACGCCGAAGTTGGTCGCCGAGTTCGTGATCACCGGGATCAGCGAGTTGCGCAGCACGTGCACCGGGATGACCCGGCCGCGCGAGAGCCCCTTGCTATAGGCGGTGCGCACCCAGTCCTGGTTCAGCGTGTCGATCATCGAACTGCGCATCAGTCGCATGCTCACGGCGAAGAGGCTCACGCCGAGCACGATGGCGGGCAACCCGAGTCCCTCCCAGCCGTTATCCGCACCGACGGTCGGTTTGAACCAGCCCCACTGGATGGCGAGGAAGAACTGGGCGAGGAAGGCGAGGACGAAAATGGGCACGGCAATCGCGATCAGTGCGACGATGAGCGCAACGTGATCGAAGAGCTTGCCCTTGCGCAGCGCCGAGACCGTGCCGACGATGATCGCGAGCGTGAACTCGAGGGCGATCGCCATCACGGCCAGGCGTCCGGTGACCGGCAGTGTCGCGCCGAGCACCTCGGCGACCGGGCGACCGGAGAACGAGGCACCGAGATCGCCGCGGAACACGCCGGTGATGTAGTACCAGTACTGCACGATGAACGGCTCGTCGAGGTGGTACTGCGCCCGCAGCTGGGTGAGGACCGCTGGGTTGGGCGTCTTGTCTCCGAACAGTGCGAGGATCGGGTCGCCTGGCATGGAGAAGACGAGGAAGTAGATGAGCAGGGTGGCCCCAAAGAACACCGGGATCACCTGCAGAAGACGTCGGAGGATGTAACTGAGCATCCGCTGTCCCTTCGGTGGAACGCAAGTAATACGGCACAGCATACGAGGCGGTGACTAATTCGTCACCGCCTCGTGTGCTGTCGGTGGCCGTTTTTACTCGGCTGCCTTGGTGATCTCGTAGAAGATCGGCACGGAGTTCCACCCGAACTTCACGTTGTCGACCTTCTCGCTGAATCCACCGGTCACGTTCGAGTACCACAGCGGGATCGCGGGAAGGTCCTCGAAGAGGATCTCCTGAGCCTTCGTGAAGTCCTCGATCTGGGCAGCAGGGTCAGGGTTGCTGATGCCGGCGGCGATGGTCTCGTCGAACTCGGGGTTCGAGTAGTCGCCGTCGTTCGAGCCAGCGCCGGTAGCGTAAATCGGACCGAGGAAGTTGTACAGACCCGGGTAGTCCGCCTGCCAGCCGGAGCGAGCAGCCGTGGTGATCGTGCGATCGTTGATCTTGGAGCGCAGATCCTGGAATGTCGGGTACGGGTCACCGGATGCGTCGATGCCGAGCGTGTTCTTGATCTGGTTCGACACCGCGTCGACCCAGGCGTCGTGACCACCGTCGGCGTTGTACGCGATCTTGAAGGTACCCTCCCACGGCGCAATGGCGTCGGCCTCGGCCCACAGCTTCTTCGCCTCTTCGGGGTTGTACTCGAGCACCTCGGAGCCGGGCACCGAGTCGGACCAGCCGTCGATCACCGGGGAGGTGAAGTCGGATGCCGGTGTGCGAGTGTCGGAGAAGATCGTCTTGGTGATCTCCTCGCGGTTGATCGCCATCGAGATCGCCTGACGACGCAGCTGTCCCTCTTCGCCGCTGAAGTGCGGGAGGAACTGGCCGATGGTGAACGACTGGAACACGGCGGCGGCCTGGTTCACAGCACGGTCGCCGAGCTCATCCTGGAAGACGGGAAGCGAGTTCGAGGGGATCGCGTCGATGACGTCGACCTCGTTGGACAGCAGGTCGGCGTATGCCGCTTCCTGCGTCGCGTAGAAGACGATCGTGAGGCCGCCGTTGGCCGGCTGACGGCCGCCCTCGTAGTCGTCGTTGCGCACGAGGTCGATCTGCACATCGTGCTGCCACGCGTCATCGCCGTCGAGCTTGTACGGGCCGTTGCCGATCGGGTTCTCCCCGAAGGCCTCCAGGTCCTCGAATGCGACGTCGGGCAGCGGGTAGAACGCCGAGTAGCCCAGGCGCAGCGCGAAGTCCGACGCCGGCTTGTTCAGCGCGATCGTGAAGGTGTAGTCATCGACCTGCTCAAGGCCCGTGAGCTCCGAGTCCTCGTCGTAGCTGAAGCCCTCGATGTCCTCGAAGAAGTAGCTGGACAGGTGCGCGTTGGATGCCTTGGCGCCCTCGTTCCAGGCCTTGATGAAGTTGTCGGCGGTCACCTCTTCGCCGTTGGTGAAGGTCTGCCCCTTCTTCAGGGTGACCGTCAGGTGCTGCGGGTCGTCGGTGACGATGGATTCAGCCATGTCGTTGACCGGAGCGCCGTCGGCGTCGTAGTAGATGAGGCCAGCGAAGATGCTGTCGAGGATCTTGCCGCCGCCCACTTCGTTGGTGTTCGTCGGGATGAGCGGGTTCTCCGGCTCCGATCCGTTCGTGGTGATGATCGCGTCGGGATCGACGTTGCCACCAGCTGTGGCGTCATCAGTGTTTCCGCCGTCTCCCGACGCGCAGCCCGCGAGCGCGAGGGCGCCGATTGCGAGTAGCGCGGCGCCCGCAAGGGCAATCTTGTTCCGCTTCACTTTTGTCCTCCTGGAACGTAAACAGTCTGCAGGCTCATAGACGAGCAAGCAGGGATATTCGACACTAACCCGGGCTCGCCCGCATCGTTAACTCCGTGAATCAACCGTTACTGAGTTGCGATCAATGTGACATGTTCACGACACACGGCGTCACCGACACACGGCGTCACCCACGGAATCCACCGAAGCCGGCTCAGACGAACGCCTCCACCGGCGGGCAGGCGCAGACGAGGTTGCGGTCGCCGTATGCCTGGTCGATGCGGCGAACCGGCGGCCAGTACTTGCCCGCGACGAGGCCGGGCACCGGATATGCCGCCTCTTCGCGGGTGTAAGCGTGCGCCCACTCCCCCGAGATCAGCGACACGGCCGTGTGCGGCGCGTGCACGAGCGGATTGTCGGCCGCCGACCAGCGCCCATCGGCGACAGCATCCGCTTCCGCTTTGATCTTGATCATCGCCTCGATGAAGCGGTCGATCTCGCCAAGGTCCTCCGACTCCGTCGGCTCGACCATCAGAGTCCCCGCCACCGGGAACGACATCGTCGGGGCGTGGAAGCCGTAGTCGATGAGGCGCTTGGCAACGTCGTCGACGCTTATGCCGGTGGCCTCCTTGAGCGGGCGCAGGTCCAGGATGCACTCGTGAGCGACGCGGCCGTTCTCCCCCGTGTACAGCACCGGGTAGTGCTCACCGAGGCGAGCGGCAATGTAGTTCGCCGAGAGCACCGCTGCGGCGGTCGCATCGCGCAGGCCGTCGGCCCCCATCATGCGCACGTATGCCCAAGAGATCGGCAAAATTCCCGCCGAACCGTATGGGGCTGCTGACACCGGCCCACCCTCGAACACGAACCCTCCGGCGTGCTCAGCGCGCTGCGCGAGCGGGTGCGCAGGCAAGAACGGCGCGAGATGCGCTTTCGCCGCCACGGGGCCCACACCGGGCCCGCCACCGCCGTGCGGGATCGCGAAAGTCTTGTGCAAGTTGAGGTGCGACACATCGCCCCCGAGATCGCCGAAGCGCGCATAGCCGAGGAGCGCGTTGAGGTTGGCGCCGTCGACATACACCTGACCGCCGGCCTCGTGCACTGCCTCCGTGATCTCCACCACATCGTGCTCGTAGACGCCGTGCGTCGACGGATAGGTGATCATCAGCGCTGCAAGTTCCTCGGCGTGCTGTGCGATCTTGGCGCGCAGGTCTCCCAGGTCGACGTTCCCGAGCTCATCGCACGCAACGACGACGACTTTCATACCAGCCAGGACAGCGGATGCCGCGTTGGTGCCGTGCGCCGAGGACGGAATCAGGCACACAGTGCGCTGCACGTCGCCGCGCGCGCGGTGATAGCCGCGAATGGCGAGCAGGCCTGCCAGCTCGCCTTGCGAGCCAGCGTTGGGCTGCAAGGAGACCGCGTCATAGCCTGTCACCTCGGCCAGCCAGCCCTCGAGCTGGGTGATGAGCTCCAGATACCCCTCAACATCGGATGCCGGAGCGAAGGGGTGGATACCGGCGAACTCCGGCCAGGTGATCGCCGCCATCTCAGTGGCCGCGTTGAGCTTCATGGTGCACGAACCGAGCGGAATCATGCCACGGTCCAGTGCGTAATCGCGATCGGCGAGGCTCTTGAGGTACCGCATCATGGCTGTCTCGCTACGATGCGCGTGGAAGACGGGGTGCGTGAGGTACTCGTCGGTGCGCGCAAGCGCTTCGGGCACGGCGCTTGTGGTCCCCGTGCCGAGGAATCCGAAGACCCGCTCCTTGGCTCCGCCGAAGACCATCGCGACGTGGTGCAGCTCTGCCACGGTCGTTGTCTCATCGACCGAGATTCCGATCGTGTCGGCATCCGCGATGCGCAGCAGGATGCCGTAGCCATCGTGCGCCTGCGCGGCGCACTCCGCCGCCCGGCCGGGCACCCGCACCTGCAGGGTGTCGAAGAACTCACCGTGCACGACGTCGGCACCGGCGTCGATCAGCCAGTCGCGCAGCAGCGCGGCCTTGGCGGCGACCTCCGACGCGATCGCCCTCAGCCCGTCAGGCCCGTGGTACACGGCGTACATCGCGGCCATCACGGCGAGGAGCACCTGCGCGGTGCAGATGTTCGACGTAGCCTTCTCGCGGCGAATGTGCTGCTCACGCGTCTGCAGCGACAGCCGGTATGCGCTCTTGCCGTCAGCATCGACTGAGACGCCGACGAGGCGCCCTGGGAGCTGGCGCTCCAGCCCCGCGCGCACGGCCATGTATCCGGCGTGGGGCCCGCCGAAGCCCATCGGCACGCCGAAGCGCTGGGTCGTGCCCACCGCGACGTCGGCGCCGAGCGAACCAGGCGAGGTGATGAGAGTCAGGGCAAGAAGGTCTGCGGCAACGACCGCAAGCCCGCCAGCGAGGTGCGCTGCGTCGATCACGACCGTGGGATCCCAGACCCGTCCGGATGCGCCTGGGTACTGAATGAACACGCCGAACAGCTCAGAGGGCAGCTCGTCGCCAGCGGCGAAGTCGACCGTGACGAGATCGATGCCTGCGGCTCCCGCCCTCGCTGCGAGCAACGCCCTGGTCTGCGGGAGCGCGTCCGCATCGACCGCGAACACCGTCGACGTCGCCTTCGAGGCGCGCCGGGCAAGCAGCATACCCTCGACGACCGCCGTCGACTCGTCAAGCATCGACGCGTTGGCCGTGCTGAGCCCGGTGAGTTCGACCACCATCGTCTGGAAGTTGATGAGCGCCTCCAGGCGTCCCTGGGAGATCTCCGGCTGGTACGGGGTGTACGCCGTGTACCAGGAGGGGTTCTCGAGGACGTTTCGCTGAATCACGCTCGGTGTGATCGTGCCGTAGTAGCCGAGGCCGATCATCGGCCGGTTCACCGAGTTGCGTGACGCCAGCGCGCGCAGTTCGGCGAGCGCCTCGGTCTCACTCGCGGCGCGCGGGATGATGCTGTCGGCGCGCGCGTCCGTGAAGATGGCTGCTGGCACAGCCTGGCGCATCAGCGCCTCGACGGACTGTTCCGAATCGGATCCTGACTCCGCCGAATAGCCCAGCGCATCGAGCATGATGCGCTGAGCGGAGGCCGGCGTCCCGATGTGACGATCGACGAATGAGACCACGTGTGGATCAGCCCTCCGTGTGCACGACGTAGGCGTCGCGGTCGAGCAGGCCGTCGAGTGCACCATCGGCGACCTCGACCTTGATCAGCCAGGCGTCCTCGAACGGCGAGGAGTTCAGTAGCGCCGGGTCGTCGACGACGGCCTGGTTGATCTCCGTGACCGTACCCGCCACGGGCGCGTAGAGCTCGGAGACCGACTTGGTCGACTCCGCCTCACCGAACACGTCACCACGGACGACGGCGGTGCCGACGGCGGGAAGCTCCACGTAGACGATGTCACCGAGGGCGTCGGCGGCGAAGTCGGTGATGCCGACGGTCGCCACGGTGCCGTTGAGCGCGACCCACTCGTGCTCTTCGCTGTACTTAAGTTCGGTCAGGTCGGTCACTTGGTCCTCCGGTAGAAAGGCAGTTCGGTCAGGTCGGTCATTTGGTCCTCCGGTAGAAAGGCAGAGCCGTCACGGTCGCGGGAATCTTGGTTCCCCGCACATCAAGGAATACTGTGGTTCCCTCTTCAGCGAAAGAGGGTGCGATATAGGCCATCGCGATCGGGTAGCCAAGGGTCGGGCTGAGAGCACCGCTGGTGATGGTGCCGAGCACGGTGCCGTCCTCGGCAACCACGTCGTATCCGGCACGGCCAGCGCGCTTACCCGCGGCTTCGAGGCCGACGAGGACAGGGGCATCTGTTGCCGCCTCGATGCCGTCCTTGCCGACGAAGGCGTGTTTCGCAGTGACGACGACGCGACCGAGACCGGCCTGAACGGGCTTGGTGTCGAGGGTCAATTCATGGCCGTACAGCGGCATGCCCGCTTCGAGACGCAGGGTGTCGCGTGCCGCAAGGCCGGCCGGCACGAGTCCGTGCTCCACGCCCCCGGCAAGGACCTCGTCCCACAGGGCGATCGCATCCGCAGCGGCGACAAGCAGCTCGAAGCCGTCTTCCCCCGTGTAGCCGGTGCGTGCAAGCAGGAGCGGCTTGTCGGCGAATCGTGCGGAGGCCCAAGCGTAGTACTTCTGCTCGGACCACGGGATGCTGACATCGGCGATGCCTGCGGTCGCAGCGAGGATGGCTTCGGCGTTCGGGCCCTGCACGGCGATCAACGCGTAGGCGTCGGAGACGTCGCGCACCTCGACCTCGCGCCCAGCCGTACGGGCACCCAGCGCCTGGCTGACTGCATCGCGGTTTCCGGCGTTCGAGATGATCAGGAAGTCGTCGTCCTCCAGCCGGTACACAATGACATCGTCGATGATGCCGCCGTGCTCGGCGAGCAGCAGCGAGTATTTCGCTTTACCGACGGCGAGCGCTGACAGGCGTCCGGCGAGAGCGTAGTCGAGGTAGTCTGCAGCGTCGGCGCCTCGGATCGTGAACTCGGCCATATGCGAGATGTCAAAGATTCCGGCCGCGTGGCGCACCGCATGGTGCTCAGCAAGATCAGAGGTGTAGCGGACGGGCATCTGCCAGCCACCGAAGTCGGTGAACGAGGCGCCGAGCGCCTCGTGGCGCTCACGAAGTGGAGTGTCTCTGCGGAGCGGCGGCGCGCTCTCGCGCGGCGCGATGGGGTCGGACATCGAGTTCTCCCGGGTTAGAACGGGTGGAGCAGCACGGCCGCTCCTCGGAACTCCCCCTCTGTCATGGGCCTGAGAGTTTCGCCCTTCGCAGGGCTTTCACCGTCGGCGGATTCGTGGAATCGCTTTTCAGAGTGGCCGGAACCGCGCGGTACGCGTACCTGAGAGATTGGCGGGGAGGCTTGCTCCTTCGGTGCCCGGCTGCGTTCGCCGGGGCTCTCCCGCGTGGGTCATACGGCCCATGTTCGATTGTCGCTCCAGTCTAGCGGTTCGCCCGGACACACTCGGTCGCTCAGCCCTTCACCGCTCCCGCGACGAGACCGCTCGTCATCCGCCCCTGCACGATCACGAAGAAGATGATCACCGGGATCGCCACGATCGCCGACGCAGCCATCACCTGGCCCCAGTCGATCGCCTGAGTGGCGCTCTGCTGCACGAATCCGCGCAGCCACAGGGGCAGCGTGCGATTGTTCTCCATGATGACCAGCGCAACGGTGAACTCATTCCAGCACTGGAGGAAGGCGAAAACGCCGGAGGCGACCAGTCCGGGCGCGAGCAGTGGCAAGGTGATCCGCGTGAACGCCTGCGTGCGACTCAGCCCGTCGATCATGGCCGCTTCCTCGAGCTCTGCGGGGACACCGACGACGAATCCGCGCAGCATCCAGATCGTGAACGGCACAACGGCGGCGACATACAGGATGCTGAGACCCGCGATATTGCTCAGGATTCCGAGCGCGGACATCATCTTGTACTGCGCGATGAACAAGCCCTCGGCGGGGAGCATCTGAATGAGCAGAATCGTGACGATGAAACCCACCCGACCGCGGAAGCGGAACCGGCTGATCGCAATCGATGCGAGGAAGGCGAACACGAGGCAGACCGCAACCGACAGCAGCGTCACACCGACGCTCACCCCGAGTGCAGAGAAAAACGAAGGTGTGAGCACCCGCTCGAAGTTCTTCAGACTTCCACCCAAGGGCACGAAGGTGGGCGTCGCCGCTTCCAAGGTCACCGAAGACAGCATCGACGAGTTGACCATCCAGTACACCGGGAAGGCCCAGATCGCCGCGAGAACGAGGGCGAGGACACTGAGCGCCCACACGCCGGGGCGGAATCGTACGCGCCTTGGCACTGGGACGCTGGTCGTTGCTTCGCCAGTGCGCAACCCTGCTGCGCGATCGGAGATCGCCGTGGTCATGATGTCTCCTCCTTGATGAGGCTGCGCACATAGAACCAGCTCAGTGCGATCGTGATGGCGAGTACGAAGATCGACATTGCCGCACCCGCGCCGTAATCGAGGCCGGCCACCCCTGTCTTGTAGATGTAGGTGCCGAGCAGGTCGTAGTCGGTCGACTTCGGTCCGGCATCCTGGAGCAGAGTGATCTGCGCGAACACTCGAAGGTCCCAGATCAGATTCAGCAGGAGCACGATCGCGATGACGGGCTTGAGCACCGGGAACATGACGTAGCAGAACCGCTGCCATGCGCCCGCACCGTCGAGCTGGCTCGCTTCGAGGACCTCGCCGCTGACCTGCGTCAGCCCGGCATAGGCCGAGAAAGCGACGAAGGGCACCGACATCCAGATGATGATGATCGCGGCGACCATGAAGAACAGCGCAGGAGTCGTCCCGATCCAGTTGAACTGACCGACGTCAACGCCAGGGATCAGGTTCAGCAGATAGTTCACAACGCCCCGACGGCGATCGAACAGCCAGATCCACACCGTCATCGCCGCGATTACGGGCATCGCCCATGCGAGCAGCAGAGCGATCTGCAAAATGAAGCGCACGGCGGCGGGCACCTTGGTCATCAGCAGCGCCATGAGCACGCCGATGACGACCGTGATCGCTGCGGTGACGACGCAGAAAATGATCGAGCGCAGCGTCACTTCCCAGAAGGTGGCGTTCTGCGCAATGGAAGCGTAGTTGGCGAACCAGACGAACTCGGGCGGCTTGCCGCCGAGTTGTTGCATCGCTCCGTACTTCTGCAGAGAGGTGATGATCTGCCAGGCAACGGGATAACCCATGCCAAGGATCAAAACGAGGGAGGCACCGAGGATCAGAAGATAAGGCGCCCAGTTTCGGCGCGGACGCGTCGTGCGTTCGGCAGCGGATGCCGGCGATGCGGAGATGTGTGTGGTCATCATGGTCGATTCGAGGATCAGACTACGTCGGGGCCGGGCGTAAGCCCGACCCCGACTCGGATGTCAGCCGTTGATGATCGCGTCGATCTTGGCGTCGTATTCCTTCGCCAGTTCCTTTACGTCTCCGCCTTCGGCGACCTTTCCGAAGAACTCCTCGAGGATCTTCTGACCCTCGACCGCAGCCCAACCTGGAGCGGCAGGGGTGAGCTTGGAGTTCAGTGCGGAGTCGACCATCGCGGTGGCGAACTGGTCGTCACCGAGCTCGCCGACGAAGTCGGTGTTTGCCGGGCCGAGGCCGTTCTGCGCGAGCAGCGTCTGGTACTCGTCAGAGAAGATGATCCGCAGCAGCTCCTTGGCGCCTGCCTGCTTGGTGCTCTTCGCCGAGATGGCGATGTTCGAGCCACCGGCGAAGACCGGGGCGGGCTCGCCTGCAGTGTTGCCGGGCAGCGGAAACACCCCGAACACCTCGTCGTTCCACTCGCGCTTCTCGTTGCCGTTCTCGTCGTCACCGACATAGTCACCGATCGACCAGTGCGCCCATCCGGGTGCGATGATGGTCGCCGCCGACGGAGCCGCTCCGTCCTTGTCGTTGTTGATGTTCACCCACGGTGTGGAGTCGCCCTCGGTGGACGGTGCGTTGGATGCATCCTGGAACAGGGCCTGGAACTGCTCGAGACCGGTGATGGTGTTGGCGTCGGAGAGAGTCGAGACCCACTTGTCGCCGTCCTTCTTGGCCAGTTCGCCGCCGTTCGCGAAGATCCAGGAGACGCCGTTGCGCCAGTCCTGGCCGCCGATGTAAAAGCCAGACTGCTCGGGGGTCTTCAGCTTCGCAACGGATTCGTTGAACTCTTCGAGAGTGGTCGGGACCTCAAGGCCTGCGGCCTGCCAGATGTCCTTGCGGTAGGTGATGTAGCGGGAGCCGAAGTAGTACGGCAGCGCATACTGCTTGCCGTCGACCTCGCCGACCTCGACGAAGGAGTGCAGCAGCTTGTCGCCGCCGAGGTCCTCGTAAATCGGGCTCAGGTCGGAGAAGGCACCAGCCGTCGTGAAGGTCGGAGACCACGTGTTGCCGATCTCTGTGACGTCGGGGGTGTTCTTCGAGTCAGGGAGCTGGTTGGTCAGCTTGGTGAGAGCATCGCCCCAGTCCTGCTGCTGGATCGTGAGCGTGCCGCCGGTCGCTTCTTCGTACTGGTCGACGAGATATTCGCGTGCCGCCTCGGGTGTGTCGCCTCCCATCACCCAGAACGTGATGTCCTGGCCTTTGGCGCCCTCGGGGTCGAAGCCCGCAGGAGCTTCCCCTCCCGACGGCGTTTCGCCACCGGCGCAGCCGGCGAGCGCGAGAGCGAGAACCGAGGCCCCCGCGAGAGTGGCGAGCGCGATCTTGCGCTTCCCGTTTCTGATCATTCTGATATTTCCTCTCGGTGCTGCACTGCAGGAGGGATCTCCAGGTGGAGTGAACCCCGGGTGGGGTTCACTGTGGAAACCTAGGGGGTTTGTTAGGACAGTAACCTAACAAACCCTGACACGCGTGACAAGCCCTACATAGCTCATCAGATAACGTTTCGGACTCGTCTTCGTTTCACGTCAATGAATTGACACTAAAAGTCAGGAAGACACTAAGATCGTCTTGGAGGTTAAGGTGTCAACGACTCAAAGCATTCGCGTGGCGGTGTCCACCGTCATCCTGACGCTACGCCGAAGCGCGTCGGGCGATGCGGTGCTCGCACTGCCGCTCGTGCGGCGCACCCGCGAACCCTTCGCCGAGCAATGGGCTCTGCCAGGCGGATGGCTCACCGCCGCAGAATCTCCCGTCGACGCCTCCGCCCGAACACTCGCAGAGACGACAGGTCTCGCCCCGAGCTACCTTGAGCAGCTGTACGCCTTCGGCGCGGTCGATCGCTCCCCCACACGTGTCGTCTCGATCGTGTACTGGGCGCTTGTCAGGCAGGACGACGTCGATGCGCAGAGCGAGGCTCACCGAGCATCCGATCGGGCACCAGAGAATGTCCGCTGGTTCGATGTCGATGACCTGCCAGCACTGGCCTTCGATCACGCGAAGATCGTCGAGTATGCGCTCTGGCGCCTGCGCAACAAGGCCGGATACAGCCGTGTCGCGCACGGGTTCCTGCCAGCCGAGTTCACCCTCGCCGACCTCAGGGAGGCGTACGAGGCGATCCTCGGAAAGAGCCTGGATCCGGCGAATTTCCGTCGCCAGGTCGAAGCCGCAGGGAACCTTCTGCCTACAGACCGCTTCCGCACAGGGAAGCACCGCCCCGCCCGCCTCTACCGCTACAACACCGATGTCGCGCTGGCCGATCGCGGCCCGCTCGGACCCGAAGAAACGAGCATCCGATGAGCATCACTTTCGTCCCCGCTGACCGGCTCGACCCTTCCGTCGACCATCATCTGCAGGCGATCGTGCAAGGGACGTCGACAGACGCGACCTGCAGCACCGACCTCGCTGTCGGCCCATGGGACTTCGATACCCGCCCCGGCTATGGCCCCGGCTCCTCGATGGGCGATGTGATCCCCGCCGGGGCGCCCCGTCAAGGCGAACTGCCCGCTGAATACCGCCAGGCGAGCGAGGCCGAACTCGACGCACGAATCCGCGCCGCTAAGCACGCCCTCGGAGACCGCGTCGTCATCCTTGGCCACTTCTACCAGCGCGAAGAGGTCGTCACGCACGCCGACTACGTCGGCGATTCGTTCCAGCTCGCCACCGCGGCGAAAGGACGGCCGGATGCCGAGGCCATCGTCTTCTGCGGAGTGCACTTCATGGCAGAGACGGCCGACCTGCTCTCCGCGCCGGAACAGGCCGTGATCCTGCCCAACCTTGCCGCAGGCTGCTCGATGGCGGATATGGCCGATATCGATCAGGTCGAAGAGTGCTGGGAACAGTTGAGCGAGATCTACGGCGACATGGATCAGTCAGACGCCGACGGACGGGTGCCTGTGATCCCCGTCACCTACATGAACTCTTCCGCCGCTATCAAGGGCTTCGTCGGACGCCACGGCGGTATCGTCTGCACGTCGTCGAACGCGAAGACGGTGCTGGAATGGGCATTCGAGCGGGGTCGCCGGGTGCTGTTCTTCCCCGATCAGCATCTCGGCCGCAACACCGCGAAAGCGATGGGTGTGCCGCTCGAGCAGATGCCGATGTGGAATCCGCGCAAGGCTCTGGGTGGCTCATCTGCTGCAGAGTTGACCGACGCACGGGTGATCCTCTGGCATGGGTTCTGCTCTGTGCACCGGCGGTTCACCGTCGCTCAGATCGACAAGGCCCGCGCCGAGCATCCAGGCGTACGGGTGATCGTGCACCCTGAGTGTCCGATGGAGGTCGTCGACGCTGCGGACGAGGCAGGATCCACCGATTACATCCGCAAGGCGATCGCCGCGGCCACGGAGCCGGAAACCTTCGCGATCGGCACTGAGATCAACCTCGTCCGGCGCCTGGCCGCAGAGCATCCGCAGCACGAGATCTTCTGCCTCGACCCGGTGGTGTGCCCGTGCTCGACGATGTACCGCATTCACCCCGGCTACCTTGCCTGGGTGCTCGAGGAGCTCGTTGCCGGCCACACCCCCAACCGCATCACGGTGTCGGATGACGTCGCCGCCCCCGCGCGGGTCGCATTGGAGCGGATGCTGGCAGCCAAGCCCCCCGTCGTAGCAGGTGTCAAGTGAACGTCCTCGTCGTCGGATCGGGTATCGCCGGGCTCACCGCCGCGCTGCACGCACACGAGGCAGGGCACCAGGTCACCGTCGTCACCAAGGGTGCACTCGGCGACGGCAGCACCGGCTTCGCTCAAGGCGGTGTCGCTGGGGTCTACGGCCCCGGCGACGGCGCAGAGCGGCATGCAGCTGACACGTTGGATGCCGGAGCCGGGCTTTCGGATGCCGCAGCCGTCGACGTGCTCGTACACGAAGGCGCCGCACGCATCGCCGAGCTGATTGCGCGCGGCGTGGCGTTCGACCGATCGCCCGACGGCGAGCTTCTGCTCGGACGCGAGGCGGCTCACAGTCACGCACGCATCGTGCACGCCGGAGGCGACGCCACGGGTGCCGCAATATCGCGCGCCCTGGTCGCGTGCGCGCGTAACACGCGGATCGCGGTGATCGAGCATGCCTTCCTCGTCGACCTGCTCGTGCAGGACGGCGCCGTGGGCGGTGGAGAAGCGCGCGGTATCCGCGTGCTGTCGGATGGGCGACTTTATGACCTGGAGGCGGATGCCGTCATCCTCGCCACTGGCGGCGCCGGGCACCTGTACGCGCACACGACCAATCCGCTCGGCGCGACCGGCGACGGCATCGCCGCCGCCATTCGTGCCGGAGCCGCGGTGACCGATCTCGAGTTCGTGCAGTTCCACCCGACGATCCTCGCCACTGGACCCGCATTCCTCGTGTCCGAGGCCGTGCGCGGCGAAGGCGCGACGCTGATCGACGAAGCGGGCCGAAGGTTCGTGTTCGACAGCCACCCCGATGGAGAACTCGCACCGCGCGATGTCGTGTCGCGAGCGATCGCCCGGCAGTCGGCGCTGCAGGGCTCGCCGGTGCGGCTGAATGCGACGATGCTCGGCGCAGAGCGCCTCGCCGAGCGCTTCCCGACGATCGACAGGGTCACGCGCGAGCGCGGGTTCGACTGGGCTCATGAGGCGATCCCGGTCACGCCGGCTGCGCACTATCTGATGGGCGGCGTGGTCACCGACCTGGACGGGCGCACCAGCATCCCTCGCCTATTTGCCGTCGGTGAGACGGCCCGCACGGGCGTGCATGGCGCAAATCGCCTCGCCAGCAACTCGCTGCTCGAAGGTGCCGTCTTCGGTGCTCGTGCCGCAGCTGCGCTCGACGCCCGGCCCCTCAGCGAGCCCAGCGCCACCCGGTCCCTCAGCGAGCCCAGCGCCCCCCGGTCCCTGAGCGAGCCCACCGAGACGAAGGGCCCCGCCACCCGGCCCCTGAGCGAGCGCAGCGAGACGAAGGGCCCCGCCCCCCGGTCCCTGAGCGAGCGCAGCGCCCCCCGGTCCCTGAGCGAGCGCAGCGAGACGAAGGGCACCCGAGCAGCCCTGCAGCAACTGATGTGGGACGAGGTCGGTCTGCTGCGCACCGAGGCCGGACTCACCCACGCGCTCAGCGTGATCCGCGCCTGGAGCGCCGCCGCATATACGCCGACGACAGTCTCCGACTACGAGGATGCGAACCTTCTGCTGCTCGCCGAGGCCACGGCATCCGCTGCCCTTGCTCGCACGGTGAGCGTCGGCGCCCACTACATCGAGGCCCCCGAACTGGAGAGAGTCTGATGCTCACCGCAACCACCATCACCCGCGTCGTCGGTGCCGCTCTCGACGAAGACGCCCCGTGGGGCGATCTGACCAGCCAGACGCTGCTGCCGGCGACCGCTACCGCCACCGCTGACCTCGTCGCCCGCGAGCCAGGAGTCTTCAGCGGCGGAGAGGTCTTCACCGCCGCGTTCACCCTCACCGACCCGCAGGTGGCCGTCGATGTGCACGTCGGCGACGGCGATCAGTTCGCCACAGGGGACGTGCTGGCGTCGGTGTCAGGCTCGGCTCGCAGCATCCTCGCCGCCGAGCGCGTCGCTCTGAACTTCACGCAGCGCATGAGCGGGATCGCCACTCTCACGGCCGCGTATGTGAGTGCCGTCGACGGAACGTCCACACGCATCGCCGACACCCGAAAGACCACCCCTGGTCTGCGTGCTTTCGAAAGGCACGCCGTCGTCTCGGGAGGCGGACGCAACCATCGCTACTCGCTGTCTGATGTCGTGATGGCGAAAGACAACCACCTCGCCGTGCTGAACCGCTCTGGCGCAGACTTGGCGACGGCCCTGCGCGAAGCCTTCTCCCGCCTGCCGCACACCACACACGTCGTGGTAGAGGTCGATCGACTCGACCAGATTCCTGCGGTGCTCGACGGGGGTGCAGATACTGTGCTGCTCGACAACTTCACCCTCGACGAGCTGCGGGCGGGCGTCGCTCTGATTGGCGACCGCGCGCAAGCCGAGGCGTCGGGAGGTGTGAATCTCGACACGGTGCGCGGCATCGCCGAGACCGGTGTCGACGTGATCTCGGTCGGCGCTCTCACGCACTCGGCGCGTGCCCTCGACCTCGGGCTGGATGTGCGGATCGACTGATGCTGTATCTCGATCACGCGGCCACGTCGCCCGTGCGCCCCGAGGTGCTCGAGGCGATGCACCCCTATCTGACCGTGGTGTTCGGCAATCCGTCGAGTCATCACACCGTCGGCGAGGCTGCGGCGAGCGCGCTCGACGACGCCAGGCATCGCGTCGGGGCGGCTCTGGGGATGCGGGCTGGTGATGTGATCTTCACGAGCGGCGGCACGGAGGCGAACAATCTCGCTGTGAAGGGGATCGTGCTCGGCTCTGCGCGACGGCACCTCGTCGTCTCCCCCATCGAGCACGAGTCGATCCTCGAGTCGGCAGAGTATCTGCGCAGGTTCCACGGCGTCGAGGTGACTCCGGTGGCTGTGGACGCGACGGGGCGGATAACAGCGGATGCCGTCGCTGCGGCCCTCCGCGCCGACACCGCCCTCGTCGCCCTCGGGCACGCGAACAACGAGATCGGCACCGTGCAGGAAATCGCGGCGATCTCGGCCGTGACGACCGCGGCGGCTGTGCCGCTGCACGTCGACGCCGTGCAGTCCGCAGGCTGGCTCCCGCTCGACGGCCTGGGAGCGGATGCGGTCGCGATCGCCGGCCACAAGCTCGGCGCTCCCAAAGGCATCGGAGCTCTGGCAGTGCGGGGCAGGGTGCCGCTTGAGCCCCTGGTGCATGGCGGCGGGCAGGAGCGTGGCCGCCGCTCCGGCACCGAGAACGTCGCAGGAGCCGTGGCGCTCGCGACGTCTCTGGAGCTCGCCGCAGCAGAGCGAGCCGAGGTGACGGCCCGGGTCGGCGCTTTCACGAAGGACTTCATCGCAGAGGTGCTCGGCACGGTGCCGCAGTCGGCGCTGACCGGCGACCCCGTGCATCGGCTGCCCGGCACCGCCAGCTTCACTTTCGCGGGTATCAGCGGCGAGGCTGTGCTGCTCGAGCTGGAGCGACGCGGGGTCGTGTCATCGAGTGGCTCGGCGTGCGCCGCCGGAAGCGATGAACCGTCGCACGTGCTGGTCGCCTGCGGCATCCCCCCAGAGATCGCTCAGAGCTCGGTGCGCTTCACCTTCGGGCGCGAAGCGTTTCCCGCGAGCACCGCAGAGCGCCTTGCCGCGCTCGTCGCAGATTCGGTGCGCGCCGTCGCCGGACCCTGACACCTCTCGTCGCAGCGGTGCCCCGGCGCGGGCCGACACGCACACCAACGGTCATAGACTCGGCTGGTGACTGCATCCGCTCCGCTCGTGACCGTGATCGTCCCCGGACGCGACGTCGCCGCGTACGCCCCTGCGGCCATCGACTCCCTACGCGCGCAGACCGAGTCGCGCTGGCGGGCGATCCTGATCGATGACGGATCCACCGACGAAACCGGTGCGATCTTCGCGGATGCCGCGGCCTCCGACTCGCGATTCCGGATGCTTCGGCACGAGGCGTCCGTCGGACTCGGCGCCGCCCGCAACGTCGGGCTCAGCCTCGTCGACACCGAGTATGTCGGCTTTCTGGACGCCGACGATCAGTTCGATCCCGCCGCGCTGGCTCGATTCACCGAAACCCTCGCCGAGACCGGCAGCGATTTCGCGGCCGCCGCCTACGTGCGCACGCGCTACGACGGCGAGCGCTACATTGCCGGTCGTGTGCAGCCGTGGGTGGCGGCAGCGACGGATCCCGCGCGCCTGGGAACGACGATCTTCGAGCACCCACTGGCCTCGGCGAACATTGTCGCCTGGTCGAAGATCAGTCGCACCGCATTCTGGGCCGATCTGCGCTTCCCCGAGGGCGTCGCCTACGAAGATCAGATCGTCGCGCAGCAGATGTACACGCGCGCTCGCGCATTCGACGTGTTCCCCGATGTCGCTGTGCGCTGGCGGCTTCGGGCCGACGGCAGCTCGATCACACAGGGAAAGGCAGCACTGCCCGTGCTGCGCGACTACCTCGCCGCTCTGCGAGGAGGCATCCGCGTGCTGCACGACGCCGGCGCGGCGGCGGCGGTCACCGCTAGGCTCGAGCTCATCCTCTCGATGGATGTGCCGCCGCTCCAGGAGATCGCCGGCGCCCACTCAGACCCCGCATACGCCGCGGAGGTCACGGCATTCATGGACGAACTACGGGCATACCCCGAGTTCACCGAAGCCCACCCCGACCCGACCCTCTCTGCCGCGCTGTCCTGGTGACCGCGGCGACCGTCATCGTGGCCCGCGGCGCCGAGAGCATCGACCAGACGATGCGCGAGATGCCGAATGCCGTGCCGCCGCGGTGTTCCTTGCGGGAGCCGGATCGGGCTACGTCGCCGGGCACTCGCTGTTCGTCGACGGCGGGCTCTCAGCGCACTGAGCGTCAGCCCTGGGCCCGATAGACCCGGTCGTCGAGCACGCGGGAGGCCGTGACCTGCTGCTCAGCGAGCTGCGCGTACAGCCCGCCGAGCGCGAGCAGTTCGGCGTGCGTGCCCGACTCGACGATGCGACCGGCATCGAGGACGTGGATCACGTCAGCGCCCATGACAGTGGAGAGCCGATGCGCGATCGTCAGCGTGGTGCGGCCCTTGGCAGCTTCGTCGAGCGCCTCCTGCACCATGCGCTCGGAGACGGTGTCGAGCGCCGAGGTCGCTTCGTCGAGCAGCAGAACAGGAGGATCCTTGAGTAGCACGCGGGCGATCGCGATGCGCTGCTTCTCCCCTCCAGACAGGCGGTAGCCACGCTCTCCCACTACAGTGTCGTAGCCCTGCTCGAAGCCGGCGATGACGTGGTGGATGTTTGCGGACGTGCACGCCGCGATCATCTCAGCGTCGGTGGCCCCGGGCTTCGCGTAGAGCAGGTTCTCGCGGATCGTGGCATGGAAGAGGTATGTCTCCTGCGACACGATCCCGATCTGGTCGACGATCGTCTCCTGTATCAGCGAGCGCACATCAGCCCCTGCGAACAGCACGGCACCGCCCTGGGCCTCATACAGCCGCGGCGCGAGGTAGAGGATCGTCGTCTTGCCGGCTCCGGACGGACCGACGAAGGCAACGTGCTGTCCCGGCTCGGCGACGAACGAGATGCCCTGGAGGGTTGGGCGCGTATCTGGCGCGGAATCCGGATAGCGAAACTCCACGTCGTGGAACTCGATGCGGCCGCGCGGTCCTGGAGCGGCGTCAACTGGGATTGCATCGGCTGCATCGGTGATCTCCGGCACCAGGTCGAGGTACTCGAAAATGCGCGCGAACAGGGCCGATGAGGTCTGCAGATCGAGAGACACCCGCATCAGGCCCATCAGCGGCATCAGCAAGCGTGCCTGCACGGTCGTGAACGCGACGACCGCGCCCGCGGTGATCGCTCCGCTGCCGCCGGCGATCAAGTACCCCGAAACGAGGTAGATGATCGCGGGGACGGATGACATCAGCACCTGCACGACGGCAAAGAATCCCTGACCGCTCATCGCCCGTCGCACTTGCAGTGTCACTTGGTTGCGGTTCTCGGCTTGGTAGCGCGCGGACTCGGTGCGTTGTCTGTTGAACGACTTCGACAGCAGGATGCCGGAGACACTCAGCGTCTCTTGGGTGATCGAGGTCAGCTCGGATAGCGACTCTTGCGTCTGTCCGGCGATGCGCGCCCGGAGCTGGCCGACCCGCCGCTGGACGAGGATGAGGAACGGCATCAACACAATGGCAATCAGGGTCAGTCGCCAGTCGATGAGGATCATCGCGACGAGCGAAGCGACGACCGTCACAGTATTTCCAACGATGCTCGTGACGGTGTTGGTGAGCACGTCGGAGACGCCGCCGACATCGCTCTGCAGGCGCGACTGGATGACGCCGGTCTTCGTGCGTGTGAAGAATCCGAGTTCCATGGACTGCAGGTGCTCGAACAGCTTTACCCGGAGATCGCCGGTGACGCTGTTGCCGACCGTCGCGGTCAGCCAGGTCTGCACAACGCCCAGGGCGGCCGACAGGAGGAAGAGGCCGATCATGGCGAACACGAGCTTCAGCAGGAGGTCGAGCTGCGGGCCGCCTCCGGAGACGGGAAACAGTGCATCGTCGAAGATCCTCTGCACGATCAGCGGTGGCACGACCGCGATCGCGGCACCGACGATCACGAGGGCAGCGGTGAAGCCGATGCGCCACAGGTACGGGCGGAAGAGGGCGATCACCCGCGCGCCCAGGTCTTCGATACGAGGAGCGGCCGCGTTGATGCGCCGCTGCGCCTCCGCATCCACTCCACGGAATCCTCCGCCGCGTCCGCCACCCATGCTCATCCTGTCAGCGTACTCAGCGGCTCGGACACGCGGAGCGGTTCCGCCGGGAGCGGATTCCCGGCAAATCGGAATGAAATGTCCGAGGCCGTCGTTACCCTGACTGTCCTTCGTGCACTCGCTCGATCTCCCTGTCTCATGCACCCCAGGAGGCTCTATGTCTGCCGTCAACGCCGACTCCGTCTCCGCACCCCCTGTCACCGAACCCGGCTCCATACCGTCCTCTGACATGCGGGTGATCTGGCTGCTCCTCGTCGCCGCGTTCGTCGCCATCCTCAACGAGACGACGATGGGCATCGCAATCCCCCATCTGAACACCGACCTCGGCATCCCTCCCGAGCTCGGCCAGTGGCTGACCAGTGCATTCATGCTGACGATGGCGGTGGTCATTCCCACCACTGGATTCATCCTGCAGCGCTTCACCACGCGCCAGGTGTTCGTCGCCGCGATGATCGCGTTCTCGACGGGAACGCTGGTGTGCCTTGCGGCTCCGGGGTTCATGATGCTGCTGGTCGGGCGCGTCATCCAAGCGAGCGGAACCGGCGTCATGTTGCCCCTGCTGATGACGACGATCATGAACGTGGTGCCCCCGCAGTCTCGTGGGCGGATGATGGGTCGCGTCGGCATGGTCATCTCACTCGCGCCCGCGATCGGCCCGACCCTGGCCGGAGCCGTGCTCGAGGCGTTCAGCTGGCGCGTGCTGTTCGCGATCATCCTGCCGATCGCAATCGTGTCGCTGGCGATGGGTGCAAAGTGGATGACGAACCTTGGTGAGACCCGCGAGGTCCCGCTCGACGTGCTGTCCATCCCCCTTGCAGCGCTCGGCTTCGGCGGCGTGGTCTTCGGTCTCAGCCAAGTCGGCGGCGAGGGCGGATCCGGCGAGTCCCTGGGCATCGTCTCGCTCGTCGGCGGCGCCATCGCGCTCGCGCTGTTCGTGTGGCGTCAGCTCGTGCTGCTGCGCTCCGACGACGCGCTGCTCGACCTGCGCGTGTTCCGCTCCCGAAACTTCACGTTCGCCGTGGTCATCATGTCGATCCTCGCGCTGTCGATGTTCGGCACGCTGACGCTGCTGCCGCAGTACCTGCAGAACGTCGCCGGGCTCGGCTCGCTGGAGTCCGGCCTGATCTTGCTGCCCGGCTCGGTGCTGATGGGTCTGCTCGGACCGATCATGGGTCGGATCTACGACACGCGCGGCACGCGGATCCTGCTGATCCCGGGAACCATCCTGGTGTCGGCCGCACTGTTCTTCTACTCGACCGTCGGGGAGCACACCGTCTGGTGGATCCTGATCATCGTGCAGTCGGCGATGTCCGTCGGACTGGCGATGTCGTTCACGCCGCTGTTCTCGGCGTCGCTCGGCTCTCTGCAGCGATCCCTCTACTCGCACGGCTCTGCAGTGCTGAACACACTCCAGCAGGTGGCGGGCGCGGCCGGCGTGGCCGTGCTGACGGTGACTTACTCGGCGATCCTGCACTCGGGAGAGGATCGCGGCCTGAGCGCCGCGGTGGCCGGCGCCCCGGGAGCGCGTATGGCGTTCCTGATCGCAGCGGTCATCTCGCTGGCGGCCGTGGCGCTGAGCCCCTTCGTGGCGAAGCCCTCCGACGATGCGGGCGGGGACTTCCACGGCGGACACTGACGACACCGTCGGGGCACACCGAGAACTCGAATATCGGATCGACAGCACCACTCCCCTACGGTGGAGTCATGCTCACACGATCTTTGGCCCGCGTCTATTGGGCGCTCAGCCGCTGGTCCCTCGTTTCGGAGGCTGCGCCGACGCGGCCAACCGTGCTCATCGGCGCCCCGCACACCTCGAATTGGGATTTCGTGCTGATGCTCGCAATCGCCTGGCGGCTCGGCATCGATGTGCACTGGCTGGGCAAGAAGAGCCTGTTCCACCGCTGGCGGGGCCCGATCATGCGTCGGCTTGGTGGGATTCCTGTCGACCGCGCTAACCCTGCAGATGTCGTGGCCGACGTGGTCGCCCGCGTGAACGAAGGCTCCGTCTTCGGCCTGGTCATCACTCCCGACGGCACCCGCGGCGGCAATAAGTACTGGAAGAGCGGCTTCTATCGCATTGGCATGCAGACGCGGATGCCGGTGACCCTCGGCTTCGTCGATCGCACAACGATGACCGCAGGACTGGGCCCAACATTTGAGCTCACAGGCGACATCGCCTCGGATATGGATCGCATCCGCGCTTTCTACGCCGACAAGTCCGGTGTGCGCCCGGAGAGGCGCACCGAACCCCGGCTGCGCGAAGAGCACACCACGCCGGGGAAGGAAGCGTCCCGGCAGGAGTAGCCGCGACCACCACAGCGCCCCGGCGCCACAGCATCCGTTCTTGTTATCAGCGATCTGGTCGACAACCAGACCCGGATCGACCTAGCGCCTCAATCCCAATCGAGGTACTCCTCGATGACGACCGCCGTCTCGATCGGGTGATGCATCGGGAAGAGGTGATCACCTGGGATGGGCTTGATGCTTGCACGCTCGGGCACGGTCGAATGCAGTTGCTCGGCATTGACCTGAGGCGTGACGGTGTCGTCGCTGCCCTGCACAATAAGCACGGGGATCGCCGGAGCCACAGGGATGTCGACGTCTTCGACACCCAGCAGGAGGAGCCCATTCGCTCGCTCAGTGTGAGCCGTGACCAGGGCACGGGCGAGGGTGCCGCCGAATCCGTGTCCGCCGATCCAGGCGTCTTCGATGCCGACATGGTCGATGACGGCGAGGACATCAGCGACGCGGTCATCGAAGGATGCCGATGCCGCATCGTTGCGGTGGCCGATCCGCAACACGTGGAAACCGGCCTCCTCGGCCAGATAGTGCGCGACAACCCCGAGGACATCGGCAGCGAGACCCTGCTCCTGGATCAGAACCAGCTTGACCGGGCCGTCTCCCTCATCGACGAAGGGGATCGCGCGGCCATCGGGCTCGAAGATCTGGGTGTCGGTCATCGGCTTCGGTCTCCTCGCGTCAGCGGCGGTCAGTTTCGCCATACCAGCGTAGCGTGCACGGTGCTCGAGACCTTGAGGACGGCATCGACGCCGAAGCGCATCGCCGCCTCCAGATGAAGTGCTTCGGGAGTGCGCAGATACGGCATCCGCCGGAACTCCGCCGAGCGGTAGGTGGCGCGATCGAGTGCGGCGAGCGAAGCACCCCCGAGGATCACGCTGACCTTGGCCTGATCTCGCCCCTCCCGCATAGCCGTCCGACGCAGCTCCGATTCCAGTAAGGTCGCTCGACGCGAGGCTGACGTCCGCGTGGTCGAGTCACTCCGCCATCGCTGTGATCTCCGCCTGTGAGCTGAGAAGCGCTCCGAGTGCAGACGTATCGACGTCGACGAGTGGAGTACTGCTCACACGCGATCCTCTCGAAGCTCGTCGACGATGCGACCGACGGCGACGCCTCTGTTGGTCAGAACGAACGACTGACCCGCGCTGACAAGACGAGGAACGCGCCCGGACTGGTTGCGCAACTCGCGCTGCGAGAGCCTCTTGACGTGCGCCTCGCTCTCACCCATGCCACAATCGCAGCACCCGCGCTACATCTTGACTCTGAACCTCACCGCGATACCGTGCGCGCTCACAACCGCGACACATGGACACCACGCTGGATGCCTCTTGCCAAGAAGTGCTCGACCCCGTGGTACTACGCGCCGAACATGCACGTGAATTCACCGTTCCCCAGAAGCCGATGCGCGACGACCCCTGCCTGCCGGTAACGGAACCATCCATCTCCGTCGGCTCACCCCAGCAGAAGTCTTCCAGGAGCACCTACACTCGGAACAGACCGGTCAGTGTTGCACCTCAGAATATAATTCGGGGGCATTTGCATCACCGTTCGAACGCAGCAAGATAGAAAGCATGTGCGCAACCAACCTGTGGGTGATCAACTCGGCCGCATTCACACCCGAGTTCACTCGGTTTACCGCCGACCGTCTCGGCGTCGCGCCGACACCTTCCGCGATGCGCATCTCCTCCAGCCGAGTGCGCAACTCGTCCATTGTCTTCACGCTCATCCGGCGGATGTGCGACTGTGACACACTCGTCGGGCGTCGCAACGATCCTCCCGTGGACGGCGAGATCAGCGCCGAGGCGTGGCTCACGTGGCTTCGCGACCTGCCCGCCCACGTGCCTCATGTCTCGCACATCGCAATCATGCGCGCATGGAGCCCTGAGGATGACGTCATTGCGCCGACCCGCGCGCGTGGCATCCAAATCGGCGAACTCACCGAAGATGTTCTTCGCGATGTCCGCGACGACAACTTGCTGACGATCGACTATCCGCGCGCCGAGTGAATTCTCAACAAAGCGAGGAAAGGATCACACATTGAACCGGAACTCCACCACGTCGCCGTCCTGCATGACATAGTCCTTGCCTTCGAGGCGAGCTTTGCCCGCAGCGCGGGCAGCTGCCACGGAGCCAGTCGCGACGAGGTCATTGAACGACACGATCTCCGCCTTGATGAAGCCCTTCTCGAAGTCGGTGTGAATGACACCCGCCGCCTGCGGGGCCTTCCAGCCCTTGCCGATCGTCCACGCGCGGGCCTCCTTGGGGCCAGCCGTGAGGTAGGTCTGCAGACCCAGAGTGTCGAATCCGATGCGGGCCAGCTGGTCGAGGCCAGACTCGTCCTGCCCTGTCGAGGCGAGCAGTTCTGCGGCATCCTCCGGGTCGAGGTCTTTCAGCTCCGACTCGATCTTCGCGTCGAGGAAGATGGCCTTGGCTGGCGCGACGAGAGAAGCGAGCTCTTCCTTGCGCGCAGCATCCGTCAGCACGCCCTCATCGACGTTGAAGACGAAGATCACCGGCTTCGCGGTGAGAAGACCCAGCTCGCGGATCGGAGCGAGATCGAGGCCGGACGCCGAAAGCAGCACGCCTCGCTCCAGCGCATCCTTCGCGGCGATGGCGGTCTCAAGCACCACAGGCTCGATCTTCTTGCCTCGCACTTCTTTCTCGTAACGCGCGATGGCTCGCTCGAGCGTCTCAAGATCGGCGAGCATCAGCTCGGCATTGATTGTCTCCATATCGGATGCCGGATTCACCGCCCCGTCGACGTGTACAACGTCGTCGTCGGCGAATCCGCGCACGACCTGGGCGATGGCATCCGCCTCGCGAATGTTCGCGAGGAACTTGTTGCCGAGGCCTTCGCCCTCGCTCGCACCGCGCACGATGCCGGCGATGTCGACGAACGATACCGCTGCGGGCAGGATGCGCTCACTGCCGAAGATCTCTGCGAGCTTCTCAAGTCGCGGATCCGGCAGATTCACCACACCGACGTTCGGTTCGATCGTCGCAAACGGGTAGTTCGCCGCGAGCACGTCGTTCTTGGTCAGAGCGTTGAAGAGGGTGGACTTGCCGACGTTGGGCAGACCGACGATCCCGATTGTAAGAGCCACGGAAGACGAGTCTACCGGCGAGCCTCCGCGGAGTCCGCCGCGGCAAGGAGAGACTAAATGCGTGCCCTTGGACTTCACCGCGATCGACTTCGAGACAGCGAACTCCAGCCCGGCATCCGCCTGTTCCGTCGGACTCGTGCGAGTGCGCGACGGACGAGTGGTCGCCACGGCCAGCTGGCTGATCCAGCCGCCCGCAGGGCACGACGAGTTCCAGGAATGGAATGTGCGCATCCACGGCATCCGCTCTGAGGATGTACACGGCGCTGACGGCTGGGCCGAGCAGTTCGATCGGCTGTGCTCCTTCGCAGGCGCTGACGTCCTGGTCGCACACAACGCCAGCTTCGACGTGAACGTGCTGTACCGCGCCTCCCAGGAGACTGGACTCGATTGCCCGCCCTACCGCTCACTGTGCAGTCTGCAGGTCGCGCGCAAGACCTACGATCTCGACTCGTACCGCCTGCCCAAAGCTGCTGCGGCGGCAGGATTCGGCGAGTTCTCGCACCACGATGCACTGGCTGACGCGCGCGCCTGCGCGCAAATAGTGATCGATGCGGCACGCCGGGCGGGTGCCGCCGACGTTTTCGCCCTGGCGGCTTCGCTCGGTGTGCAGATCAAAGACCCGACGCCGGCTGTACCGGAGCGCGCGGTCGCCTGAACCCGAGGTGCCTCACTGAAAAGTGAGCGCGAAAGCTGTGGCGGTGCCTCAGGCGTTGTGAGCGCGAAGTTTGCGATCATTGGGCTGTCTGGAGTCGACGGATCGACGTTTCCAACGATGCCATAGCGAGCCCGCCGGAGGCGGATCGCACGCCGACGAGCGGCGATCCCGGGCGGTCCGGCACCGGGGAGACAGAGAAAGTGCAATGAGAAGCACAGCAGTGGTCAAATTCAGCGCGAGGCTGCTCGCACTCGTTCTCGTTGGTTGCTCGCCGGTCCCGGCCGATCCGCGAGCGGTGCTCGAAGAGAAAGTCGCGAAGGTCGACGCTGCGACCCAGGATGTGCTCGAAGCTCTCGATGCCGCCGGATTGAGCGGCGCCTCAGCGCACGGTAGCGTCGACGGCTGTCAGAGCGAACCCGCCCCCGGCGTCGCATACCGCGCCGGCATCAGCGTAACTCTCGGCGACGACCTCGTCACCGGATTCAACGCACTCGTCGAGCAATTGGAGATGACCGAATGGATAGACACCCATAATTACGACGACTTGGACATACCCGCCGAGACCCCAGCCGGAAGGTTCACGAGAGACGACATCACCCTCGACATCAAGACCGGCGGAACCACAGCAGGAGAAATCCAATACGGTGCAGACGAGATGGATCTCGGGATCAGGATCGCCAACGACTGCGTACGAATCCCCGATGGCGCCTACTTCACGAAGATGGTCGACCTCGAAAAGGAGATCCTCCCGCGCGGGTGATCCTGCGCGATGTCGGATGCTGCAGGCATCATGATCGACATGGATGCTTTCACCGCAGTTCTCGTTCTCCTCGCCCTCGCTGCGGGCGCCGTGATCGGATGGCTGCTGCGCGGCGGTCGCAGTGCCGCCGAGCTCGAACGACTCCAGGCTGAGCTCACCGCAGCACGCGATGACCGCGACCGGCAGTACGACCTCTACCGCGACGCTGTGGAGCACTCCCGCGAGGAGCAGCGCGCCAATGCGCTCAGGCTGCAGCAGCACAACGCGGTGCTCACGGCTCTCGCACCGGTACGCGAAAGCCTTCAGCAGATGCAGACCAAGGTCTACGCGATCGAGCAGGAGCGACACGCGCAGTTCGGCTCCCTCGCCGAGCAACTGCGACGCGCCCAGGAGTCCGACGAGGCGCTCCGCGCCACGACCGAATCGCTCGTCGGGGCCCTGAAATCCACGGCAACGCGCGGCGTCTGGGGTGAGACACAACTCAGACGCGTCGTCGAGGCCGCCGGGCTCACCCGCCACGTCGACTTCGACCTGCAGGCCACGATCTCCTCCGACCGCGGAGCAGGGCGCCCCGACATGGTGATCCGTCTCGCCGGAGGGGCGTCGATTCCCGTCGACGCGAAGGTGCCACTCGACGCCTACCTGCAGGCATCCGCGCTTCCGGCTGGTGACGCACATGAGGGCGAGCGCCGGGCGCACATGCAGAAGCACGTCAAAGCGGTGCGCGCGCACATCGACGCGCTGTCCAAGAAGGCGTACTGGTCGGGGCTCGACGCGAGCCCCGAATTCGTCATCTGTTTCCTGCCCAGCGAATCGCTGCTGTCCGCCGCGATCGATGAGGATCCGGCGCTGCTCGACTATGCATTCGGACGCCGGGTGGCATTGGCATCGCCGGTGAACCTGTGGGCGGTGCTGAAAACCGTGGCGTACACGTGGACTCAGCAGGAGGTGTCGACGGAGGCCAAGGCGCTGCTCTCCCTCGGCACACAGCTGTACGAACGCCTGGGCGTGCTCGCTGGCCACGCCGACGACCTGCGCAAGGCGCTCGAACGCACTGTGGACAGCTACAACAGGTTCGCCGGTTCTCTCGAGAGCCGCGTGCTCGTGACGGCTCGTCAGTTCCCCGGCATCGACTCGTCGGCAATTGACGCCGAGCCGCGCACGATCGATGCGTCCTCGCGACGTTTCACCGCTGCCGAACTCGTGACAGAACTCGACGATGCGCACGTGGGCGATCTGCCACCGACAGACGTCGCGGCGCCCGGGGGCGCAGAACCTCTTCTCGCCGAGGTCGGCGACATCCGGCATCGGATCGACGACGACTGACACCGCCGCACAGACGGAGCATCGTTACGCGACGCCTGGAACTCCCGAGAGCAGCAGGATCACGAGGCCGCTGGTGGCGAGGAAAGCGCCGATCATCCACCACGCACTGATCTCGTGCCCTTCGTCGCGGCGCTTACGAAACAGCACATCCGCGCGGCGGGCAGGATCAACGGGATGCGCGACCGGGGCGGGTACCGACGGTGGAGATACTGCGTCGACGTCATCGGCGCTGACCCGCAGGATTCGACCGGTGCTCGTCGTCACGATCGTGGTCTTGTCGGCTTTGGAACCGTCCGCCTGCTGCGTTGTCATGTGCTCGCCTCCTGTGTCTGCGCCGTGCGGCACGTCGACGGTGAGAAACCCAGACACAATTGTGGCACGGCGGGCCCGCGAACCCATGGTGCGGCGCTCTGAGGTGCTGTTCCAGCTCAATAACGATCCCGCGCACCGTCAGGCTCGGATGCGGGTCAGAGCCACTTCGAGACGAGGTGCTCCGACGCGATCCGACGCAGGGTTCCCGACGCTCCGCGCAGCACCACGCTCTCTGTGTAGAGATATCCCGATTCCCGCCGCACCCCCGCGACAAGCTGCCCGTCGGTGACGCCCGTCGCGACGAAGATCGTGTTATCGCCCTTGACCAGGTCGTCGGCCTCATAGATCTTGTCCATATCGAGGCCCGCGTCGATGCCACGCTGACGCTCGTCGTCGTCGCGCGGCCACAACCGGCCCTGGATGTGACCGCCAAGAGCCTTGATCGCGCAGGCGGTGACGATACCCTCGGGGCTTCCTCCGACACCGACGCACATATCAGTTCGGGCACCATGACGGGCTGCATTGATGCCACCGGCCACATCGCCGTCGCTCATCAGTCGCGTTCCTGCCCCGGCATCCCGGATCTCCTCGATGAGCTGCTCGTGCCGAGGACGATTAAGGACCGAAACGACAATCTCATCGACCGGCTTACCGAGCGCCGCAGCGAGTCGGCGAATGTTTTCCCCGACGGGCAGACGGATGTCGACCACTCCCACCCCAGCGGGGCCCGTGACAAGCTTGTCCATGTAGAAGACGCTTGATGCGTCGAGCATCGTGCCCCGATCGGACACGGCGATGACAGACAGCGCGTTCTGACGACCGGCCGCAGTGAGAGAGGTGCCGTCGATCGGGTCGACCGCGATGTCGCAGAGGGGCCCAGCGCCGGTGCCGACATCCTCGCCGTTGAACAGCATGGGAGCGTTGTCCTTCTCCCCCTCGCCGATCACGACGCGACCCTGAAAGTTGACCGTGCCGAGGAAGGCGCGCATGGCATCCACCGCCGCACCATCCGCCGCCTCTTTGGCGCCGCGCCCGATGAACGGCACCGCGCGGATCGCAGCGGCTTCGGTCGCTCGCACGAGCTCCATTGCGAGGTTTCGGTCGGGACGGAGGGGGCTCAGATCAGCAGTCAGACTCACCATGCGGCAACAGTACCGAGGTCATTGTCGTCCCTACGCAGATTTTCCGGATTCTCGAATGAAGGATTGGTGATTCTTAACACTACGGCATGCCGCACTCTCCTTGGATCGTCACGCCCACGGCATCCGTCCCCGCGCCCCGATAGAGTGACAGCTGTCCCGGATTCACCTATCGCAGGAGTTCTCATGCCCGTCGCCACCCCGGATCAGTACGCCGAAATGCTCGACCGCGCGAAGGCCGGTGGCTTCGCGTACCCCGCATTCAACGTGTCCAGCTCGCAGACCATCAACGCCGTTCTCCAGGGTCTGACCGAGGCCGGATCCGACGGCATCATCCAGGTGACCACAGGCGGCGCCGACTACTTCGCCGGCCACACGGTCAAGGCGCGTGCGACCGGCGCCCTCGCCTTTGCCCGCTACGCAACCGAGGTCGCCAAGAACTACCCGGTCACGGTCGCCTTGCACACCGACCACTGCCCGAAAGACGCACTGGCCGGATTCGTCGAGCCGCTGATCGCCGCCTCAGAAGAAGAAGTGAAGGCTGGTCGCAACCCTATCTTCCAATCGCATATGTGGGACGGCTCGGCCGTTCCACTCGCGGAGAACATCGAGATCGCAAAAGATCTGCTCCCTCGCGTGAAGAACATCAACGCCATCCTCGAGGTCGAGATCGGCGTCGTCGGCGGCGAAGAAGACGGCGTGCAGCACGAGGGCTCGAACGAGGCGCTCTACACGACCTTCTCCGACGTCGACCAGGCCGTTCAGGCACTCGGTCTCGGCGAGCAGGGCCGCTACATCGCCGCCCTCACCTTCGGCAATGTGCACGGCGTCTACAAGCCGGGCGGCGTGAAGCTGCGCCCCGAGCTGCTCGGCGAGATCCAGGCCGAGGTCGCCACGAAGTACGGCACCGGCCCGAAGCCGCTTGACCTCGTCTTCCACGGCGGCTCCGGCTCGACCGACGAAGAGATCGCGCTCGCGGTCGCCAACGGCGTCATCAAGATGAACATCGACACCGACACCCAGTACGCCTACACGCGCGCGATCGCCGACTACATGCTCAAGAACTACGACGGCGTCCTCAAGGTCGATGGCGAGGTCGGCAACAAAAAACTGTACGACCCGCGCGCCTGGGGCAAAATCGCAGAGACCGCGATGGCCGCCCGCGTCGTCGAGTCGACCCGCCAGCTCGGCTCTTACGGACAGTCGAAGAGCTGATCAGCGTGTGACGAGCGGATTCCCCGGCCGAATCGACCGGGGAATCCGCTCTCCCAAGGGAACACCCATTGACGCATCGAGCTGTACTGCCGTAACTTTCATTAATCAGGAAAATCTTGGAAGGATCGGCCATGGATCATTGCACCCAGAGATTTACGGCAAAAGCATAATGAGAAGTCAGTGAAACTAAGCAAGAGCGCCATCGGCGCAACTGTCTTCCTGGCCTCTATCGCGTCGGGAGCGGGAATCGCCAGCGCCGCACAGACAGAACCGCACTCAGCCACTCAGCCGACGGCCAGTGGTGCTGTGGACATCAGCGCGGTACGTGGCGAAGCCATGGAATGGGCCGACGCCAATGCATCCTTCACCCCCCTGGTCGACTCAGCTGGCCTCGTCGATCAAGACGACGCGGCCGCGGCGATCGCCGATGGCTTGGCGAACGTCCTGGCAGAACCCGAGGCGACGGGTCATCCTGAGGCGGCTCTGTACTCCTACACCAATTCCGCCTATGGCGAGATCGACGACGACGGGTCGGTGACGCTGACGTTCGTCGACACGCCCGTGTGGCTTTTCACCGTGAGGTTGGACGCACCGATCAAGAGCGTGGCTCAGGGCGGGTACGGATTCGGCACACAGACCGGAGGTGACGACGAATGTACCTACTACTACATCGTCGATGCCGCGAACGGAGAATTCCTCACCTCCGGTCAGCACTGCGCAGTCATCGACAACACCGGCGCTACAGCGCCACCTGAAGGAAAATAAGCGGTCTCACGATTCGCGGACCGCTTTCAGCAGGCTCACGACCCCGCATTGGCGAAGTATTCGATGAAAGCAGGGTCGCTCAGCACTGGAACCACCACGCAGATCAAGGCGAGACCCACGGTGCCCACCGCGCCGACGACAGGAAACCACCAGGCGATCCGGCCGCGGCGCAGCCGCCGCACAGACAGCACGGCCGTGACGACCCACCCGACGGCCAGCACGATCGCGGCGATCATGCCCCACAACCTGCCCTGTGCGTACTGAGTGAACTCTCCGTCGATCCCGAGAATCTTCATGGTCTCGGTCAGGACCGCGGGCAGGTCGAGGTACGAGATCCCCGTGGTCACGACGTCGAACAGACCGTAAGCCAGCAGCGCAATCGTCGCGATGCGATCCGCAGAGCGCCGTGGCGCGGGCACCGCAACGGCATCCGCGATCTGTTCCTCCGGTTCGGGCGCAAGCATCTCGCTCACCGGCGGCAGTCCCGCAGCAATGCGCTGTTGCTCGGGTGTTGCGAGTTCACCGTAGCGGGGCGTGTACTCAGTCATCACGCCATGCTAACCGGCTCGGCTATGCGCCGAATGCTCAGCTCACGCGGCCACCCAGAGCCCGAGCGTCACGGTGCCCGGCAGCATCCTGGCGCAGCTCCTTCGGCAGCGAGAACATGAGGTCTTCTTCGGCCGTTCGCACCTCTTCGACATCGTGGTAGCCCGCTCCGTCGAGCGCGTCGAGCACCTCACGGACCAGCACCTCAGGCACGGATGCTCCGCTGGTGACCCCGACCGTCGCCACCCCGTCGAGCCACTCTTGCTTGAGCTCTTCGGCGTAATCGACCCGGTAGGCCGCCTTCGCGCCGTACTCCAGCGCAACCTCGACCAGACGCACGCTGTTCGACGAGTTCGACGAGCCGACCACGATGACAAGGTCCGCCTGAGCGGCGACCTTCTTGATCGCGACCTGGCGGTTCTGCGTGGCGTAACAGATGTCGTCAGAAGGAGGATTGTGCAAATCAGGGAACCGGGTTCGCAGGCGGTTGACCGTCTCCATGGTCTCATCCACCGACAGCGTGGTCTGCGACAGCCAAACAACCTTCGACGGGTCTTTGACCTGCACCGTGTCGGCCTCTGCCGGCGAATTCACGATCGTGACGTGATTCGGCGCCTCGCCCGCTGTGCCTTCGACCTCTTCGTGCCCCTCGTGGCCGATCAGCAGGATCTCGTAATCGTCGCGCGCGAAGCGCACAGCCTCGCGATGCACCTTCGTGACCAAAGGGCAGGTCGCGTCGATCGCATGCAGACCTCGATCGGATGCCGCATTCACGACAGCCGGAGAGACACCGTGCGCGCTGAAGACGACATGAGCACCCTCGGGAACCTCATCGACTTCGTCGACGAAGATCGCACCCTTCGCCTCGAGCTCGGTGACGACGTGAATGTTGTGCACGATCTGCTTGCGCACGTATACGGGTGAGCCGTACCGCTCCAGCGCCTTCTCAACCGCAACCACGGCGCGGTCGACTCCGGCGCAGTATCCGCGGGGCGCGGCGAGCAGAACCCGCTTGTGTCCGTCGACCGGGTTATCCTGGAGCCGCCCGGCCGCAGCACCCGCTCGTGGGATTCGCGGCGAAGGAAGATGCACGGCAGTCGAAGTCACTCTGTGATTCTACCGCCGCATGCCTGTGCACATCCGGGTAGAGACGAGAGCACATGACGGTCTTCGATGCGGAGAGGGCGCCGGGCGGGACGCCTCCGGCCGACGCCGTGGCGCCTCGCGACTCCACGTCGGATGCGCCGACGTCGGTCGCCCGCCTGAACGCGACGATCCACGACTTCGTCGCCCGCTGGAACACGGTCTGGGTCGAAGGCGAGATCACCTCGTGGAACGTGCGCGCGGGCAACGTCTTCGCCCGCCTCAAAGACACCCGTTCCGATGCGCACATCTCGATCAGGATCTGGTCGAGCGTGCGTGCGCGCATCGCCGACGAACTCGGCGTTGGCGATCACGTGGTCGCCGCCGTGAAGTCCGACTACTTCGTCAAGAGCGGCGACTTCAGCTTCGCGGTCTCCGCGATGAAGCGCGTAGGGCTCGGCGATCAGCTCGAAAAGCTCGAGCGGCTACGTGCGCAATTGCGCCAAGAAGGTCTGTTCGATCAGACACGCAAGCAGAAGCTGCCGTTCCTGCCGCAGGTGATCGGCCTGATCACAGGCGAAAAGTCGGATGCCGAAAAAGACGTGTACCGCAACGCTGAGCTGCGCTGGCCACAGGTGCGATTCCACACGGTGCACGTGGCGGTGCAAGGCGAACGGTGCGTTCCTGAGACGCTCGCAGCCCTTGCCGTTCTCGACGCCGAACCCGAGGTGGATGTGATCATCATCGCCCGCGGCGGCGGCGACCCGCAGACTCTCCTCGGGTTCAGCGACGAGCGTCTCGTGCGGGCGGTGGCTGCGGCATCCACACCCATCGTCAGCGCCATCGGGCATGAGAACGATCATCCGCTTCTCGACGACGTCGCCGACCTGCGCGCGTCGACGCCGACCGACGCCGCCAAGCGAGTCGTCCCCGACGTCGGGGAGCAACGCGCGCTGATCGCCCAGCTGCGCTCGCGCGCTACCACCCGCCTGACCCAGCGCGTGAGCCACGACATCGCCCAGTTGGAGCAGCTGCGCTCGCGACCGGCGTTGCGCTCCCCCGACCCGATCATCGACTCGCGGGCGCACGAGCTGTGGTTGGTGCTGTCGCGCGGCCGCGACGCCATGACCCGTCACCTCGACAGCGCCACACGCAAGACCGGCGAGCTGCGGGCGTCGCTGCGGGCGCTGTCGCCTGCCGCGACACTCGCCAGGGGGTATGCGATCGCCCACCTCCAGGGAGGCGTGATCCTGCGCGATGCCGCAGACGCGCCCCTCGGCACTGCGCTGACGATCACGGTCGACCGCGGTTCGCTCGCGGCGGTCTCCGAGGGCGAAGTGTCGGAGGGGTCGTGACCGTCGTCGGCGCCCCCGAAGTGCGCAGCAGAGTGCGGCTCGGGCCAGGGATCGGCTCATGTCCCCGACCGACGCCTCGTTCGCCACGCCGTAGGATGGAAGGGTGAGCGCGCAGAACGACACCCCGGTTGAGACGCTGTCGTTCGAAGATGCTCGCGACGAGCTCGTGCGGGTCGTCGCCGAACTCGAACAAGGCGCGCCGACGCTGGAGCAGTCGCTGGCGCTTTGGGAGCGCGGCGAAGCGCTCGCCGAACGGTGCGAGCAGTGGTTGCTCGGCGCGAAGCGCCGCCTCGACGCCGCCCGCTCCGCAGCATCCGAACAGGACGAATCGTGACCAAGTCCGCCCCGATCGTCGCCGAGCTCGGACGCCCGGAGACACCAGAGGAGACCGCCGCGCGCAAAGCCGAATCGAGTCGCGCATACCGCTCAAGCCAGAACGTGCGCAGCCTCATCGCCGCACTGATCGCAACACTCGCGGTGGTCGCGGTCATCGTCTTCGCCGTGCCCCGCGGTGAGCCGGCATCCACTGCGCGGATCGATCTGGTCGGCATCGCCGCCGACGTCGAATCCACCATGGACCGTGCCGTGATCGTTCCAGAGCTCGGCACCTTCTGGCGCGTCAATGCAGCAAAGCTCAGCAGCGGGGCGATCGTGGTCTGGGACGTCACCCTCGCCCCCAAGGACGAGAACGAACGCGGGTTCATAAAGTTCGCCCAAGCGTTCGACGCCGACTCGTCCTGGGCGCCGCAGGTCCTCAACGGCATCGCGGCCACCGACACTGTGACGATCGACGGCCGCGAATGGGACGTCTTCAAGCCCGGCGATACCGGAGCGAAGCAGAACATCACCTACGCAATCGGTACTCAAGCCGGAGCCGACTACGTCCTGCTCTACGGATCGCGCTCCGCTGAGTCCACTGCGCAGCTCGCCTCGAGCCTCACCACGCAGATCGCTTCCCTTTCGGAGGCATCATGACGGGCGTTCTCACTCCCGCTGCAGCTTGGCAGCAGATGCGAGAGGGCAACCGCAGATTCGTTGCCAATGAACCGCAGCATCCCAATCAAGACGTGGCTCGGCGCAAGGATCTCGCCTATGCGCAGAACCCTGTGGCCACGCTGTTCGGATGCTCAGACTCCCGACTCGCGGCAGAGATCATCTTCGACCTGGGGCTCGGCGACCTGTTCGTCGTCCGCAACGCCGGCCAGGTGATCGGCGAGTCCATCGTCGGCAGCCTGGAGTACGCGGTCTCCGTGCTCGAGGTTCCCCTGATCGTCGTTCTCGCACACGACTCCTGCGGTGCGGTGCGAGCTGCGATCGACGGGACGGCGATCGACGCCGCTCCTCTTCCCCCGCACATTTGGAAACTGATCGCCCCAATCGTGCCCGCCGCGCGCAAGGTGCTCGTCGAGAGCGGCGGCAGCACAGTCTCCGACATCGACTCCGAGCTCGTGGGCCGCGAACATCTCCGCAACACGGTCGGCGATCTCCTGCAGTCCTCCGAACTGATCGCGAACGCGGTCGCCGAGGGCCGCCTGGGTATCGTCGGCGCCAACTACCGCCTGGCCGAGGGCACTGCAGTGCCCGTCATCACCGTCGGCCTCGACTGACCCCTTACCTACAAGACAGACACCACAACCAAGGAAGGTTTGGCATGACCGAGAGCGAGTACCGCATCGAGCACGACACCATGGGCGAGGTACGGGTTCCCGTCAACGCCCTGTACGGCGCGCAGACCCAGCGTGCCGTAGAGAACTTCCCAATCTCGGGCACCGGTCTCGAGTCGGCACAGATCGCCGCGCTTGCCCGCATCAAGAAGGCGGCAGCGCTCGCGAACAAAGAGCTCGGCAGCCTCGAAGCCGCTATCGCGGATGCGATCGCCCAAGCAGCGGATGCCGTTGCCTCAGGCGCGCACGACAACGAGTTCCCGGTCGACACGTACCAGACCGGCTCCGGGACGTCCTCGAACATGAACATGAACGAGGTGCTCGCAACCCTCGCCACCCGGATCCTCGGCGCCACAGTGCACCCGAACGATCACGTGAACGCCTCGCAGTCCTCGAACGACGTGTTCCCGACCTCGGTGCACATCGCCGTCACCCAGGCGCTCATCGATACGCTCATCCCTGCCCTCGACCACCTCGCCGTCGCTCTCGAGGCGAAGGCGGAGCTGTGGAAGGACGCCGTTAAGTCCGGTCGCACCCACCTCATGGACGCGACGCCCGTCACCCTCGGCCAGGAGTTCGGCGGGTATGCGCGCCAGATCCGCCTTGGCATCGAGCGCGTGCAGTCGGCGCTCCCCCGGGTCGCGGAAGTTCCTCTCGGCGGCACCGCCGTCGGCACAGGCATCAACACGCCGCTCGGCTTCCCGCAGAAGGTGATCGCACTGCTCGCCGCAGAGACGGAGCTGCCCATCAGCGAGGCCAAGGATCACTTCGAGGCTCAGGCCAACCGGGACGGCCTCGTCGAAGCATCCGGCGCCCTGCGCACCATCGCCGTCTCACTGACGAAGATCAACAACGACCTGCGCTGGATGGGTTCTGGCCCCAACACCGGGCTCGGCGAGCTGCACATCCCAGACCTGCAGCCGGGCTCGTCAATCATGCCTGGCAAGGTCAACCCGGTCGTTCCTGAAGCGGTTCTCATGGTGTGCGCGCGTGTGATCGGCAACGATGCGACAGTCGCGTGGGCTGGAGCATCCGGTGCATTCGAGCTGAATGTGGCGATCCCCGTGATGGGAACGGCACTGCTCGAGTCGATCCGCCTGCTCGCGAACGCGTCGCGCGTGCTCGCCGACAAGACCATCGACGGACTGCAGGCGAACCTCGACCGAGCTGCCGCCTTTGCCGGCATGAGCCCCTCGATCGTCACGCCGCTGAACAAGCTCATCGGGTACGAGGCGGCGGCGAAGATCGCCAAGCACGCCGTCGCCAAGGGCATTACCGTGCGGGATGCCGTGATCGATCTCGGCTACGTCGAACGCAGAGAGCTGACTCTGGAACAGCTGGACGAGAAGCTCGACCTGCTGTCGATGACACACGCCGGCTGACGCCTCAGCCCCGGGTACACGGACTGCGGTCACACCGCCCCGTTGCACTTGCACGCCTCGGGTACACCTGCACGACCATTTCGCCGATTCGGCCGTGCATCCGTACCTGAGGCGTGCAAGTGTACTGGCTGACACTCTCTGCACAGATCGCAGATACGGCGGATTCCCCGTGATGGCCTGTGGAAAGGGCCCGCAGGCGTTTCGGATGCGCCAGAGTCTGTTCCATGCTCGATCCCGCTACTGTCATCACTCGCCTGGGAGGCGTCGCCCGCGGCACGCAACTGCAGCGTCTCGGGATCTCGCGCAAGCGTATTGCCCAAGAGGTCGACACGCGACGTATAGAGCGCGTGCGCGCGGGCGTATTCGCCGCACCGCGAACGGATCCCGACATCCGCACAGCGGCCGCGCACGGCGGCGCACTCACCTGCGGATCCGCGTTGCGACTGCATGGGGTGTGGGTGCTCGACGACGAAGCCCTGCACGTCTGGCTTGGCGAGAACGGTCGCAGACATCCGCACCCAGGGTGCGCCTGCACGGTGCACAACTTCCGCGGGCCGACCCGCTTCGGTGCGGTCGATGTCGAAACAGCGCTCGTGCACCTGCACACCTGTGGCGGGGACGAGGCATTCTTCGCCGCGTTCGAATCGGCTTGGAACCTTGGTCTGCTGCCGCGCGCTTCCCGCGCCCGAGTTCGCCTGGCCCTGCCGAAGAGCGCCCGGTGGCTGGTCGATGTTGCGCGCGGCGATGCGCAGAGCGGGCTGGAGTCGCTCTTGCGGCTGCGCCTGCACATCCTCGGTATCCGATTGGAATGCCAGGTCCAGATCGAAGGTGTCGGCCGCGTCGACTTCGTCGTCAGCGGCCGCCTCATCCTCGAAGCCGACGGCAAAGAAAACCATGACGGACCGTCGAAGCGCCACAAAGACCTGGTGCGGGATGCCGCGGCATCCCGCCTCGGCTACGAGACTCTGCACTTCGACTACGCGCAGATCGTCTACGAGTGGGACGGCGTCCAGTCCGCGATCCTCGCCGCGCTCGCGCGGCTCCGCGCCTGACCCAGGACACATGCACGACCGGGGAACAGTTGCACGACCGGATGCCCGAATCCACCGTGCATCCGTTCCCCGGTCGTGCAACTGTGCCAGGGAAAGGCGCGCCCTCAGCTGAGCTCAGACCCCTCAAGCAACTCCGTGACGAGTGCCGCGATCGCCGAGCGTTCGGACCGCGTCAGCGTAACGTGGGCGAACAGGTCGTGACCCTTCAGAGTCTCGATGACGCTGGCGATGCCGTCGTGACGGCCAACGCGGAGGTTGTCGCGCTGCCCCACGTCATGCGTGAGCACCACTCGCGAGTTCTGCCCCATCCGGCTGAGCACCGTCAACAGCACATTGCGCTCAAGCGACTGCGCCTCGTCGACGATCACGAACGCGTCGTGCAGGGAGCGTCCTCGGATGTGCGTGAGCGGCAGCACCTCGAGCAGTCCACGTTCCACGACCTCCTCCATGACATTTCCGGAGACCACAGAACCGAGGGTGTCGAACACGGCCTGACCCCACGGCCCCATCTTCTCGTCCCTGTCGCCGGGAAGATAGCCGAGGTCCTGGCCGCCGACCGCGAACAGCGGACGGAAGACGATGATCTTCTTCTGCTGCTGCCGCTCGAGCACCGCCTCAAGTCCGGCGCACAGCGCCAGCGCCGATTTACCCGTCCCCGCGCGGCCGCCCAGCGAAACGATCCCGATCTCCGGGTCGAGCAGCAGGTCGATCGCGATCCGCTGCTCGGCGGATCTGCCGTGCATACCGAAGATCTCGCGGTCACCGCGCACGAGGCGATATTCGCCATCTCGGGTGACCCTGCCCAGCGCCGAACCACGCTCGGAGTGGATGATGAGACCGGTGTTCACTGGGAGACCGCGGGCATCCTCGCTGATCCCGACCTCACTCTCGTACAGATCGCTGATCTCGTCGCCGGAGAGGTTCAGCGTCGTGATCCCGGTCCAGCCGGAATCCACCGCCTGCTCGGCGAGGTACTCTTCTGCACGCAGACCCAAGGAGGCAGCCTTCACACGCATCGGCAGGTCTTTCGACACGATGGTCACGTCCTGGCCGTCGCTGGCGAGGTGCATGGCGACCGACAGAATCCGGCTGTCATTGTCACTCAGGCGGATGCCGACAGGAAGCACGGAGGTGTCGGCGTTGGAGAGCTCCACCCTCAGAGTGCCGCCGTCGCCGACCTCGACAGGAAAGTCGAGGCGGCCGTGCTCGACGCGAAGGTCGTCGAGGTGACGCAGCGCCTGGCGTGCGAAATAGCCGATCTCCGGGTCGTTGCGCTTGCCCTCGAGCTCACTGATCACGACGACCGGGACCACGACCGAGTGCTCAGCGAATCGGAAGAACGCCTGAGGATCGCTCAGCAGCACGGACGTGTCGAGCACGTAGGTGCGCAGATCCTGATCGGGACCGGCCGATGGTGCCTGTCGCGACGTCTTGCGGGTGGACTGATGCTGCGCTGTGCTTCTGGTCTGCTGCGCTGTACGTGAGGTCACGACCACTCCCGACCCGGGGATTCCCGGTTATTTCAGCGAGCCGACCAGGGGTCACGAGTCGCAAACCTTGAGGCCGACCCGACCGGGCGCCTTGCCCGATGCCTAGAACGTACGACCACCCGACGGTTAAACGCGGACTCGACACGCCGCGATTCGTTACGCGTCTGTGAACGTCTTATTGCCGAACCAAATGGCCGGGCAACCGTCGACAATGCTCAGCGTCCGAAGCGCCGGTCGCGATCGGCATAGTCTCGGATCGCCCGCAAGAAGTCGACCTGACGCAGGTCGGGTCCCAGCGCTTCAACGAAGTAGAACTCGCTATGGGCACTCTGCCAAAGGAGGAAATCGCTGAGGCGCTGCTCGCCGCTTGTGCGGATGACAAGATCAGGGTCAGGCTGGCCGCCGGTGTACAGGTGCTCGCCGATCATCTCGGGCGTCAGGTGCGCGGCTAAATCTTCCAGGGTGCCCCCTGACGCCTCGTGCGCGGCAATGATGCTGCGCACGGCATCGACGATCTCGTTGCGCCCCCCATAGCCGACGGCGAGATTTACGTGGAGTCCGGTGTGCTCGAGGGTGCGTTCTTCGGCATCCGCCAACACCGTCGCGAGCTCCGCAGGCAGGATGTCACTTCGCCCGACGTGCTTGACCCGCCAGTTGCCCTCTCGCGAAAGGCCATCAGCGAGCTCGGCGATGATCTCGATGAGGTCTGCGAGCTCAGCTGAATCGCGCTTTCGTAAGTTGTCACTGGAGAGAAGGTAGAGCGAAACGACGCGGATGCCGAGCTCGTCGCACCAGCCGAGGAACTCCCTCATCTTCGCAGCCCCGGCTCGGTGTCCATCGGCTGGGGTCGGGTAGCCCAGCTGCCGCGCCCACCGCCGATTGCCGTCGATCATCATGGCGACGTGTCCCGGCATGCGCGCGAGATCGAGGTGCCGACGTAGTCGGCTGCTGTACAGCCGATACAGCGGTCCTCGACCCTGGCTCTCCCGTGACATCACTTGCCTACGCTACCGCGCCAAGGTGTCGCGTACCGGTGCGGATGCTGAAGAAATGTACGTCAGACGGCATACGCTGCGTCGTAGAGTGAGCGCGTGAGCACGCCCGACTCCTCGCTTCCCGATGTTCCCCAGCTGCCTCTGATGGATGCGGCTGCGAAGGATGCAAGCGCTGAGATCAAGCCGACATGGCGCGGATGGATCCACGCCGGCGTCTTCCCAATCGCGATCGTCGCCGGCGTGTTGCTCATCGTCGTCGCCAGTGGAGGCACCGCCAAGGCTGCGGCCGCGGTGTTCATGTCGACCTCGCTGCTCTTGTTCGGAAACTCAGCCCTCTACCATCGCTTCAACTGGGGCCCCAAGGTCAAGCTCGTTCTCAAACGGATCGACCACGCCAATATTCTGTTGCTGATAGCCGGCACGTACACCCCTCTGGCTGTGCTGGCGCTCCCCCCGCAGAAGGGGGTCATGCTGCTGATCCTGGTGTGGAGCGGCGCGATCCTCGGCATCCTGTTCCGGGTCTTCTGGATCAACGCCCCCCGCTGGCTCTACGTCGCCCTGTACCTGCTGCTCGGCTGGGCGGCCGTGACGTACCTCGTCGATCTGATGAACGCGAACCTCGCGATGATGCTGCTCGTGATCGTAGGCGGATTGCTCTATACGGGCGGAGCGATCGTCTATGCGTTGAAGAATCCGAATCCGTGGCCGGGGCACTTCGGTTTCCACGAGATCTTCCACGTCTGCACGGTGCTCGCCTTCCTCTGCCACTGGGTCGCATGTCTGCTCATCACACTCGATCCGTTGACGCCCTCCCTCGGGGCCTGAGCGCTCAACGCTCGGCGAGTGGTGCACTCAGCCCTCGGTCGGCGGGTCCTCGTCATGCGCAGCGAGAGCGGCTGCCTCAGCATCCAGTTCTTCTCTGACCTCTTCGCGGTACCGCACCCGCCGTATACGCCGGTTCATGTCCCAAATCAGCAGGATGACAGCGATGAGGATGACCACCACCGCAGCGAAGCCGATAAATCCGGGCGTGACGAGTTCAGGCGCCACCGTCATCGTGGGGATCGGCATCGGAGTGTCGGTCAGAGCGCGCATGTGTCGGCCTTTCAGATCCCGGTCGCATAGCCTGTAAGAACCAGCCTAACGACCGGAAGAGCCCATTCGTGACGACCGCCCAAGAGCTTGACGAACGCTACGGACGCGCCCGCAAGAGACGCACGCCGTTGATCATCGCGATCGTCGTCGCCGCTCTTGTCGTCGGAGCTTTCGCCTGGACCACCGCGACCAGGCAGATGCAGTCCGTGGATGCCGATGACCTCGGCTACGACCTGGTCGATGCGCACAGCGTGACGGTGCGCTTCCAGCTCACTGGCGTGCAGGGCAAAGACGTGGCGTGCGTCGTCGAAGCCCTCGACGACAAGTTCGGCATCGTCGGCTGGAAGGTGGTCGAGATCGCGGCAACTGAGGAGGATGCTCACGCCCTCTCCGTCACGGTGCCCACCGTCGCCCAAGCGACGACAGGTTTGGTGAACACCTGCTGGGTCGCCTAGACTCAAAGTAGACAGACGACGCCCTGGCACCGTGCCGGGGCGTCTTGGCATATCCGGCGCACGAGTTCGGCGGATACACAACGAAGGAGCTTCGACATGTCTAGTGACGCTCAGGTTCCCTTCCTCACGCAGGAAGCGTACGACCGGCTCGTTGCCGAGCTGGAGCACCTGTCCACCGTCGGCCGCGACGAGATCGCCAAGCGCATCGAAGCTGCCAGAGAAGAGGGAGACCTCAAGGAGAACGGCGGGTACCACGCGGCCAAGGACGAGCAGGGCAAGCAGGAGGCCCGCATCCGCACGCTCGAAGGTCTACTCAAGACGGCAAAGGTCGGCGAGGCACCGGCTAGCCGCGGAATCGTCGAACCCGGCACCGTCGTGACCGCGATCGTCGCGGGTGGAGAGGAAGTGTTCCTTCTCGGCAGTCGTGAGATCGCCGTTGGCAGCGATCTCGACGTGTACAGCGAGGCGAGTCCGCTGGGTCAGGCCATTCTCGGGCTCAAAGTCGGCGAGAAGTCCGCATATGAGGCGCCGAACGGCCGCTCCATCGACGTCGAGATCGTAAACGTGGAGACGTACACCGGCTGACTCGTAGCGCCCGCGGCAAGCGTTGCAGCCGAGGTTCAGTCGGGTACGACGATGGGCTCGAAGCCCGCTCCGCGCAGAGTGTCGAGCGTCTGCTCGGAGTGCTCGGGTCCGCGCGTTTCGACGCTGAGCTCGAGGATGACGTCGCTGATCTGCAGTCCGTGACCGTGCCGGGTGTGCATCGCCTCGATGACGTTGGCGCCTGCCTCGGCGATCAACTCCGATACGCGCGCGAGCTGGCCTGGTCGATCGGGCAGTGGAATGCGGATCGTCAAATAGCGCCCGGAGGCGGCCAGACCGTGCGAGACGACGCGCTGCAGAAGGAGCGGGTCGATGTTGCCTCCGGATAGCACGGCCATCGTCACCCCTTCGGGCTTCACCTTGCCCGCAAGGATCGCGGCGACACCGGCGGCACCTGCGGGCTCAGCTATGACCTTCGACTGTTCGAGCAGGATCAGAATGGCACGGGCGAGGTCGTCGTCAGTCACGGTGACGACTTCGTCCACGAGGTCTTTGACGATCTCGAACGGGATCGCTCCAGGACGGGAGACGAGGATGCCGTCGGCGATTGTCGGACGCGTCTCGATGTCGACCGGGCGGCCCGCCTCAAGAGATGGTGGCATCGCCGCAGCATTCTCTGCCTGCACCCCGATGATCCGCACCGTACGCCCGAGTTCGGCGGCACGCGCCTTCACCGCAGCCGCGACACCGGCGATCAGTCCACCGCCGCCGATGCCCACCAGGATCGTGTCGACGTCGGGGGCGTCTTCGAGCAGCTCAAGGCCGAGCGTGCCCTGTCCGATGATGACGTCGCGGTGGTCGAAAGGCGGGATCAGCACGGCGCCGGTGCGCTCGGCGAACTCGGCGGCGAGCCGCAGCGATGTGGCAACGGTCTCGCCTTCGAGAACCACCTCGGCGCCGTAGCTACGGGTCGCCAGGAGCTTCGGTACCGGCACCCCGAGCGGCATGAAGATGGTGGCTGTGACCCCAAGGGCTTGGGCGGCCAGAGCAACGCCTTGTGCGTGGTTGCCTGCGGATGCTGCGACCACCCCTCGTGCGCGCTCTTCAGCGCTCAGACGTGAAAGGCGGTACGCGGCGCCGCGGATCTTGAAAGAGCCGGTGCGCTGAAGGTTCTCCATCTTCAACAGCACCGGTGCGCCCAAAATGTCCGACAGAGCACGCGACGGTAGCGTCGGTGTGTGCGTGATCACCTCAGCCAGGCTGTGAGCGGCATGCTCGAACTCGTTCAGGCTGGGGACTGCGCTCATCGTTTGCTCCTTCTCCGCTGCCGCGGAACTGTACTCCAGATAAGGTCGGCGTTGGGCTGGTCACCGGTGCGCCATGACCCGGTGCTGACGGTGACGGCTGCGACGTTGATGAACGCTGCGAGGGGCACGGCGAACAGCGCACCGGGGATGCCGCCAACCATGGATCCGCCGGCAACGACGAGCACAACCGCGAGCGGATGAACTTTCACCGCTGAGCCCATCATGAGAGGCTGCAGGATGTGCCCTTCGACCTGCTGAACGGCAAGCACGACGCCGAGCATCGCCAGGGCGATCCAGGGTCCGTTGTAGACGAGGGCGAGCAGCACGGCCATGGCGCCTGTGACCACGGCGCCGACGATCGGCACGAATGAACCAAGGAACACGAGCACGGCGACGGGGATTGCGAGCGGCACACCGAGCAGCACAGCGCCAAGACCGATGCCGACGGCGTCGATCGCGGCGACGAACAGCTGCGTTCGCGCGTAGTTCACAATGGTCGTCCACCCGTTGCGGGCCGCTGCGTCGGCGGCAGGACGCGCGACGCGCGGGAAGAGGCGCAGCGTCCACGTCCAGATGCCTCCGCCGTCGGCGAGGAGGCAGATGAGGATGAAAAGGGCAAGCACCGCGCCGGTGACGACGTGCGCGGCGGTGGTGCCCACACTCAGCGCGCCGTGAAGAAACAGGTCGGCTTGATCGCCGAAGAATGCACGAGCCTGCCCGAGATAATCATCGATCTGCTTCTGGGTGAGGTTCAGCGGGTCGTCCATGAGGAAGGACTGCAGCGAGGTGACGGCGGCGGCGCTGCGCTGCTTCACCTCATCGAGCTGCTGATTGATCTGCCAGACGACGAGCCAGATGAGGGCCGTCACGATACCGATCGTGCCGCCGATCGCGACGGCGACGGCGGCCCAGCGAGGAACCTGCCGGCGCAGCATCCATTCGCATCCGGGCCAGAGCAGGGCCGTGATCAGGATGCCGACCATGAGTGGGATCACCAGGAGCTTGAGCTGGATGACGATCCAGATGAATCCGGCGACCACAGCAGCGATGATCAGAAGCCGCCACGCGTAGGCCGCAGTGACGCGCAGGCCAAGCGGAACGGCTTCGTCGGCCCCTGTGGTGACTGTGCGGTCAGTGCTGCTCGGATGCGGGCGGAAGAGGTCTCTCAGCCGCGGACGCTGCTCTTCGCTCATCTGTCAATCCTACGCGGCAGGCGTATGCCGTTCGACGTACGCTTATGCGGTCCGGGTACGTCGGTGGCCAGGGCTACGCTGACGAATGTGACCGACACCCTCAGCTCTGCGCAGGCGCGACGCATCGCCCTGGCTGCGCAGGGTTTCACCAGACCTCGTCCCGCATCCGTCTCACCCCGCCATCTCCACTCCGCGATGGGCCACCTCGGAGTGCTTCAGATTGACTCGGTGAACGTGTTCGCGCGCTCGCATTACATGCCGCTGTTCTCTCGACTGGGAGCCTACGACCCGGCCCTGCTCGATCGGGAGTTCCTGGCGCGGTCAACGCGCTACGTCGAGTACCTCGCCCACGAGGCGACGTTCATGCCGGTCGAAGACTGGCCGCTCTGGGAGTTCCGGAGGAAGTACTTTCGTGAACGCCTCGCAAAACCGCAATCCTGGGCTGCGAGCAACGAACGCACTCTGGAGTGGGTGCGCGATGAGCTCCGCGCGCGCGGCCCACTGCGGCCTGCCGACATCCGTGCCGATGCTCCGCGCGAACGCGGAACGTGGTGGGACTGGGACGACGCAAAGCTCGCGCTCGAACATCTGTGGCGCACGGGCGAGGTGGCAATCAGTGGCCGCAAGGGTTTCGAGCGCACCTACGCACTCGCCGACCAGGTCCTCCCCAGTGCCATTCTTTCCATGAGTATCCCCGTCGCCGATGCCATCAGAGAGCTGGCGCGCAGGGCTTCCCGCTCGCACGGTGTCGCTACCGCATCCGATATCGCCGACTACTACCGGATCCGCGATCGCGCGGCCATCACCAGGGCGATCGGGGAATTGGCGGATGCCGGCGAGCTGACGCCCGTGCGCGTTGAAGGCTGGGAACGACAGGGGCGGCCGCTTCCCGCCTGGAGACATGTCGACGCCCGCCTGCCCCGCCGCATCGACACCGCCGCCATTCTGACCCCGTTCGATCCTGTCGTCTGGTTTCGTGATCGGGCGCTTCGCGCCTTCGAACTGGACTACCGTATCGAGATCTACGTACCGGCCAACCAAAGGCGATACGGCTATTACTCGCTGCCGGCAGTCGTTGACGATCGCATCGTCGCCAAGGTCGACCTCAAGGCCGACCGCGCCTCGTCGACCCTGCAGGTGCAGTCAGCGTGGTGGGAGGTGCAGGCCCACCCGGCTGACGATGCTGAACGCATCGCCGAAGAGATCGCCCTCGCCGCCTCGTGGCAGCAGCTCGAGCATGTGTCAGTGTCAGGTTGGGGCACCGCAGCGGAGGCCGTGCACCGGGCGCTCAGAGCCCGCCGTGGCACATCGGTGCGCCGGCACGTGCACGTGCGCGAGGGGTCGACATGAGACGTCGAAGGAGCACCAGAGCACCAGAGCTCGGGGCCGTTTCGCTGGCGAATATGCAGGTAGTCGGCGTCAGAACTGCACGCGTGGCGGCTCTGAGATGGCGCCACTGTCGGCCACCTCGAAGAACTCGCGCTCGGTGAATCCCAGACCCTTCGCGAACATCGTGTTCGGGAAAACCTTGACTTTAGTGTTCAGCTCGCGCACGCCGCCGTTGTAGAAGCGGCGAGCCGCCTGAATCTTGTCCTCAGTGTCGACCAATGCCGACTGAATCTGTAAAAAGCTCTGCCCCGCCTGCAGCTGAGGGTAACCCTCAGCTACCGCGAATAGGCTCCGCAATGCCTGCTGGAGATGCCCCTCGGCGATCCCTGCAGCACCAGGACCATCCGCGGCAAGCGTCTCGGCTCGCGCCGTCGTGACGTTCTCGAACACCGCCTTTTCGTGCGATGCGTAACTCTTGACCGTCTCGATGAGGTTCGGGACGAGGTCGGCACGCCTCGTCAACTGCGCTGTAATGTCACCCCAGGCTTCGTCAACGCGAACAGCCAACTGCACGAGCGAGTTGTACGTCGCCCAGAGGTAGATTCCGATGAGCACAACCAGACCGACAACGATCAGTGTCGGTATGAGCCATTGCATCAGAGAGCCACCTTCCTCGTTTCCGCCTCATCCTATCGACGCTGTCTGCGCGTCAACTGGGTGCGGGCGCTCCCCGAGTCAGGACCGATCCAGGACCCGAATCAGGGTCCGAGTACGCGCCCCAGATAGCGATTCGCAAACCGGCGATCGGGGTCGAGTCGGTCACGCACAGCGATGAAATCGTCGAATCGGGGGTACCTTTCGCGCAATTGTTCGGAGGCGAGCGTGTGCAGCTTGCCCCAGTGCGGACGGCCACCGTGTTCGAGCATGATCTGCTCGACGGCCTCGAAGTACTCGGTCGGATCGGCCCGCCAGTAGCGATGTACGGCGATGTACCCGGTCGCTCTGCCGTGGGCGGTCGACAGCCACAGCGAGTCCTCGTCGGCGAAGCGGACCTCGATCGGGAACTCGATGCGCCAGCCGCGCTCGGCGATCAGCGCCTGCACCGCGCGGAAGGCGGGGACGACGTTGTCGGCCGGCACGGCATACTCCATCTCGCGAAAGCGAACGGTGCGGCTTTGCGTGAGCACCCGATGAGAGAGATCGGTGTAGCGTCGGTCGCCGGTGAGCTTCACCGCCAGGCGGCTGAACGGCGGCGTGATCGCCGGCGCCGCTTGACCTGCAGCGCAGACGACTCGGTAGACGCCGTTGGAGAGCAACGTCTCGTCGATCCACTTGCCGACGATCGGCAGCGGTTCGCGTTTGGCCGACTCGGGCAGGCGGGTCTGCCGCTTGGTGAGTGCGACGTCGGTGTGCGGAAACCAGTAGAACTCGAAGTGATCGGATGCCGCAACGCACGTGTCGAGAGTGTCCAGCACGTTGGCGAGCGGCACGGGCTCGTCGATCGCCTGCATGACGAACGCGGGTACGCACTGCAGCGTGACCTCCACGATGATGCCGAGTGCACCGAGACCCAGCGCGGCCGCCGGAAGGAACTCAGTGTTGTGTTCATCGTCGATCCGCAGGAACTCCCCCGCCGCGGTGATCAGCGTCAGGCCGACCACCTGCGTCGCCAGCCCCCCAAACGTTGCGCCTGTGCCGTGCGTACCGGTGGAGATGGCTCCCGATATCGACTGGCGATCGATGTCACCGAGGTTCTCCATCGCCAGTCCGTAGGGTGCGAGTAGCGCGGGGATCCGATACAGCCGGGTCCCGGCCAGCAGCGTGACGCGTCCCGTTGCAGCATCCGCCGATACGAGTCCCTGCAGGTCGTCGAGCTCTAGGAGCACTCCCGGCGCCACGGCGATTCCGGTGAAGCTGTGCCCGGCACCGACCGCCTTGATCGTCAATCCCTGGGATACTGCCGCCTGCACCGCGCGCTGAACGCCTTCCGGAGTGCGCGGACGCTCGACCCGCAGCGGTTTCACGGACGCCGAGCGCCCCCAGTTCTCCCAGGTGCCGCCAATTCTCGTCACAGGAACGCCTTCCCTTCGCCGCGGTACGTCGGCAACTCGTCAATGACCTCGTCGCCCGAAACCAGATGGTAGCGGTCGACGCGTTCGGCCGGTTCTCCGCTTTTGGCGTGGCGGAACCAGACTCGATCCCCCACGCCCAGGAGCCCGGCCGAATCCCCCTGCAGGGGCGTTTGCACTTCGCCAGCGGCTTCCCGCGGCAGGGTGTGCAGTCCCTGTGGCCATACCGGCTGCGGCTGGCGGGAGGAAAGCGCAGGACCCGAGGCGATCCAGCCTCCGCCGAGCACGGTCACGATGTCGGCGGAGGCTCGGCGGACCACGTCGAAAGCGAAGGCGGATGCAGGAGCGGGCCGGAACGACCGATAGCCATCGAACAGGTGACCGCCCAGGAGACCGCTGCCTGCACTCGCTTCGGTGAGTGACTCATCGCTGCCGGTGAACTCCAGAGAGCCGGTGCCGCCCCCGTTGATGAACTCAAGCTGCGCGACCTCGGAAACAGCGGCGGCGATCGCCGCACGCCGCTGGATGAGTTCTGCGCGCGAGCGCGCCTGCACGAGACGGATCAGCGCAGCATCCGGGCCAGCCGCGTCGCCTTGCCCGGCGATCTGCGCGTCGTACATCTGCAGACCGACGAGACGGAAGCCCAGCCGGCCGGACACGGTGCGGGCGAAGGACGCGACCTCGCCTGGCGTGAACAGCGCAGAGCGGCGGACGCCGATATGACCGAGGAGACGTGACCGCCATGATGCATCGACGTCGATCGCCACGCGGATCTCCGGGCGGTCACCGGGTGCGGCGACGCTGTCGACGACGTCGAGGTGGGCCGGGTCGTCGACCATGAGCGTGACGCGCTGCGCCGCGCGCTCATCAGCGAAGAGGCGTCGCAAGCCTGCGCGGTCGACGGTCGGATAGCCGAGAACGATGTCGTCGTGCGTCTCTGCCAGCCACAGCGCCTCGGCAAGGGTGAACGCGAGAATTCCTCGATATCCCGGTAGCGCAAGCACCGCATCGAGCACGGCACGGACGCGGACCGACTTGGATGCTACGCGGATGGGCAGCCCGCCTGAGCGCACCAGCAGATCCATCGCGTTGTGCCGCAGTGCCTCACGATCGATCACCGCGACGGGAGCCGGAAGGTGGCCGGTGGTCGCAGATAGCCGCGGCCAGTACTCTGCGGGGTTCTGCCACTGCGGGGCGATCGGCGCAGGGCTCAGCACTTCGGTGAGATCGAGCACTCCCCCACCCTACGGCCTGACGGCATCCCGCGCCGTGTCCGAGGACCCGTGCCCACGGCATCCGCTTGTAGGCTGACTGCGAGCCCCCGTAGCCCAATGGCAGAGGCAGGCGACTTAAAATCGCTTCAGTCTGGGTTCGAGTCCCAGCGGGGGCACGCTCAAGATCGTCTCCAGAACCGACGAACGCCCCACTTCCCGGAGGAAGCAGGGCGCCCGTACGATGATGCTTACTTGGTTGCCGTCGACGTGGTTTTCTTCTCGGCCTTCGCCGGAGCATCCGCCGTCGCTGCCGCAGGCGCCGCAGCTGCTGCAGGAGCCACAGCCTGACGAGGACGCGCAGCGAACTCCTCGAACACATACCTCGGGCTCTGTACCGCCGCAAGGTTCACCAGGTCGCGACCGAGCCACAGGTTGTTCCACCAGCCCCACAGCACGCGCCACTTGCGCTCCCAGGTCGGCATCGCGAGGCCGTGGTAGCCGCGGTGCGCGAGCCAGGCGATGAAGCCCTTGAGGGCGATGTTGCCGGACTGGAACACGCCGTTGTAGAGGCCGAGGCCGGCCACCGCGCCGAGGTTCTTGTGGACGTACTCCTTGGGCTCCTCACCGCGCAGCACAGCGACGAGGTTCTTGGCGAGGAGCTTGGCCTGACGAACGGCATGCTGGGCGTTCGGCACGCACATGCCGCCGACGCCGCCGCCGGAAAGGTCGGGGACTGCCGAGACGTCACCGGCGGCCCATGCGCCCTCGACGAACTCCTCGGCGGTGCCGACGCGCAGGTCGGCGCGGGTCTGGATGCGACCGCGCTCTTCGACGGGCAGGTCGCCGCCGCGCACGACAGTCGGGTTCGCCATCACGCCTGCCGTCCAGACGATGAGATCGGTCGGGATGGTCTCTCCGGTCGATAGTTCGACGTTGCCGTCGACCGCGCTCGTGAGCTGGGTGTCGAGGTGCACATTCGCGCCTCGCTGGGCAAGGCTCTTCAGCACCCACTCGCTGGTCTTCAGCGATACCTCAGGCATGATGCGCCCCATCGCCTCGATCAAGTGGAAATGCGTGTCGTCGAAGCTGAGCTGCGGGTACTTGCTCAGCAGAGCCGATGCGAGCGAGCGAAGCTCGGCGAACACCTCGATGCCGGCGAAGCCGCCACCGACGACGACGACGGTCAGCAGGCGATCGCGCTCGGGACCTGCTGGCACCGACGCGGCCTTGTCGAAGTTCGACATCAGACGGTCGCGGATCGCGACGGCCTCTTCGATCGTCTTGAGGCCGATCGCGTTGTCGGCGATGCCGGGGATCGGGAAGGTGCGAGAGACGGCACCGGCAGTCACGACGATCTGGTCGTACGCGAACTCGTACGGCTCGCCCAATGGCGGCGTGATCGTTGCGACCTTCTCGGCATGGTTGATTCCCGTCACCTTCGCGGTGATCACGTTCGTGCGCGCGAGGTGTCGGCGGTGCGCAACCACCGAGTGACGCGCCTCGATCGACCCTGCGGCGACCTCAGGGAGGAACGGCTGGTACGTCATGTACGGCAGCGGGTCAACCATGGCGACTTCGGCTTCGCCTTTGCGAAGGTGCTTCTCCAGCTTCCACGCGGTGTAGAAGCCTGCATAGCCACCGCCGACGATCAGAATCTTGGGCACAGTGCTGGTCTGAGGCACAGGGGGACAACTCCTCGGAGTCAGGAATGTGGCGTGCGAGTGCTCGCCAATCGGATGCGCCGGGCAGCAGCGGTGACGCCAAGCGCTACCATGATACCAGGGACAGTAAAGGCCTCACCGTCTCGCTGCTGCTATGTCGAGCCTACAGGGATTTGGATCTGAGCTTCACGAGACCTATATGTACCAGCCTGTGTCGTGCGACGGCATCTTGAAGTCCACCCACGCAGCACCGAACGCGCACTTCAAGTACGTCCTGCGCCCGTCATAGCGGTACTTCAGACATGTGTTCTTGAAAATGCGGACTGTGTCGATGGTTCCGGAAAGATTGGGCGTCAGATAGCCCCAATTCCCGGACATCGTCTTTACCAGGATACTCGTCGTACCAATGTTCTTGACGTAGGCTGATGCACTCGCCGGCAGCGCGCTGCCCAGCACCAGTCCGACGCTTACGACGAGCGCCACAGCTGCCTTGCTTTTCAGCTTCATCTCTGCACCCCACTTTCGAATCGACTAGTAGCGTGTCGCTGCTAAGTGTTTGGGTATAGGTGACGGAATTTGATCCGTGCGTCGTCTGTGGTGAACTGCCAATCGACTTGCCGCTCGTCCGCGTTGGTCGCGGTCTGCCAGGCGGCAAGCTCGTTGTTGAGCACATTCAGGTCTCCGATGCGGCGGGTCAGGCACTGCCGGGTCAGGGCGGACAGTTCGATCTCGGCGATGTTCAGCCAGGAGCCGTGCTTGGGCGTGTAGTGGATCTCCAGCCGTTCGGTCAGAGCGCGGGCCTTGGCTGGTTCGAAGGTTTCGTAGAGCGATCCGAGGGTGTGGGTGTTGAGGTTGTCCATGACCAGCACGACGCGTTCAGCGTCGGGGTAGTCGACGGTAAGGAGCTGATCGACCTCTGTGGCCCAGTCGACTCGGGTGCGCCGTTGCCTCGCGTCGACCCGGCGACGTCCGGCGAGGGGCTCGACCCAGACGAAGATCGAGCAGGTGCCGTGCCGGACATACTCGGAGTCTTCCTTCAGATCGTGTCCGGGGGACGCGGGAATCGGGTCGCGGGCGTGGCCAAGCAGCTGGTACGGCTTCTCATCCATACAGATCACTGGGATGGCCGGATCGAAGGGTCGGTGGTAGACCTCCAGCACGTCCTCCATCCGCGCGACGAACTCGCCGTTGGCGTGCGGCGGGATCGTCCAGCACTTCTTCAAGTGAGGACGAAGCCCCCTTTTTTCAGGGTCCGGCCGATCGTGGAGTGATCCAGCGGCGGAAGCCCATCCGTGAGGAGCGCGTGTTTCTCCAGCAGCCGCAGCGACCACCGGTCGAACCCGGCCGGGGGTGTCGTGCACGCCAGCGCGATCACCCGAGCTTCGACATCACCGGTCACCTTCGCCGGCACCGGCGGGGTGGCCCGCTTCTTGCGGCCGATCACCTCATCGACGTCGCCGCCGGTGTCACCGAATCGCTTCGCGATCAGATACACCGTCTGTTCCGAGACACCGACGCGTTCGGCCACGACCCGCCGCAACGGCACCACACCGGTGTTCTCATCGAGTTCCAGCAGCACCCGCGCGCGCATGATCGTCCGTGCCGGGTGCGTCCCACTCGAGACCACCCGCGTCAGTCTCGCTCGCTCATCCACCATCAACGCAACGACATGATCCTTCGGCCTGGGCACGACAGCGGCTCCTCCCGATCAAAGTATCAATCAGGACAAGCCAACCCTCAACATACCCAAACCATTAGCAGCGACACGCTACTAGG
>JASGEY010000006.1:0-5403 GCA_047605925.1 Microbacterium sp.
ACCGCCGCGGCGTTCGCCCGCGGGTCGGCCTCGTCGGCGCGCGGCAGATGCCCCATGACCCCGACGACCTCGACACGGCCCCGAGCGGCCCTCGCCACCCGCAGCAGCTCGGCCCAGTCCTCGATCGGGCACCCGCCGCGCGACATGCCGGTATCCAGGTTCAGGTGCACACGCACGGTGGCGACAGCGTCGCCTGCCAGCTGCCGCAGCTCATCGACGGAGCCCACGGCGACGTCGACGCGGTCCGCGGCCACCTGAGCAGGATCGACACCGGAGGGGTTCAGCCAGGCGAGGATCGGCACCTCGAACCCCGCCTCACGCAGCTTGGTCGCGTCCGCGGCATCCGTCACTCCCAGCCATTGCGCACCGGCGCCGATCGCGGCCCTCGCCACGGCGACGGCGCCGTGACCGTAGCCGTCGGCCTTGACCACGGCCATGATGCGCGCCTCGGTCGCCGCGCGCACGCGCGCGACGTTCGCGGCGATCGCGGAGGAGAGGGTCGTCAGGGTCGGCGCATTCAGGCGGGACAGAGGCGGGGCGAGCAGCAGAATCATCGCTGAACCCTGGGGTCGGCCGTGGGGTCTTCGTACATGTAGGGGCAGCCATTCACCGGCGCCGAGGGCCGGAGCTCGAAGTGCCAGGGCTCGTTGCCGTAGATCTGGCACAGGCCGTACTCGGCACCATGGCGCGAGAGCCAGTCCTGTCCCGCCACCGGTCCGAGATCGATGGCGTCGCCGGACACGTGCTCCGAGTTCTCCGGAGTCGCGACCCAGCGCGCCGCCGCCTCCGCGGTGCCGTACTGCTCGACGGCATCCGCCCGCAGCTCCTCCTGGTAGGCGGCCGAGCGCCACCCGCTGGTCACGTGCAGCCGCACGTCGTCCTGCTCATCGCTGAAGGGCGAGGCGACCGAGGAGGCGAGGCGTCGCGGTCTATGGGAGCGGCTGTCGTTCATGTCTCCAGTGAAGAAGGGGGCCTGTTGCGAGGGCGTATGCGCTCTTGCATATGCTCGCGATATGCGCGGGTGCGTATGCTCGGAACCCATGAGAGTGCTGATCGTCGAGGACGAGCCCTACCTCGCCAACGCGGTCCGCAACGGTCTGCGCCTGGAGGCGATCGCGTCCGACATCGCCGGCGACGGCGACACGGCGCTCGAGCTGCTGAGCGTCAACGCCTACGACATCGCCGTGCTCGACCGTGACATCCCCGGCCCCTCCGGCGACGACGTCGCCCGGTGGATCGTCGCATCGGGCAGCGGCATCCCGATCATCATGCTCACCGCCGCCGACCGCCTGGACGACAAGGCCACCGGCTTCGAGATCGGCGCCGACGACTACCTCACCAAGCCCTTCGAGCTGCGCGAGCTCGTGCTGCGCCTGCGCGCCCTCGACCGGAGACGACAGCACACCAGACCACCCGTGCTCGAGGTCGCCGGGCTGAAGCTCGACCCGTTCCGTCGCGAGGTCTTCCGCGACGACCGCTACGTGGCCCTGACCCGCAAGCAGTTCGCCGTGCTAGAGGTGCTCGTCAGCGCGAACGGCGGGGTCGTCAGCGCCGAGGAGCTGCTGGAGCGCGCCTGGGACGAGAACGCCGATCCGTTCACGAACGCCGTGCGCATCACCGTGTCCTCGTTGCGCAAGCGGCTGGGCGAGCCCTGGCTGATCCGCACCGTTCCCGGCGTCGGCTACCGCATCGGGACGGATGCCGATGCCTAGGCCCCACGGCATGACGGCGCGTATGAAGCTCACGCTGAGCTATGCGGGGATCGTGGTGTTCTCAGGGGTCTTGCTCCTCGCCGCGGTGGGGCTATTCCTGCTGCGATACGTGCCCGACGTGCCCATCGTCGCGGACATCTTCGTCCCCAACCGCTCCGATCTGCTGCGGGCGTTCATGCCCGTCGCGATCATGGTCATGATCGTGCTGATCGTCGTCGGCTGGGCCGGTGGCTGGTGGCTGGCCGGACGGATGCTGGCGCCCCTCAACCGCATCGGCTACGCCGCGCAGCTCGCCGCCCACGGCTCGCTGTCGCACCGGGTCGCTCTGGAGGGGCCGCGAGACGAGTTCCGCGATCTGGCCGATGTGTTCGACTCGATGCTCGATCAGCTCGAGCAGAATATGGCCGAGCAGCAGCGGTTCGCCGCGAACGCCTCACATGAGCTGCGCACGCCGCTCGCGATCTCGCAGACCCTGCTCGAGGTCGCCCGCGCCGACCCGGACCGCGACGTCGACGCGCTGATCGACCGGCTGCAGGAGGTCAACGCGCGGGCGATCGAGCTCACCGAGGCCCTGCTGCTGCTCAGCCGGGCCGACCGCAGGGCGTTCACCCGCGAGGACGTCGATCTGTCGCTGCTCGCGGAGGAGGCCGTCGAGTCGCTGCTCCCCCTCGCCGACAAGCGGCAGGTGATCGTGGAGGTCGGCGGCGACGCGGCGCGCGCCCTCGGTAATGGCGCACTGCTGCAGCAGCTGATCACCAACCTCGTGCACAACGCCATCGTCCACAATCTGCCGGAGGGCGGCGCGGTGACGGTGCGCACGCACTCGCAGAATCAGGCGCTCGCTCTGGTGGTCGAGAACACCGGACCGGTGCTCTCCCCGGCGCTGACGGCGTCGCTCGCCGAGCCCTTCCAGCGCGGTTCGGAGCGCGCCCGCGACGCCGATCACGCCGGAGTGGGACTCGGCCTGGCGATCGCCCAGCGCATCGCGGAGGCGCACGACGGGTCGATCGTCCTCACCGCCCGTCCCGGCGGCGGTCTCAACGTGACGGTGTGGCTGCCGCATCCGCTGCGCTCTCTGTACTCGTCCGCGGCGACGGCATAGGCTGTCGCGGTGAGCGACGCACTGGACGACGGCCCCTTCTTCCACGGCACGAAGGCCGATCTCGCACCGGGAGACCTGCTGACCGCGGGCTTCCGGTCGAACTATCGGCCCGAGATCGTGATGAACCACATCTACTTCACCGCCCTGCGCGACGGCGCAGGGCTGGCCGCGGAGCTCGCCGGCGGCGACGGCGAGCCCCGGGTCTACCTGGTCGAGCCGACGGGACCGTTCGAGAACGACCCGAACGTGACCGACAAGAAGTTCCCCGGCAACCCGACCCGCTCGTACCGGAGCGCGGCGCCGATCCGGATCGTCGAGGAGGTCCTCGACTGGACCCGCCTCGCGCCGGAGGCGCTGCAGGACTGGCGCGACCGGATCGCCGCCATCCGCGCCGACGAGCACGCAGAGATCATCAACTGAACCCGACGAGCATCAACGGATCCCGACGAGTCCGGGGCCGGGACTCAGGCCACGTCCGCCCCTCGATGCTCCGCGAGCTCGCGTCCGTAGGTGCGCGCAGAGTGCTCCGCCGCCTCCTTGAGCTCGAGGGCGGTGTCGGCGAAGGCGTCGAGGGCGGGGTTGACGCCCACGAGCGTGAACGGCCGCTGCACGACGCGGGCGATACAACTGCACGACCCGGGAACGGATGCACGACCGATCAGCTGGTTCCGTCGTGCATCCGTTCCCGAGTCGTGCATCCGTCCCCAGGCGGGTCTCGACCGGAAGCGACAGGCCCCGGAGCAGGAGCGTCAGGTCGGGACGAGGAGTGTCGGGTCTGGACCAGGAGTGTCGGGTCTGGACGAGGAGTGTCGGGTCTGGACGAGGAGTGTCGGGTCTGGACGAGGAGTGTCAGGTCTGGACGAGGAGTGTCGGGTCTGAACCAGGAGTGTCAGTTCCGGACCGCGACTGTTCGGATCACCACGGGCTGGGCTCGTAGTCCTTCAGGAACACCCCGTGGATGTCCTCGCCGGCCTCGCCCCGCACGATCGGGTCGTACACGCGGGCGGCGCCGTCGACGAGGTCGAGCGGGGCGTGGAAACCCTCCTCGGCGAGGCGCACCTTCGTGAAGTGCGGACGCTCATCGGTGATCCAACCGGTGTCGACGGCGGTCATCAGGATGCCGTCGGTCTCGAGCATCTCTCCGGCGCTGGTGCGGGTGAGCATGTTCAGCGCGGCCTTCGCCATGTTCGTGTGCGGATGCCCCGGCCCCTTGTATCGGCGCGAGAACTGCCCCTCCATCGCCGACACGTTGACCACATACTTGCGGCGAGCCGACGACGCTGCCATTGCCGGGCGCAAGCGGCTGATCAACAGGAAGGGAGCGGTCGTGTTGCACAACTGAACTTCGAGCATCTCCAGCGGATCGACCTGATCGACCGACTGCACCCAGCTGTTCACACGGTTCACGTCTGGCACGAGTCCACCTGCGTCGATGGCGGTGCCGTCGGCGTGCCTCTCCAGCGACGACGAACCCGGTGCCATCGCGAGCCGTGCCAGGTCTTCGGCGGTCAGCGCCTGTCCGCCCTGCTCGGCGACGGTGCCACCCAACGCCGCAACCGACAGCAGCGGATGCGCGTCGACGGAGGCCTGCAGCGCCTGCGGATGCGGGTCGTTCGTGTGCCCGAAGGTCTCCATCTCAGGCAGGGGTCCGTCGGGAAGCGGCTGCAGCTCAGCATCCGCCAATAACGAATACGCCCCCGGCGAGCGCCGCACGGTCTGCGCGGCGTTGTTGATGAGGATGTCAAGGGGGCCTTGAGCGGCGACCGAATCGGCGAGGCCGATCACCTGCGCAGGGTCGCGCAGATCGATGCCGACCACGCGCAGCCGGTGCAGCCAGTCGGCCGAATCGGGCAGTGCCGAGAAGCGTCGAACGGCATCCCTCGGGAAGCGCGTCGTGATCGTGGTGTGCGCGCCGTCGCGAAGCAGGCGAAGGGCGATGTGCATGCCGATCTTCGCGCGTCCGCCGGTGAGCAGCGCGCGCTTGCCGGTGAGATCCGTGCGGGCGTTGCGCTTGCCGTGGCTGAAGCGCGAGCAGTCGGGACAGAGCTGATGGTAGAACGCGTCGACGATCGTGTACGGCTGCTTGCAGATGTAGCAGTTGCGTGGCTTGATCAGCTCGCCAGCGATCGGAGCGTCGACAACGCTCGTCGAAAGATCAATGCCTCGGGTCTCGTCGTCGATGCGATCGGATGCTCCGGTCGCCGTTCGCGCGACGACGGCCTTGTCCGCCTCAGCAATGGCGTCGCGGATCTCCTTGCGGCGGGCTCGCTTGACCGCCTTGAACATTCGCGCGGTCGCGCGGCGCACGGCGATGAAATCGGGGTGGTCCTCGTCGAGGGCGTCCATCCCCTCGAGCACCCGCAAGGTCGTCGCGAGGTCGTCCGGGTCAATGCCTGCGGTCATTGCCCCGATTTTACGCGAGTCCCCGGATCGCCTACACCCGATTCCGGTCGCGAACTGTGTCGCTTCCGGCATCCGCGCGATCGCTCTCCCTCTCCCAACTGATCATGAACTGACTCACAACCAGCGTGGCAAAGAGGCTCCCGTCGCGATTTGTGCCGCTTCCCGGCGCGGCAAGCGGCACAAATC
>JASGEY010000007.1:0-9683 GCA_047605925.1 Microbacterium sp.
ATTTCGCGCCGAGACCTGCAGTAGCTACTGCGGGTCTCGGCGCGAAATGCAGGTCTCGGCGGGGGCGGGGGAGGGCGCTGAGGCGCGAGCTGGCTCAGCGGGTGAAGCGCACCTCGGTCAGCGTTTCGCCGAGGAAGGGCTCGGTGTGGCTGGCTCCGTCGAGTGCGAAACCGTTGCGTACGTAGAAGCGGTGAGCGCGCGGGTTGTCCACGGCGACCCACAGGTACAGCGGCTCATCCTTCTCGACCGCCGCATCGAACAGCATCTGCCCGATTCCGGTGCCGTGGTACGCATCGAGCAGGTAGATGAAATACAGCTCGCGCAGCGCAGGGGCATCTTTGTCGCGCGCCGGCCCTGAACCGACGAAACCGACGATCTCGCCGTCGACGAGCGCGGCGCTCATCTTGAACTCGGGGCCCTGGGCGGCCCAATGGATCCACAGCTCGGCCATGCGGCGGGGCGAAATCTTCTCCAGCGCCGCCTTGCTGATCAGGTGATCGTAGGTCTCGTGCCAGCACTGTGCATGCACGCGACCTAGGGCTTCCGCATCCACATCGCGAACCGGGCGGACGGTGATCTGGGGCAGGGCTTCGGCGCTCATGCCGCGACTCTACGCGCGGCTCGCGCGAAGAGGAAATCGAGCGGATGCTGAGCGGAGCGCGCTGCGTGACGATGGAGGTTTCGCACAACGAAATTCGCAGTTCTTGCGTTCATGGCTACGATCAGTGCTCGTGAATGTGATCTGGCGCACTCTTCTCGTCATCTTCGGCGCCCGCCGCCGGTTGCGGCAGGGTAAACCCTTGGAGCCGACGGCTGTTGGCACAATCAGGGTCACCACGCTCCCCACCGATCTCGACATCCTGCGGCACATGAACAATGGTCGTTACCTGTCGCTGTTCGATCTCGGTCGCTGGGACCAGCTCATCCGCACCGGCCTCTTCGATGCAATGAAGGAGCGGGGCTGGTATGCGGTCGTCTCCAGCGAGACCATCACGTTCCGCAAATCGTTGCAGCTCTGGCAACGCTTCGATGTGCAGTCCCGCTTCATCGGTCACGACGATAAGTCCCTTTTCATGGAGCATCGCGCGGTCGTTGACGGTGAGATCTACGCGCGTGCGATCATCAGAGCACGGATGCTGCGCCGCACGGGAGGCACGGTGAGCAACGAAGAACTGTTCGCCGCCGTTGGTCGACCCGACGGCGTCCCCGAGATCGACGATTGGGTGCACGAGTGGGCCGCTGCATCTGCTCTTCCGCCCGTGAGGATGAGTGCACCGAGCCTCTGGAGCTGACGAGGCCAGGAGGTGATCGGGCGATTGTGACGTCGACCTGCCGGATCCGGGCCTGCATGGGTTCTTACCGGGGTTCTGATTGGGGGATGCTGAGGTCGATTTCTCGTAACTGGTAGGGGCGGGAGACCGTGTCGGTGAGGTAGAACGTCATGAAGATCACCGCGGCCTCATCCGCGGTGAAGATCTCGTTCGTGAACACCCGCACGACACGGTCATCACTGATCGGGACGGTCGTCGTCTCCCCGTTATGGGGTTCCGGACGCCCCACCGCATACAACTGCGCGGTACCGTCCGAGGTCATCACCCGCGCCTCGATCGCCAACTTCTCAGCACTCCCCGCCGCCTGAATAAACGTCGAGCCCCTTCGCATCGGGTTGCGCTCGCCTTCCGGGATCCTCCAAATTGAGTACGTCATGCGTTTATCGCCATCCATCAGCCCGAGGATGCGTCTCATGTAGTCGCCAACACTCTTCCCGAGCGGTGGGTCAACGTGACCTGACGTACTGCCGCCAATCGTCTGGCCATGTGTCAAGCCTTCAATCATGGAACTCTTTCCACCCTCACTTTGACGATCTTGATCTCTTCACCGTTGAGATATCCAGCAGCCGGGTTGTCAGCACTTACGCGCGAATCGAATTGCTGCTGTGAGTTCCCGGGGCGCCAGTAGTCATCGTAGGCGCTCCCGGATTTCACTTCGACGCCGGTGTAGGTGCCGTCGGGGTTGCGATACAGGCCGTCGTAGTATCTGCCGCCCTGGGGTGACCCCGGGTAGTCGACACGTACCTTGTCCCGGATGACGTCCTTCCCGACTGTGTCCGCTACTTGGTCGAGTCCTTGTTGTTCTTTTCGTGCGTAGTCGGGGGTGGGTGCGTCGGGGTCTCGTTGGGTCCATTTGCCTTCGAAATCGCGGGTGTCGCCGCGGTTCACTCCGGATCGGGGGTCTCTTGTTTCGGCTTCGGTGAACCACCGGTTCAGGCCGTCGCCGAGGAGTAAGGCCCCGCCGGTGGCGACAGCGGCACCGGTAGCGATGGCGGGCACGGCGATCGGGGTGGCGCCGCCGATGGTGACGACTTCGAGTCCACCACCGCCGAGAATGACGGCTCCACCGGCCGCGATGCCGAGGATCCCGGCGAGCATCTCGAGGACGAGGTCGGGGTGTTCCCACAGGGTTTGCGCGATCCCGCCGAGGAAGTTCAGGGTGCTGTGGAACGGGTCAACGACTCCCACCTCGATCACGGTACGCACAGCAGCATCCTGCAGTGCTTGGTGCGCCTGCTCGACTGTCAGCGGCAGCGGCGCCGCTTCCCCCGCATTCCCGATGATGTTCGCGTACCCGGTGGCGAGGACATCCAACTGGTAGCGGGCGTTGGCGAGTACGTCCCTCGCTTCTTGATACACCGGCCCTGCAGGGTCGATGAACGGCACATCCACCGCAGCGTGGCGAACACCCGTGCCCCGCCGCAGAAGGCTCACATACTCCTGATGTTCCACCAGTGCGGCAGCGGATTCCGTTTCGGCCGCGTTCCACAGCTCGATCGCGAGCGCCGCTTCCCCCTGCGCCCACTCCAACGCATTCGGGTAATCATCCAACGCGCCCGCCGCGGTCGTGAACGTGTCGTCCGTGGACTGCCAGTACGACAGCTGCTGATCGAAACGCTCCACATACTTGTCGTAGGCTGCACCCGACCAGGACCCGTCGTCATCGAGCTTCGCGAACCCGGCACGGGTATCACCCGCCCGATCCGCGATCTCCCGTCACACCACCGCACCATCCCGAGCCTCAGACACCGAACCAGGAATCAGATCGACCGCGTCCTGCGTCTGCCCCAACTCCATCACGAGTCCCAGATCAACGAGTCCAGCTCCCGCTTGCCCGCATCGTGGCCCTCGTCGAAGATCCGCGCTGTGGTCTCCAGCTTCTCCGCGAACTCGCCCAGCTCATCCACCCGCGTCTTCAACCCGACACCCCACTTCTCTGAGAAGAAGCTCACCGCCTCGGTCATCCCTGCATGACCCAGCGATGTCGGGCACGACACCTCGGTGTCCCCGAAATCGTCCGCCACCTGAACTGTCTTTGACGCCATCACCCGCAGCTGGTCCGTGTCTATGACGGCGCTCACTGAAATTCCCCAGTTCTGCTTATCGAAATTCCCCACCCTGGGTCGCTCCGCCGCATGAGGCGGTCCTCCCTCGATGCTGGAGGGCTTCGACCACACACCAGCCTTCGAGGGAGGCCCGTTCCTCATGCTTTCAGAGAGGAGCAGCGTGGACATCCACGCTCTGAAGCGGCAGGGGATGACGATCAGCGAGATCGCCCGCCGCACCAACCATGACCGCAAGACGATCCGCGCATACCTGAGTGGGGAACGCGCCCCCGGCCAGCGTGAGCGCGCAGCCCCGGACCCGTTCGTCCCGTTCGTCGAGTACGTTACCGCCCGCCTCAAGGAGGACCCGCATCTGTGGGCGGCGACGCTGTTGGACGAGCTCGCGCCGCTGGGCTACTCGGGGTCGTATCCGACGCTGACGCGGCAGATCCGGGACCGCGGGCTGCGACCAGCGTGCACGGCGTGCGCGCACGTCACGAAGCGGCCCAACGCGATCATCGAGCACCCGCCCGGCGAGGAGACCCAGTTCGACTGGCTCGAGCTGCCCGACCCGCCCGGCCACTGGGGGTTCCCCACGAAGCGGGCCTACCTGCTCGTCGGTTCGCTGGAGCATTCGGGCGTCTGGCGGGCCGTGCTCTCGCCCTCGATGGACGTCCCGCATCTGCTGGCCGCGATGACCACTCTGCTCGCCCTGCTCGGCGGGCTGACGCGGGTCTGGCGGTTCGACCGGATGCGCACCGTCCTGGACCACAAGACCGGGGATCTCACGCCGATGTTCGCTGGTTTCGCGAAGCATCACGGCGTCCAGCCGGTGGTCTGCCGGCCCCGGTCGGGGAACCGGAAGGGGGTGGTCGAGAAGAACAACCACACCGCCGCGCAACGCTGGTGGCGCACCCTGCCCGACGAGCTCACCCTCGAGCAGGCACAAGCCTCTGTCGAGGCGTTCGCCCGCGGGCAGGATGCCCGCAAACGCGAGAGCGAGGACGGAGCGACGACGGCGGCGGCGATGTTCGCCGGGGAGCGGCTGCGCCCGTTGCCGCCGATCGTCTTCCCGGTGGTCGTCGCCGAGGAACGCACCGCGACAAGGCAAGCCCTGATCGACTGGCGGGGCAACCGCTATTCCGTCCCACCCGAGCTGGCCGCCGCGAAAGTGACGGTCCAGCAGCGGCTCGGCGCCGACACCATCGATATCGCCACTGCCTCCGGCACCGTCGTCGCGCGGCACAAGGTCGCCGAACCCGGCCTGGGCGTCACGATCCGGGACACCGGCCACGTCACCGCACTCGAGGCCATCGCCCTCGCCTCGGCGCCGCCGGGACGCCCACACCGCCGCAAGGAACGCATCCCACCCGGGACCGCCGCACTCCGCGCCGCCGCCGTGCTCACCGGAGCCACGGCGCCCTCCTCGACCGTGATCAACCTGGCCGCCTACGAGCAGGCCGCGAAGAACTGGAACACCCTCCAATGACCACCACAACCACAACCACGGCCACAGCGTCCGCGGCGACGCCCGCCGCGAGCATCTACCAGCAGCTGCGCGAGCACCTCACCGATCTCAAGCTCACCGACGCCGCCGACGCGCTCCCCCGCGTGCTCGACCAGGCCCAAGCAGAGGGCTGGACCCTCACCACCGCGCTCGAGCACTTGCTGCGCGTCGAGGTCACCGCAACCGAAGCACGCCGCCTGACCGGCCGGTTCCGGTTCGCGAGCCTGCCCACCGGCGCGACCCTCGACGACTTCGACCTCGACGCCGCAAGCGGCATAGACCGGAACCTGCTGACCGAGCTGGCCACCTGCCGGTTCATCGATACCGCGACCAACGTGCTGCTCATCGGCCCGCCCGGCACCGGGAAAACCCACATCGCGACCGGCCTCGGCCACGCCGCGGTCACCGCCGGCTACCGGGTCTACTTCACCTCCGCCGCCGACCTCGCCGCCCGCTGCCACCGTGCCGCGATCGAGGGGAAATGGTCAACCATGATGCGGTTCTTCGCCGGCCCCACCCTCCTGATCATCGACGAACTCGGCTACCTCCCACTACCCGGCGAAGCCGCGTCCGCCCTGTTCCAAGTCATCAACCAGCGCTACCTCAAGACCTCGATCGTGATCACCACGAACCGGCCCGTCGGAGCATGGGGCGAGATCCTCGGCGACACCACCGTCGCCGCCGCGATGCTCGACCGGCTCCTGCACCGTTCCGTCGTGATCACCCTCGACGGCGCCTCCTACCGGCTCCGCCACCACACCACCGCAGCCGACGAACTCCGCCGCGTCACCACCGGCACCAACCTGCGCTAACATGACCACGCGACCTGGGGAACTTCGATAAGCAACTCTGGGGAAAATCGCTGAGCGCCGTCATCTACGCCATAATCGCTACTCACAACGAATCCTCCGATCAGATCCCCCGCCGGTGCCGAACAGTAGGCGCAGCGTCTCGCGCGTGTTGCCGGGTGTGTCGGATACTACCGAACGAGGGGGACGCTCGGGTTTCCATTCCAGCGCTACAGCCTTGGGTGGCGAGGCACAAAGCGCAACGCCCGCCCCGGCCGGTGCGAAAGGCACGCGGCACGGAGTGGATCAGGCGGGGTCGCCGACGCCTGCGATCCTCCCCGGGATCGAGGTCGCTCGCGCATAGGCTGACATCCATGTCAGAGCCCACATCGCGCGCATCCTCTCGGCTCGTTGAGCGGGCACAGGAGCTCGCGCAGCGATGGGCGGACGAGGCTGCGGCGCACACTCCCGAACCCCAGCAGGCGCGGCTTACCGGGCTATTGCGCGATGCGGCCGGCCGCCGGTTCGCGCTCGACATTGCGGACGGCGTGATACGGCAGGAGAGCCTCGGGGTGGCGGCGTCGCAATTGCGGCGCTCCGCCCTCGACGTGCCCCCATCGCTGCCCTGGTACGTGCGGGGGGCGGTGCTCGCGGGCGCGGGCGTGGCGCCGATGATCCCAGCCCCGGTCGTGCCGATCGCCCGGCGGATGCTGCGCGAGGTGTTCCGCCCGCTCGTGCTGGACGGGCGTCCGGCGAAGCTCGGCGCAGCCCTGGAGCGGCTCGAGCTTGACGGCATCCGCCTGGATCTCAGCCTTCTGGGAGAGAACGTGCTCGGTGAGGGGGAGGCACGACGGCGTTTAGACGGCATCCACGGCCTGCTGCGCAGAGAAGACGTTGGCCAAGTCTCGCTGACGGTGCGCTCGGTGGTCGGGCAAGCCTCGCCTTGGGCGTTCGACGAGCTCGTCGAGGAGGCCGCCGAGAGGCTCGCGCCGCTGTGTCTGACGGCGTCGACCCGCGGGTCGTCAATCACGCTCGACGTGCAGGAGCATCGCGATCTCGACCTCACGATCGCTGTGTTCACCCATCTGCTGGAGGATCCGCGGCTCTCGGGGCTCGCGGCAGGAATCGTCCTCCCCACCTCGCTGCCCGATGCGCTGCCCGCCCTGCAGGAGCTGACCGCGTGGGCGCAGGACCGCGTCGACCGCGGCGGTGCGCCACTCACGGTGCGACTCGCGCGGGGTCCGCACCTCGCCCAAGAGCGCACGGAGGCCGCCCTGCACGGCTGGACGCCCGCCGCCTACGACTCCGAGGCCGAGGCCGACGCTGCGCTGATGCGCTGCCTCGACTGGGCACTGCGTCCTGAGCGGACGCGTGCGGTGCGAATCGGAGTCGGCGGCCACGATCTCGGCATCGCCGCGTACACCTGGCTGCTCGCGCAGGATCGCGCTGTGGCCGACGCCGTCGTGTTCGACTTGGCGCACGGCTGCGAGCCGGGGCGGCTCGGTGTGGTCGGTCGGGAGACCGGCAGCGTTCTGCTGCGGGTGCCGGTCGCGGCGCCCGCCGATGTCGACATCGCGATCGGTCAGTGGCTCCGCCTGCTCGAAGCGTACGAACCACCCGGCGACGGCGCCGGAGAGCGCCTGGCCGAGGCACTGCACCGTTCCTCCGATCCGTCGTTGCACACCGGCCCCCGCCGCACGCAGAACCGGCTGGCACCGGTGCACGAGTCCGTGCGCCCGGTCGTGCAGACGCCGATGCCCGAGGAGCAGCTGACCAAGGCGGTGCTCGGCATCACGCGCGGCTCTGTCGATCAGTCCTTTCTCGAAACGGCGGTGTACTCCGCGCGGGAACTCGAGGCGGATGCCGGTGGCGCACCCGGGTTCGTGAACACGCCGGACACCGATCCTTCCCTGCCGGCCAACCGAGAATGGGCTCGCGCGATTGTCGCGCGGGTCGCCGCGGCCTCCACCGCCGACACGCAGCGGTGGCAGCCGGCGTTTGTGGAACCCGACGACGCGCACCGGACGGGAGCCGAGCGCATCGCGGTGAGTATGCGGGAGGCGGGCGCCCGATGGGGGTCGAGGCCGGCATTCGAGCGTTCCGAGATCCTGCTGCGGGCCGCCGCGGCCCTCGAAGCGCGCCGCGGCGAACTGATCGAGATCGCGGCATCCGAGACCGGACTGCTCCTCGCCGAGGGCGACGCCGAGGTGTCGCACTCGGTCGACTGCGCCCGCTACTACGCGGTCACCGCACGGGAACTGGACTCGATCTCCGGCGCGGCCTTCGTCCCCGCGGCGCTCACTGCCGTCTTGCCGTCCTGGCGCGCCCCCCTGGCTGAGCCTTCAGACGGTGTGCTCGCTGCTCTCGCCGCGGGTTCAGCGGTCGCACTCGTGCCCGATCCGCGAGCGTGCCGCACTGCGACCGCTCTCGTCGACACGCTGTGGCGGGCGGGCGTTCCGCGTGAGGCCCTCGCCCTCGTCAACGGCGAGCGGACCCTTGACCTGATCGCGCACAAGGCGGTCGACCGCGTGATCCTCAGCGGCTCAAGAGAGACGGCCATTCGGTTGCGCGAGCTGCGCCCAGGACTGCCGCTGCTCGCTGAGACTGTCGGAACGAACGCAGTCGTCGTCACGGCATCCGCCGATCTTGACGGCGCCGTCTCTGACATCGTCCGCAGTGCATTCTCACGTGCCGGGCAGGCGAGTGCGGCGGCCTCCCTGGTGATTCTCGTCGGATCCGCGGGGCGCTCGAAGAGGTTCGCGCGGCAGCTGGCGGATGCCGCGCGATCGATGAAGGTTGGATGGCCCTCCGATCCTCGTGCTCAGGTGGGGCCGCTGATCGACAGGCCGCAGGGAGCCGCGGCGAAGGTGCTGACGGGGCTGCACGCGGACGAGGAGTGGCTAGTGCGACCGCGGCTCGTCGACGGCGATCCGACGGGGCGGCTGTGGAGTCCCGGCATCCGGATCGGCGTGCGCGCTGAATCGCCCTCCACCCGCGCGAGCCAGGACGTCCCTGTCCTCACGGTGGCGTATGCCCCCACGCTCGAGAAGGCGATCGAGTTGCAGAACGGTGCCGGACACGGTCTTGTCGCCGGTCTCCACACTCGCGACCCCGAGGAGCTCGCGCTGTGGCTGGACCGGGTGGAGGCCGGGAGCCTCTTCGTCAACCGCGAGGTCACCGGCGCGATGGTGCAACGGCAGCCCGCCGGCGGCTGGAATGGATCGTCGCTCGGACCCGGCGCCAAGAGCGGCGGCCCGAACCGCCTGATCGGACTCGGCTCGTGGCGAGCACAGCGGACTGCTGCACTGTCGAGCACGCTGCACCTGCGCGGTCTCGACTCGCGCATCACGGCGCTCATTGAGGCCGCGCAGTCGTCGCTCGACTATGAGGGGTTCGAGGGACTGCGTAGGGCGGCGCTCTCCGACGCGATCGCCTGGGATCGCGAGTTCGGTCAGGTGCGCGACGTGTCCAAGCTGGGCATCGAGCGCAACCTGCTGCGGTACCGCCCGGTGCCGGTTGAGATCCGCGTCGCCGCGGAGGCACGGCTGCATGATCTGCTGCGCATCGTGATCGCGGCGGTGCGTGCGGGGTCGCCGTTCGTACTGTCGCTCTCGGCGGGGCTCCCGGCCGGGGTACGGCACGCGCTCGCGGAGCTGCAGGCTGCGGTCTATCTGGAGAGCGACGACGAGTGGATCGAGCGTGGCTTGCGCCGGACGGAGGGGGTCGAGGGCACGGCCGCAGCGCCGCGGTCAGAGCGAGTGCGCCTGGTGGGAGCAGCGGATACCGTGGCCGCACTGCGTGCGCGGCTGATCGACGCCACCGACGGATCGCCCGACATCTCGATCTTCGACGGCGAGGTCACCTCGGCGGGCCGCATCGAGCTGCTCGCCTTCGTGCGCGAGCAGTCGATCTCGGTCACCGCGCATCGCCACGGCATCCGTGACGACTGGAGCGCCGCCGTCATCTGAGCCCCAGCGCCCCCGCCCCCCGCGCCCCGCCCCCCCGCCCCCCC
>JASGEY010000008.1:0-8069 GCA_047605925.1 Microbacterium sp.
CAGGGACTGGAATGTTCTCGGTTTCTGAGCGAGCGCCCTTCGTCTCGTCGCTGCGCTCCTCGCTCAGGGACCGGAACGTTCCCGGTTTCTGAGCGAGCGCCCTTCGTCTCGTCGCTGCGCTCCTCGCTCAGGGACCGGAACGTTCCCGGTTCCTGAGCGAGCGCAGCGAGACGAAGGACCATCAGGGATCGGGACCCCACTAGACAGGAAAGATATGCCGACAACAGCATCCGAATCCCACGCCCGCAGTTTCCGCGGGCTCGGTTGGGGGTTCCTCATCAAACTCGCCCTGATGGCGCTCGTGAACGCCTTCGGCGTCATGGCGGCGATCTCGGCGTGGAACGCCAGGTCGTGGCTCGTGCTCGGTGTCGTTGTGCTGCTTGTCGCAATCGCCGACTGGGTGTACTTCACGCGCCGCGCCCTGCCGCTGAAGTATCTGCTGCCCGGCCTGGTGTTCCTGCTGGTGTTCCAGGTTTTCATCTTCGGATACACCGCTTACATCGCCTTCACGAACTACGGCACCGGCCACGTCGGCACTCAGGAGCAGGCCGTTGAGGCCGCTCTGATCCAGGGTGAGCGTCGCGTCGAAGGCTCGCCCGACTACCCGCTGTCGATCGTCGAACGCGACGGTGAGCTCGGCTTCGCCATCGTTGACGAAGACGGCGAGGTGCGGGTGGGTTCTGCGGCACAGCCGCTCACTGCGGCATCCGGAGCTGAGATCGGCTCGACCGGGGCACCGAGCGAGGTACCAGGATGGACAGTCCTCCCCCGTGCCACCGTGCTCACCGATAAGGCTCTCGGCGAGCAGATCACGCAACTGCGAGTGCCCGTCTCCGAAGACCCGAATGACGGATCCATCCGCACCCGCGAAGGCTCGACGGGTGCGGTGTACGAGCCGACATTGGTGTGGGATGCCGAGGCGCAGACCATCACTGACACCACCTCCGGCAAGGTCTATACGGCCACCGAGCGTGGCGTCTTCGTCGCAGAAGACGGCACATCGCTGCCAACGGGTTGGGCGGTGAACGTCGGCTTCGCGAACTTCCTGAAACTGTTCACCGACACTTCTCTCGCAGGCACCCTGCTGAGCGTAACGGGGTGGACCTTCGCTTTCGCGATCGGATCGGTCGTGCTGAGCTTCGCCGTCGGCCTGGGTCTCGCCGTTGTCTACAACGACCCTCGGGTGAAGGGTCGCCGCATCCTTCGGGCGCTGTTCATTCTGCCCTACGCCTTCCCCGCCTTCATGGCTGCGCTGCTGTTCCGCGGCATGTTCAACGCCGAGTTCGGCGTCATCAACGACATGCTCTTCTTCGGCGCGCACGTGAACTGGCTCGGGGACCCGTGGCTGACCCGTGCCGCCGTGATCTTCGTCAACGTGTGGTTGAGCTACCCGTACTGGTTCCTCGTGTGCACCGGCGCGCTGCAGTCGCTGCCGGGGGAGACCCTCGAGGCGGCCGAGATCGACGGGGCGAACAAGTGGCAGCGATTCCGCTCGATCTCGTTGCCGCTGCTGCTCGTCTCCACCGCACCTCTGCTCATCGCATCGTTTGCGGTGGCATTCAACAACTTCACCGTGATCTACACCTTCAACAACGGCGGACCGGCGATCGCCGGTGCGCCCTATGCGCTGGGCTCCACCGACATTCTTGTCTCGGCGATCTACGACGTCTCCGGCGTCTCGGGCGGGGCGGCCGATTACGGCCTGGCCAGCGCCCTGTCGATCATCGCCTTCATCGTCGTCGGGGTCATCTCGGCGCTGAGCTTCCGTCAGACCCGCAAACTTGAGGAGTACCAGTGATGAGCGAGACCAGAGCAGTCGTCACGGCATCCGATATCGCCCCATCGCGGGCCGGTGCCCGCCGCCGCCGCTGGTGGGCGGAGGTCGGCTGGAAGTACGTGCTCGCGGTCGGCGTGCTGTTCTTCGCCGCATTCCCGCTCGTCTACGTGCTCTCGGCGTCGCTGAACCCGAACGGCACCCTCGCCGCATCGAACACGATCTTCGCGGTGGTCGACCCCGCCAACTACGTCGCCCTGGGCGAATCGCGCTACTGGGTGTGGTTCGGCAACACGCTGCTGATCGGCGGCGTCACCGCGCTCGGCTCAGTGCTCATGGGCGCCTGCGGCGCCTACGCGTTCTCACGGTTCCGGTTCACCGGTCGCCGGGCGAGCTTGACGACCCTTCTCGTGCTGCAGATGTTCCCGCAGGCGCTCGCGTTCATCGCGATTTTCCTCATGCTGCAGACGATCGGAGAGGTCGTGCCGGTGCTCGGTATCAACTCGAAGATCGCGCTGATCTGCGTGTATCTGGGTGGCGCGCTCGGTGCGAACACCTTCCTCATGTACGGCTTCTTCAACACGATCCCGGTTGAGATCGACGAGTCGGCGAAGATCGACGGGGCAACCCATGCGCAGATCTTCTGGCGGTTGATCATGCCGCTCGTCATCCCGATTCTCGCGGTGGTCGCGCTGCTGTCGTTCCTCGCCGCCTTCGGCGATTTCATCCTGTCGAAGATCATCCTCACCAGCGAAGACAACTGGACCCTCGCCGTCGGCATGTACCAGTGGGTGTCGAACCAGCTCACCTCGCGCTGGGGACTGTTCGCAGCAGGTGTCGTCGTCGCCGCGGTCCCCGTGCTCGCGCTGTTCTTCTCGCTGCAGAAGTACATCGTCGGCGGGCTCACCCAGGGCTCCGTCAAGGGCTGAACCGAACACTCCTTCCCTCACAAAACGAAAGGTCGTCATGCACCGCCGCACACGTCCCCTACGCGCCGCTGCCCTCAGCGCAGCCCTAGCTCTTTCCCTGATCGGCTTAGCGCCGGCATCCGCTCTGGCCGCATCGGACGACCCGGTTGCGGCCACGATCACGGTGCCGCGCGTCGAGAACCTGCCTGATGACTTCATCGGCGGCGTCGATGTCTCATCGGTGCTCTCCCTCGAAGAGTCCGGCGTCGTTTTCCGCCATGCCGACGGCACCCCAGGTGACCTCTTCGCGATCCTCGCCGAGTCGGGAGTGACCGATGTGCGTGTGCGCGTGTGGAACGACCCCTTCGATGCGAACGGCGACGGCTACGGCGGCGGTGACGTCGATGTGGACCGGGCGATCGAGATCGCACAGCGGGCGACGGATGCCGGGCTCGGCGTGCTCGTCGACTTCCACTACTCCGACTTCTGGGCCGACCCGGCCAAACAGAAGGCGCCCAAGGCGTGGGCGGGGCTGACGGTCGATGAGATCGCGGATTCTGTCGGCACATTCACTCGCGACGCTGTGCACCGCCTTGTCGCGGGCGGCGTCGACCTGAAGATGGTTCAGGTCGGCAATGAGACGAACAACGGTGTCGCCGGGGTCACGGGGTGGGACGACATGGCGAAGGTGTTCTCGGCCGGCGCTGCTGCCGTTCGTGCTGAGTCGCCTGACACTCTGGTCGCTCTGCACTTCACGAACCCCGAGCAGGCAGGTCGCTATGCGAACATTGCGGCTCAGCTCGACAGCCGCAATGTCGACTATGACGTGTTCGCCTCGTCGTACTACCCGTTCTGGCACGGCACCCCGGAGAACCTGACGGCCGTGTTGAAGCAGATCGCAGACACCTATGGCAAGAAGGTCATGGTCGCCGAGACCTCGTGGGTGTACACACTGGATGACGGCGACGGTCATGGTAACGTGATCGACCTGCCCAGCGAGGCAACTCAGTACCCGGTCAGCGTGCAGGGGCAGGCGAACGCCGTGCGCGCTGTCGTGCAGGCCGTGGCGAACGTGGGCGAGGCCGGCATCGGCGTCTTCTATTGGGAGCCGGCGTGGCTTCCGGTGGGCTCGCCTGATCAGCTCGAGCAGAACAAGGTGCTGTGGGAGCGCGACGGTTCTGGGTGGGCGTCGAGCTTCGCTGGCGAGTACGACCCTGTGGATGCCGGGCAGTGGTACGGAGGATCGGCGTGGGACAACCAGGCGCTGTTCTCGTTCGACGGCACCGCGACTGACGCGCTGAACATCTTCTCTTATGTGCGCACGGGAGCGATCGCCCCGCGCGAGATCGAGGCCGTGCAGCCGGTGACCCTGTCGATCACCGAAGGCGACGCCGTAGCGCTTCCGTCGGAGGTCACCGTGACGTACACCGACGGCACGAGTGAGCAGCAGGCCGTGACCTGGTCGGATGCCGCGCAGTACATCGAGTCGGCTGGCACCTACACGATCACGGGCACCACGAGCGCGGGGCTTGCGGCATCCGCCACAGTCACCGTCTCGGCACGCAACTTGCTGCGCAACCCCGGCTTCGAAGAGCCCGACACGAGCATGTGGGCGGCCACCGGATCGGCACTCGGGCTGCGCGCCTGGGACGACCCCCACAGCGGCACCCACTCGGCACACTTCTATTCCGCTTCGGACTTCTCGTTCACGCTGTCGCAGACGGTCACCGGACTGCCTGCCGGCTCGTACATCGCGCGCGCCGTGCTGCAGGGCGACGGCGAGGGGTCAACGGGCTCGGTGACCCTGGCGCTGTCTGGTGGTGATCCTGTCGCGTTCGGGCTGGACGGCTGGCGGGCCTGGTCGACGCCGTCGACGGCTCCCGTCGAGGTCGCCGATGACGGCACGCTCACCCTCACCGTGACCGGGTCTTTGCCCGCCGGCGCCTGGGGAACGCTCGACGATTTCGAGCTGGTGCGGGTGGCGGATGCCGGAGCAGACCCGACGGCGCTGCGGGCGCTGCGGGACGAGGCGGCGGCAGTCGACACGTCGCTGTATGAGCCCTCGTCTGTCGACGTGCTCGCTGCGGCCATCGCCCGCGCTGACATCGTGCTGCAGGCCGTAGCGCCGAGCGCCTCTGCGGTCGATGGTGCGCTCGCGCAGCTGCAGGAGGCGCTGAACGCACTCGTGGAGCTCGTGGATCCACGGGAGCCGCAGGAGCCCGTGGAGCCTGAGGTGCCTGCGGCTGAGGTGCCTGCGTCTGGGGCTGCCGAGTCGGAGGCACTCGCTTCGACAGGCGTCGACAGCACAGGGCTCGCGGTCGTCGCCGGTGTGCTGTGCGCGTTGGGTCTCGTGCTCGTTGGCGCTCGCCGCAGGCGCACTGCGCAGTAGACGGGGTGCGGATGCCGTCGGCCACGCCCGTGTGGGATTGGCTGACGGCATCCGTACTCCGCAATGACTCGAGCGCCGCCGGGTGATTCCGCGCGTGGCACGCAGCCGCTGATGAGTCGGATGCTCTGCACTTCAACCTTTGGCCAGGTGCCACCTAGCCAAAAGTCGAAAGCTCGGTGGACATTTAGCTAAACCTCGTGAAATCGGGCGAGGTGGGCAGGCGCCATCGTGCTAGTGTGATGTTCGAAACCGCGCCCACAGCAAATACATGGACCGGAGCGAGTGTTGAAAAAGCGAGCAGCGAGTGTGATTGCAGGACTGATTGTGATCGGACTCATCGCAGGGGGGAGTACCTCCGCAAGCGCACATGATCTTAATGGTCACGGCTGGGCGGCAGACACCAAGGTCGAAGGTAGCGCTGTCGGCGGAGGTAAGCATTATTACGGCGTGCATGAACTCATCAACGGATCGAACCGTGGAAACGACAGCAGCTATTACCATGCAACCAAAAAGCACCGAGCGAGCGTGAAGAACAGCACCGGATCGATTGTGCGATCTGCAGATAAGAGCGGCGGAATCTGGGCTCGCGCTACTCAGCCTGGCACGCTCTGGGGCAACGAAGCGTACTGGTACACGTACTGAGCAAGCTCCCGCGAACGGCCCGCCAGTCAGGCGGCATCAGGGCGGTCGCATCGGAATAAGAGAGAGCTGGGAACGAAGCTTCCGAAGTTGAAGCGCAGGTGATGTATGCACAACAGAGATACGTTCATCGGTGTGGTCGCACCCACGACAGTCTTGGTCGCGCTGCTAGCAGGATGCGTAAGCACTGTCGATGCGCCGGCGGATCAGGAGCCCTCGCCAGCAATGTCAAGCCCTCGTGAAGTACCGGCTTTCGATGGCAATTTCGCAGCCGAGTATCGGGAAGCTTGGGAGAAGGGTTCCAGCGAGACGGTGCGGTCAATTCTGAAAGACGAGGCAATTACCGATCAAGAGTGGTCGCAGGTTCTGAGATCTCTTGAAACCTGCCTCGTTGAAAATGGAATCGAGTTCACCGTCTATAACCCAGATGGAAGCTATGAGGTGAATGCCGCCCAGCTGAGCGGCGATGTCGCGAACGAGTATATGGGGGAGTGCGAAAGGGATAGCGGCGAAGCCTGGATAGGCTACCTCTACAGATCGCAGACAAACAATCCAGGAAACGTTCCTGCTTCACAGCTTTTGACTGAGTGTTTGATTCGAAATGCGGCTGTTGCTCCTTCGTACACGGAAGAGCAGTATCTCATCGACGCACCCGATCTCGCGTTCCCATTTATCGATGAGCGCGGATTCGACATCTTCGATCGGTGCACTGCCGATTTTGGCTATAATAAGTGAAATCGTCACTGGTGTCGCGCTCGATTATCACAGGGTGCACTCTCGTACTCGGCGCAACCCTCGGAGCAGGGATGCTATTTGCGCTCGTTGCACCGACCACTCCCGATGCACTCGAACAGAGCGACGAGCTGACATTCATACCGGTAACGATTCAGCCTTTTGACGACGCGCGTTCCGTGGATATTACGGCCACAATACTGCCGCCCGCACCGATCTCGGTGTCGAGAGCGGGTGTCGTCACTTCCTGGAGCTGCGGACGAGGCGCTGTGCTGACGTCGGGATCTTCGTCGGTCGCCGTAGACGGCGTGAATCTGCTGAATTTTGCCACGAGTGTTCCTCTGTGGAGAGATCTCACTCTGGGAGCAGAGGGTGCAGATGTGAAGTCAGTCGAAGAAGAACTCATTCGCATGGGGCATCCTGCCAAGGTTGACTCGTTCTTGTCGTGGGATGAGATGGTCGAGATGAGAGCAATGGCCGAATCCGCAGGCGTAGCATTAGCCTCGATATTTCATTGGGAGGGTGAGTCCTCGCTCGCGGCGTCGTTGCCGGGCTCGTGAGGTCGATTTTGACATCGGGGTATGACATCGACCGCGATGCGTCGCGGTGGCGGGGTTCCAGTCCGGGGTTCCTGGTGTCGTGGCGGTCAGTGGGAAGGTCGCGGTGTCAACCGCTGGGTGCGGGCAGGGCGCGCAGGACGCTGATCGCGTGGTGAACGATGTCTGCCCACTTGGAACGGTTGGAAAGGTGCAGGATGACGCGCCGCCCATGGTGGGCGATGGTCGCGGGGATGGTGAACAGCCTGTGGCGGAGGCGTTTCATCTCCCATCGGCGGGCCTGGTGTTGCGGGTGGGCGAGCATGCTCGCCCAGGCGGTGATCTCGCTGGCGAGCTGGACGAGGGCGAGCCAGATGCGGTTCTGATCGAACCCGTGCAGCGGGAAGTTCCGCAGCCCAGTGTCCTTGCCCTCCCGGATGCGGTCCTCGCAACGCGCCCGGCGGCGGTGACGCAGCTCGAGCTGCTGGAGCTGCCCGCGGGCAGTGTTGGTGACGAACGCGGTGAGCCGGTAGCCGTCGACGTCGTCGAACCGGAGCTGCGCGCCGGGGTGGGGGCGTTCCCGGCGGACGATGACGCGCATCCCCTTCGGGTAGCCAGTGAGGTTCAGCAGGCCGGTGAACTCCGCGACCGCCGCCCCCTCACGGGGCTCCCCGCTCGCATCGAGCGCCGGCTCCCAGAGGTTCTCGGGGATGATCTTGTAGAGCTCGGGCGTCTCGAACGGCAGGGTGTAGCCGACGGAGTACGACAGGCCCCGGTTCGTCAGCCAGGTGAGGAACTTCTTCGTCCCGCCCGCCCCGTCGGCCCGCACCAGGACACTCTTGCCCGGACGCTCATTCGCGCCGGGCAGCTGGGCGAGCGCGGCCTTGACCACGGTGATGTGATCGGCGGCGGTGTTCGACCCCGCGTTTCCCGGGCGCAGCAGCCCGGCCGTCATCTCCCCGGTGCCCGCAGCACCGTGATCGATGAACGCGAGCAGCGGGTGGAACCCGAACCCGCGCTTGAACGTCGCCGCGGCGTGCTCCTTCTCGCTGTGCGCGGTGATCAGCGTCGCGTCCAGATCAATCACCAAC
>JASGEY010000009.1:0-18163 GCA_047605925.1 Microbacterium sp.
GATTTGTGCCGCCCGCGCGTCCGCGAGGCGGCACAAATCGCGACCGGAGCACGAGAACGGATGCCGGCGGGGGCACAGGAACGGATGCCGGCGGGGGCACAGGAACGGCGCGCTCAGCTGCGGAAGAACGCCACGCCGAGGTCGGGCTGGTCGACGAAGACGCCGTCGACACCGGTCTCGGCGATGACGCGCCACTCCGACTCATAATCGCCGTAGGCGGTCTTGCCCTCACCGGAGCGGAACTCCGGCGAGAGGTACGCGTTCTCCGGCCTGCACGTCCAGGTGAACACCATCAAGCCCCGCGCATGCGCATCGGCGACGATCGTGTTCCCGCGCTCGAGCAGCATCTGCTTGCTGACGCTGATGCCGTCGACCTTGCCGACGAGACCGTCGAGTCCGGCCGGTGTGACGGTCGCCTTATACGAGAGCGCACGCTTGCCTTGGGCGGTGAACAGGTCAAAGGGACGCCCTGACGCGTCGATGAGGTAGACGTAGGATGCCGCAATCCCGTGCTCGTGAAGTTCGCCGAGCACGGTCGACTCGAAACTCTCGATCACAAGGGGCAACTCCCCGTGAGCCCAGCCCGCATCGCGCAGATCGCGGGCGATCATCGGCGCCAGAGGCAGGCCGATCGAGGCGAAGTACGTCGCATGCTTGACCTCGAGGACCACGCCGATTTCACGTCCCTGCTCGCTCGATGCCTCCCGCACAAGGTCGAGCAAATCCGTCAGTCGAAGGATCGGCTGGGTCCCATCGAAGCTTGCGCTAGACAAACGCACCTGCGGAACCCGCTCCTTGCAACGCAGCGTCGCCAGCTCAGCCCAGGTGAAATCCTCGGTGAACCAACCGGTAAGCGTCTCGCCGTCAACGCTCTTGGCCGTTTTGCGATCGGCGAACTCCGGATGCTGTGCCACATCGGTCGTCCCAGAGATCTCGTTCTCGTGGCGGATGACGAGAACGCCGTCGCTGGTGGCGACCACGTCGGGCTCTACAGCATCCACCCCCATCGCGAATGCCAGCTCGTATGAGGACCGACTGTGCTCTGGGCGATAGCCGGGGGCGCCACGATGCCCGATCACGAGCGGAAATTTCCTGGGCACGCTCTCAGCGTAGAGCACCCCGCGATGGCTCTCACGCGGGTATCGTTGAAGAAAGCGACCTACAACCACATCTGGAGTGAGGCCCACCGTGAGCAACTTCGCATTCAACAACCCGGCGTTCCAGCAGCAGGATCCGCGCAACGTCGCGACCTATCCCGGAAACCCGCAGGCGGCTCAAGGCGGTGCGCAGACCGCATCCTTCCAGCACGCCTCGATGGACGCCGCCGTCAACGCCCAGCTCGAAGGCATGTACGCCGCCCCTTCGGCCGGAGCGATCGAGACAGACCGCATGAGCGTCGAGGACACCGTCTGGAAGACGGCCGCCCTCTTCGGTATCCTCCTCGTCACCGCCGCGATCGGCTGGGTGTTCACTCTCGGCGGTGTCGCCGCACCCGAGCGCGACCCGTACAGCAGCTTCGCGCCCAGCCTGTTGCCTTGGATCGTCGGGGCGCTCGGCGCTTTTGTCCTGGCAATGGTGGTGTCGTTCACCTCTCGCAAGAAGGTGCGCCCCGCACTGATCTTCGCCTACGCCGCATTCGAGGGACTCTTCATCGGCGGCATCTCGGCCTTCTTCGAGGTGCTCTGGCCTGGCATCGTCATGCAGGCAACCCTCGCCACGGTCTCGGTGGTCGGTGTCACGCTCGCCCTCTTCGCCAGCGGCAAGATCCGCGCCTCGGCGAAGATGACGAAGATTTTCATGATCGCGATGATCGGCTACTTCGTCTTCTCACTGCTGAACGTCGTGCTGATGTGGACCAATGTTCTCCCCGAGGGGCAGGCGTTCGGACTCCTGAGCGGCAAGATCGCCGGCATCCCGCTCGGTCTGATCATTGGCGTGCTCGTGGTCTTCATGGCCGCCTACTCGCTGGTGCTCGACTTCGACCAGATCCAGCAGGGCGTGCGCAACGGCGCCCCTCGCAAGTACGGTTGGCTCGGCGGCTTCGGCATCATGGTCACGGTCGTCTGGCTCTACGTTGAGATCCTGCGCATCATCGCGATCGCACGAAGCAACTAGACACCTTTACGAAGAACCCCGCCTTTTGCCCGAGAAATTGCGCAGAAGGCGGGGTTTTTCATATCACTCCCACTCGATAGTCCCCGGCGGCTTCGATGTGACATCGAGCACGACGCGGTTGACATCACGGACCCCGTTGGTGATGCGGTTGGAGATCTTCGACAGAACGTCATAGGGAAGACGGGTCCAATCGGCCGTCATCGCGTCTTCGCTGGAAACCGGACGCAAGACGATCGGATGACCATAGGTGCGGCCGTCGCCCTGGACGCCGACCGACCGGACGTCGGCGAGCAGCACGACAGGGCACTGCCAAATTTCCTGGTCAAGGCCCGCCTTGGTCAGCTCTTCCCTGGCAATGGCGTCGGCCTCACGCAGAATTTCGAGACGGTCAGCGGTAACCTCGCCGATGATCCGGATGCCGAGACCGGGCCCCGGAAACGGCTGACGACCGACGATCGACTCGGGGATGCCGAGTTCACGACCGATCGCGCGGACCTCATCTTTGAACAGGGCTCGCAGCGGCTCGACGAGGTCGAAGTCGAGGTCGTCAGGAAGCCCGCCGACGTTGTGGTGCGACTTGATGTTCGCCGTGCCCGCACCGCCACCTGACTCGACGACGTCGGGGTACAGCGTTCCCTGAACGAGAAACTTCACCGGAGCGCCGCCTGTGGTCTTCGCTTCTTCAACGAGGTCACGCTGCACCTTCTCGAAGGCGCGGATGAACTCGCGCCCGATGATCTTGCGTTTCTCCTCGGGGTCGGTGACACCGGCGAGATGACCCAAGAACGTGTCCGCTGCGTCGACGGTGATCAGACGAACACCGGTGGATTCGACGTAGTCCTTCTCGACCTGCTCGCGTTCGCCTTTGCGCAGGAGCCCGTGATCGACGAACACCGCCGTGAGCTGGTCCCCGATCGCGCGATGCACGAGTGCGGTCGACACAGCTGAATCGACGCCACCGGAGAGCGCCGAGATGACACGTGCATCGCCGACCTGCTCTCGAATGCGCTCGATCTGCTCGGCGATCACGTTGCCGCTGTTCCAGTCGGATGCCAAGCCTGCACCCTTGTGCAGGAAGTTCTCGAGCACGCCCTGGCCATAATCGGAGTGCTTCACCTCGGGATGCCACTGCACTCCGTAGAATCGACGCTCCTCGTCAGCGAAAGCGGCGACCTTCGTCGCCTCGGTTGTCGCGAGCACGTCGAAGCCTTCCGGCGCCTTCGCGACCTGATCGCCGTGGCTCATCCACACGTTCTGCTCTGCCGGCTGACCGCCAAGGAGCGTCCCGCCGTCACCGGCGATGACGGCATCCGTTGCTCCGTACTCGCGCAGACCGGTGTTGGCGACCTCGCCTCCGAGCGTCTGCGCCATGTACTGGAAGCCGTAGCAGATGCCGAGCGTCGGGACGCCGAGGTCGAAGACCGCGGGATCCAGGCGCGGAGCACCCTCTTCGTACACGGATGACGGGCCACCGGAAAGAATGATCGCGACCGGGTTCTTCGCCGCGATCTCAGCGGCCGTGGCCGTGTGTGGCACGATTTCGCTGTACACGCCAGCTTCGCGGACGCGCCGCGCGATCAGCTGCGCATACTGCGCACCGAAGTCGACAACGAGCGCAGGGCGCTGCTGGGTCTCGGACTGTTCGGTCAACGGACACCTTCCGTAGCAGTGGCTGAGGCCTCGACGGCCTCTCTTTTCTCGAGGTACGCCGTCACTTCGCGCGCGACGACAGCCTCCATGAAGAACGAGAGCAGTGGAATGACGCCGCCCAGAGCGAGCACTATGAACCGCAGAAATGGCCAGCGCATCTGGCTCCAGATGCGGAAGCACGCGAACAAATACACGACGTAGAACCAACCGTGTGCCACCAAGACGCCCAGCGAGAGGTTGACCCCATCGCCGGTCGACACAAGGCCGTCGACACCGTCGACCACCGGCGCGAACCAGAGGAATCCGCCGGAGCCGCCGAGGAACAGTTCAAGGTGAATCGGCGTGTATTTGAGCACCATTTCGGCAACCAGCAGGAGCAGCATGACTCCGGTGATGATCGACGCGATCTGGTAGAACTTCAGCGCACCGCGGATCGCCGGAAAGTTGGCGACTTTCGGTTCGGGCATGACTCCAGTCTATCCGGGCGAGAAAACGAAGACCGCCGCCCGGGTTCTGTCCTCAAGCGCAGCATGAGTCGTGCGCTGCGAGACACCGCCCTCCGCGGCACCGCGCTCCCCATCCGAGCCCTTCGGATCAATCCCTGATGACGTCCACGATGTCACCCAACGTCGGGTCACCACGCGCCTTCCCCGTCAGGATCGCAGGTGAATATCGCATCGAAAGTCACTTCCTTTAGCGCTTCGCGTTCAGGGCCGGTCACGTCTTGCCCGTTGGCGGTGAGGCGGAGGGTTTCATCGGTCAGCTCCGAGTCGTAGAGATACTGCCCCATACACGGATAGAAATCCGGCATGTCGTCATAAGACGTGATGCCACCAGCTTGCATGAGAACAGCAACCCCCTCGGCGATCTCAGAAGGCGAGGGTCGGCCAGCACTGGGTTCCTCGGTCGGAGTGTCGGACGGCCGCGCGGATGCCGACGACGACGACGTGTCGGATGGCCCGATCGGGTCAACCGTATCGGGAAGACCCGAGAGCATTGCGATAACAAACACGATGGTTCCGGCGATCCCGCCCAGCACCGACAGAATCATGCCGACGATCGAGGGCCACTTCGCCGCGCCCTTACGGAACACCCCGACCAGAGACACCACGAACCCCGCCAGCAGCATGAGCACCCCGAGACCGAACACCGCAGGGACACACGCGAGGATCGTGCCCACCACCGCGAGACCCAACCCCACGAACCCCAACACCGGGGCCGCAGGGGTCGCAGGGGTCGCAGGTGCCGCAGGTGCCGACGTGACCGGAGCGGGCGGGACATCATCCGTCCACCGGACACCATCCCACCACCGCTGACGCCCCGAACCATCGTCATACCACCCCGCCGGAACACTCACCCGACCACCCTCCTCAGCGTTCGATCACACACCACCCTACGTATGCGAACCGAACGGCCTCCCGCGCCCGGGCTGTGTTCTGAAGCGCAACTCTCCCGACCCGCCTGCGGCGGTCGGTCCGAGGAGATCCCGGCGGCATTCGCCTTCGCTCATTCCGCGTCGAGGTCTGTCTCCAGCAGCGCCACGAGCTCGTCGAGTGCCTTCTCCGCCCCCTCGGCGTCGGAGCGGAGGGTCACCACTGCCCCCTTGGCCGCCCCGAGACCCATCAGTGCGAGGATGCTGCCGGCGTTGAGTTCTGCACCTCCTTCGACTGAGATCGTGATGGGGATTCCTTTTTCTTGCACCGCCGATACGAACAGCTTCGCTGGGCGTGCGTGGAGTCCTGAGCTGCTGGCGATGGTGGCCTGGCGTTCGGTCATTTCTGTTCTCCTTCGATGTGGTCGATGAGGTTGATGTCTACGCGACGACGGCTGCCGCGTCGGAGTTCTTCGCGCCGATGAAGCGCTTGAGCACGATGACTGTGAGGGCACTCACGATCGTGCCCGCTGCGAGCGCGATAAGAAAGCCCCAAACCGGGTTGATCGCGAAGAACACGAAGATGCCGCCGTGAGGAGCAAGCGACTGGACGGCGAACACCATACTGAGAGCTCCTGTGACACCACCGCCGAGCATCGACGCGGGGATCACGCGCATCGGGTCTGCCGCCGCGAACGGAATCGCGCCCTCGCTGATGAACGAGGCGCCAAGCAGCCACGCCGCCACGCCGTTCTCGCGCTCCACTGCCGTGAACCGACCACGATCGAGGACGGTCGACGCGAGCGCCATTGCCAGCGGGGGCACCATGCCCGAGCACATCACGGCGGCCATGATCAGGTATGGCGCCGGGTTGTCGGCGGATGCCGAGGCGAGCCCAGCCGTGGCGAAAGCGTAGGCGACCTTGTTCACCGGCCCGCCGAGGTCTGCGCACATCATCAGGCCGAGGATGACGCCGACCAACACGATGCCGCTGGTTCCGGCGAGGCCGGTGAGCCAGTCGTTGAGCGTCTGCATGAGCGCGGCGATCGGACGGCCGAGGAACAGCAGCATCAGGCCAGAGGCGACGATCGAGGCGAGCAGCGGAATGATCACCACTGGCATCAAGCCGCGCAGCCAGCGCGGTGCGTCAATGCGCCCGATGGCCGCGGCGATGAAGCCTGCGAGCAGACCTCCGACGATGCCGCCGATAAACCCGGCATTCATGAGCACCGCCACCGCCCCTGCCACGAAGCCGGGGGCGAGGCCTGGCCGGTCGGCTATGGCGAACGCGATATAGCCGGCGAGGGCAGAGACGAGGAAGCCCATCGATGTCGCGCCGATGACGAAGAATACCGATCCGAGGTACTGTCCGAGTCCGCCATCGGGCAGCGCCCACAGCGCGTTGTTCAGCACGACCTCCGTCGCGTGAGCGTTCACGTTATAGCCGCCGAAAAGGAAGCCGAGGGCGATGAGCAGACCGCCTCCGGCGACGAAGGGGATCATGTAGCTGACGCCGGTGAGAAGGATCCGCTGGATACGCCGTCCGAGCGATTGACCCGCGGCGGACGCGGTCGGCTGCGCGGTAGCGACCCCCGCAGCCACGCGGGCGGACGACGGATCCTTCGACGCAGCGATCGCTTCGGCGATCAGCTGCTTCGGCTCCTCGATGCCGCGCTTGACGCCGGAACGCACGACCGGCTTGCCAGCGAAGCGCTCGGGCTGGCGCACGTCCACGTCGACAGCGAAGATCACGGCATCCGCAGCGTCGATGACGCTCTGGGGCAGTGCTTTGTATCCGCTGGAGCCCTGAGGCTCGACGACGAGATCGACGCCCTCGGCTTTGCCTGCCGCGGTGAGCGCATCGGCGGCCATGAAAGTGTGCGCAATTCCGGTCGCGCAGGCGGTGACGGCGACGATGCGCGCGGCAGGTTCATCGGATGCCCCCTGCTCCGCAACCGGCGCGGCCGCAGCAGGTGCCTCTGCCGGTCCTTCACCGATCGCCGCATCGACGATGGCGACGACCTCATCGGAGCTCTTCGCCGCGCGCAGCGCCCCGGTGAACTCGTCTTGCATGAGGCTGCGGGCTAGCTTCGACAAAATCGCAAGATGTGCCTCTGCTGCCGTGTCGGGGGCCGCAATGAGAAACACCACGTCAGCGGGCCCGTCAGGGGCTCCGAAGTCGACGCCTGGTGCGAGTCTCGCGAACGCCAGCGTCGGCGTGGTCACCGAGGCGCTCTTCGCGTGCGGAATCGCGATACCTCCTGGCAGCCCTGTTTCGTCCTTCTGCTCGCGAGCCCAGGCGTCGTCGAACAGCGCCTGCCCGCTGTCGGCTCTTCCGAGCGCCGCAACTCGGTCCGCGAGCGCCCGGATGACCGCAGCCTTGTCAGAGCCGAGGTCGGCGTCGAGGCTGACCAGATCGGCGTTGATGGTGTCGGACACGGTGACCTCCATTGGTCGTGTGGGTTGGGTCGTGTGGATCAAGTTGTGGGGATCAGCTTGTGGGGTCAAGTCGTAACGATCAGAGAGGACGAACAGCCAAGGCTGATGTGCCGAGATCGGCGGGTGTCGGCGCCTGGGTTCCTGGGAGGGATGCTGCGGCGGCGCCGTAACGCACAGCGGACTGCAACCGGGCTTCGGGCCCGAGGCCCGCATGCTCCGCGAGCAGGTAACCGGCAAGAGAGCTGTCACCAGCACCCACTGTGCTCGCCACTCTGACGCGGGGAGCCTCGGCGAACCAAGCACCGTGGCCGGTGACCAGCACTGCACCGTCGCCTCCGAGTGTGATGAGTGCGGATGCTGCGCGCTGCGGCACGATGGCCGTGGCGATCCGATACACGGATTCCGGAAGTGACTCACGGTCAAGGGGTGCGCCCGTAAGCTCGACGAGCTCGGCATCATTCGGTTTGATGAGGTCGGCGACGCCGCGCTCGATGATCGCGGCCAAGGCAGCGCCCGAGGTGTCAACGGCAATGCGAGGAGCCTGCGAACCCCAGCGCTCGCGCACAGCATCCGCGATCTCGGCGTAGAACGACTCAGAGACCCCTGCCGGAAGAGACCCTGCGAGGACGAGCCAGCGCGCTCCTCGACTCGCCTCAACAACGGCTGCAGTGACAGCGACCGCATCGTCCGTGCTGAGCGCAGCACCGGCGAGATTGATCTTGGTCGTCACACCGTCAGGGTCTGTGATGGCCAGATTGGTGCGGACATGACGCTCCACCGGCACGGCAACGGTATCGATGCCCGTAGCGCGCACGAGTGCGTCAAATGGATCGTGAGCAGCAACGGGAATTACAGCGCGGGTGTCGACTCCTGCCGCCGCGACGACCCGAGACACGTTCACTCCCTTGCCGCCTGCATCCTCTCGAACCGAGTCTGCCGCCTGCACGTCACCTGGGCGCAATGCGGCGGCCAGGGTGATGGTGCGATCCAGCGCGGGGTTCGCCGTGAACGTGACGATCATGCGTTCCACACCTCGACTCCGTTGACGGGAACCAATGACCACACACTACAGCGCATCACAGGAGAAAGGCTATCGCGGCGTCCGCGTCCACGCGAAGGCTCAGGCGGATGCCGCCCCCGCCGCCTCGTCGAACTCCTCGACTTCGCGCTCCCAAGCATCCTTGGCGAGCCGGTACCAGAGGTAGAACGCGAACCCGGCGAAAATCGCCCATTCGGCTGCGTAGAAGACATTCAACCAGTTCACCGAAGAGCCTTGCTCTGGCGCAGAGGAGGAGATGTCGACGAGGCCGTTCGGCGCCGAGGCGGACGCAAGATAGGGCCGATAAACGTCCAGCTGCTCGATATCATGCCACCGGCCGAGCAAAGCAGCCGGTGACATCCGGTCGAGACGCTCCGGATCATCGCGGGTGGGCAGCACCGGGCCCTCGTCGGAGATGATCCGGCCGGTGACTGTGACGTCACCCCCGTCAGCATCCGCGTTCAGTCGCTCCACCACAGCATCCGCACTCTCGCGATCCGGCGCCCAGCCGAGCGCGACCGCGATCGACGTGCGCTCTGCGACGCGAAGCTGACCCGTCACCCAGTAGCCTTCGACGCCGTCGTTGAAGCGCGAGGAGACGACGATGAAATCTGCGGAGATCCATCGCCCCTCCGTCACGACCTTCTGCCCGACGAGTGGCTCTGGCAGGTACGCACCGGGCTCGACGACCTCACGCAGCGGCCGAACCTGTTCGGTGACCCCCGGCTCCGCAGCCGCGCTGTCAACGGCACGACCGAGCTGCCACTGCCCCAGCCACGCGAAAACTCCGGCGACGAGAAGGCACAACAGCAGCATCGCGATCCAGCGTCCCCGCAGCATCACCTCACGCAGGGTGGGCGGAAACAGCTCAGGGGTCGTCACGGTGCGATGCTGCGCCTCAGGACTCGTAGGGCGCGAGGACGACTTCGACGCGCTGGAACTCTTTGAGATCGGAGTATCCCGTAGTGGCCATCGACTTACGCAGCGCGCCGATGAGGTTGACCGTGCCGTCAGCGACCGGAGCGGGGCCGTACAGGATCTGCTCGAGCGTGCCGACGCCACCGACCTCGACCCGGCGGCCGCGCGGAAGTTGCGGGTGATGCGCCTCCGGACCCCAATGGAAGCCCCGGCCCGGAGCATCCGTGGCGCGGGCCAGTGCGACACCGAGCATGACAGCATCCGCCCCCATCGCGAGCGCCTTGACGATGTCTCCTGACGTGCCAACGCCGCCGTCGGCGATCACGTGCACGTAGCGGCCTCCCGACTCGTCGAGATAGTCGCGGCGCGCGGCGGCGACGTCGGACACGGCCGTGGCCATCGGCGCATGGATGCCGAGGGTCGCCCTGGTCGTCGAGGCCGCTCCCCCGCCGAAGCCGACGAGCACGCCGGCAGCACCGGTGCGCATCAGGTGGAGAGCGGCAGTGTATGTGGCTGCGCCACCGACGATGACCGGGACGTCCAGATCGTAGATGAACTTCTTCAGGTTCAACGGCTGGTCAACGCTGGACACGTGCTCCGCGGAGACCGTCGTGCCACGAATGACGAACAGGTCGACACCGGCGCGAGCGACAGTGTCGTAGAACTCTTGAGTGCGTTGAGGGGTGAGGGAACCGGCCACCGTGACCCCGGCCTCGCGGATTTCAGCAAGGCGGCGGGTGATGAGCTCTGGCTTGATCGGCTCGGAGTAGAGCTCCTGCATCCGAACCGTGGCACCATCGTCTGCCAGACCAGCGATCTCGGCGAGCAGCGGCTCTGGGTTCTCGTAGCGGGTCCACAGCCCCTCAAGGTCGAGCACGCCGAGGCCACCGAGCTGCCCGAGCATGATGGCGGTCTTCGGACTCACCACCGAGTCCATCGGAGCGCCGAGCACCGGAATCGCAAAGCCGAAGGCGTCGATCATCCAAGCCGTCGATACATCCTCGGGGTTGCGCGTGCGCCGCGAGGGCACCACTGCGATGTCGTCGAACGTGTACGCGCGGCGCGCACGCTTTCCTCGGCCCAGCTCGATCTCTGTGGTCACCAGCTAAGCCTACCCGGTGCGTCGCGCGGTCTCACGGCTGCAAAACTGGAGACATGGGTGCGGATGCTGTAGAGATCGCCGTCGTCGGCGGCGGAGTGATGGGACTTGCCACAGCGTGGGCGCTCACCCGCCGCGGGGTGCGCACTGTGGTGCTGGAGCGGTTCGCACGCGGCCATCACGAAGGTGCATCACACGGCGCCACTCGCAACTTCAACAACGCCTATCACCAGGACCACTACCTCGATCTGCTCGTGCGTGCGCGTGCCGGATGGGATGCGCTGGGCGAGGTCGACGGAGAGCCGCTGCTGCGGCTGCACGGGCTCGTCACGCACGGCGACGAGGATTTGGCCGTCATCGCCGAGAGCCTGGGCAAGCGCGGCATCCATGCACAAATGCTGTCTGCAGCGGAGGCTGCGGCACGCTGGCGCGGCATGCGCTTCGTCGGCGACGTGCTGTTCTCCCGAGACGCGGGCGTCGCGCGAGCGTCGGCAGCTCTGGCCGAGCTGGAGCGACGCATCATCGCCGGCGGCGGCACGGTGCGGTGGGAAACTCCGGTGCTCGCGATCGATGGGAGGGATGCCGGAGCCGAGCTCACCATTCCTGGAGGCTCGCTGCATGCGGACGTCGTCGTCGTGACGGCAGGCGCGTGGACACAGCGAATGCTGCCGACCCTGGGTCTTCCGCCGCTGACTGTCACTGAGGAGTCGCCCGCGCACTTCGCTCCGGTCGGCGCTCACGACTGGCCCTCGTTCAACCACATCATCGATCCTGCGCGGTACCCGGCCACCGTCTATGGCATGCCCACACCGGGTGAAGGAGTGAAGGTGGGATTCCACCGGGTAGGCGACGAAGTAGACCCCGATGCGCGACGCCACCGACCGACGCATGTCGACGCACTTGCACAATACGTACGCGAGTGGATGCCGGGCCTCGATGCAGCATCCGCCGTCCCGATCAGTTGCACCTACACCTCGACCGCTGACGGCGCCTTCGTGCTCGACCGCTGCGGCAGCGTTGTGGTGGGTGCAGGCTTCTCGGGGCACGGCTTCAAGTTCGCCCCTGGAATTGGCGCTGTGCTCGCGGATCTTGCCCTCGACCCCGACGCGCACGTTGCCGAGACGTTCCGTCTGCCCTGAGGGATATACTCCGGCTGAACCGGATGCACCCCAGATCATCCGGTTCCACCCCACATTTCGAGGAGCAGATCATGTCCACACCAGATCCCCAGAACCAACCGCCGACGTATTCGCCGCCGCCTGCTGGGCCCACCGGCTACCAGGCCCCGCCTGCGACCCCGGGCTACGCCGCACCTGCCGCACCCGCCGCACCCGCCTATGTCGCACCGGAGAATGTGCCAGGCAAGGGCCTCGCGATCGCCGGACTGATTCTGGCGTTCGTCGCCCCGCTCATCGGACTCATCCTCAGCCTGGTCGCGAGGTCGAAGCTCAGGAAGGCCGGTGCGCCGACAGGGCTCGCCACCGCCGGCTTCTGGCTCGGCCTGGTCTTCACGATCATCGGGGCGATCGTCCTTTTCAGCTTCATAGCCCTGTTCGCGAACATCTTCGCGATGTGCGCAGAGCTCGGCCCTGGTGTCTGGGAAATAAACGGCACCACCTACACCTGCGGTTGATGCGGCCAGACACACCGCCGCGGCCAGGAAGGAGTGAGGGGCGGGTCCGCGGGACCCGCCCCTCACTCCTTAGTTCTCAGCGCTTATAGTTCGGCGCCTCGACCACGATCTGCACGTCGTGCGGGTGCGATTCTTTGAGCCCGGCCGCTGTGATCCTGACGAACTTGCCCCGAGCCTTGAGCTCCTCGATCGTGCGAGCGCCCACGTAGAACATCGACTGACGAAGCCCGCCAACCAGCTGGTACGCGACGGCTGACAGCGGGCCGCGATAAGGCACCTGGCCTTCGATCCCCTCAGGGATCAGCTTGTCGTCACTGGGAACATCGGCCTGAAAGTAGCGGTCCTTCGAGTAGGAGGTCTGCTTGCCGCGCGTCTGCATCGCCCCGAGTGAACCCATGCCGCGGTACTGCTTGAACTGCTTTCCCGACTGAAAGACGATCTCCCCCGGCGATTCGTCGGTACCTGCCAGCAGAGAGCCGAGCATGACGGCATCCGCTCCGGCGACGAGCGCCTTCGCGATATCGCCCGAGTACTGCAGACCACCGTCGGCGATCACCGGCACGCCCGCAGGGCCGGCGGCGAGCGATGCCTCGTACACCGCCGTCACCTGCGGAACCCCGACGCCGGCCACGACGCGAGTAGTGCAGATCGAGCCGGGTCCAACGCCGACCTTGACCGCATCGACGCCGGCGTCGATCAGAGCTTGAGCGCCCTCGCGAGTCGCGACGTTGCCGCCGATGACGTCGATGTGCGCAAACGACTCGTCGGCCTTGAGCCGACGAACGAGGTCGATGACGCCCTGCGACTGGCCGTTCGCCGTGTCGACGACGAGCACATCGACGCCGGCGTCCCGGAGCGCCTCCGCACGCTCCCAGGCGTCGCCGAAGAAGCCGATCGCGGCGCCGACACGCAGGCGGCCGTGTTCGTCCTTGGTGGCGAGCGGGTATTTCTCGCTCTTATCGAAGTCCTTGATGGTGATGAGGCCGGCGAGCTTGCCTTCGTCATCGATGAGCGGCAGCTTCTCGACGCGGTGCTTGGCGAACAGGGCGATGACCTCTCCTGCAGCGACGCCAACAGGGGCAGTGACGAGCCCGTCGGAGGTCATCACGTCCTTGACCAGGGTCGTCTGACGCTCAAAGCCCGAGACGAACCGCATATCGCGGTTGGTGACGATCCCGACGAGGCGGCCATCGGTGCCGATCACGGGAAGCCCTGAGATGCGATACTTCGCGCACAACGCATCGACCTCTTCGACGGTCGCATCGGGCGTTGTGGTAATCGGGTCGGTGATCATGCCCGACTCGCTGCGCTTGACACGATCAACGTGCGCTGCCTGATCGGCGATCGACAGATTGCGGTGGAGGATGCCGATGCCACCCTCTCTGGCCATCGCGATCGCCATGCGCGACTCTGTGACGGTGTCCATGGCGCTGGAGAGCAGCGGAGTCGCGACCGAGATCCGTCGGGTGATGCGCGAGGAGGTGTCCGCCTCGCTCGGGATCACGTCGGTGTGCCCCGGCAGGAGCAGCACATCGTCGTAGGTGAGTCCGACGAATCCGAACGGGTCGTGCTGTGGCATGAACAGTCCTCCTGGGACACGGTCTGGGCGGGGCTAAGACAATTCTACGGTGGGCCATCCGAGAGGGTTCCCGCCGGGTCGGCGCCACGCCGAGAGCAGATCGTGCCTTGGACGAAACAGACTCGACACATTACGCTCATAGCGTCGTACACCGAGGTCGATACACCTGATCTGCCTCGATCGGCGCACCCGACAGGAGGCCCTGTGAGTCGAATGACCGTGACCGCGCGGCGAAGCACCCCTATGGTGCTCGCACTTCTCGGTACAATTCTTGCGGCGCTCATGCTGCTCATCAGCGCACCGCACTCAGCGGCAGCCGATGACGACGATTACGATTTCGCGATCATCGTCAACGTGAAGGCCTCAGGCGAGCAGATCGCCGACGCCGAGATCACGGTGACCGGTCCGGACGGTTTCAGCAATGAAGGAACCACGGACGAGACCGGTCGCGCGACCATCGGCGTTCCTTCGAAGGACGGCACCTATACGGTCGAACTCGACCGAGCGAGCCTGCCAGACAGCGTGTCGATCCCGGAGGGATTCGAGTTCACGCAAGAGGCGGAGTTCGGCCAGGGCTCTACGGTTGCGCGAACCTTCACGCTTGGTGCGGCCGAACGGAATACCACGAGTTTTCTTGATCAGCTGCTCTCGCGTGCTGTGAACGGTCTGAACTTCGGGCTCATGCTGGGTCTCGCCGCGATCGGCCTGTCACTCGTGTACGGGACGACGGGTCTGTCGAACTTCGCCCATGGCGAGATGGTGACCTTCGGCGCACTCGGCGCACTCATGTTCTCGACTTTCCTCGGCCTGCCGATCTGGGTCGCAATTCCTCTGGCGGTGGTGCTTTCCGGGGCGCTCGGCCTCGGAATGGATGCTGGTATCTGGCGCCCGCTCAGACGAAAAGGCGTCGGCACCGTGCAGCTGATGATCGTCTCGATCGGGCTCTCGCTCGCCCTGCGCTACATCTTCCAGATCTTCGTGGGCGGCGGAACGACTCAGCTACCCGACCGGTCGACGAAGAACATCGCCGGCCTCGGCCCGATCTCACTCACCGTCACCGACGTGATCAGCATGGGCATCTCGATCGTCGTGATCCTCGCCGTGGTCTGGTGGCTGATGCGCACGCGCGTCGGACGGGCGACACGGGCCGTCTCCGACAACCCATCGCTCGCCGCAGCCAGCGGCATCGACGTCGACGCCGTTGTCAGGGTGGTCTGGGTTGTCGCGGCAGCACTGGCGGGCCTTTCTGGGATCCTCTGGGCGTACTTCCGCCCGGGGATCAAGTGGGACATGGGAACGAGTGTTCTGCTGCTCATGTTCGCTGCCGTCACCCTCGGCGGCTTGGGAACCGCATTCGGCGCCCTGGTCGGATCGCTTATCGTGGGGATGCTGGTCGAGATATCGACGCTGTGGATCCCCTCCGATCTGAAGTACGTCGGCGCACTCGTCGTGCTCATCGTCATTCTGCTGTTCCGCCCGCAGGGAATCATGGGACGCAAGGAAAGGATCGGTTGATATGGACGTCATGCAGATTCTGAGCAACACGCTCGCGCAGATTCTTCAACCAGCGACGCTCGGCTACGTGCTCGCGGCGATCGGCCTTTCGATGCACTTCGGATTCACCGGACTGCTGAACATGGGTGTAGCCGGCTTCATGGCCATCGGTGCCTATGGGTTCGCGATCTCGATCGACACCTTCGGGGTGCCGTGGCCGCTCGCCGCGCTGATCGGCATTATCGCGTCTATCGTCTTCGCCCTCATCCTCGGCATCCCGACCCTGCGCTTGCGCGGCGATTACCTCGCCATCGTGACGATTGCCGCAGCTGAGGTGCTGCGTCTGCTGTTCCTCACCTCGGCATGGCGCGAAGTCACCGGATCATCCGACGGACTCTCCGGATTCCAGCGAGGGTTCCGCGAGAGCAATCCGCTACCCCCAGGCAAGTATGGCTTCGGGCCATGGACCTACTCTTCGGATCAGTGGTGGGTCATCATCATCGGCCTCGTGCTGATCGCGATCGCCGTGACACTCGTGTGGCTCGCAATGCGCAGCCCATGGGGCCGTGTCATCCGCGGCATCCGCGAAGACGAAGACGCCGTGCGCTCACTGGGCAAAAACGTCTTCTCCTTCAAGATGCAGGCACTCGTCATCGGCGGTGTGATCATCGCCGCCGGTGGAATCGTCACGGCCATGGGCACGAACGTCAACCCCAACGTCTACGTCACATCGCAGACGTTCTACGTGTGGACGGCTCTGCTGCTCGGCGGAGCTGCGACGATCTTCGGTCCCGTTCTCGGTGCCGTGCTGTTCTGGGTGGTGCGCGCTCTGCTGTCGAACCTGCTGCCCGCACTCTCGGAGATCGGATGGCTGCCCTTCCTCGACGCGCAGCAGTCACAGATGCTCGTGTTCGTGCTGGTGGGAGTGGCGCTCATGCTACTCGTCGTCTTCCGCCCGCAAGGCATCCTCGGAAGCAAGAAGGAGCTGACCTTTGTCCGCTGAGATCTCGCCCCCACCCACCCGGTCGAAAACAACCGGCCTGCACATCGGAGACGCCGCTCCCGGCGTCAAGAAGGTCGACCCGATCATCGTCGCCGACGGCGTGAAGCGCGTGTTCGGCGGCCTCACAGCAGTCAATGTCGAGCACCTCGAAATACCGCGGGGCGCCATCACCGCGCTGATCGGACCGAACGGCGCTGGCAAGACCACGCTGTTCAACCTGCTCACCGGCTTCGACAAGCCCGACGAAGGCAGCTGGTCCTTCGACGGACGTGATCTCGCCGGCATCCCCGCCTTCAAGGCCGCGCGCATGGGCCAGGTACGCACATTTCAGTTGACGAAGTCGCTGGGGCTGCTGACCGTGCTCGAGAACATGAAACTGGGAGCCACCCACCAGACCGGCGAGCGTTTCTTCGCCGGCATCTTCCCTGGACTCTGGCGCTCCCAAGAGGCAGAGATCGAAGCGAAGGCGCGTGAACTGCTGACACGGTTCAAGCTCGACGCCAAGGCGGATGACTTCGCCGCGTCGCTCTCGGGAGGCCAACGCAAGCTTCTCGAGATGGCACGCGCCCTCATGAGCGATCCGACGCTGGTCATGCTGGATGAACCGATGGCCGGCGTGAACCCGGCTCTGACGCAGTCCCTGCTCGATCACATCCTCGATTTGAAGGATCTCGGCATGACGGTCGTCTTCGTCGAGCACGACATGCATATGGTGCGCCACATCGCCGACTGGGTTGTCGTAATGGCCGAAGGCCGTATCGTCGCCGAAGGTCCTCCGGACGTGGTGATGCAGGACCCGGCAGTGATCGATGCCTACCTCGGCGCCCACCAGGATGTCGACCTCGGCGTCGTGACGGGACGAATCCCCGGCGAGGTCACCGGCGACGCTGAGGATCTCATCGAGGCGCAGCAGAGCCTCAGCGAAGCGGTGGACACCGAGCACGGCGAGACGGAAGAGGCACAGTGATGACCACGACGACGGATGCTGCCGAGACCCAGGCGCCGCGGGAAACCCCCACGGCAGACAACGTCGTGTTCCTCGACAATGTCGTCGCCGGGTACCTTCCCGGCGTGAACATCCTCAATGGCGCGACTCTGACTGCCGCGAAAGGCGAGCTGATCGGCATCATCGGCCCCAATGGTGCCGGTAAGTCGACCATGCTCAAAGCGATCTTCGGTCAGGTCAAGATTCGCTCAGGCCGAGTCGTGCTCAACGGTGAGGACATCACGGGTCTGCGCGCGAACAAGCTCGTCGCCAAGGGTGTCGGCTTCGTCCCGCAGACCAACAACGTCTTCCCCTCACTGACCATCGCGGAGAACCTGCAGATGGGCGGCTACCAGGATCAGAAGAACTACGCATCGCGCGTGGATTTTGTCACGTCCATCTTCCCCGATCTCGCCAAGCGCCTGCAGCAGCGTGCGGGCTCGCTCTCCGGCGGTGAGCGCCAGATGGTGGCGATGGGTCGTGCGCTCATGATGAATCCTCACGTGCTGCTGCTCGACGAGCCCAGCGCCGGCCTGTCGCCCTCACGTCAAGACGAGGCGTTTCTGCGCGTCTCTGAGATCAACAAGGCAGGTGTGACCACGATCATGGTGGAGCAGAACGCCAGGCGGTGTCTGCAGATCTGTGATCGCGGCTACGTGCTCGATCAGGGTCGCGACGCCTACACCGGAACGGGTCGCGAACTACTGAATGACCCCAAGGTCATCGGGCTGTACCTCGGTACCCTCGGCACCTGACCTTCACACGAAGAGAACCCCCGGTCAGCGACCGGGGGTTCTCTTTTGGGTGCTTGAAGTCCGACACGAACACTGAGGCTCC
>JASGEY010000010.1:0-3800 GCA_047605925.1 Microbacterium sp.
AGACGACGCCGCCGAAGGCCTCTACCGGCTCGTCGACGCCGCCTACGAGAAACGATCGATCGCGATCAGCTCGAACCTGCACCCCTCCGGGTTCGACGAACTCATGCCCAAGACCCTCGCCACCGCGACCGTCGACCGGCTCCTCCACCACGCCCACCTCGCGCAAACCACCGGCGAGTCCATCCGCCTCGCCCAAGCCCTCGCCGGCACGGGGGTGACACCCATGACCTGACCGTCGAGCTGCCTCACACGGCCAGGGCCACCACAACCCGGTGGGCAGAACTCCTGGCCGCGAACGGGCAATTCCACTGGCCACCAGCAGGCACTTCCGCTGGCCGCCCATGGGCAACTCCCAGTGACCGTTGACAGGTGCGACAGCCTGAGTGAGAAAACCCCAGGTCAGCTACTTCGCGATCGGACAGCTGTTGTGAGATCCGACACCGGCGGAATGTCGTGTCTCACTCCAGTGCTCCGATTCTCATGGACCTGTCGAGCCGTCTCATTCCAGCTGTCGGATTGTTATCGTAGTTGTCGGGCGGGCGCCGCGCCGCGTAGCGACACGTCGATGCGGGAGTAGCTTGCGAGTCAGGCTGGGAGGTTCCATCGGAGCGCTCTGATCGGGTGCGGGATGTTCCGGAAAGGAGAGTTCTTCGTGACCTTGACTCAACACTGGCTCGCCGCGACCGATGGGACGAACGCTCTCGAGGCCACGATCGAGTTTTCCAGACACGACCCCCTCCAGCACGCGGACCCCGTCGACGCGGCGCGCGTGATGTTCGAGGATGCGGATCCGGTACGCGCGTCCCCGTCGTAGCCGGGCAAGCGCAACTTCGAGGGCAAGCTGTGGATGGCCGCCACGGGTCGGCACGTGCCGTTCGAGTCGTTCTGGGAACGCTCGTTCTTGACCTCTCTGGACCGGACGGGGGATGTCGTCGGGGTTGCGAGCCAGCCGATGTGGATCCGCTGGAGGTCGCCGAGACGCTCCCACGCGCCCGACTACTTCGTGCGACGCCCCGATGGGCGCCGACTGCTCGAGTAGTGCCCCGTCGCGTTGTGCGGTCGCTTGGTGGCCGGCCTCGTCTTGGAGGTGGATGCGGTCACCGTGTGTTCCTTCGACGGAACTCTCACATCCCACGCGAAAGGCATTATCACGATGACCGCTCCTCACATTGTCGACCCTGCCCGCCTGTTTGACGAAGCCCTCGTCGATTCGTCGCCGCCGAAGCGCTGAGCATGAAAGGGGTGTGCTGAAGGTTTGGTTGAGTCTCGGATCGCTTCGCGTGAGGGCGGGGTTGAAATGATGTCAGTCATGCCGGTGACGTTCACTGGTGAGCTCGACCGTGACGCGGTCGCGGTGGCGTGTGGGCTGTCCGGCGCTACCCCGGAGTATGACGAGGTGAACTGTTCAATAGGCTGTCTCGGCAGTGTCCAGATGGGCAAAGCCAAACCGTGTACCGGCGTCATCCGCAGCTTGCAGCTCGGGATGGATGAGTCTGCGATGGCGCGACGTGTATCGATCATAGTGATTGACGAGTCACTCACTATCGATCGCGACTCGCGAGGTCACGCGCTGAGCAAGGGGGCCTCCGTCGCGGCGTGACGGAGGCCCCCTTCTGGTTGGAACGCTCTACGCAGATGCTGTGTCGCTCTCAGAAGCACGCGTAGCTTTGAGTTTGCTTCCATGCGCCGTCATGATCGCCATGATAGGGCCGACGAACGGTACAAAGACGATGAACAGCAGCGTTGAGAGCCATCGCCGCTTATCTGTGGCTCTCGCTAGGGTGATCAAGGCGGCGACCACCAGTAGAGCGTTCAGTATCACTGCAGATGCCCACAGGACATCGCTGGCTCCAGGGATCAACGGATTCATGCCCGCGATCCTATCTCAGCGCCATCCGTGACTCGTCACGGAACCGGAACCGTTGCCCGCCACATACTGGATGTTTGACGCGGTGCTCCAGCTGACCTGTCCCCAGGGGGTAGGCACGCCTCGCTTGACCGTTACCCTGCATTCCGCCGTGGCCCTCCCCGAGCTCACCCATGCGCCGCTCTTCGACGACGTTACGGTCGAGAACGGGTCATAGTTTGCGTCGACGACGCAAGAGTACGAGGCGATGCGCGTCGCATTCGCGCCTGAGTAGTAGTACGTTTCGCGGACGGTGGTCTTGGAGATAGTGATTCCCGCGAACAAGAAGGACTGCCAGGCGCTCACAGTGCGGGTCGCCGCTGCCGCAGTTGCCGAAGCGGTGGCCTTTGGTTGCGTGAGCGTTGTCGTGGTGCTCTTGCGCAACTCGAAGTCTCCAGACCGGGCCGACGAGTCCGAGAGCTCAGCGAGCGGATCGGTCTCACCAAGCAGGTACGCCGACAGCTCGGTCTGCTGTGCTGCCGTCAGCGCATCGAATGCTGCGATGTCAGCGGACGAGGTCAGGTTGGCTCGGAACTGCTCCAGCGCTGAATCTGCGAGGTCGGCCTCGGCAGCGGTGGCTGACGACACACCTCCTCCGAGAATGAGCATGCCGACGAGTGCACCGGTGACAAGGGTCTTGATTGTCCGAGTGCGGCGAGGGTGAGCCGCCAATAGTTCACTCATGATTCTCCTTGAACGGTTGGATTCTGGATTGGGCAAGCGCGTTCCTCGTGGCCTCGTTCGCAATGATGGTCACGATCAGTGACGAGGGCGCTGAAAATGATAACAGGACGGCTGGGACGGTGCGCCTCTGCGACGTGCCTCACATTCTTTGAGCGCGAGAGTGGGATTGGTGCCTCATGATCTTTGAGCGCGAAGCTTGCTCGTGTGGAAGGCAAGATTCCGATGGCCGCGAGGCGTCATGTTACGAACATGCTGCGAACCGCTTACCGGAAGGCGTCGAAGAAGGATCGGGGGCGGATCCTGGACGAGGTGGTCGCCACGACGGGGATGGGAAGGTCGACCGCGCGGCGGATGCTGACCGGGCCGGTGCTGCCTGACCCGGGCGAGCAGATCGACCGGCGGCGGCTGCGGTCGAAGGTGTACAGCGATGACGCGAGGGCACTGTTGGAGCATGTGTGGGCGTTGATGGGCATGCCGTGCGGGAAGTACCTCACGGTGATGCTCCCGCTCTGGGTGCCGCTGCTTCAGCAGGCCGGGGACCTGGACAAGCCATTCGTGACCGCGGAATCGCTGGCCGAACTGGAAGCAATGAGCCCGGCAACGATCGACCGGTACCTGGCTCCGGCACGTGAGCGGATGCGGTTGCGGGGCATCTCGACGACAACCCCGTCACCGTTGCTGCGCAACTCTATCGGCCTGTCCAAAGCCGGTGACGCCCCGCCCACGACACCCGGGGTGGTCGAGGCGGACACCGTCGCGCACTGCGGGCCGACGTTCCAGGGCGAGTTCTGCCGGACGCTGACGATGACGGACCTGGTCACCGGGTGGACGGAGAACGCGTCGATCCGCAACAACGCGTCCAAGTGGATCCTCGCAGCCGTGGGCGAGCTGCGGGAGGTGTTCCCGTTCCCGATGCGCGTGTTCGACTCCGACAACGGGTCCGAGTTCATCAACCACGACGTCGCACACTGGCTCCAAGCCCGCGACATCGCGCAGACCCGCTCCCGCCCCTACCGGAAGAACGACCAAGCCACCGTCGAGTCCAAGAACAACCACGTCGTCCGAAAGCACGCGTTCTATTGGCGATACGACACCGCCGAGGAGCTCTCACTGCTCAACGAGCTCTGGCGGCTCGTGTCGCTGCGATTGAACTTCTTCACTCCGACGAAGAAGCCGACCTCGTACGCCACGACCGCGGACGGGCGCCGCA
>JASGEY010000011.1:0-6473 GCA_047605925.1 Microbacterium sp.
CAACTGCAGGTCTCGGCGCGAAGTGCAGGTCTCGGCGCGATCCGGCGGGTTCGTCGGACGGAACTCCCGAACCCTCAGACGAATCGCACGGTCTGCTGCAGCCGCGTTCGCACGTCGAACAACTCGTTGCCGCCGATGGCTCTGGCACCGGGCACGCCCTGGCGGAGCACCGTGCTCAGAGCGCTCCGGCGCACCACCACGACCGGCACGCCGCGGATCGTGCCCATCGGCGTGACCGCCTGCACGAGATCGTCGTCAGGCAGCACGACGATCGCCCCGCCGAATCGCACCCGCGCTGCGCGAGCAGTCACGCGCATTCGACCAAGCAGAGCGGTAACCGGGGCGCGTACCCCGACGGCCGGGCCGGTGATCTCTCCGCGGCGGAACCCGACGACCCCTCCGAAATCCTCAGACATCACCCCGTACAGACCTGACGGACTGAGCACGATGTGGTCGAGCTTGTCCTCAGGGTCGGAGCCCGTTGCGACATCGTGCCAAACCGTGAACCCCATTCCGAGATCGGCAACAGTCCGCGCGGTCGCCTCCTCCGCAAGTGCATCGGCGAGCAGCCGGCGAAGCTCGCGCGGCGCCTGCCTGACCAGCGCAGGATCGTAGGGGTCGGGAACCTCCGCGCCGACGCCAGCCCATTCGCGAATGAGCGTGAGATAGCGCTCCCGCCGCCATCCTCCCGGCTGCCCGTACGAGCGGGCCCGTGGTCGGGTGTCCGCTCGCGCCGACTGCACGCGCCATCCGCTCCACTCGCTCTCGGCGGCGAACCCGTGCCCGCGGTCGTACGCGGCCCGGCCTTCCGGCGTACCGACAAGCTCCCACGCATACTGCACCTGAATGAACACCGCGGCGTCGCCGCCGGTGTCGGGATGCGTCTGGCGCAGTCGTAGGCGGTACGCGCGCCGCAGTTCGTCGTGATCAACGGTCGGGTCGACGCCGAGCACCTCGTACGCTGAGGCCGAGAGCGGGCTGTCGAACACGAGGTCTACGCTACCGGCCAGGTCAGGCTCGTCAGAAAATCGTCAGCAAGCGGGTACGTCGATAATGCGCGCGGCGCCGAGAACGGGGGAGACGACACCGCCGGATGCTGCGGCAAGGTCTTCAGCCAATCGCTCAAGCGCGGATGCCGGCACCCACAGCTCTATCGTCGCCTTCGCCCCGTAGCTCGTCCCGCCGAGGGTCGCACCGTGATGCCCTGCCCAGTCGCGCAGCAGGTTGTCGTATCGCCCGGCATCCGCATGCCCTACTTCGATCAACGCCTGCGTGAGCACGGCCCGTCGCACGAAGCTCGCGTGCTCGAGCGCGTCAGACACCGCAGACGAGTATGCGCGCACGAGCCCTCCGGCACCGAGTTTCACACCACCGAAGTACCGGGTGACGACGGCAACGACATCGGTGAGCTCTCGGCGGCGCAGCACCTCCAGCATCGGAATGCCCGCAGTGCCCGACGGCTCGCCGTCGTCGGATGAGCGCGCCTGATCGCCGAGCAGCCCGGTGATCATCGCGGTGCAGTTGTGCCGAGCATCCCAGAACCGCTTGCGCACGCTCGCGATGACGACATCCGCTTCCGCCGCCGAGCGGACCGGCTCGATGCGCGCGATGAAACGGGACTTCTTGACCACAAGCTCGGTCTCGACCGCGTGCGCGATCGTGGCAGGGTACGAGCGGGTCATTCCCGCAACGATACCGATGCGCGCGCGGCGCCGTAGCCGATCAGCCCGCTGAGCGCGTCGGCGGTCCGGGGTATGTTCCGATGATGGCGGCGATGAGGTCGGAGTATGCGGCATCCGCGCTCGAGAACGAACCGTTGTTTCGCCCGTGGCGGAGCACCTCGACACGATCGGAGACAGCGAGCACATCGGCAAGGTTGTGACTGATGAAGACGACACCGAGACCGAGCTCACGCAGCTGCTCGATATGCGTGAGCACGTCGGCGGTCTGCGCCACACTGAGGGATGCCGTCGGCTCATCGAGCACGACGAGCCGGGGTCGACTGATCAGAGTACGCGCGATTGCGACCGCTTGTCGTTGACCGCCGGAGAGCGCATTGAGCGGAGAGCGGATCGACGGGATGTTCGCCGCAAGATCGCGTAGGGCGCTCCTGGTCGCCTGCCCCATCTCGCCTTCGCGGAGGAGGCCATTGGGCGTTCGCAGCTCTCGCCCGAGAAAGACATTGGCCGTCACATCGAGGTTCTCGCACACAGCGAGGTCTTGAAACACCGTCGCGATGCCGAGGCGGGTGGCCGCGGCGGGGTTCGCGATCTCCACACGCTCGCCGTTGATGCAGATCTCCCCCGACGTGGGCGTCAGAGCGCCGGCGATGATCTTCGCAAGCGTCGACTTGCCGGCCGCGTTATCGCCGACAAGCCCGACGACCTCACGGGCGTTCACCGTGAAGTCGACCTCGGTGAGCGCCACCACCGCGCCGAATCTCTTGGACACTCCCTTGAGGGTCAGCAGCGGCTCGGCCTGCGCTGCGGTGAGGTTCATGTGCGGTCCTCGAACAGCTGCGACGGGTCGGTTGACTGCAGAATGTGGATCGTCGCCCCGACCAGCACGGCATCCCGACCGAACGAGGAGGGCACAGGGTCGCGTCGCTGGGCTCTGCCCTGCGGCACGTTTTCGCGCAGCGCTGAGGCGAACGGCAGCATGAAGATCGGCCCAGCCTCGCTGAGTTCACCGCCGACGGTGATCACCTCTGGCGTCAGCATCTGGTGCACCGCCGCCACCACGCGGCCGAGGGTGGTCGCTGCATCGGCGACGGCGTGGGCGCACGAAGGATCTCCGGATGCTGCGCGGGCGATCACATCCTTGAACGTGAGTTGACCGAACGTCGCGCGCAGAGGCGCCGTTACCGCGTCGGCACTGACGAACGTTTCGAGGCATCCGCGCTGTCCGCACGGGCAAATCGCTCCTGCAGGGTCGACCTGGATGTGACCGATCTCGCCCGCTGTGCCGGAGCGGCCAGGATACATCTGCGAGGCAAGGACGATACCGGTGCTCGTGGTGTACGACGCATGCACGAACAGGCTGTCTTCGACATCGCGTGCCGTGCCCAGCGTCGCTTCGGCGAGGGCGGCGAGGTTGGCGTCCTTTTCGACGAGCACTGGGCAGCCGATGCGTTGCTGGACGACCTCGGCGACGGGCTGGGTCTGCCAGCGGGGCATAACGCCGCGATAGGCGATGACGCCGGATACCGGATCGACCGGCGCTGGCGTTGCGATGCATACACCGACCAGGTCGGCGGCGTCTGCCGCGATCATCCCGAGCATGTCGATGATGAGCAGAGTGATCCGGTCAAGCACGGTGTCTTCTGCGTGATCGGCCGGTAACGGCATCGATCGATCGGCTAGCACGTCCTGGCCGGCATCCGCTATCCGCACCCGCATGCCGCGCCGACCGATCTGCACTGCCGCGACCAGCCCCGTGCGGCGTGCCAGAGTGACGAGTCTCGCCCGCCGACCGCTGCGCGAGGTCGGATGCGTCTCGACGAGCCCCGAGAGGCTGAGCTCTTTGACGATCGCTGACACGGTCGCCGTTGAGAGGCTGGTCGCTTCGGCGAGCTCAACCTGAGTGAGCCCGCCGAAGCGTTTGACGGCGTCGACGATCTTCGCGGTGTTGGCCTCGCGCAACCCCGACTGGGATCCACCGGGCCATCTGCTCATAGCGCGAGTTTATCGCTCGTCGACGCCGTCATTTCGATCACCTGGCGGCGCCGGCCCGACGCTTGTTCCATACATCGAACGCGACGGCGATGAGCAGCACGAGGCCCTTCACGACCTGCTGTGTTGCCTGGTTGAGGCCCATGAGCTGCATGCCGTTGCTCATCACGGCCATGATCAGACCACCGACGATCGCGCCGCCGACCCGACCGACGCCGCCGGTCACGGCGGCGCCACCGATGAAGCACGCCGCAATCGCGTCCAGCTCGAACATGTTGCCGGCACCTGGCTGCGCGCCGTTGGTGCGCGAAGAGAAGACGACGCCGGCGATACCGGCGAGCAGCCCCATGTTGACGAAGATCCAGAAGTTCACCTTGCGCACGTTGACACCGCTGAGCAGGGCAGCGTGCAGGTTGCCGCCGATAGCGTAGACGTGGCGACCGAACACGCTCTTCTGCGTGATCACCGAGTAGGCGATGATCAGCACGGCGAGGATGATCAGCACGAACGGCAGGCCGCGGCTCGTGCCGAGCTGGTAACCGAACCACATCACGACTGCAGCGATCACGACGATCTTCGCAATGAACCAGCCGAGCGCTTCGACGGACTGCTGGTGTGCGAGCTTCGAGCGACGGCTGCGCACCTGCGCCACCGCGTAGCCGACGACGCCGATCGCGAAGATGACGAGCGTGAACACGTCGACTCCGTAGCCGCCGAGCAGCCCGTTGAAGAAACCGTTCGCTATCGAGTAGTACGTGCCGCCGAAGGGCGAGAGCGAGACGTTGCTGAGCACGAGGAAGGTGAGGCCACGGAACAGGAGCATGCCGGCGAGCGTCACGATGAACGCGGGGATGCCCACATACGCGACCCAGAAACCCTGCCAGACGCCGACGGCCAGTCCGACGGCGATCGCCGCGAGCACGCCCACCCACCACGGTTGCTGGCCGCGGATGACGATGACCGCCGCTGTTGCTCCGGTGAGGGCGACAACGGACCCCACTGACAGGTCGATGTGGCCTGCGATGATCACGATCACCATGCCGATCGCGAGGATCAGGATGTACGAGTACTGCAGCACGATGTTCGTGAGGTTGCCGGCCGACAGGAAGGTCGGCTTGAGGATCGCGAAGAACGCGACGATCGCGATGAAGGCGACGAGGATGCCGCTCTGGCGGAGGTTTCGCGTCGCGAGGCTTACGAGGTTGCTGGCGGCGGTCATCGCGCGGCCGTCCTTTCGAGGGTCATGAGTTGCATGAGGTTCTCCTGGGTGGCTTCTGAGGTGGGGAGTTCACCGGTGATCCTCCCGAAAGCCAGGGTGTAGATGCGGTCGCAGATGCCGAGCAGCTCTGGGAGCTCTGAGGAGATCACCAGCACGCCCTTTCCTTCTGCGACGAGGCGGTTGATGATCGTGTAGATCTCGTACTTCGCGCCGACGTCGATGCCTCGGGTCGGCTCGTCGAGGATCAAGACGTCTGGTTCGGTCTGAATCCATTTGCTCAGCACGACTTTCTGCTGGTTGCCTCCTGAGAGGTTCCCCACTGTCTGGAGCACGCTGGGCGTCTTGATGTTCATGTCGGTGCGGTACTGCTCCGAGATCTTCAGCTCGCGGTTCGCGTCGATCCATCCGCCGGGGCTGATCGTCCGCAGCGACGCCAGGGTGATGTTGTGGCGGATGTCGTCGATGAGGTTGAGGCCGAACCGCTTGCGATCTTCGGTCGCGTAGGCGATGCCGGCGCGGATCGCAGCATCCGTTGTCGAGGTGTCGACCTCGCGTCCTTTCACGAACACCTTGCCGCGCGCATGTCGGCCGTAAGTGCGACCGAACACGCTCATGGCGAGCTCTGTGCGTCCGGCCCCCATCAGGCCGGCAATGCCGACGACCTCGCCGGCGCGCACCGTCAAAGAGGCGTTGTCGACCATGACGCGCCCAGGCTGGGTGGGGTGGCTCACCGACCATTTCTCGATGCGGAGCACCTCATCGCCAGGGTTCGATGTGCGCTCGGGGTAGCGGTGCGCGAGGTCGCGACCGACCATGCCACGGATGATTCGCTCCTGCGTCGATGCAGGGTCTTTCATGTCGAGGGTTTCGATCGAGCGGCCATCGCGGATGATCGTGGTGCGGTCGGCGATCTCGGCGATCTCATTGAGCTTGTGCGAGATGATGATCGACGTCATGCCGCCGTCTCGCAGACGACGCAGCAGGTCGAGTAGGTGTGCAGAGTCAGTGTCGTTGAGCGCTGCCGTTGGCTCGTCGAGGATCAGCAGTCGCACATTCTTCGACAGCGCCTTCGCGATCTCAACGAGCTGCTGCTTGCCGACGCCGAGCTGGGCGACGGGTGTGGTCGGATTTTCGTCGAGCCCGACTTGGGCGAGAAGAGCGGATGCTTCGGCGTTCGCCTTGTCCCAATCGATGAGCCCGCCTCTGCCTCGTCGCTCGTTGCCGAGGAAGATGTTCTCGGCAACGCTCAGGTAGGGGATGAGTGCGAGCTCCTGGTGGATGATGACGATTCCCGCCTCTTCCGAGGCGTTGATCGAGCTGAACGCTGCGACTTCGCCCTCGTAGACGATCTCGCCTTCATAGGTGCCGTGCGGGTAGACCCCGGAGAGCACCTTCATCAGCGTGGATTTGCCTGCGCCGTTCTCACCGCAGATCGCGAGGATCTCGCCGCGGTTCACGTCGAGGCTGACGCCCTGGAGCGCCTTGACGCCAGGGAAGCTCTTTTCGATCTCCCGCATCTGCAGAATCGGTGTCGTCATGACCCGATGTCCTTTCGTGAAGATTCGGGGCGTGCCGCGGGAACC
>JASGEY010000012.1:0-5146 GCA_047605925.1 Microbacterium sp.
CCAGTTCTGCTCCTGTCGCAGCCCGCGTTCGAGCCTCGGCTCGATGACGTGCTGGAGGTCCACGATGTCGGAGACCTCGATGGTGCGCGTATGGTCGGCCAGTTCGGCGATTGCGGCCTCTGTCGCCCGCACGTTCGCCACGACGTCGAGCGCCTGACGCGGACCCTGGTGCAGCAACTCGGCGATCGCGAGGCGTTTGGGCGTGACCCGGTTGCCTTCGATCCACGAGGACGAGATGGACTCCGAACGGATCAGCAGGTGATTCAGGTAGCGGCCCCGGGCTCCGATCCGCTCGTCCGCACGCGCGAGCACCGCCAGCGCGTCCTCTGCCGCACCCTGCGCCTCGGCGCCCAGCGTCGGAAGGCGCTCGCCCAGTTCGTCCGGCACATAGGCGAGGTAGCGGCCGGGCGCGCGATCCTTGCGGCTCAGACCGCTCGCGTCCTCGGGATGCCACAGGCGCTCGACGTACTCACCCATCACAGCCTCCCTTCCGTCATCGCTATTTCTACTTTAAGTGCACTAGCCGAGAAATAGCAGGCATCGGGCCACGGTTAGTCAGTCGGCAGTCGTGTCGTCAGCGAACAGGGCGAGGAACTTCTCTCGCGGGATCACCACACGTCGGCCGATCTTCACCGAGGGGATGGTGCCGTCCTCGATTCCGACCGTGATAGTGCGGGGATCGACGCCGAGGGCTTCGGCGGCCTCCTGACGGGTGATGACGAGGCTGCGACGGCGGCGGAGGTCGTCGATGTCGAGAGTGCTCTGCCGCATGTCGCACCATCCGTTCGTTGCCGCGCGAGAGAAGAAGGGTGCAATCTACGGTAGAAGGTCACGCTTTCATTGTCAAGTACCGCGCTGTATGTTCTTACTATGGAAACAGAGCGAGTGAGGGGCAACCCTCCCGGAATCACGAACACGCACGTCGCCGCCAACATCCGCGCCGCACGTCAAGCGATCGGGATGGACTTGCGCACCATGTCCGACGCGCTCGGTGCTGCGGGGCGGAAGCTGTCGCCCTCGGGGATCAGCAAGCTGGAGCACGGGGATCGCCGCGTGGACGTGGACGACCTCACCGTGATCGCGTACCTGTTGCGCACGAGTCCTGCGGCGCTCCTGACGCCCCCGGATGAGCAGACGACGCTGACCGGAGTACCGGAGTCGTATCTGCCGGAGGAGATCGAGAAGTGGGCGCGCGGGGAACTCACCCTCACCAGCGAAGGGCTGTTGGCGTACTGGCAGCAGGAATGGGTGGTGTGCCTGAACCGTGTCCAGTACTTCGAGAGCGCGTTGAAGCACGGCAGCCCGAGCCAGACCAGCCACGACGACTACACGCAGCGCCTCGCGGCACTGAAAGAGCGCCAGCGGCACATCAGAGAGCGCGGCGTGCAGATCGACCCGACCGGGCGGGTGTTCGACGCCGCTGACTACGCGGGCCGGTTCGGCTCGGCAGAGTAGCCGACAGCGCAAAGGGCAAGGGAACCGGAACCGTGACATCACACACAACACCGCCAGCAGGTGAGGCGGAGGCGTCGCAGAAGGCGCAGGCGCGTCGCCCGCGCACTCGGCGTCGTGGGCGCGGATCGATCCAGTCGTATCAGACCGCCGCGGGGAAGAAGTGGCGGTATCAAATCTGGGCGCCCATGGACCCGGAGCAGCCCGACCTCGGGGAGAAGAAGTTCAGCCGGGGCGGCTTCGCCACCGCAGCCGACGCCGACGCCGCGTTGCAAGACGCCCTCAAGAAGCGCGACGAGCAGGAGAAGTTCGGCGGCAAGGTCCCCACCCTCGGCGTCTACGCGGATGCCTGGGCGGAAGGGCTGCGCCTGGCCGACTCGACCATCGCCGGGTACAAGAAGCTCATCCGCAACCACCTGCGCAACCACCTCCGCCCGCAGCTCGGGCACTCCCCGCTCGACAAGCTCACCCCCACCCGGATCGCCCGCCACTACCGCGAACTGGAGCAGCACGGCCGCAAGGACGAGCAGGACAAGGGCGGGCCGCTGTCGGCCAACACCGTCCACAAGGCCCACGTTGTGCTCGGCGCGATCCTCGACGCCGCGATCGAGGACGGCCACCTCACCGCGAACCCCGCGAAGCGGAAGGCGGCGAAAGCGCCGACCGCGAGCCGGATGCGGGCCGAAAAGCCCGAGCTGGTCACCTGGACAGCCGATCAGCTCACCGCGTTCCTCGCGTGGGATCGAGACGAGAAGCAGGACGAGCTGTTCGCCCTGTGGTGGGTGATCGCCAACACCGGGATGCGGCGCAGCGAAGCCCTCGCGCTGAAGTGGGGCGACCTGCACGCGAAGACCTCGCAGGTGAGCATCCGCCGCGCGATCAACACCGAGGACTGGACGAAGACCAAGACCACCAAGACCGGAGGCGCCCGCGTCATCGACATCGACGCCGCGACCCTCAAAGCGCTCACCGCCCACAAGGTGACCCGCGCGGAAGTATCCCTCGAGCTGGCGAGGGCCGACGCCTACATCTTCGGCGACGACGACGGCCAGCCCCGCTCACCCGACGCGATGACCAGCCGCTGGGATCGCCGCCTCAAATGGGCCGTCAAGCTCAAGAAGCTCGAGCACCTTCCCCGCGTCACCCTCAAAGGACTCCGGCACACGCACGCGACGATCCTCATGGAACTCGGCGTGCCGCCCAAGGTCGTGCAGGAACGCCTCGGGCACTCCACCATCACCACGACGAAGAACATCTACAGCCACGTCACCCCGACGATGCAGAAGAACGCCGTCGAACAGTTCGCAGGCCGCCTCGCCGGAGCCTGAGCCCCGCGATGGGGCGAACCGGGCGCTTGCCCCATATCTCGCCCCATAGCAACGAAACAACCCCTCACCTGGATCATAAAATCCCTGGTGAGGGGCTGTTTTCGTTCTGTGCGCGAGGGGGGACTTGAACTGATCCATTCCCCCTCGCACACGAAATCGTGAATCGGCGTTCTCCCGCATGATTCCGCGGTTTCCGCGAGCCTTGTATGTGGATAACTGCATCGCGGTTCAAGACCTAGCAGGGTCGGTAGCACATGAGTTAGCACATGAAAGACCCGGCAACCGGTGTTTGTGATGTCTGCTGAGTAGTGGAGGGTTAGGAGCAGGTGACCTTGGTGACGCCGGATATGTTCGAAGTGCCTGTACCTGCGTTCAGCGTAGCCTTGACGGTGTTCCCGCTGTACGCCTTCACTTTGCCGGAAGAGCGGTCGTTCATGATCGAGCGCGGCGCGCCGCCGAGTTTGGTGAACGATGTGTGTGTTGCCGGGCAGGCGGAGAACGTGAGCTTATCGCCCTCGTAGAATGCTCTGCTGTAGAGGCAGTACTTCCCGCTGGCGCAGTCCTCCTTCGACGCCGCCGCTACCGTCGTTGCGGTCGATGCCGTGGCAGTCTCCGAACTCGTCGTCTGGTTAGTCATGCTGAGGTTGGGGTCGAGGGTGAGTACGACATCGCCGCTGTCCCAGCTCACTTCGTTCCAGCTGATCTGTTCGCCGCCGAACTCGTCGATCACCTCGTCGACGCGTTCCTGCATGGGTGACGATTCCGGCTCGGTCGCGGATGCGACGGACGGCGTGAGGAGTGTGATCAGGGCGAGGGTGATGGTAACCAGCGCAGTACGGGCGTGACGCATGATTGGGTATCCGTTCGATAGATGGTGAAGGGGCGGAAATGGTCAGCGTTCCCAGGCTGTGTAGTCGACGACGGCCGGCGCTGCGATGTCTGTCCGGCTGGTGCCGATGTAGACAGTTTCAGCGGCGAGGATCTGTCCGGTGTGAGGCGAGACGATCAGCCGGTCTTCGTACTGACCCGCGGCACGGTCAGTCGCACTGAACACGATCCCTGTCCGGCCCAGCCGGTCGGTCGTCGAGCCGGAGACCTGGATGTTGCTCACACCACTCAGATAGCCGATGAGAGCCGCTTCCTGTTCGGGTGTGAGCAAGTAGTTCGACATGATCGTGCTGATCTCCCGCAGCGTCTGCCCCGCGCTCAGCTTTTCATCGCCGGCGAATACGGCCAGGTACGCGCCGACCTCGTCGACCCGGGTGGGTGGCCCGTCCGCGACCGGAGCATCCCAGTCGCCTGACGGGAAGGTCTCATCGACGAGGACCGTACCGGGCGCGGGCAGGGTGTCGTCGGCCTGCCCTGGGAAAGGCTCGGCAGCGACGAGCCGATAGCGCACGCTGCCGTCGATGTGGAACGTAGTCTCGCTCCACTGCGGCTCGACAGCGCTGGACTCGGTCGTCCCGTCCTCTGCGAACGTCGTGTTCAGCGCCCAGGTCTGCGCGCGGATCGTGTTGCCTGGTTCCTCGCCGGTGCGCCGCATGGTCTCCATCTCCTTCAATAGCTCGGGGGCCGTCGCGGAGACTGGCGTTAGCTCCAACAGTGGCGGAGTCGCGGCAACTGCAGGTGCCGGGCGGAGGGTGGTCGTCAACGCGAGCACAGCGATAAGTAGTATGACGACGAACGCGCCGCCGGTCGCGAGCGACGCGGGCCGCCATGCTCGCCACTTCGCAACCTTGTGCGCGCCGTGGCGATGGGAACGCTCGACGGCGGCTTCTTTGGCTTCGTATTCTCCGAGCTCGCGCAGACCGCGCTCGGAGAGAGGGTCACCGCGTTTCACGGTACCTGGGTCGGCTGAGCGCAGCAGACTGCCCAACAGGTCATTCATGAGTGGGTACCTCCTCATCGGCCCGGTCCTGCAACTCGCTCAGCGCCGCGCGAAGCATGCGCCTGGCGCGCATCAGTCGGGCACGGACAGCAGCACTGTTCATATTGAGCACGGCGGCAATCTCCTGAGCCGTCAGGCGCTCCCAGTAGGTCATCTTCAACACCTCGCGGTGTATCTGCGGCAGCCGCTCGACCGCATCACGCACATCCGCGTACAAGTCATCGGAAACAGGGATACGCAGCGCGAAGTCTTCGTTGAGCTGACGTTGCAGTTCAGCGCGCCGTCCCCGGCGCCGGTACTCGTCGCCGATCAGGTTCCGCACGACGCCATACAGCCAGGGCACGCTCAGCGCGGTCAAGTCCCGTGGTGTGGTGTCACTCGGGTTGTTTCCTTGATGGTTGTTGGTTAGGCGGTCAGGGATAGTTCGGGGTGAGCGGGTTCGGTGGTTTCGTGGAGGATGTGGACGAGCGCGCGTATC
>JASGEY010000013.1:0-108125 GCA_047605925.1 Microbacterium sp.
ACCGTGCCCGTCATCGGATCCGCATGAATCGACTCATCAGTCACGAGGAGCCTCCCCTGCCATGCCTTCCCACACCTGCGACAGCGCCCACTCGATCACCTGAGCGTCCTCCACCGCTTCCCTTTGGTAGGCGGGGTAATCCTCGACGCGATCCCCGTTCAGGAACATCTCCCCGAGCACGGCTAAAGCCCTCTCGCGCCGCGTCATCGCACGCATCAGCACGCCATGCACGCGCTCTGCCGTGTACCCGTGGTCGTTATCCAGCCGGATTCTCACCGCTTCCCGCCCCTCTTACGACGGGCAGCTTTGCGACGCGCGGCACGGTTCGCTGGTGGCAAATGATCCCGTGGGGCTGGGCGCGGCGGTTCAGCGACCACGGAGTGATCTTCCCCGGGTGCCCACTCTTCGGCGGCGATCTTGTCGAGCTGCGCGCGGAGCGCACGCTCCCGCGGCACCGTCACCGCGCGGTGCTGAGGCAGCTTCATCTCCTTATGGAGAGCGTGCACGGCATCCGTCGTGCGGGCAGCGGCGATCTCGGCATCCCAATCACGCTCCCGTACTGGGGCGGCGACGCGCGGTGCGTCCTCGTCGGGCTCAACACGATCCCCTATCACCTCACGGAAAGCGCGACGCAGGGCAGAGCGGACAATGAACGACCCGAAGCGCTGCATCGGCTTCTGCTCCCAGATATCGCGCCACAGGCGACCGTCATCGGTCTGCGCAGTCTCGACCGGCAGAGACTCATCCCAGGACGCGTAGACCGTTGTCGGGATGCCGTCGCGGTGCACCGTCGCGCGCGCCCACCGAGGTGTGAGCTCTCCCACGATCGGAAGCCAATGCTCCGCGTCGACGGAGAACTCTGGCGGGTCGATCTGCACCCGCGCGCCGGACGTGATCGCGAGGCGCTCGTACTCGGCGAGAGTCTGAGCGACGTCGTCAATATTCGTCATGACTGCTCCCTCGTCGGTGTGATCGTCAGACGCACCTGCTCGCGGTGATACAGGACGGCTGCGGCCTTCTCCGCTGCCTTCACGCGGGCACGCATGTCGACGACCTCCGCGTACGTCTCCGGCTCAGCGTCCGCCCATGCGGCCTCGTCGAGCACCGGAATCTTGGTCAGCGCGTACGCGGCGCGCGTGCCAGCGCCCTTCGCGCCGCGCTCATCGGCTTCGGCGAGTGCGTAGGCGCGGATGACCTTGTCTGAAGCTGCCTCGATCGCCGCTCCGGCAGCCTTCAACGCCTTACCGCGCGCGTTCTCCGCGAGAGCCTCGTCAATGTCGGCGGGCAGGTCATCCGTCGTTGGCGCTCCAGCGTCACGCCACTGCATGAACTTCTTCGCCTCGGCGATGAGGCGGTCGATGCGCGGCTGGTCACGGGGCACCCAGACGTAACGCGGATCCTCGAGAGTGGGGGTGCCATCCTCCCCCATGACCTCCCAGACGTACAGCCACCAGTCATACTCCGTGACCGCCATCCCGAACTGCATCTGGTCGTAGTGCTCCGCCGGGATGTCGTCCCGGTCACCCCAGCTGTGCCCGTGAGACTTCACCTCGACACCGAACGCGCCATGGGTGCTGTCGTAGCCGAGCGCGTCAGGTGTGGCGAGCACCCAGGATGCGTCGGGATGGCCGATTAGGGCTATGTTCGGCGCACAGGGAGCGACGTGCAGGGATGCCCAGTCAACAAGGAATGCTTCGCGCTCGTGACCGCGCCTGGTGTTGTCGTTCCCAGTGAACACCCTGCCATTGAGCTTGTCCTGCAGGATTCGGGTATGGGTCTTGCGTCCCCCGTGCGCGATCGCGTGAATCTCAGACGCCGTTACCCCGGCATCACGAGCAGCGCGGCCTTCGACAGATCCGAGAGAGTCCTCCGCGACAATGTTCATGGTCAGTCCTTCCCCGGGATGAATGCGGCGACGAACGCTGCCAGGCTGATGAGGACACCGAGGTCGGCGCCGTTCCACACAGGCGCGGCAGCGGGGACACCGCACGTCACGGCAAGGCCGAGACCGGTGAGCAGCATCCCCCACCGCCACGGGCCAAGCGCCCACAAGCCACGGCGATCGGGCACAACGCCCTCATCGCGGCAGAGCGCGCTCACATGCGTGGCGGCGGGGCGGGGCGTGAAGTCCACCATCACGGTGGTTCCGTCGATATCCTGCGTCTGAGGCATCTGCATTGCCTTTCGTTTCATGGTCGGGTCAGGCAGTTATGTCGAGTTCGGCGCGCAACCGTTCGATTTCGCGCTCGAGCTTCTGCCGTCGGGTGAGGAACACGACCGGCTCGGAGCGGACGACTTCGAAGGGCTGTCCGGACTCTCGACCGGCGTTCACCGCCCCTGAGCGCGACAGGTAGCCGGATGCGCGGCCGAACGTGACAGCACCGGCAGGCTCTGTCCACTCCTCACCGTCTTCGGCGAAGGTGATCGGCTCAGCGCTCACAGCGCGATACAGGTATGTGGTTCTCATCGTTCGTTCTCCGGCGTCAGACCCCACCGGGCAGCGGCACGAGCGATCGCGACGGCACCCTGCGGGGTGATCTTGAGGGTGTGCATCAGCTCGCCGCGGAATCGCGGGGCGTCGTGGTTCGGCACGGGGCGGAAGTAGTCACGCTTGTCGGCCATCGGGGAGTACCGCGATACCGGCACCTTGCGGCGCTGGGAGTTCGACCAGCGCTCGGACTTCTCGGCGTAGATCCAGCGGTGCTTGATCAGCGCAGACCGCAGCGCATCCTCCTGAACGCCGAGACTCTTCGCGACGTTTCGGAACAGTCGCAGATCCTCAGAGGCCACGAACGTCTCGACGTACTCGACCTTCGGTGCATCCTCAGCGACCTTCGCTTCAAGCGCCTCAGCGCGGCGCGCCTGCGCCGCTGCTGCTTCGAGGGCTTCTGCGTACGTCTGCGGCACGGCGATCGCGCGGGCTCGCTTCTCGACCTCGATGAAGTACCGGCGTGCTTCCTGCCCGCGTGGGGTTCGCTGGAGCATCGCGAGCTCCTTCGCCATGTCCAGAGTCATCGCGTGATCAGCCGCGGGCCGGCCCCCGGTACTTTCGCTCAAAATTGCGCTAAAGTCTTCGCCCTCGCTGAAGCCATAGGCGAGCATTCGCGGGAACCAGTCCTTGTAGGGCGTCGCGACCTCGAGGAAGGCGTGAAGGTCTCGGCCGCTCACGGCCTGGCGACCATCGTGCTCGCGAATTGGGATCAGTGCGCTCATCGCTGCCCCTCCCCTACGCTGAACGGGTGCATGACATCACCGCGGCTTGGATCGGCGTCGCCGGAACCGGCGTCATCGGCCTGGTCGGTTGGCTGCTCGCTGGCGTCGCGAACAGCCGCGCGAAGAAGGCCAACAACATCGCGAAGGCCGCGAACAAGCTCGCGGCGGACGCCGTCGCTAAGGCGCGCGAAGCGAATAAGATTGCCCATCGTGCGAACGACCTCAGTGAGCAGGCGAATGCGATCGCTGAGCGACAGGCCAGACAGCAGGCGGATCCATCCCATGTTGAATGGGAGGCGAAGTTCGATCAGGAAGTGTCCGTGCTCCGGATCACCAATCGCGGCCGCGATGTAGCTGTCGATGCGACCGTCATCGTCACGCGTGGTGATGTCGACGAGGTTGTACGGGGCGACAACCGCATACCCCGAGGTGGCGAGCTTGTCATCCCGCTCCCGGATGTACCGGAGCGCCGGAAGCGCCACACGTTCCAGAATCAGGCTCTCATCGGCAGAGCACGCGCTCAGCGCATCGCCATGGCTGGAACCCGGTTCGGCTACTCCATCGAACTCGATGTCCGATGGGTCAGCGAACTCGGGAACCCACATCAGCAGACGGTCAAGGGCTTCATCAGCTAGTTGCAGCTCGATGGCGCTGACCGGTGTCAGCTCATTCATGCTTCCCCCTCCCCTTGTGTTGCACGCTGCTCACTCCCGACACCGTCGAGACGATCCAGACGTGACAGTGCGTTCGGATGATCGCTGCCGATCTCCCGCGCGAACGCGTCCCGACAACGGGCGCGCTTTGGTGCGGTCGCGGCACCCTCCCCAGCGGTGCCACGACCGACCTGTGACGACTCCCCAGTCGTCTTGCCCTGCTCCCCAGCAGAGGGCAAACCGGAACCCCTAACCCCGGAACTCATGGCTGATCCTTCGTCGATACGATCGTCGATTGCACGTATGCGTCGACGTCGGAGCGGGCGTACACGACCGTCTTCTCTGACGGCTTCCCGTAGCGCGGCCCTCTCTTCGCGTCGCGCATCCGCGACAGGAGCGTGACCGTCATCCCCGGAATGACGTCACACACCTGCGCGGGCGACAACCACTCCGTCGGCGCGGGCGCGGTGCACTCCGTCGGTGTGGGCGCGTTATGCAGCGTCGGTGTGGGCGCGTTATGCAGCGTCGTCACGTTGCTCATGACTCCACCGCCGGCTCGAGCTCGTCCGCGAAGGCATCCAGAAGTGCCAGACCGCGACTGCGGCAGTTGTCAAGCTGAAGGGGCACCAGGATCCGACCATTCAGGAGCTCGCGAAGGCGATTCACTACCTGTCGTTCGGTGTCCAGGAGATTGCCCTCGCTCTCTCCGACCAAGGCCGTTTCGATGATCTCCCGATCCAGCGAACGAAGTAGACACCGCAGAACACCGGCGTACCGCTGGATCTCCACATACGGCATGGGGTTATCGACCGCGGTCATGATGCGACCGCCTCGGCGGTAATCTCAGCCGTATGGCTTGGAGAATGAACGTCAACGGAATCGATGTCCCCAAAGCGATTCCGGACACGATGATCGAGGCCGTCAAGGATCAGCTGAAGTCCGACGATCCCGCGAAGCACGGCATCTGGCTGCTGATCGGCGATCAGGCGTCCGAGGGATCCCTGCAGATCAGGATTCCCCACGGAGCTGCGTTCCTGCTCACCCGCTTGGAGAACGATCCTGCAGAGGCGCAGTACGTCGTCGAGTGGAACGCGACGAACTGACGTGCTCGTGTCGCCGTCTACCGTCACGAGCACGTACGACTCTGCAAACGGCTCAATCATGATGCCACCGCCAGACCAGAACCCTGCCCGGAGCGAGCAGCGCGCGACCTGCCCAGTACGCTGATCGCCATGATCAACTGGACCGATGTTGTCTCGACCGTGTGCGCCGTGCTCGCGATTCTCGGGGCCGGTTGGTCGTGGTTGCATGCCAACAAGTCACTGAAAGCACGCTTAGCGGCAGAAGTTGCCGAGGAGCGAGCTGCCCGCACCCTCAAGGCTGTTGAAGCGGTAGCGGACGCTTTGACGAACCAGGCATCGTCTGTCGGCGCGATCGCCGACCGGCTACGCGAACCACCGCTCACGGCCACGTGGGTCGGCGGCACACAAATCCAACTCAGGAACACGACCGACAATGAGTTGACGATCCGAGAAGTCGCGAACCCTGAACCATTCGCTCGGTTGTTCGCGACGCCCCTCACGATCCCTCCCCGCGGTTCGGTGACGTGCCGTCTTCTCGTTCGGAACGGTCACTCTCACCCGGGAGACCTGGTGCTTCACGTCGAGCATCATCCTCAACCCTTCGTTGTGCGACTCGGCGCTCGTACTCACGGTCACCCTTGATGGTCGTGATGACGGTGAGCACCATGAACACGAACGCGCCCACCGAGCACGCGAGCGTGATCCACTGCAGAGGAGTTACCTGCTCGATCCCGGTCACGACTCCACCGCCTCGGGTGCGAGGCGGGCGATCTCAGCGAGCACCAGGCCCAGGAACTGCACCGGGACATCGATGATGTCGCCGCGACCACTGATCGAGATTGCGTCACCGTAGCGCTCGATCGTGATCGACTCCCGCTCGGTGTAAGTCCGCCCGATGAAGTCGTACCGGATGTGTGAGACGAGCGGTTCCTGCGTCACGATCGGGTTGCTGTACTCGGGTACACTGGTGTTAGACATGGGAGGTCTCTTCTCTCTTGTTCTCAGGGCGGTCGCGGGGCTACGCGGCCGCCTTCTTCGTGCTCGGTACGCTGAACGGCATGGTCATGGAGTGGTGGGGCTGGATCGCCTGGGGCATCTCACTGCTCGGCACAGGCGCGGCTTTCGTGTTGGGCGTGCGTGCCGAGCGACGCGCGGAGTACAAGCCGCTGTGGGTCTGGAACGAAGACGGCGGCCTGACGAACCGGACGGGAGAAGACGTCGCCGAGTTGGTGATCTTCACCGATACGCGAGACCGACCAGACGCGCTGACATCAATGTCGTTACCCGCCGAGGCGCGCATGGAGTTCACGTCGATGCCCAGCAGTGAGACACGCGTGTTGCTCATTTGGACTCGCCCTTCGACAGGGCGGGTGTACTGGTGGCCGCGTGACATGCGTCGAGAGTCACGGCCATTGCGTCAGTGGTATCGCGGGATGCGTGCACGAGCGCGTAAGTCTGCTCGCCGGCGTGGATCGCTCCCACGGCTCCCTCAGGAAGAACGAGCGCGTCTGCGGTGGAGAGACTGGCGGTGGTGATCCTCACCGGGATCAGCGACTGCGTCCACTCGTTCAGTTCATGGGCCGGCGTCGGCACGACCTTCTCGAAAAGGGTCTCGAACGCCTCAGCAACACCCCACGGCTTCGTCTCCGCATGCCACAGAAGAAGCAGAGCGATGAGTGAGCCCAACGCAGGGACAGCCCACAACACGCCAATCACGATGCGACCTTCTTGGCGTCCGCGGAAAGTGCGTCCCCATCGGCAATCATTCGGTCAATGCCGATGCCGAAAACTGTTGCGATGCGGTCGAGAACCTCAAGGTCGAACGGAATCTCGCCACTCAGGCGACGGCTGATCCAGAATGGCGTGACGCCGAGCTGTTTCGCGAGCCATGCCTGCGTCTGCTTCCGAGACGCCAGGTGCATCCGAATCGACCGCTCTACGAGTTCCTGAGTTCCTTGCATATTCCAGAGTCTGGCATATGCAAGCGCACTTTGCAAGCATTATCTTGCGATTGACTCTGAACTAGCGCATATGCAAGACTCATGAGATGAACCGATATCGCGAGATCAGCCCTTTCGCACTCGCATTCGCTGCCGAGTACAAGGGCTTCATGAAGGCCAACGGCATCACGAACCTGCAGATCGCAGAGCATCTCGGGCGCAACGATGGCTACGTGTCCGAACGAGCCAACGGCAAGCGACCACTCGACACCGACGATGTCGACGCACTCGCCCAACTCGCCGGATGGTCACCACGGGAGCTCATTATTGAACTCGCGCGCCGCGCGCGCATTCAAGCCGAGAGCAACGTCACGCACGCAGACTTTGGTCGCCCTGATGTTCCCTCCCTCAAGAAAGATGAACTGCCCGCCGTGGCACGCCCCACCGACCCCGAGCCAACGGATGAGCAATGACCCCCGCCGACCACTACCTCGTCGACCTCGCGCACCAGGCCGGCGTCACGATCGAGTACACGCCCCTCCACGGCCGCGACGGCGAATACCTGCACGCCCGCAAGATCATCCGCCTCCGCCCCGGTATGCACGCCCGCCTGCACCGGTCCGTCCTCGCCCACGAACTCGGGCACGCCGCATTCGGAGACACGCCATCCCGATTCGGCCCCGTCAACACGAAACATGAACGCCGCGCCGAGGAATGGGGCGCACTCCGCCTCATCGACATCAACGACTACCGACACCTCGAAGAGCTCCACCGTGGCCACGCTGGGGCAATCGCCCTCGACCTCGGCGTCATGCGCTCCACAGTCGAAGCTTTCCGCAACTTGCTCCTGCGCACCGACACCGCCACCTACATCCGCCCCCGCATGGGAGCAGGCCAGCACGACCACCGCATCGAAGCCTCCCCATGAGCGGCTCCATCACCGCCTACGACACCGCAGCCGGGAAGCGCTACCGAGTCCGCTACCGCAAACCCGACAAGTCACAGACCGACAAACGCGGCTTCACCACGAAGAAAGACGCACAGCTCTTCCTCGCATCAGTCACCGTCTCCAAAGCCACCGGCGAGTACATCGACCCACGCGACGCCCGCACCACAATCAACCGACTCGCAACAGGCTGGCTCGCCGGGAAGAAAGCCACACTGAAACCCTCGACCTACAGCAGCATCGAATCGTCATGGGGAAAGCACGTCAAACCCGAATGGGGCACACGCGAACTCGCACTCATCAAACCCTCCGAGATTCAGCAATGGGTAAGCAGCCTCGCCGCCCGACGCTCCGCAACGACCGTCAAACGCGCACTCGGCATCCTCTCCGGAATCCTCGACACCGCTGTCGACGACCGGCGGATCCCACGCAACCCTGCTGCGAAGATCCGCACACCACGGAAGACACCGAAACCACGCGTGTACCTCACGCACGAGCAGCTACACGCCCTCGCCGCGGCATCATCCCGACCAGACCTCGTGCTCTTCCTCGGCTACACAGGCCTCCGATGGGGTGAAGCCTCCGGCCTCAAAGTGAAACACGTCGACCTCGCCCGGCGCCGCGTCACAATCGCGGAGAACGCCGTCCTCGTGCGCACCGAGATACACGTCGGCACACCCAAGACCCACGAACTCCGCAGCGTGCCGTTCCCGAAGTTCCTCCACCCACTACTTGTCGACGCGATGAAAGGCAAAGCACCCGACGCGATCGTCTTCGGAGACGGCACGACTTACCTGCGCCCGCCGAAAGTTCGATCCTGGCTCCAGAGTGCCATCGCTGCCGTGCAGGCCGCTGAGGCGCGGGAAGCCGAAGACGCACGCGAACGCGGCGAACAACACCCCGGCGTGACCTTCCCGCGCCTCACCGCCCACGACCTCCGCCACACCGCAGCCTCGCTCGCGATCAGCTCTGGAGCCAACGTGAAAGCCGTCCAACGGATGCTTGGCCACGCGTCCGCCGCCATGACGCTCGACACGTACACCGACCTCTTCGACGACGATCTCGACGACGTCGCGAAGCGGCTCCACAAGCGCGCTCTCGCCGCAGATGTGGGCAAAGTGTGGGCAAAGCCCAAATCTGGCAACCCCTGAAATCCCCCTCGATCCCAGTGTTTTCTAGTAGGGCGGGCGGGACTTGAACCCGCGAATCGTTGGGTTATGAGCCCACTGCCTTAACCAGCTTGGCCACCGCCCCGTACGCAATCCAGCCTAGCGGGCGACGAGGCTCAGGCGGGCACAGCCTGAGCGTGCGTCTGCAGGTGCCCGAGGTAGATGTCGGCGTTCGCGACGAGGTCTGCGCGCTCCTCATCGCTCAGCGAACGGCGTACCTTCGCTGGCACACCGGCCACGAGTGATCCGTCCGGAATCTCAGTCCCTCCGAGGACGACCGCTCCCCCGGCGATCAGGCACCCGGCGCCGATCACCGCCCCGCTGAGCACGACCGCGCCCATGCCGATCAGAGAACCGTCGCCGATCGTGCAGCCGTGCACTACAGCGTTGTGTCCGATCGACACCTTCGATCCGATGATCACCGGATGCTCGGCATCCACATGCACCGACACATTGTCTTGCACATTGCTGCCGGCTCCGACGACGATTCCTGCGGAATCCCCACGCAGCACGGCGTTATACCAGACACTCGAACCAGGCGCGAGGCAGACGTCCCCGACGATGCGGGCACCCTCGGCGATGAAGGTTCCCTCGGCGATCGACGGTACTCGATGAGGCAAGGACAATACGGATGCTCCAGCAGCGACGCTCATAAGGCGAGACTACCCTCATTTCCGCATGTTTCCGCGGGTTTCCGAGACCGGTAAGCCCAGCCTGTGCTTGCTTGCGGAATGCCGGAAGCTGAGTAGCGTTGTCTTCATCAACACAGGACAGACCACTTTGGAGGAGCCCGAAATGAGCAAGGCACACACCGTTTCCACCACCGTCAGCGACCCGACTGTCGCCGCAGCTGCCGCGCAGTTCCTCTCGCCGCTTGTTCTCGGTCTCGAGGCACTCACTGTCAACGGCAAGCAGGCGCACTGGCACGTCCGCGGCGCGAACTTCGTCGGTGTCCACGAACTGCTCGACACGATCGTCGCCCATGCGGGCGAGTTCGCTGACACCGCTGCCGAGCGCATCGTCGCACTGGGGCTGCCGATCGATTCACGCCTCAGCGCAGTCGCCGCGAAGGCAGGAGCGACGGCGGTTCCCGCGGGGTTCGCGCAGTCCGACGACATCATCCGCGCTGTCATCGCCGACATTGACGCGATCCTTATCGACGTTCAGGCCGCCATTGACGGCCTCGATGAGGTCGACCTCACCAGTCAGGATGTCGCGATCGAAATCAAGCGTGGGCTCGACAAGGACCGTTGGTTCCTCGTCTCGCACATCGCAGCCTGAGCACACCAGACACGGACGGGTGCGGCGTCGTCGGACGCCGCACCCTTCCGTGCTTTCAGCAGCAACTCATGCTTGATGGGTGATGCGGCCGCCGAGCAGGGTGGCAAGCACCGGCATCCGCCTGAGATCTTCTCCACGCGCGAGTCTCGGATCCCTGCCGCACAGGACGACATCAGCAGGCTGCCCAGGGCGCAGAGACGTTCGCGTACTCGCAGCGAGTGCCTGATCGTTCGTCAGGCGTTCGTGGGGTTGCCAGGGCTCACGATCATCATCAGTTCGGTCGACGGCCGCACCGATCGCTTCCCACGGATCCAGTGGTGCCACCGGAGCATCTGAGCCGAACAGCAGCTGTGCGCCAGCGTCACGCAGCGACGCCAGCGGGTAGCCGATCGACGTCTGTCCTGCCCAGTGGGTGTCGACGAAGTCACGGTCGTCGATAGCGTGCTGCGGCTGCACGCTGGCAGCCACACCCAGGCGGGCAAAGCGCGCGAGATCGGAATGCCGTACGAGCTGCGCATGCTCGATCGTCCCCACCGCTCCGGTCGTCGTGAAAGCATCGAGAGCCGCTGTTACCGCTCTGTCACCGATCGCATGCACCGCGACGCCCAGGCCGCCTGCGGTCGCCGCGAGCAACAACTCGTTCAGCTGCGCTGGGGGCACGTTGAGAACTCCGAAGTTGGTCTCGTCGCCGGGGTAGTGATGCGAACATGCGGCCGTACGGGTGCCTAGGGATCCATCCGAGATGACCTTCAGCGGTCCGACCGTCACCAGCGGGCTGCCGTGCTCCTGCCCCGTGCGCAGGCCCTCACTGATCGCCCGATCCAGGTCGAAAGGGTAGACAGCGAACTCGACGCGGTGCGCATCGAAGCCTGTTGCCGTGCGCCGGGGCCAGGCATCGGCGTTCCATCCCATGTCGAAGTCGACGAGACCGGTGATGCCGCGTGCGGCCGCCTGATTCCCTGCATGTCGAACGGCATTGTCTCCGCGCCCCACATCGACGGCGTTGAGTCGCCTGGAGATTTCGAATGCGTCCTGTTCGCGCAGCACTCCGTCGACCGATGAGAAACCCTCCCGGCTCAACGCGGCAGAGTTCAGCCAGACGCTGTGCACGTCTGCATTGATCAGGTAGGTCGGAGTCGATCCGGTGGCGCGATCGAGGATCTCTCTGGTTGGCGCGTCTGTCCAGAGTGCGTCACGGAATCCCGCACCGACCACTCGACCATCCGGCAGCGGCACTGCCCCCTCAACGAGTCGGACGGCCTCGAAGGCTGAAGAAGCCTCCCCCAGCGGAACGCGTTCGGAGGCAAGTGCCCACTGAACGGTATGCACATGGTTGTCCCAGAGTCCGGGAACAGCCCACGCTCCGTCAGCATCCAGCACTGCGCCTTGTGGGCGAAGCGCGCCGGTCGGCGCGATGTCGAGGATCCGCCCGCCGTCAAGCAGAATATCTACCGGCTCGTCATCGACAAGAAACTCACGACCAGGGCCAGAGACCCTGGCCGCTCTGATCGTACGGATCTCGTCCCCGGTCACTGCTGCGCCTCAGCGATCCCATCGTGCACGCGGCGCATCTCTGCTGCCAGCTGAGGCTGAGCGAAAGGGCTGTCGCTGTCAAGCTCGGCGATGATTGTCGCGACGGTTTCTGTCGGCTTGTTTTGACTGAGCTTGCGCTTGGCGACCACCTTCGAAGGGGTGAGCCGGAACCCAACGGTGCCTGCTGCGTGCTTGCTGATGAACGCCTCATCATTGGGTCGCTCCCACATGAGCCGCGGGTCAGGCATCCGGTTTTCAAAGCGCGCGACCATGCGATCCAGAACGTCGAGATTCTCGTCGTCGCCGAGGATCTCAGGCACCCCGGACAGATGCACTGCGATGTAATTCCACGTGGGCACCGCCTGCACGTCGCCGTACCAAACGGGTGAAATATACCCATGCGGGCCCTGGAATGCGACGAGTAGCTCACGCTCCCCCAACCCGTGAATCCGATCATCGGGTCTGCCGACATGACCCACGATCGACAGATCGTCACGGTTCTCATCGAGCAGTACAACGTAATGCGATGCGACCAGTCCTTCGGGGCCAGCGCTCATGAGAGTCGCCCACGGATTCTCATCGATGACCCGGCGGATCTCGGCGATGTCCGTGAAGGAGAAGGTGGAGTTCTGACGCATGACTCGAGCCTAGGCCTGGCAGCGTGGGCACCAGTACAGTTTGCGAGCGCCGATCTCTTCAAGGGCGATTTCAGTACCGCACAGGCGACAGGGCAGTCCTGCACGGTGGTAGACCCAGTGCCGGTCGTCGCGACTGGCCATCGCTGCTCGATACTGTTCGGGCGACAGATCGTCCATGGTCATCATCTGTCCGGTCTCGATGCCGACCGCGAGCAGACGCACCCAGTCGCGCCACAACTCGCGTACAACCTCCTCCGGAACCAGCTTGCCTGGCGTGTGTGGGTTCAACCGCTGTCGAAACAGCATCTCCGCGCGGTAGACATTGCCGATGCCGCTGACCACTGCCTGATCCATCAGCAGCAGTGCGATGACCGTCTGCTTCTTACGGACGGAGCGAACAAAGCGCTCCTCATTCTCCGTCGGGTCGCCGACCAGCGGATCAGGCCCCAGCTTGGCCACGGTCGCCAGCATCTCCTCTGGCTCTTGAAGCACACAGGCGGTCGGTCCCCGGAGGTCAGCAGCGGTGATGTCGGTCATCAGTCGCAACCTCACTTGACCGACGACGGGCGGCGGCCATTCGGCGCCATCATCGGCAAGGCCCCTGGTCTGCTCCGACATGCGTACGTGCACGCGGGTGCGCCGAGGAGCACCGATGGAGGAGAGTGAGTTCTCGCCCGCATCATCGAGGATCGGTTCATCGAGCACCGTGCCGCGCTGGTTGGTCTGCCCCATGCGCCCATTTGCCGATGCGATCGTCGGGTCGACGAGTATCTCTCCCGCGAAGTCCCACGCGCCATACAGGCCGAGGTGCACGCGCAGCCAGAGATCCCCTTCGACCTCGAGGAACATCTGTTTCCCCACCGCCTGCACGCTCACCGCTGACCGGCCGTCAAGCACTGCAGCACCCTCAGCGAAGCGCCCCTGGGGACTTGACGCGATCAGAGTCTTACCGATGAAGTTGCGATCGAATTGGCGCGCAATTCGGTGGACGGAGTGTCCTTCGGGCATATCAGGCGCGAGGATCCGGAAGCAGTGACCCATCGCGCTCGTAATCGGCGATCTGACCGATCCGGCGCACATGCCTCTCGTCGTTGGAGAACGGCGTCGCGACGAACGTGTCGATGAAGCTCGTGACCTCGTCGAAGGTGTGCTGACGGGCACCGATAGAGATCACATTTGCGTCATTGTGCTCGCGCGCAAGCTCCGCAGTGGAGATGTTCCAGACGAGTGCTGCGCGGATGCCCTGGACCTTGTTTGCGGCGATCTGCTCGCCATTGCCCGACCCCCCGAATACGACGCCCAGCGCGTCAACACCAGACGACTGGTCGGCGACAACGGCCTGGGCCGCGCGGATGCAGAAAGCAGGGTAGTCGTCGAGCGCGTCGTAGTCGACCGGACCGTGATCGATGACCTCATGGCCTGCGGCGCGCAGGTGGTCCTGCAGCTGCGTGGAGAAGTCGAGACCAGCGTGATCGGTGGCGATATGGATGCGCATAGGGACCATCCTATTGAGCGATTCGGATGTTCGCGATTATGGCGCGATCCCGGCAGCTGCTGGCTTGAATCCCAACCGCTCGTTCTCGCAATCACCTGGACGCGAGACGTCGTACCAGGGCCCAAGATCGGTCAGGTGAGGGCGTTCGGATGCCGGCATCCCTTCGATGCGCTCGATGACAAGGTCGATCAGACCCGCCACGAACGCGGGATGGGTACCAGGGGTGGGTGTGCGCACAGCGCGGATGCCGACTTCGGCTGCAGTCTGCATGGCCTCAGTGTCGAGGTCCCACAGCACCTCCATATGATCGCTGACGAAGCCGAGTGGCACGATCACGATTGCTTGTGCACCGGCATCCGGTAGTGCGGTGATGACGTCGTTGATGTCTGGTTCGAGCCAGGGCTGGCTGGCCGGCCCTGAGCGCGATTGGAACACAAGCTGCCAGGGGATCAGGCTCTCCCCGGTTATCGCCGTGAGCTCGGTCATGATGTGCTCGGCGACCGCGAGATGTTGGGCACGGTATGCGCCGCCCTCGCCCCAGTCCACATCGCGTGGGCCGGAGCGCTCGGCATCGGCGGTCGGGATGGAGTGCGTCGAGAAGAGCACGTGGATCGCGGTCGCAGCTACGCCGTCGTTGATCAACTCCTGGACAGCGGCATTGACGCCCTCTTGGAACGGCGTCACGAAGCCGGGGTGGTCGAAGAAAAGTCGAACCTTGTCAGCGGTGACCCGCCCTTCAAGCCCGGCCGTGGTGATGGCAGCAGCGATGTCCTCCCGATACTGGCGGTCGCTGGAGTACGAGCTGTACGCGCTGGTCGCAAGCACCAGGAGTGTGCTATGGCCGTCGTTCGCCGCCTGGGTGAACGCGTCTGTCAGGTATGGATCCCAGTTGCGGTTGCCCCAGTAGACCGGCAGATTAAGGCCGCGCGCCGAGATTTCGGCCTGCAGTGCCGCCTTCAGAGCGCGGTTTTGCTCATTGATGGGGCTCACGCCGCCGAAGTGGCGGTAGTGGTGCGCGACCTCTTCGAGCCGCTCGTCGGGGATGCCGCGTCCGCGGGTGACGTTGCGGAGGAACGGGATCACGTCGTCCTGGCCCTCCGGTCCACCGAAGCTGGCAAGGATCAGCGCGTCATAGGCGACCGGGGTCGTCACGTGCGGCGATCCATTTGCAGCGGCAGGAGAGGCGAAGGGCACGAGGTTGAGATCGTTCGCAGTCACCCGTATATCCTGTCATCCTTCACCGGGGTGCGGAGAACGCGCCCCGACACCTGGCGTAGGCTGTCATGGTTGCCGTCGGCGTCACCTTGCGCCTCAATCGCGGCGCCGTCCCCTCACCCCTGGGAGAACAGCAGTGCCTGGAGAGAACCTCACCCGCATCGAAGCGCAGGAGCGTCGCGACGTCATCGACACGCACTCTTATGCGATCGCCCTCGATCTGACCAAGGGCGAAGAGGTCTTCGGCTCCCGCAGCGTCGTGCATTTCACCGCGACGCCGGGGAGCTTCACCTTCATCGACTTGATTGCACGCGAGGTGCGCGAGATCTCCCTCAACGGTGAGCAACTAGACCCGAACGAGGTGCATGCCGATTCTCGCATTGCGTTGACCGACCTGCAAGAGGAGAACGTCCTCGTGGTCGACGCGGATTGCCTGTACACGAACACTGGGGAGGGACTTCACCGTTTTGTCGACCCGGTCGACGGTGAGGTCTATGTGTACTCCCAGTTCGAGGTGCCGGATTCTCGACGGGTTTTCGCTGTGTTTGAGCAACCGGATCTGAAGGCAACATTCCAGTTCACGGTCACGGCGCCGTCCGCCTGGAAGGTCGTTTCCAACTCCCCTACGCCGGAGCCCATCGTGCACGATGCATCTTCGGGTTCGGGCACCGGCGAGGTGGCGACCTGGGGGTTTGAGCCGACCCCGCGAATCTCCTCCTACATCACAGCGCTGATCGCAGGCCCCTACGAGTCGACGTTCTCCGAGCTCACCAGCGCCGACGGTCGGGTCATTCCGCTCGGCGTATACGGCCGCAAGAGCCTGTGGCAGCATCTCGACGCCGATTACATCTTCGACAAGACTCGCCAGGGCTTCGCCTACTTCGAGTCCAAGTTCGGTGTGCCCTATCCGTTCACAAAATACGACCAGCTGTTCGTGCCTGAGTTCAATGCCGGCGCGATGGAAAATGCCGGTGCGGTGACATTCACCGAAACGTATGTGTTCCGCAGCAAGGTGACGGATGCCGTCAAGGAGCGTCGTGTCGTGACGATCCTGCATGAGCTCGCACATATGTGGTTTGGCGACCTCGTCACCATGAAGTGGTGGAACGACCTCTGGCTGAACGAGTCGTTCGCCGAGTGGGCTTCCACGATCGCGACCGCCGAAGCCACGGAGTGGACTGAAGCCTGGACCACCTTCAATGCCATGGAGAAGACCTGGGCGTACCGACAGGACCAGTTGCCGTCCACCCACCCGATCGTGGCTGAAATCAACGATCTGGAAGACGTACAAGTCAACTTCGACGGCATCACTTATGCCAAAGGCGGTTCCGTCCTCAAGCAGCTTGCCGCTTGGGTTGGAATCGAGGCGTTCTTCTCCGGCGTCTCGCAGTACTTCCACAAGCACGCGTGGGGCAACACCCAGCTCAGCGATCTGCTCACCGAACTTGAGGCCACCAGCGGTCGGGACCTTACAGTCTGGTCGAAGAAGTGGCTTGAGACGGCCGGGGTCAACACGCTTGAGCCCGTCATCTCGGAGGCTTCAGACGGCACGATCTCACGTTTCGCCGTGACACAGACGGCACCGGCGGATTACCCGACGATCCGCCCTCACCGCCTCGGCATCGGCTTTTACGCACTGCAGGGCGGCGCTCTCGTTCGTACCCACTACTCCGAGGTCGACATCGATGGCGATCGCACCGAAGTCGGCGAGCTGAACGGCCTGAGCCGACCCGACCTTGTGCTGCTCAACGACAAGGACCTCGCGTACGCGAAGATCCGTCTGGACGAGAAGTCGCTGGTTACCGCGATCGCCCATCTTGCCGACATCGCAGACCCGCTCGCGCGCTCGCTGGTGTGGGGTGCGGCGTGGGATCAGACCAGGGATGCCGAGACCTCGGCATCCGATTACATCGCCCTCGTGCTCGGGAATATCGGTCACGAGACCGAGTCCACGACGGTCCGCACTACGCTCGCGCAGCTGCGAACGGCGGCTACTGTCTACGTGACCCCTCCCGAGCGGCTCGCAGCTCGGCAGAAGGTCGCCGATGGCCTGTGGGCGCTCGCCGAGGCGGCCGAGCCGGGAAGTGACAACCAACTGCAGTTCGTCACCGCGTTCGCAAACGCGCTCGTCACCCCAGAACATGCCGGGATCATTGGTCGTCTTCGCTCTGGTGAAGACGCTCTCCCTGGTCTGGAGATCGACGCCGACTTGAATTGGCAGCTGCTCGTTGGGCTCGCTGCAATCGGCGCCATCGACTCCGCAACCATTGACGCAGCACAGGCCGCAGACAATACAGCCAAGGGTGGGGAGTTCGCTGCCCAGGCTCGTGCCGCTCTGCCAGACCTTGCTTCGAAAAAGGCCGCATGGGCTACGCTCGTCGAGCGCGATGACGCACCGAACACGATTGTGCGTTCGGCTGCTCTCGGCTTCGTGCACCCGGCCGGAGCCGAAGTGCTTGAAGAGTTCGTGCAGCCCTATTTCGACATGCTGCTGCCGATCTGGGAGTCGCGCACCTATCAGATTGCGCAATACCTCATCGTCGGCCTCTTCCCGACCGCCCTTGCGAATACCCGGCTACGCGATGCCACGCGCGCCTGGCTGTCGGCCCATCATGACGCGCCGTCGGCGCTGCGTCGACTCGTGCTGGAGAACCTTGCTGACGTCGAACGCGCACTGGCTGCACAAGCCCGCGACGACGAGGGCTGATCGTTATGATCTGAGGTGATGATGACCATCTTCGACACCACTTCACCGTCTGCCGCCACTGCGCTGCCCGACTGGGTACATACGGCACTGGGCATTCTTGCGGCTCTCGGAGGGCGTGCCATCACCATTGCGATCATCATCGCGAGTTGTGTGGCCAGCGCGTTCGCACTGCGGATCCTTATCCGCCGCGTCGTACGACGGATCGTCGAAAGCGCGAAGAACAAGGCCGAAGTCGACGACACCCAGGCCATAGAACGCTCTCCGCTCGCCGATATGCGCCTTGTGCAGCGCACGCGCACGCTTGGTAGCATCCTGCAGAACATCGTGAACGTGATGCTCGTCGTGATCGCGCTCGTGCTGATCGTGAACCTGATCGACAGCGGACTGCTCGGCTCGCTGACCCTGCTCACCGCCGCAGTGGGAGCCGGGCTCGGCTTCGGAGCGCAGAACATCGTCAAAGACGTGTTGAACGGCATGTTCATCGTCGCTGAAGATCAGATTGGCATCGGCGACGTCGTCGACCTCGGCCTGGCAAGCGGAGTCGTCGAATACGTGAGCGTGCGCATCACGCAGGTGCGCGATGTCAATGGGACGCTGTGGTACGTGCGCAACGGCGAGGTGACGCACATCGGGAACATGTCACAAGGCTGGGCGCGGGTGATCATCGACCTCGGCGTACCCGCAGACGCCGATCTGGATGCCGTGGAGCACGTCATGCTCTCGACCGCGAAAGGGCTGGCGAAGGATCCGAAGTGGCGCACGCGAATCGTCGAGAAGCCTGAGCTGTGGGGTCTCGAGTCCGTGGCCGGCGACGCGCTCGTTGTTCGCATCGTCATCAAGTCTCGGGCGAACGCCAAGGACGATGTTGCTCAGGAGTTGCGCAAGCGACTCAGGGCGGCGCTGCTCGAGAAGAACATCCCGGTTCCCAGCCTCGTCGGCGTCATTCCGACGGGTCTCGGCGGAGCGCAACGGGTGCGTGGAGCAAACCCGCCGAAGACGCGTCCAACTGCGCTCCCGGCACCAGCACCGGTGCCAGAACGCGGTATCTGGAGGCGCAAGAAGGCCGCCGCTGACGCGAATGCCGCTGGTGACGGGGGCACACCGTCTTGAGCTTCTACGAGGAAGTCGGTGGGTGTGCGACATTCGAGAGACTGGTCGGCGTGTTTTACCGGGAGGTCGCACAGGATCCCGTGCTCAGGAGCATGTACCCCGAGGACGATCTCACCCCAGCCGCCGAACGTCTGACGCTGTTTCTCGTGCAGTACTGGGGCGGCCCGACCATATACGGCGATACGCGTGGACACCCGCGCCTGCGGATGCGTCACATGCCTTTCCACATCGATCCCGATGCACGCGATCGTTGGCTCGCTCACATGCGCACCGCCGTTACCGAGGCGGAGTTGTCTCCTCTGCACGAAGCGACGCTATGGGACTACCTTGAGCGCGCCGCTTATGCCATGGTGAACACATTCGAGCCGTCGGGTGTCGCGCCATCGGCCGCAGGCCGTCCGGCGCTCGATGTCCGAGCACGTCAGGAACCGACGGAGAACACATGACGACCACGCCCCTGTCCACGGATGTCCTGGTGATCGGATGGGGGCTGGCCGGCCTGGTCGCGGCCTCCGAGGCGCTGGATGCCGGCAGGAGAGTGATCGTCATCGATCAGGAGCCGCGCACGAACCTCGGCGGTCAGGCCTGGTGGTCTTTCGGCGGGCTGTTCCTCATCGACTCCCCCGAGCAGCGCAGGATGGGCATCACAGACTCCGTGGAGCTGGCAACACAGGACTGGTTTGCGAACGCTGACTTCGACCGACCAGAAGATGAGTGGCCGCGCCGCTGGGCTGAGGCGTATTTGCAGTTCGCGGCGGGTGAGAAGCGCGCGTGGCTGCGCGAGCGCGGCGTCGGATTCTTCCCAGTGGTGGGGTGGGCAGAGCGTGGCGGCTATGGGGCTCTCGGGCCTGGGAACTCAGTTCCTCGCTTCCACATCACCTGGGGCACGGGGCCTGGTGTCGTGGCTCCCTTCGCGGCACGTGTTGAGCAGGCCGAGCGAGAGGGGCGCGCCACGATCCTGCCTCGGCATCGTGTGACTGAACTCATTCGCGCCGACGGTGCCGTGGTGGGAGCCAGAGGCACCATTCTCGCCAGCACAGCGGCACAGCGTGGTGAGAGTTCCTCACGCGAGGCAATCGGTGACTTCGAGATCGCGAGCGGCGCGACTGTCATCGCTTCAGGTGGCATCGGAGGCAACCACGACCTTGTTCGTGCTGCATGGCCCGCACGCCTTGGCACACCACCCGAACACATGCTCACGGGTGTGCCCGCGTATGTGGACGGCTCGATGTACCCCGTTGCTGAGGGTGCGGGTGCCAGGCTCATCAACGGCGACCGCATGTGGCATTACGTCGAGGGCATCGCCAACTGGAATCCGGTGTGGCCCTCGCACGGCATCCGTATCCTCCCTGGCCCCTCATCGCTGTGGCTCGACGCCACAGGCAAACGACTGCCGGTTCCGCTGTTCCCCGGGTTCGACACGCTCGGCACGCTCGCGCACCTTCGCGCGAGCGGTCACGACCATTCGTGGTTCGTCACTTCTCGGCAGATCGTCGAGAAAGAGTTCGCGCTCTCAGGCAGCGAGCAGAACCCTGACCTGACAGGCAAGGACATCGGCCTGCTGCTGAAGTCCAGGCTCGCCAAGGGGCCAACCGGCCCGGTACAGGCATTCCTCGACGAGGGTGAGGATTTCATCGTCGAGAACGACCTGGAATCCCTGCTGGAACAGATGGGTCAGCATCCCGGCGGCGAACTGCTTGATATCGATCGGGTACGCCGAGAGGTGATCGCGCGCGATCGAGAGATCGAGAACGAGTTCACCAAGGACGCACAGATCGGGATGCTGCGCTCGATGCGTGCGTACCGAGGAGACAAGCTCATCCGCACAGCCGCCCCACATCGCCTGCAGGATCCCGCAGCCGGTCCCCTGATCGCGGTGAAGCTGCACGTGCTGACGCGGAAGTCGCTCGGCGGGATCAACACCGACCTCGACGGGCGTGTACTGGACGCTACCGGGTCGCCTATCTCCGGACTTTACGCTGCAGGAGAAGCCAGCGGCTTTGGAGGTGGCGGTGTACACGGCTACCGGGCGTTAGAAGGCACCTTCCTCGGCGGCTGCCTTTTCTCCGGACGCCAGGCAGGACGCGCGGCGTCGGTGTGATGCGGTGGAGCGCCACGGGACGTGGCACCCCACCGCATCGGCGAGCACGAGAAGAGTGCTACTGGAGGTTGAACGTGATCCGGCCGATCTCGGTCATGCCGAAATCGTCGGAGGCGATGAGTTCGACCGGGGTGGTCTCGTCGTCGAGGTCGTACGCCACCGCGTTCGACACGGTGCCGCCCTTCTTGATCGTCTGAGTCTGCGTGTCGAGGAACGCAACGTCTGGCAGCCCGCCGACTTGGAGCTCGTTGACCGCGTTCGGATCGTTGTCTTGAACAGCGGTGAAAACGAAGAGCCACTGCATGGGATCGATGTCGGCATCCGTGAGGTTCGTGACGTCGTACCAGAACGCGATCACCGGCTTCGAGCCGTACTCGTTGCCGGCCTGTCCGACGGGAATGACTCGATACGACGTGATCTTTATGGTGAATTCCGGCGTGGTGAGGACGTTGTCCACGAAGGACGACTCGGTCGACGATGCTTCTTCGGGTGACGCCTCACTCGGCGTGAGCGTGCTCGTCGTGGAAGCGGGATCGTCTTCCCCCGGAGTCGATGCGACACCCGCACACCCGGTCAAAGCGAGCGCGAGGGCTCCGACGGCGACATAGACCGACAGCTTGTTCATTCTTAATCCTTCGGTTCCGCGGAAAGAGAGATCCGCCCATAACACAGTTTTCTGTACTGATAGTACAAGATACTCGACTGACGAAACGCAGCCCGCCGTGTCAACTTGATAGGTGCCGTCCACTCCCCCAGAGCCAGATCTCGACCAGCTGAGGGTCGCTTTCAATCGGGCTCGCTATGCGGCGAACTTGACCTATGATCAGCTCGCCGAACTGTCCGGCGTGAGCAGACAGACCCTGATCAATCTCTCGCAAGGGCGCCACTACGGAGACTTGAAGACATGGCTCAAGCTGTCCGCCGCATTCGGCGTGACGCTGGACGAGCTTGTCAACGTCGTATGGACGCCCTCGAAGGAGTCGGCGGTGTCTAGCCGCGACACCGCTTGACTGCGCGTCGCGCGTCTCGGCGAAGGTCAGGCTCCGGTTTCGCGCACCTCGGTGAGTCCTGTCGCGACCGGACCGCGCGAGAGGACGTGTCCGCGGCGGAATGCGAGTCGGGTCCAGCGACCTGAGCGCATCACGGACACCTCCTCCTCGCCGGAGATGAATCCGAACGCGTCAGCCGCGAAGGCCATCCCCCGTGGAATGTCGCCGAGCTCAGCATCCGGCTCTCCCCAGATCGCCGCGCGCAACGCACGCACGGCTTCCTCTCCCGATCCCGGAGTCGCGCCGTGAGCGACGGCGCTGATCCCCCACTGCGCTCTTTGGGCGATAACGGATGCTGATAGCGACCCGGTTCGCTGCCACGCATCCCTGGGTGGAGAGATGCCAGCCCAGGAGGGCGAAAGACCAGACTCTGGTAGGTGAAGCATCCGCTCGTCTTCCGATTCGGCTAGCCATGAGACGACGACGTCGCACTCCAGTTCTGGATCGACGTTGACGATGCGCATCGCCAGCACTGTCGGGGTTCGATCGAAGAGACCATGTGGTGAGAGCGCAGCCGCGGTGAGGGCCAGAACGCCTTTCGCAGCCTGGAGACGTATGCCCTCGTCGGAGATCCGCCCGGCTCGGCCTACGAACGTCAGCACGTCTTTGGAGGTCTCGGCATCGGCGAGGACGAGGGGATGCGGCACGCCATCTAAACTAGCAACGCCCGCCAGTCGGTCGCAGAGAGGACGTCATGAACTCTGAAGAACACGCGAAGCAGACGGTACAGACACTGCTGGGCGTTCTCGACCTCGCCAGCTCGTCAGCGCGCACGACCGAGGACATCTTCACCGGTGTCTCTCACCCGATGCCGAGCGGTCGAATTTTCGGCGGTCAGGTACTCGCGCAGAGTCTCATCGCGGCGGAGCGCACGCTCCCCAGGGAGCGCGCTGTCCATTCGATGCACGGCTACTTTCTTCGCCCAGGAGACCCTGGACAGGGCATCACCTTTGCCGTCGATCGCATCCACGACGGCCGGTCGTTTTCGACGCGCCGGTCACAGGCTTATCAGAACGGCGTTCCGATCTTCTCGATGATCGCCTCGTTCCAAGATGAAGACCCCGGACTGGAGCATTCCTTTCCGATGCCAGAAGGAGTGCCATCGCCGGAGTCGCTCGCTCCCGATGAGGAGCGCGTTGAACGCGTTCCGCCGGATGTGGCTCGCATGCTCTCTGCCCGCGCCGCCGACGTCAGACACATCGACTCTCCACTGTGGCTTCCCGCCGAGTCAGGACGCTCCCCTCATCAAGGCGTATGGATGAAGTTGCGGGCGCCGATCCCCGATGATCCGCGCCTTCATCGCGCGGCGCTCGTGTATCTCAGCGACATGACGATTCAGGAGACGATTCTGCGCGCCCACGGCGCGTTCTGGTCTCTGCCGGGGCTCAAGGTGGCAAGCCTCGATCATGCGATGTGGTGGCATCGCCCTGCTCGTGTCGATGATTGGCTGCTGTACGTGCAGGAGTCGCCCAACGCACGAGGTGGCCGAGGACTCGCGCAGGGACGCATCTACACTCGCGACGGCGTTCTCGTTGCGAGCGTCGCGCAAGAAATCATGGTCAGGGTGCCAGCCTGAGCGCCAGCCTGAGTTCAGCAGCGCAGAGTTTTCAGCGGTGCGCGTACTCGATCGACGGCCCGATGAACGGTTGCCACGCGTCGCGCATCTCCTGCGTCAGGCGGGTCGGGCGGCCTGTTCGAGCGTCGACGAGCACAATGATCGCGGTTGAGCGTGCGTAAAGGTGTCGCACTTCGGATACCGGGTCGTTGTGAACCTCGTAGCAGACCTCGACGCTCGACCCACCAAGGTTACCGAACCACATCTGCACCTCGAGCGGACGCCGCTGATACGGAACCGGCGCGAGGTACTCGATCTCCTGGCGTGCGATAAGGGTGAGGATCCCCTCGTCGATGCCGGAGTCAAGCACTGCCGTCGACGGCGCTTCCTCCCCTGGCGCCGCGCGCCAAAAAGCGCGCACGCGCGCCTCCTCGAGAAGCTTGAGCATCGACGTGTTGTTGACATGGTTGAATGCGTCGAGGTCTCCCCAGCGCAGCTGAATCGGGATGTGAAGCCGGGCCTCCTGCGCGGAGGGATCAACCGCCCGCGCCTCAGTCACGGGTCAGTTTGCGGTGCGTCGAACGGTGCGGCTTGGCAGCATCCGGGCCGAGGCGCTCGATCTTGTTCTGCTCATACGCCTCGAAGTTGCCTTCGAACCAGTACCACTGGTCTGGTTTCTCGTCCGTACCCTCATAAGCGAGGATGTGGGTCGCGATGCGGTCGAGGAACCAGCGGTCGTGGGTGATGACAACGGCGCATCCGGGGAACTCGAGGAGCGCGTTCTCGAGCGAGCTGAGCGTCTCGACGTCAAGGTCGTTCGTTGGCTCATCGAGCAGCAACAGGTTGCCGCCCTCTTTCAGGGTCAATGCGAGGTTCAGGCGGTTGCGCTCACCACCGGAGAGGACACCGGCCTTCTTCTGCTGGTCTGGGCCTTTGAAGCCAAACTTTGACACGTAGGCGCGAGAGGGGATCTCGGTCTTGCCGACCGTGATGAAGTCGAGCCCGTCGGACACGACCTCCCACAGCGTCTTGTCGGGGTCGATGTTCGACCGCGACTGGTCGACGTAGCTGATCTTGACGGTTTCGCCGATCTTCAGGTCGCCGCCATCGAGGGGCTCAAGGCCAACGATCGTCTTGAACAGCGTGGTCTTACCGACACCGTTCGGGCCAATCACGCCGACGATCCCGTTCGGCGGAAGACTGAAGCTGAGGCCGTCAATGAGAGAACGTCCGTCGAAACCCTTCTGGAGCTTCTTAGCCTCGATCACGACGTTGCCGAGGCGTGGACCTGCGGGAATCTGAATCTCCTCGAAGTCGAGCTTCCTTGTGCGTTCTGCCTCCGCAGCCATCTCTTCGTAGCGTTGCAGACGCGCCTTCGACTTCGTCTGGCGTCCCTTGGCGCTTGCGCGCACCCACTCCAGTTCCTCCTTGAGGCGCTTGGCGAGCTTGGCGTCCTTCTTGCCCTGGATGTCGAGGCGCTCGGCCTTTTTCTCCAGGTAGGTCGAGTAGTTGCCTTCGTATCCGATCAGGCGACCGCGGTCGACCTCGGCGATCCATTCGGCGACGTGGTCGAGGAAGTACCGGTCGTGGGTGATCGCGATCACCGCGCCCTTGTATGCCTGCAGGTGCTGTTCAAGCCAGAGCACGCTCTCGGCGTCGAGGTGGTTCGTCGGCTCATCGAGGAGCAGCAGGTCAGGTTTCTGCAACAGCAACTTGGCGAGGGCAACACGACGCTTCTCTCCACCGGACAACGGAGCGATAGCGGCATCCGCAGGCGGCGTGCGCAAGGCATCCATTGCCTGCTCGAGCTGGGAATCGAGATCCCAACCGTCTGCAGCATCGATCTCCTCTTGCAGGGTTCCCATCTCCGCAAGAAGAACGTCGAAGTCAGCATCCGGGTCCGCCATCAGAGCCGAGATCTCGTTGAAGCGATCGAGCTTCGCCTTGATCGCGATGCCTTCCTGGATGTTCTCCAGAACCGTCTTGGACTCGTCGAGTTCTGGTTCCTGCATAAGGATGCCGACCGAGTAGCCAGGCGACAGTTTGGCTTCGCCGTTGGACGGGGTGTCGAGGCCTGCCATGATCTTGAGAATCGTAGACTTTCCGGCGCCGTTCGGGCCGACCATGCCGATCTTGGCGCCTGGCAGGAACGCCATCGTCACGTCATCGAGGATGAGCTTCTCGCCCACTGCCTTGCGCGCACGCACCATCGAGTAGATGTACTCAGCCACCGAAATCGCTCCTTCTGTCGGCGTCGACGATCGACACTCCAGCCTACCGGCCTCCCCCGTGGGTGCTTGTTCCGCGCGGGTCGCGCCACGAACAGGTTCACAGCCCGCGACGCAGTCGCGGCACAAAGCCAGCGGATTCGCCGATATCTCTAGAGCATCACCAGTTGATCGCTCGAGTTTCGCCGATCAGGCAGCGCCCGTTCGCAAGCTGCGGCATCACTGCGGTCACTGGCTGTCCCGTTGACGGGCCGACCTGACCGATGAGGCACTCGTCGTCACCCCAGCGCACAGAGAACTGGAGGCTCTCTGCGGGATTGCCCACTGTGGACTTGTCTTGAGTGACCTGCATCGTCTCGCGCTCGAACCCGGCGGCGATCAGCGCGTCAATGTACGCGCGCCCAGACCCACGCTGATCTGTTGCCCAAACTTGGGCGGTCACAGCGGTGAACAGCGCAAGGTTGTCTTCGGCAGTGCCGTCTGGCACGAACACGGGACCCTCTGATGTCGGAGATGGGCTCGCAGAAGCGTCAGAGGTCGGGGCCGCCGTCGGTGTGGGTGTCGGGCCGCACGCGGACAGAGCTAGCGTGAGCGCCGCGGCCGCACCTGCCGCCAGGGTGCGCGATGCGTAGGAGACCGGTCGTCGTAGCACAAAATGAGTCTACGCGGCGCTGTCCATCGCATCGGGCACCCCAACGCATCGGCAACGTGCTCGCGGGATCCTGCCTTCAGCGCCGAGCAATGATCGCTCAGCGTACGGCTGCGCTTTCCTGCTGAAGGTCGTCGATCGAGGAGGTGTCCAGCGTCCGCCACGACGTCTCAACGTCTCCGAGAGGGCTCCCATCCTCGCCTCCCAAACGAGCCTGCGTGTCGTTCCCGTCGGTATCGGACCCTGGATACGATCCTGTCGGCGACCCCGTATTCGGCAGGTCACCGCGCATCGTGCGCTGGTCATCATCGTCTGAGCCTCGTGTCGCTGAGAGCAGGCGTGAACGGGGCATGTAGCTGCTGGTGCCCCAACGCAAGTCGTGACCGATCGCGTCGGCGTCGATGTCGACGCTTGTCCCGTGTTTGCCGTTGGCCTCCCAGTTCCTGATTTTCAGGCGACCGGTCACGATCACACTGTCGCCGGTGCGCAGGGACGCTCTGGCGTGTTCGGCGAGCTGGCGGAATGCGGCGACGCTGAACCAGTTGGTTTCTCCGTCGACCCACGTGCTCGTGGCCTGATCGAACCGGCGATGTGTGCTCGCCAGACGAAAGTTCGTCACCGGGACGCCGCTGGTCGTGCGCCCAGCCGTCGGGTCGGTGGCGACCTTGCCGACGATCGTCAGAATCTCTGTCATGCTCTTCTCCTTTGCAGGCCGGGTCGGATTGCCCGGATCGCTCAAGGATGCGCCCTTGCGCAGACATGCACAGGTGCGAATGAAGCGCAAACACGCTTTCTGTGGAAAGCCCACCCGGACACCCCTCTCGTGCAGGAAGAGTCCTACCGCGGCGGGCGAAGGCTAATGTCCGTGGCCTCTCGTAGATTGCGATGACAGAGACCCCACGGAGAAGGAGCACCCGATGTCTGACACGCTGATCGCGCCACCGCCCGAAGTTCCGCTCGCGGCTCCTCGGCTGAGTTCATCGCGCGAGCACCTCGTTCGCGCATCCGCATATCTGTGGCGTGTGCAGGATCCTTCCGGCCGTGCGCTCGGGCACCTGCGGGTGCTGGCCGATCCACTCGGCATCCGCTATCGCGCCGAACGATTACACCTACCGACCAAGCGATTCCGTGTCGTCGGCGACTTCTGGCGAGCGGACGACGCTGTTGCCGCCCTGCGAAATGGCTGAGCGGATTCGCAGTATGAGCCGCGGTGCCCCCTGCTGGATTCGAACCAGCGACCGACAGATTAGAAGGCTGTTGCTCTATCCACTGAGCTAAGGAGGCGTGCGTATCCACCGTACCGCGCTCGCACGGTCGTTGTCCGCACCCGTCGATAGGATGGGGCAATGGTAACTGCGTCCGAGAACGACCGCCTGGTGTGGATCGACTGCGAGATGACCGGCCTTGATCTGAGCGTTGACGAGCTCGTAGAGATCGCCGTGGTGATCACCGATTTTGAGCTCCGCCCGGTCGATCCCGGATTCCATATCGTGATCCGCGCAAGCGATGCTGCGCTCGAGCACATGAACGACTTCGTGACGGAGATGCACACGGCCTCTGGGCTCATCGACGAGATCGCCGACGGAGTCGACCTCGCGGAAGCCGAGAAGCAGACGATTGCGTACATCAAGCGATTCGTGCCTCAGGAACGTCGAGCACCCCTGGCTGGCAACACGATCGGCACCGACCGCATGTTCCTCGCCAAGTACATGCCTCAGGTCGACGGCTGGCTGCACTACCGCAACGTCGATGTCTCCAGCATCAAAGAGCTCGCCCGCCGCTGGTACCCCCGAGCCTTCTTCCACGCGCCGGCCAAGGACGGCGGGCACCGGGCCCTGGCGGACATCCTCGAGTCGATCCGTGAGCTTCAGTATTACCGCCAGTCCGTGTTCGTGAACGAGCCGGGGCCGACCAGCGACGAGGTCCGACTGATCGCAGCCGACGTCGTGTCGAAGTTCACTCCCGACGTGTAATAGAATCGTCAAGTTGCCTGCTTCGGCGGGCGCATGGTGGCTATAGCTCAGTTGGTAGAGCACCGCGTTGTGGTCGCGGGGGTCGCGGGTTCAAGCCCCGTTAGCCACCCCACACACGCAAAGGTCCCTGTTCTGACGAGCAGGGACCTTTGTCGTCCGCGCGATGCGCAACACCGCCCTAGAATCGTCAGGTGCCGTCAGCGCTCTGGGGCACGCTGCTCGTAGCGTGCATCGTTATCAGCCTCACTCCGGGCGCCGGAGCCATCAACACGATGTCCAACTCGCTCAGTCAGGGCTGGCGACGCTCCTTCTGGGGCATCCTGGGGCAGCAGCTTGCGCTTATCGTGCACGTCGTCATCGTCGCTGCGGGAGTCGGTCTGGTTGTCTCCCGCTCCGAAGTGCTGTTCAACGTCATCCGCTATGCCGGTGCGGCATACCTCGTGTATCTCGGCTTCCGTCTGATCCTCGCTGCGCCGACAGTGACGACCGATCAGGACGAACCATCATCGGGTGCTGTGCGCGAAAGTCGCTGGTCGATGATCCGGCGCGGGCTGTGGGTGAATCTGCTCAACCCGAAAGCGATCGTGTTCTTCTTGGCGTTTATCCCACAGTTCGTACGCCTGGATCAGCCGCAGCTCCCGCAATACCTCGCGATCATCACCACCACGATCATCGTCGACGTCGTCGTCATGTGGGGGTTCTTCGCCGCAGCCGCTCGTCCGTTCCGCAGACTGACGCAGTCCGTCAAGGGACAGCGCACACTGAACACGATATTCGGCTGCCTGTTTGTCGTCGTCGCTGGCCTGCTCGCTTTCGTGCACTGAGCAATAGGCTGGATAGCGATGGAGATGGATGCCGACACTTTCGAGCAGCTCGTGATCGACGAGCTCGATCAGCTCCCCGACGACATGGTCGACGGGCTCGACAATGTCGTCTTCATCGTGGAAGATCGGCCAGAAGACGGCAGCCTCGATCTGCTTGGTCTGTACGATGGCCTCGCACTCACTGAACGCGATCGCTACGGAATGGGCGAGCTGCCGGATCGCATCATCATCTACCGCGAGCCGCACCTGGCACAATGCGCAGACGAAGATGAACTACGCGACGAAGTGCACACCACCCTCGTGCACGAGATCGCTCACTTCTACGGGATCGATGACGAGCAACTGCATGAGATGGGCTGGGCATGAGCGCACCTCTGGCGACACCCGATCTGGAGCAGACCTCCGATCTGCTTGCCGCACCCCTCGAACCTTGGCAGGTCGTTGTGTGGAATGACCCAGTGAACCTCATGAGTTACGTCGTTCGCGTGTTCCGCGCCTATTTCGGGTACTCACGAGAGCGCGCGACGCAACTGATGCTCGCGGTGCACAACGAGGGGCATGCGATCGTCGCGACCGGTCCGAGGGAGACCATGGAGGTTCATGCCCAAGCCATGCACAACTACGGCCTGTGGGCCACCGTTCGCAAGGCTCCACAATGAGCACAGGCTCGGTGCGCATGTCCCTCACTCCACTCGAGTGCGCGCAACTCCGGCGGCTTGTCGACGAGTTCTCTGAACTTATCGGGCCTGACAGCACGCCCGAAGATCCCGCCGTCGCCCGGTTGACCCCCAGCGCGTACCCGGACGATTCCGGAGCCGCGCGGGATTTCCGCAGCGCGACCCGCGCCGACCTCATCGCTCGCCGGGCTGACGACGCCAGGATCGTGAACGCAGCTCTATCCAGCACCGAGAATTGCGTCACAGACAACCCAGCCGAATGGATGCCGGCGGCAGCCCTCAGCGAACAGGAACTTGAGATCCCCGCATCCGATGTCGATTCATGGATGCGGACTCTCACCGCGATCCGGCTGGTTCTGGCCACACGAATCGGCATCATCGAGGAACAGGATCACGATCCTGCCGACGTGCGGTTCACGTTATACGACTGGCTGGGCTACCGTCTGGAGACCCTTGTCCAGGCAGCCGACGATCAACTCGACTAACCGGAGTCAGAGCTCGGAGTTCACGGTACGACAACGATGCGCGTCGCCAAGTCGCGCGGCGCGTCGCGCTCAATGTGTCGCTGTTCTTGCTGCGCCCACCGATTCCAATGCGGTCGATACATCTCGCCATCGCGGGCAAGTGCGCGGACTTTGCGTCCACTCTCCCCTGATTCGATCCAGATGCGCACATCGGCGAGCGGAGCTGTCGCCGGAGTGAGGATTCCACTGCCCTCGATGATCACCCCGAGAGCAGGATTGACCGCAAAAGCTTCAGCCTCGGACTGTCGGTTCCAGTCCCAGCGGCGCCAGGTGCTGTGATAGCCACGTCCGTGCGGCTTGAGGATGCGATCGAGGGCAATGTGAACCCCGGCATCCAAGCCGTCCCATCCTGGGTATATCGCGTCCAGCGCAATGACCTGCACCTGACCAGAAAGCGGCCACTGAGTCGCCAACCGGCGTGCGAGAGTCGTCTTGCCCGCACCGCTTTGCCCGTCGATCAGAATGACGGGATTCGCCGCCGCAAGGTCGCGGATGTCCGCTTCGACCGTCACCGCAGCCTGCTCTAGGGCAGCGGCGACGGGATCGTCACCTTTTGAGGGCACGGACGACGCGGGCGATCGCACGGCCGGCGATCCACACGAACGGAACGGCGACCGCGAGCAAAGAGATCGGGTTCGGTTCGAATCGAAGCCCTTCCTCGCGGCAGGTGTAGACACCGAGCGGGATCGCGATGCCACCTCCGCCGCCACCCTCTCCTTCGGCGGTACCTTCGGCGCCTCCAGAACCGCCTCCGAAGCCGCTGACGGTGAGGGCGACAGGGGTGAACTGCGCGCCATCAATTGTCTGCGTCTTTCCGTACGCGCTGTTGACGCCGAAGGATCCGGCGTTTTTCCCTAGTTCGAGTGCGATGTTCGGCATGGTTCCACGCTAACCCACGCACCGCGCACGCGAAACGTCAATCCAGACCATACTCTTTCGGGTGCTTGGCGCTTCCCCGACCCTCGCCCCGCCCCTCTCCCCGACCCAGGTGGCGCGCCCTGGTCACAACGGACGCGCCGAAGCGAGCGGCCGCCGAATCGACAGCATTTTCAACCAGCCGCCAATGCTCATCGTCATCCCACAGTGCGATACCCCCACCGCAAGCGGGACGCAGCTTCTCGGCGCGCACCCCGAGCAATCGCACAGGATCGCGGCTGTCGAGCTGCTCGAACAGTGCTTGAGCCGACTCCCCGATGCGTTGACCAACAGCGGTCGGCTCAGCGAGCGTCTGCGAACGGCTGACCGTGCGGAAGTCCTCGAAACGTACTTTGATGGCGACGATCGAGGCTTCCCAGCCCGCACGTCGAAGACGCGCTGCCACCCGGTCTGCGAGACGCAAGAGCTCAGACCGCAAAAACACCCGATCGGTGACGTCCTCGTCAAAAGTCTCCTCGTGACTGATACTTTTCTCGACGCGTTCGGTATCGACAGCGCGCGAATCCTCACCTCTGGCCAGCTGCGAGATGCGCAGTGCAAGGGCCGGACCAACAGCACGATCCAGCATGGCTTGCGAGGAGCATCTGATATCGAGGACGGTTCGTATGCCTCGAGACTCCAATGCCTCCGCGGCCTTGGGACCGACGCCCCACAGCGCCCGCACCGGACGAGGTGCCAGAAAATCGAGCGTGTCGGATGCCGCAACAACGAGCATTCCGTCGGGTTTCGCCATCGTCGATGCCATCTTTGCAACGTGCTTGGTCGCCGCCACGCCGACGCTGCAGGTGATCCCCACCTCGTCTCGCACCCGCTCCCTGATCATCGTGGCGATGCTCGCAGGGCTCCCCCAGAGTCGCCGCACGCCCTGGACATCGAGAAACGCTTCATCGACCGACAGCGGCTCGACCAATGGCGTGATGGACTCGAAAATGGCCATCACCTGACGCGATACCTCCTGGTAGCGCTCAAAGCGCGGCAGCACGATACGCGCGGTTGGGCATAGCCTGATCGCTTGTGAGACAGGCATTGCAGCTCGGACACCGTAACGCCGCGCCTCGTAGGACGCGCTGGAAACGACCGAGCGAGAATCCGGCGCGCCGATAATGACCGGCAGCCCGCGAAGGTTCGGGTCATCGAGCACTTCAACGCCGGCGTAGAATGCGTCCATATCGACGTGGAGAATGCGGGTTCCGGAATCATCGGCGCCGTCAGGCGAGACGATCCGGCCGCTGCCGTCACCGTGTCCCATGCGTCCATTCTCCCCCGGGCCGCGGACATCGCAGAGGTGCTACTGGGCGGCACGCTCCAGGATCAACTCACGCACCCGCGCAGCATCCGCCTGACCCTTCATCGCCTTCATCACGGCGCCGATCACCGCGCCGGCGGCCTGCACCTTGCCTTCTTTGATCTTGGCGAGCACGTCGGGCTGCGCTGCGAGTGCCTCATCGATCGCCGCGATTAGCGCACCGTCGTCTGAAACAACAGCGAGCCCTCGGCCATCGACGACCTCCTGCGGCGTTCCCTCTCCGGCGACAACGCCCTCGAGAACCTGGCGAGCGAGCTTGTCGGTCAGTGTTCCTGCATCGACGAGCTTCTGCAGCGCAGCAACATTCTCCGGGCTCACCAGCTCAGCAGCATCCTTCTCTTGCGCGTTCGCGAGACGAGCGATCTCACCGGTCCACCACTTGCGCGCAGCGGCAGGCGATGCCCCCGCAGCGATCGTGGCCTCCACTTGGTCGATCACCCCACCGTTGCGAACATCCTGGAACTCCAGATCGGTGAAGCCCCACTCCGCTTTGAGGCGACGTCGCCGAGCCACCGGCTGCTCCGGGAGCGCGGCGCGCAGCTGAGCGATGAGCTCGGGCGCTGGCTGTACTGGAACAAGGTCGGGTTCGGGGAAATACCGATAGTCGTCGGCATCCGACTTGGGTCGCCCGGGCGATGTGGTACCTGTGTCCTCGTGCCAGTGCCTGGTCTCTTGGATGATCGTTCCACCGTCGGCGAGGATCTGCGCCTGACGCTGGATCTCGTACCGCACTGCACGCTCGACCGAGCGCATCGAGTTGACGTTCTTCGTCTCTGTGCGGGTACCCAGTGGCTCGTCGGGCTCACCATCCGGGGTGCGACGGCGCAGCGATACGTTGGCGTCGCACCTCAGGTTGCCGCGCTCGAGCCGCGCCTCGGAGATACCCAGGCCTCGCACGATATCGCGGATCGCTGCCACGTACGCCTTAGCAACCTCAGGCGCGCGGTGCTCGGTGCCGAAGATCGGCTTCGTGACGATCTCGACGAGCGGAACGCCGGCACGGTTGTAGTCGACGAGCGAGTACTCGGCGCCCTGGATCCGACCGGTGGCTCCGCCCATGTGGGTGAGCTTGCCGGCATCCTCTTCCATGTGTGCGCGCTCGATGGGAATCTGCACGAGCGTGCCATCGTCGAGCTCGACCTCGACCGAGCCCTCGTACGCGATCGGTTCGTCGTACTGAGAGATCTGGTAGTTCTTGCCGAGATCCGGGTAGAAGTAGTTCTTCCTCGCGAAGCGGCTCGACTCAGCGATCGAGCAACCAAGAGCAAGGCCAAGACTGATCGACGAACGCACCGCGGTCGCATTCACGACCGGTAGAGAGCCTGGAAGTCCCAGGTCGACCGGCGCGATGAGTGTGTTCGGCTCTGCGGCGTGATGCGCCTCGTTCGCGGGGTTCGGAGCGTCCGAGAACATCTTCGTGTTCGTGTTGAGCTCGACGTGCACCTCGAACCCGAGGACGGGCTCGAAGATCTCCAGGGCCTTATCGAAGTCCATCAGCGTGACAGCGGCCATCAGCGGTTCCCTCCCGCACTTGGTGCCTGAGCGTGTCGGAGTGCGGGCGCTTTGCTCAGCAGCGGCGCGCCCCACGAGTCAACAAGAAGTGCTTCGAGAGCGGCGCCGACCCGGTACAGGCGTGCGTCCTCACGCGCTGGGGCAAGGAACTGGATCCCGACAGGCAACCCGTCGTCCTCAGAGAGACCGCTGGGAATCGAGATGCCCGGAACCCCAGCAAGATTCGCCGGGATCGTCGTGAAGTCGTTCAGGTACATCTGCAGCGGATCATCGAGCTGCTCGCCGATCCGGAACGCCGTCGTGGGCGCGGTCGGTGTCGCGATCACATCAACTTCCGCAAATGCGGCAGCGAAGTCTTGCTGAATCAACGTACGAACCTTCTGCGCGCTGCCGTAGTAGGCATCGTAATAGCCTGCCGATAGTGCGTAGGTACCCAGAATGATACGGCGCTTGACCTCGTCGCCGAATCCGGCGTCACGCGTGACTGCCATCACGTCTTCGACTTTCGGGTTTCCGTCTGGCGTGACGCGCAGACCGAAGCGGACAGAGTCGAACTTTGCGAGGTTGCTCGACGCCTCGGCGGGCAGAATCAGGTAATACGCAGCCACACCGTACTCGAAGTGCGGAGCACCGATCTCGACGATCTCAGCACCATGCGCCTCCAACAGGGCAAGCGACGCACGGAAGGATGCCGCGACACCGTGCTGGAAGCCGCTATCGGGAAGCTCACGAATGACCCCGACCTTGAGTCCTGTGAGCACATCGCCTCGAGCGCCCTCCCGTGCGGCGGCGGCAAATGAAGGCCACTGGTCGGTCAGCGATGTGGAGTCCTTGGGGTCGTGCCCGCCGATCACGTCGTGCAGCAGCCCCGAATCGAGGACGGTGCGTGTCACGGGTCCGACCTGGTCGAGGCTTGACGCCAACGCAATAGCACCGTAGCGGCTGACGCCGCCGTAGGTCGGCTTCACTCCGACTGTTCCCGTGACGTGCGCGGGCTGGCGGATCGAACCACCCGTGTCAGAGCCCAAAGCGAGCGGCGCCTCGAAAGCGGCGACGGCTGCCGCCGATCCCCCGCCGGAGCCGCCGGGAATGCGGTCCAAATCCCACGGATTGCGAGTGGGTCCGTACGCCGAGTGCTCGGTGGATGAGCCCATTGCGAACTCGTCCATGTTGGTCTTGCCGAGTGGGACGAGACCGGCGACCCGTGAGCGGGCAACCACGGTCGCATCGTATGGCGAGCGATACCCCTCAAGGATCCGCGAACCGCTCGTGGTGGGCTGATCAGTGGTGACGAGGACGTCTTTGATCGCAAGTGGTACACCAGCGATGGGCCCGAGCTGTTCGCCTGCCGCGCGGCGTGTATCGATGTCGGCAGCGACGGCGAGAGCCTCTTCGTTCACATGCAAGAACGCGTGCACATCGCCGTCGACGGCGGCGATACGGTCGAGATGCGCCTTGGTGGCCTCGACGCTGGAAATCTCGCGTGCTGCGAGCTTGTCGGCCAGCTCTGCTGCAGTCAGTCGGATGATGTCGGTCACTGCTCCTCCCCCAGGATCGCGGTCACGCGGAAGCGGCCATCGGCCTGATCGGGCGCATTCTGCAGCACCTGCTCGTGTGTGAGCGTCTGCCCAACCTCATCTTCACGAAACACGTTGCTCAACGGAATCGGATGACTCGTCGCGGCAATGTCGGAGGTGGCGACTTCAGAGACCTTTGCAATGTTATCGACGATGGCGTCGAGCTGGCCGGTCAGCCGCGTCACCTCGTCGTCGTTCAGCTGGATGCGCGCGAGCACGCCGAGATGGCGCACAAGATCAGGGGTGATTTCAGACACCCCTCAAGTCTACGGTGACTGCAGAATAGGCTCTGCTCGCCCGGACCATTCGTCTCGCTACTGCGCGGTTCCTGACCGCGTGCCCAGGTGAGGCGCCGCCGATCACGCTAGCCTTGATCAGTGACTGAACACGACGCTGCGCCCATCGATGACCTCGCAACCCCCGGATTCGAGGATCTCGGCATCACCGGGCCCGTCCTCAAGGCCATCAAGGATCTCGGCTACGAGACGCCATCCCCCATCCAGGCGGCGACCATTCCGACATTGCTCTCCGGCAGGGATGTCGTTGGGATGGCACAGACCGGAACCGGTAAGACGGCGGCGTTCGCACTGCCGGTACTTCAGCGGTTGGACACAGCACAGAAGACACCGCAAGCGCTCGTACTCGCCCCCACCCGCGAGCTGGCCCTGCAGGTGTGTGAAGCGTTCGAGTCCTATGCCTCGCGCATGAAGGGCGTGCACGTTCTTCCCGTCTATGGCGGGCAGGGGTACGGCGTGCAACTATCTGCCTTGCGTCGGGGCGTCCACGTGATCGTTGGCACACCTGGTCGCATCATGGACCATCTCGAAAAGGGCACGCTGGATCTTTCCCGATTGCAGTATCTCGTCCTGGACGAGGCCGACGAGATGCTCAAAATGGGATTCGCGGAGGACGTTGAGCAGATTCTTTCGCAGACGCCGGTGGACAAACAGGTCGCCCTCTTCTCCGCAACTATGCCGCCGCAGATCCGCCGACTCGCACAGCAGTACCTCCGCGATCCCGAAGAGATCACGATCAAGTCGAAGACCGCGACGAACACGAACATCACCCAGCGCTACCTCGTCGTCTCTTACGCGCAGAAGGTCGACGCTCTTACCCGCATCCTCGAAGTCGAGAACTTCGATGGGATGATCGTGTTCGTCCGAACCAAGAACGAAACCGAAACCCTCGCAGAGAAGCTTCGTGCGCGCGGCTACTCCGCGGCCGCCATCAATGGCGACATTCCCCAGGTGCAGCGCGAACGCAGCGTGAACCAACTCAAAGACGGCAAGCTCGACATTCTCGTCGCCACCGACGTCGCAGCTCGAGGCCTCGACGTCGAGCGCATCAGCCACGTTGTGAATTTCGACATCCCGACCGACACCGAGTCCTACGTGCACCGGATCGGCCGCACGGGTCGCGCTGGCCGCAAAGGGGATGCGATCAGCTTCATCACTCCGCGTGAACGTTACCTGCTCAAGCACATTGAGAAGGCGACACGCCAGCAGCCAACGCAGATGCAGTTGCCGACAACTGAGGACGTGAACACGACACGTCTGGCGAGATTCGATGATGCGATCACGACGGCGCTGGGCGAGACCGGCCGCATCGAGACGTTCCGCGACATCATCGCTCACTATGTCAGAAACCATGACGTGCCCGAGGCAGATGTCGCCGCAGCGCTCGCCGTCGTCGCTCAAGGTGACCAGCCACTCCTCCTCGACCCCGAGGACGACGCCCTCGCGCGCGCCGTCGAATTCGACAACCGCCCGCAGCGCGAGCGCACCGCACGCGAGCCGCGCGGTGACCGCGAGCCACGCGAACGCCGTGGTCGCGGCGACTACACCTCCTACCGGATCGAGGTGGGTCGTCGACACCGCGTTGAGCCACGCCAGATCGTTGGCGCGCTCGCGAACGAGGGAGGCCTGGGCCGCGACGACTTCGGTGCTATCACCATCCGCCCCGATTTCTCGATCGTCGAGCTGCCGTCGAACATGCCCTCCTCGGTGCTCGATAAGCTTCGAGACACCCGTATCTCCGGTCGCCTGATTGAGATCAGGCCGGATCGCAGACCCCGGGGCGCAGGGGCTCGACGCGACGGCGATCGGCGCGAACGCAATGACCGGTCCGCGCGCGACAGGTCCCCGCGAGGCGACCGCGACGAGAAGCCTTTCCGTAAACCGCGCCACAAGGGCTGACGCAGCGCCGACAGTGCGTTGATCACTCAACTCAGGGCGTCGGGCCCTTCGGTCACGAGAATGTGGAATTGCGCAGCGTCGAGAATGCGGATGCCGAGTTCCTCCGCTTTCGCGAGCTTGGATCCTGCTCCGGGCCCCGCGGCAACGAAGTCTGTCTTCTTCGACACGCTGGATGCTGCCTTTCCCCCAGCCTTGCTGATCGCCTCCTGAGCACCTTCTCGGGTGTAGCCGGCGAGAGAACCGGTGGCGACAACGGTAAGTCCGTCCAATACGCCGCCTTCGGACACGGCAGCGCCTGGGCCGGGGTGTCCTGGCGTTGACCACAGCACACCGGCATCCGCCCACTGCTGCAGAATCTCTTGATGCCAGTCCACCTCGAACCAGTCGAGCAGAGAGTCAGCGATGACGCCGCCAACTCCTTCGACTGCTGCGAGTTCCTCCCGTGATGCGGAGCGGATCGCGTCCAGCGATCCGAACCATTGGGCGAGTGCGCGTGCGGCCACTGGTCCCACGTGCCGGATGTTGAGCGAGACAAGCAGTCGCCACAGCTCCTTGGTTTTAGCCTTGTCGAGTTCGGCGAGGAGCTTGACGGCGGCCTCAGACGGCAGCACCTCCCGATAATCTTTGCGGATGCCGCGTCTGCGACGCTCGGCGGCGTCCAGGTGCTCGGTGCCTGGCGGGTATTTCGCGGGCCCCAGCTTCTGGAAGGGCGCCCGCCGCAGCAACTCCCCTGTCTCTTCATCGACTTTCGGCTGCCCGGTTTCTGCATCACGGACCACGACAGAAATCGGCACGAGATCAGCGAGGGCGAGGGAGAACAGCCCGGCTTCCGTGTCGAGAGGGGCTTGCTGAGGCGGTTCTGCCTGCGTGAGCGCCGCCGCAGTGACTTCGCCGAGGGCCTCCACATCGAGAGCGCCCCGAGATCCGATGTGCTCGACTCGCCCTCGTACTTGCGCAGGGCACGAGCGCGCGTTCGGACACCGCAAGTCGACGTCGCCCTCTTTCATCGCTCGAAGGGGCGTCCCGCACTCAGGGCACTGAGTCGGCATCACAAACTCGCGCTCGGTACCGTCTCGTTTCTCCACCACAGGCCCGAGGACTTCGGGAATCACATCACCGGCTTTCCGAAGCACAACGGTGTCGCCAATCAACACGCCCTTGGCTTTCACGACATCCTGGTTGTGCAGTGTCGCCTGGCGCACAACGGAGCCGGCCACGTGTGCAGGCGCCATCACGGCAAAAGGTGTCGCCCGACCCGTGCGACCCACCGACACAATGATGTCGAGGAGTTGCGTCTGCACTTCTTCCGGCGGATATTTATAGGCAATCGCCCACCGTGGTGCTCGACTCGTGGCCCCCAACTCGTCGTGGAGCCGGAGTTCGTCGACCTTCACGACGATGCCGTCGAGCTCATGCTCAACATCGTGGCGGTGCTCGCCGAAATAATCTACGAAGGCGATGACCTCTTCGATGTCGGTGCACACCCGTGAATGCGGGCTCGTCGGCAGCCCCCACCCGGCGAGCAGCTCGTACACCTCGCTCTGCGCATCAACCGGAGGATCCGCCCAAGCACCGATCCCGTGCACATACAGCGCCAGGGAATCGATGCGGAGCAACCCCGCGTCGAAATCGAGACCGGTCTTCTTGTCGATCTGCTGCCTCAGTCCGCCGCTTGCCGCGTTGCGAGGATTGGCGAACGAAGGGAAGCGACGGGATGCGGCCGCGCGCGTTTTAGCTTCGTCGAAAGGCTTCTTGGTGCCTGAGCGCGCTTCCCAGCGTGCAACCGCCTCAGCGTATGCCTGATGACGGAATGATGCCTGAGCAGAGTTGAGTCGCTCGAACGCTGCGACCGGGATGAACACCTCACCACGGACCTCCACGATGTCGGGGTGTCTCTCGCCAGCCAAGCGGTCGGGAATCGCCGCAAGCCGAAGCGCGTTCTCTGTGACGATCTCGCCAACGCGCCCGTCGCCGCGCGTGGCCGCAGAGGTGAGGACGCCCATTTCATATCGCAGATTGATCGCTAACCCGTCGATCTTCAGCTCGGTCAACCAGTTGACGTGTCGGCCCGCTGACGCCGCCGTCTTCGCCGCCCAGTCGCGCAACTCGTCGATGGAGAAGACGTTGTCCAGGCTCAGCATCCGTTCGGCATGCTCGACGGTTGCAAGAGCCGTCTCCTCTGCGGCACCCACTGTCTGCGTCGGAGAATCCTGCCCCTGCAGTTCGGGATACAGTCCTTCGAGCTCCGCCAACCGCCGCATCCAGCCGTCATAGGTGGCGTCATCGACGAGAGAAGTGTCGCGACCGTAGTAGGCGTCTTTTGCGTGCAGAATACGCGCGATCAGGTCTTCCGCCTCTGTCCGGGCGGCTTCCAGCGAGATGTTCTCCGACACCCCACGAGTCTACGAGCGACCTCCGACGTCGCGTAGTGCCTCACCTCAAGGCGCCCGCGAAATGTCGTCACATTGCCAACCCAATGTTGCAACGACGATGGAGACATCGAACGTCACCTGCGCGGAGGTTCATCTTGTCACGTGCCACTGTTCTCGGCGCCGGAGGCTCCATCCGCTGCACCCACATCGCCACCCGCAGCTCCGACACCGGATGCCTGCGACGACGTGGATCTCACACCCGATGCGACCATCCCCAGCGACGTCCTGGGCGCATGCCTGCGCGCCGTGATCCTGGAGCGCAACACCTACCGAGTCGTCACGGAGAACGCCGAGGACTTCACTCTGATCGCCCGCGAAGGCACCGTGAACCTGGGTGGATATTCCGTCCCCACCTCGCAACGTTTCGCCGACTGGGGCGCCGAGCTCGCCTTCCCTCAACCGTGAAGAATCTTTGGCGGCGGGTGCCGGCACTCCCGTGTGCGTTAGACCTCGACCGCAACAGCTGAGACGGTGCGGTCGATCGTGAACTGCCCGAGCACGCGGGTGCCGATGTAGAGCACCGCCGTCTGCCCTGTGGCCACACCATCGAGAGCGATATCTGGCACGACAGTGACATCGCCAGGTGTCACCCTTGCGGATGCCGGCACGGGCTCTGCGTGCGCGCGGATCTGCACTTCACAGGAGAACTCGGACTGCGTGGGCTCCGCCCCCGCCCAGCTGAACCGTGTCCCGGAGATCTCGCTGACCGCCAGAGCCTCCCTGGGGCCGACGATGACCGTGTTCGACACGGGCCTCACCTCAAGCACGAAACGTGGCTTGCCGTCTGCCGCAGGGACACCGAGTTTGAGTCCGCGTCGCTGCCCGACGGTGAACGCGTGCGCGCCGTCGTGACTACCGACAACCGCGCCTGAACGATCGACGATATCGCCAGGAGCCGTTCCGACCTTCTCGGCTAGCCACCCACGGGTGTCACCGTCGGGGATGAAGCAGATGTCATGGCTGTCGGGCTTGTGCGCCACACTCAGGCCACGCGCGGCGGCTTCGGCGCGCACGAGTGCCTTCGAGGGTGTGGATCCGAGTGGAAAGTACGTATGCGCGAGTTGTTCAGCGGTGAGTACGCCCAGCACGTACGACTGATCTTTCGCATCATCGGCTGCCCTGTGCAGCTCCAGTCCGGTCTCGGCGGTGACGAGGTTCGCGTAGTGTCCGGTGCACACGGCGTCGAACCCGAGTTCAAGAGCGCGTTCGAGGAGTGCGGCGAACTTGATCTTCTCGTTGCACCGCATGCATGGATTCGGCGTGCGCCCAGCCTGGTACTCCGACACGAAATCCGCGATGACGTCATCGCGGAAGCGCTCAGAGAAGTCCCAGACGTAGAAGGGGATGCCCAAGAGATCGGCCGCGCGCCGGGCGTCGAGGGCGTCCTCGATCGTGCAGCAGCCGCGGCTTCCTGTGCGCAGCGTCCCACCCGCGCGCGACAGTGCGAGGTGCACACCGACCACGTCGTGCCCGGCATCCACCGCACGCGCAGCAGCGACAGCAGAGTCCACTCCCCCGCTCATGGCCGCCAGAATACGCATGGCTCCAGTCTACGAGCCAGTCGACGTGTCGCTCCGTGCATCGTGAGCGAACGTAGCGGGTTGCAGGGCACCGCGCTCAGGAACCGAAGGTTCAGGCACCTGTGGAGGCGCGACGGCTGATCTCGCCGATGACAGCGAGCACCGCATCGACATCTTCTTCAGTTGTCGTGCGCCCTAGCGAGAAACGCAGCACACTACGGGCGTCCTGTGCACTCCTACCCATCGCCATGACGACATGCGAAGGTTCAGCAACGCCCGCCTGACAGGCCGAGCCCGTCGACACCGCGATCCCTTCCCGGTCAAGCAGAAAAAGCAGACTCTCGCCGACAGCCCCGGGAAACAGGAAGTGCGCATTTCCCGGCAGTCTCAGGTCAGGGTCACCCAGCAGAACCGAACTGGCGACCTCAGAGCGGATGCCGACGACGAGCCGGTCGCGGAGCCCTCGAAGTCGCACGCTCTCTGCTGCCCGCTCAGCCTCGGCGCACTCAAGCGCCACCGCAAGAGCCGTAGCCCCCGCAACATCCTGAGTGCCAGCGCGAAGGCCGCGCTGTTGTGCTCCTCCGTGCAGCAACGCCGAGATTCGCGCGGTGCGAGCGACGACGGCGACCCCCGTGCCAACGGTCGCTCCGATCTTGTGACCGGCGAGACTCATCGCGACAAGACCCGCGCCGGCCGGAGCATCGCCGCGCAGCGCGCGAAAAGACAGCGGCACGTGCCCCAGCGCTGACACTGCGTCCAGGTGCAGAGGAATACCGGCATCCGCTGCGGCCATCGCGAGACCGGCCGCATCATTCACCGTGCCGACCTCGTTGTTCGCGACGAGCGCCGTGGCGAGGGCCGCTCCGGGTAACGCATCGGTGAAGAGCTCTACCGGTATCCGAGCAGTGTCCGTCACCGGAACGGTCCGAAGCTCGGCCCCGCGGGAGACGAGCGCGGACACTGTGTCGATCGTCGCGTGGTGCTCAGCATCCGGCATCACGATCGCCGTCGCTGTGACAGCCCTGCTCGACCACAAACCATTCAGCGCGAAGTTGATCGATTCGGTACCGCCTGAAGTTAGCACCACCTCGATGGGCTCGCAGCCCAGCACCGCCGCAATCCGCTCGCGCGAATCCTCGAGAACACGTCGGGCGTCCTGGCCGGCGCTGTGCGTCGACGAGGCGTTTCCGAGCACTTCCGATGCCATCAGCCATGCCTCACGCGCCTCCGTCCGAAGCGGAGACGTCGCGGCGTGATCAAAATAGTGGCGCATCATCCCTACAACTCTCCCGCATTTTTCACCCCCCTTGGCACGAGGAACTGAGTGCTTCGATTCATGACACCCAGACACACCCCCTAATCTGTACTCATGCCCGAGAACCGTGACTTCACTGTGCCCGGAGGTTTAGCACTCGACAATCTCGGCGTCCGTCTGCACGACGGCGTCGGGACGCTGCGTGTGTGGTCGCAGAATGCGTCCTCTGTTGAGCTGGTCGTCTTCGACGCGACCGACCTCGACTGGGTCACCGACCAGGCCGATCTCGAACGCCTGCCAAGCGGCGTATGGGAAGTGACGACTCCGCTCCTCAAACCGGGCACGCGCTACGCGATTCGAGTTGGCGGACCGCACGGACCGGGAAACACCTTCAACCCTGAGACGCTCCTGCTCGATCCCTACGCACGAGGACTCGCTCAGGGACACGGCTATCAAGAATGGCGCTCGGTCGTCATCGTCGACGGGTTTGACTGGGGTGAATCGCGCAAACCGCAGATTCCCCTCGATAAAACAGTGATTTACGAAGGTCACCTGAAGGGGCTGACCAAACGCCACCCCGATGTGCCTCCTGCGCTGCATGGAACGTACGCCGGGCTCGCGCACCCGGCAATGATCGACTACCTCCGATCGCTCGGCATCACCTCGATCGAGTTGCTACCCGTGCACGCCTTCGTCTCGGAACCGCGGCTTCTCGAGCGCGGGCTGACGAACTACTGGGGTTACAACACCCTGAACTTCTTCACCCCACACACGGCATACGCCACAGAGGAATCTCGCAAAGGCGGGCCGGAGGCCGTGCTCGCAGAGTTCAAGGGCATGGTGCGCTTGCTGCACGAGGCAGGACTCGAAGTCATCCTCGATGTGGTCTACAACCACACCGCTGAAGAGGGAATCGGTGGGCCGCGTTGGAGCATGCGAGGCATCGACAACGCGAGTTACTACCGACAAGACCCACACGGCGCATACATCGATACGACAGGATGCGGCAACACGGTCAACACCTCGACGGATGCCGGAGCACGACTTGTCCTCGATTCGCTGCGCTATTGGGCCCAGGAGATGCAGATCGACGGGTTCCGCTTTGATCTCGCAACGGCGATCGCGCGAGACGCCTCGCATACGTACACGCCGGAGCATCCACTGCTCACAGCCATCTCCAACGACCCGTTGCTCAAAGACGCCAAGCTGATCGCCGAACCGTGGGATGTCGGTCTGGGCGGCTGGCAAACCGGCAACTTCCCAAGTGGCTGGCACGAGTGGAACGACCGCTATCGCGATCGGGTGCGCAACTTCTGGCTCAGTGACATCGACTATGCCCGCCGGGCGTCAGCGCCAGTGGGAGTCGGCGGGTTCGCGACGAGGCTCGCCGGCTCATCGAATACCTTCTCGGACGAACGCGGTCCACTAGCGAGCATAAACTTCGTCACCGCCCACGACGGCTTCACCCTGCATGACCTCGTCTCGTACGACGTGAAACACAATGAAGCCAACGGCGAGGACAACCGCGACGGCGCGGATATGAACCGTGCGTTCAATCACGGCGTCGAGGGACCGACCGATGACCAGGGAATCCTCGCGGCACGGCGGAAGGCGATGCGCAACCTCTTGGGGACGCTGCTGCTTTCTGCGGGGATCCCGATGCTGACAGCCGGTGATGAAGCCGGTCGATCGCAGCGCGGCAACAACAACGCCTACGCCCAGGACTCCGCGTTGACCTGGTTGAGTTGGGACGACCAGCCCTGGCAGCAGGATCTCCGCGCCCACGTGGCGCGCTTGATCCGGCTGCGCATGGAGAACCCGGCGCTGCGCCCGAGCAAATACGCGCGACTGGGTGAGCACATCCCGAACGCCAGCGTGATGGACTGGTTCGATCAGGACGGCGACACGATGGAAAGCGAGCAGTGGACCGACCCCGGTCATCGGACGCTCCAGTATGTTGCAGCATCCACCCCCGACACCGAAGACGCCAACCGCATCCTGCTCATCGTTCACGGCACCGAAGCGCCGATCGACGTGCGGTTGCCTGACAGCCTCGAGGGTGCAACGAAATTCGTGAGCCTGTGGTCCAGCGCGGACGAACACCCCTCCGACGTGGCTGAGGAATTCGCTCCTGGCGATGTGCTGCCCATTCCCGGGACCTCGATGCACCTGTTTCGCGTTGAGTGACACAGCTGCCCTTTGTGTGGGAGTGCTGCCCTTCGGCTGAGAGTGCTGCCATTCGGGTGAGAACCTGCGCGACGCGCCCGGCCAGGCGTCTACCGCGCGTGGGCGGGTAACGGTACATTCGCAGTGTGGCTGCACGTGCGAACACCCGAATCCCGGTTCTTCGGAGCCCCGCCCAAATCCCCCTGCGACCGCTTGGCGCCCGTTCGGACGGCGATGAGTTGCGTGCGACGCGCATCCCGCTGATCAACGGCACCCCCCGCGTACCAGGAGGCTTCACTCCCAAGGCGTTTGTCGGAGAGGTGGTGCCCTTCAGCGTTGTTTCGTTCCGCGAAGGGCACGACATCATTGGAGTGCAGCTGCGACTTACCGCACCCGATGGTGAAGAATCCCTGCACCGGCTCCGACCTCTGCACGATGGCACCGACCGATGGATCGTCGAGATCGCTCTCGATTCCCAAGGCACGTGGACCTATGCGTTTGAAGGCTTCTCCGACGACTTCGCCACGTGGGCGCACGCAGCAGAGCTGAAGGTCGTCGCCGGTGTCGACCTCCCGGTGATGGCCGCACTTGGTGCACAGCTGCTCACCAGCGCGGCAGCAGAGAAAGACCGTCCCGCAGCACAGCGCCGACGCCTCACGGCCACTGCTGCTTCCCTCGCCGACGGCGACGGCGACGTCACCCTGGCGGTGTCGACGGATGCCGAGCTGGCGCACATCTTCTACGAACGCCCCCTCATGTCGCTCCGCTCGACCACGGCACCCCAACCGCTGCTCGTCGAGCGCACCGCCGCAGGCGTCGGCGCCTGGTATGAGTTCTTCCCGCGCTCAGAAGGTGCGAAGAGACTGAAGGACGGCACCATCAAGACGGGCACATTGCGCACGGCCGCCAAGCGCCTCCCCGGCGTCGCTGCAATGGGCTTCGATGTGATCTATCTGGTGCCGATTCATCCGATCGGCGCGACGAATCGTAAGGGCCGGAACAACACTCTCACTGCCGAGCCGGGCGATCCCGGTTCCCCCTATGCCATCGGCTCGCCCGAGGGCGGTCATGACGCGATCCACCCCGACCTCGGCACCCCAGCAGATTTCCGAGCCTTCGTTCGTGCGGCCAAGCAGCACGGACTCGAGGTCGCCCTCGACCTGGCGCTACAGGCATCTCCCGACCACCCCTGGGTCACTGAGCATCCTGAATGGTTCACCACCCTTCCCGACGGCAGCATCGCCTACGCCGAGAACCCGCCGAAGAAGTATCAGGACATTTACCCGCTGAACTTCGACAATGATCCGGAGGGCATCTACCAGGAGATGCTGCGCATCGTCATGCACTGGGTGAACCAGGGCGTGAAGATCTTCCGCGTCGACAACCCTCACACCAAACCGCTGCAGTTCTGGGAGTGGCTCATCGCAACGGTGAATGCCAGCGATCCCGATGTGATCTTCCTTGCCGAGGCGTTCACTCGACCCGCTGTCATGCAGGCTCTCGCCGCAGTCGGGTTCCAGCAAAGCTACAGCTACTTCACCTGGCGCAATACCAAGGCCGAGCTCGAAGAGTTCCTCACCTCCGTGTCACGGGAGACGAGCGACTTCATGCGCCCGAACCTGTTCGTGAACACGCACGACATCCTCACCGAATACTTGCAGTTCGGCGGGAGAGCCGCGTACAAGATTCGTGCATGCATTGCCGCAACCGCAGCTCCCGTATACGGGGTATACGCGGGCTACGAGCTGTTCGAAAATGTCGCACGACCCGGGTCCGAAGAGAACATCGACAACGAGAAGTACGAGTACAAACTCCGCGATTGGGAGGGGGCCGAAGCTGCCGGCGACTCCCTCGCTCCGCTGCTTCGGCGCCTCAACAGCATCCGCCGCGATCACCCGGCGCTACGTCAACTGCGCAACTTTTCGGTGCACTGGAGCGAAGACGACGCGGTGCTCGTGTACAGCAAGCACCTCGATGCGGCCTTCACAGGCACAGGGCGCCCGGATACGATCATCGTCGTCGCGAACGTCGACCCGCACTCGGTGCGCGAGACCATGGTGCATCTGGACACAACGGTGTGGGGGGTTCCGCTCGGGGAGAGCTTCGAAGTCGAAGATCTGGTCACGGGTGCAGTCTGGACCTGGACAGATCACAACTACGTGCGCTTGGACGCATTCACCGACCCTGTGCACATCGTGAAAGTGAAGGACCGCACATGAGCTATGTCGAGGACGTTGCCGCATCCGCAGAGTGGGCCGCGGTTGCAAATGCGTCGCACCATGATCCGCACGCAGTGCTCGGCACGCACCCGTACGTCGACGCGGCCGATCGAACAGTCACGCTGATTCGCGTTCGACGTCCTCTCGCCTCGACGGTCGGTGCCGTCTTCGCCGACGGGACAAGACTCGCGCTCACCCACGTGGCACAGGGGATCTGGGAAGGCCGGCATGACGGCGCTCCAGTGGCCTACCGGGTGGCGACGACCTACGGAGATGAGCCGGAAACGATCGAGGGCGATCCGTACCGCCATCTTCCGACGCTAGGCGACATCGATCTCCATTTGATCGCCGAAGGTCGGCACGAGCGCCTGTGGACGGTATTGGGCGCTCACGAGCGCACGATAGACGCAGATAGCGGGGTCGCGTTCGCCGTATGGGCGCCCAACGCCACAGCGGTGCGCGTCGTCGGCGATTTCAACGGGTGGAACGGTGAGCCCCACGCGATGCGCTCGATGGGTGTCAGCGGAGTGTGGGAACTGTTCATTCCCGGCGTCGAGATCGGCGCACGCTATAAATTCGAGATTCGCACGAGGACGGGTGCCTGGATCTTCAAGGCAGACCCGATGGCGCAGCAGGCCGAGGTGCCGCCGGCGACGGCATCCGTTGTTACCTCTTCTACATACACGTGGTCAGACGGGGCGTGGATGACCCGGAGGGCAGCGACTCACGCCGTCGCGCACCCGTTGTCTGTGTACGAAGTCCACCTCGGATCCTGGCGCGGCGGCCTCAGCTATCGAGATGCCGCCGATCCGCTCATCGAACACGTCACGAGAACCGGCTTCACGCACGTCGAGTTCATGCCGCTGGCTGAGCATCCGTTCGGAGGATCCTGGGGGTACCAGGTCTCCGGATACTACGCCGCGACCAGTCGTTTCGGCTCCCCCGATGATCTTCGCTATTTGATCGACCGGCTGCACCAGGCAGGCATCGGCGTGATCATGGATTGGGTTCCTGGCCACTTCCCGAAAGATGCTTTCGCTCTCGCACGGTTCGATGGTCAGGCGCTCTACGAACACCCGGATCCCCGTCGCGGTGAGCACCAGGACTGGGGAACGCTCATCTTCGACTACGGGCGTAACGAGGTGCGAGGCTTCCTCGTCGCGAATGCTCTGTACTGGTTGAGCGAGTTCCACGTGGACGGTCTACGCGTCGACGCCGTAGCCTCGATGCTCTATCTCGACTACTCCCGCAAGGACGGCGAGTGGGAGCCCAACGTGCATGGCGGTCGTGAAAACCTGGAGGCGATCCGTTTTCTCCAGGAGGTCAATGCCACGGCGTACCGTCTGCACCCCGGCATCGTCATGATCGCTGAGGAATCAACGGCCTTCCCTGGAGTGACAGCACCCACCGACCATGCAGGTCTGGGTTTTGGGTTCAAGTGGAACATGGGATGGATGAACGACTCGCTGCAGTACATCGAGCGTGATCCTATGTATCGTTCGCACCACGAAGGCGAGATGACGTTCTCGTTTGTCTACGCCTTCGGCGAGAACTACTTGTTGCCCATCAGCCATGACGAGGTCGTACACGGCAAGGGAAGCCTCCTTTCCAAGATGCCGGGAGATCACTGGCACAAGCTGGCGAATCTACGCGCATATCTCGCCTACATGTGGGGGCACCCTGGTAAGAAACTGCTCTTCATGGGACAGGAGTTCGGTCAGCTCGCCGAATGGTCGGAGTCGCGCGAGTTGGACTGGTGGCTGCTCGATCAGCCGTCGCACGCACAGTTGCAAGACTTCGTTGGCGCCCTCAACCGGGCTTACCGCGGGCAGGCACCGCTCTGGGAGCGTGACAACGACGGCTCCTCGTTCTCCCGTATCGGTGCGCCGAATTGGAATCCTACGGTCATCGCTTTCGAACGCAGAGACGCACACGGCGGCCGGCTGGTCGTGGTGAGCAACTTCGCCGGGGTTGAACACGGCGGCTATCGGCTCGAGCTTCCTCGCGAAGGTGTGTGGAACGAAATCCTCAATTCGGATGCTGCCGACTTCGGCGGGCGCGGGTCAGGGAACCTCGGCATGGTTGTCGCCACAAGCGACGGGAACGGTGCGCCAACAGCGACGATCACCCTCCCTGCACTGTCGACGATATGGCTTCGTCATCAGGGCGACCCGCACCTACCAACCGTGAACCACGGATAAGGCTGCCAGGCGTATAACAGCGGATCAGAACAGCAAAGACGTGAGTCTGTTCCTTGCCGCTGCAACGCGCGGGTCGCCAGCACCAACAAGCCCGAACAGTTCGACGAGGCGTTCCCGTACCGGGGCACGGTCGGCCGCCGACAGCTGCGAGAACAAGTCGAGCAGGCGCTCGAACGCATCGTCGATGTGACCGCCAGCGAGGTCGAGGTCGGCGACATCGAATTGGGCCTGCACGTCCAATGGTGCAGCAGCCGCAGCGTGGCGGGCCTGCTGCACGTCGAGCGACTGCACGCGTTGCAGCAGGCGAACCTGCCCGAGCCCTGCCGCTGCTTCTTCGTCCCGCGGATTCTCTGCGAGCGCCCTCTCATACGCAGCGATCGCGGCTATGTAATCACCAGTTTCGATTGCCGCGTACGCCTCGGCGTGGAGCGGCGGGACCTCGGATGCCGCTCCGCCCTGGCCAGCGGATCCCTCATCGGAGACCGCCAGCGAATTGCTCACACCATTCTCAGCGGCTAGCTGAAGGAGTTTCGCAAACACCTCGCGCACCTGCGCCTCCGCAACGGCGCCGGTGAACATCGGTACCGGCTGCCCTGCGATGAGTGCGACGACCATTGGGATCGACTGCGCGCGAAAGCTCTGCGCCAACTGGGGGTTCTGATCAACGTCGACTTTGGCGAGCAGCACACGCCCGTCGAGTTCCCTCGTCACCTTCTCGATGATGGGGCTGAGCTGCTTGCACGGCTCGCACCATTGCGCCCACAGATCGATGACAACAGGAACCGAGCGCGAAATCTCGAGAATCTGTCCGAAAGTCGCATCCGTTGCGTTCACGACAATGTCTGAGACCTCGGCGTCACGTGCCCCTGCTGCAGGAGCTGCGGCGGGACGATTACGCAATGCTGACAAGTCGACCGCACCGCGGAGGGCTGCCGGCGAGATCTGGTTCACTTGATCACCTCGATGGAGAGAAGGTTCTGACGTGCCGCGAGCAGATGGATCGGCTCTGAAGCGCCCTGCGCCGGCACGGAGAAGAACAGCTGGAACTCATACTTCGTCGTCACGCCCTTGGCAGACTCTGTGACCCCTGTGAGCGCCTTGGCCTCGGGGTTCTCCCCGAATCGGATGACGGCATCTGAGGACGTTGGTGTGACGGTCTCGGACTCGATCAGCGTGACCGCGACGATCGCGCCGCTATCGAGGGTTGTCAGCGAAACCGGAGCAGTATCCGATGCCACAATATCGAATGCAGTCTTCGAGGTCTCGGCAGCGTCGTTGTCGGCGAGGTTCTTGACGATAGCCTCACGACTGGCGCGGATGGATGTCGCATACGCCAACGCCACATCGTCGAAAGACCCGAAGAAGGCGCTCTTCTCGTTCGCGTCGACGACGTCGGCGAACGCCGCGGCAAGGCTGCCGGGTTCGATGCTCAAGAATGCGGAGTCCGCCGGCACAAGGGAGGTGCCGAGCCACGGAGCGACAACCTCCGGCAGTTCCGTGTTCGCGAGCATGTCGGCGACATCCGTCACCTTGTAGTTCGTCCACGGGTCTTGCTGAGTCATCGTCAAGATGACCGGTGGCACGGTGTCGTCACCAGCGCTCTTCGTCAGCACAAGCACGGTTCGCGGCCACCGATCAGTGGCCTCTGGCAGCACGACTTCGACGTTATCTGCCGGGATGACGGCCGGTGTCGGCATCTCCGGAATCTTGGAGCGCAGCGCATACTCAGTAGCGCGCCCGGCCAGAGCGGCTCCGTCGAGGCGGGTCTTGGCCAGTTCGATATCCATCGCACTGTCAGCCTCGGCCAGCGTTGACGAGATCTCCTCAACGATGCGCTTCGCCTGAGCCTCGGTCACAGCAGGTGGCTTCTGGTTCTCGGGCACGATCACAGTCGGACTCGGAGACGGGGACGGCGAAGAGCCCAGTTGCGGCCAGGAATCTGCAGTGCACCCCGTGGCCAACACTGCGGTGACCACCAGTGCGGGCAACGCCAGCGCCAATCGGTGACGCGAGGGGCGCACGACCCGGAGCTCGCTGGATCCGTCTGCGCTGAGCGCCGCACCATCCTGGCTTTCCTGCGGGGGGGCGCCGTCGGCATCCTCCGGATCCGCTCCCCCATCGGTGATTGCGGGGCGTTCGACCTGTGGGAGATCTCTGAGTTCGAGCGGCTCGGTGACCGGCAACGGTCCGGGGCCCTTACGGAGAGGGCCGCGCCCTCGACGCTGATGGCGGATGCCGAGGACGTAAAGCACCAGGCCGGCGAGAAGTACGACCACACCGCTCGCCACGAGTGGGCCGGCAAAGGGCGTCGACGTATCCAACGGCCAGGACACTGTGATGTCTGTGGGTGCGTCCTTTGTGCCATCGTATGCGATGAGCATACTCACGCCGTCGGGCAGCTGCATTTTGTCGACGGTCAGGGCATCCGTATCTGTGAACGCATCCAGCCACAGGTCGGAACCTACCGGGTTGCGCCCAGGAGCGGGTTCTGCGGTTGCATCCGCAGCTGGCGTCTCTTCGGGAGCAGGAGTCTCGGCGCCCGCAGATCCGGGATCTGCGTCGTCATGCTGCGCGGCGACGAACTCGACGTCGAAAGCGCCCTTCTTGCCGACGCTGACGTGGTTGTAATCAGCGTCCGCGAGCCAGGCTTTCATATCGGCCGTGCGACCGTAAGCGGCAAAAATCTCGCCATACCCTTGGACCAGCAACGTTTGCGCCCCGGGGTGCGCGCGGAGCACATCGCCGTCGATGAGCACGAATGGCGCAGGCTCCGCGATGTCAATGGTCACCTGATCGGACGAGGGTCCCAGAAAGACGGTCCGTTGCGCGATACCCGCGCCGATAAGGACCGTGGCCAGCACGAAGGCCGCGACGGCCCAGACGAAACGCACGAAAAGTCTCCTCACGCGGCCTCCCAATGACAACCGGGCCGCAACACTCGACATTCCAGACTAGCGAAAGCACCTGTGTGTTGCCCACCAGGACAGCGGCCCCACGCCGTACGGCACGTCGCGGGGATGTGCCAGGCATCCATCGATAGCCTGACAGCAGGCATCATTCAAGGAGTCCCGATGAAGATCCACAACCCGTTCCGAACCGCGCTGGTGGCGACGCTCGGCGTGGGGCTCGGTCTCATCCTCATCAACAGTGTCGAGACGCTCTCGACGATCCTGCTGTATCTGGGCACTGCCCTTTTTCTGAGCCTTGGTCTGGATCCGCTCGTCTCCTTCCTCGAACGACGTCGGATGCCGCGGTGGGCGGCCGTATTGGTCACGATCCTCGCGGTGCTTGGTGTTGTGGCCGGAATCGTGCTCCTCGTCGTCCCGGTGGTGGTCGAACAGATCTCTCAGCTGGTCGTCAGGATCACCGCCATCGTCGAACGCGGCACGCTCATCCCCGACCTGAAGGAATGGATGCAGACCACCTTCCCCAATCTCAAGGTCGATGAGGTCTTCGCTTACATCAACGACTGGCTGGAGAAGAACCTCACCGATATCGGCAGCACCGTGGGCCAGGGCGTGATCACAGCGAGCGGAGCGGTGCTGACGGGCCTGTTCGGCACCTTCATCGTTCTCGTACTGACGATCTACATGACCGCATCCACGCCGTCGCTCAAGCGCGCTGTCTACCAGTTGGTTCCCGCATCCAAGCGGGAGCGCTTCACTGACCTGGCCGAGCAGATCACGGATGCCGTCGGGCACTATGTGATCGGGCAGGTAACTCAAGGTGTCATCAACGGCGTCGTCAGCATGATCGTGCTCTCCATCATCGGGGCGCCATTTCCTGCGGTGCTCGCAGTCGTCGCGTTCTTCTTCTCGCTGATCCCGCTGGTCGGCACACTCACCGGATCCGTGATTATCGTGCTCGCGTGCCTGATTCCCGGCCTCGGATCGCCCACCACGGCGATCATTGCGGGCGTGTACTACCTGATCTACATGCAGATCGAAGCCTATGTGATCTCGCCTCGCATCATGAGCCGAGCCGTGTCCGTCCCCGGTGCCGTCGTCGTTGTCGCCGCACTCGCCGGAGGCAGCCTGTTGAACATGCTCGGCGCGCTGATCGCGATTCCGGTTGCGGCCAGCATCCTGATCATCTACCGCCAGGTGCTCATTCCGCGGATGAACGAACTGTGATCCTCAGGCCGGCGGCCAGTGCGTCGGCAGGGGTAATGCTTGCGGGTGCACCGCCGCGACGATCTCCGTGAGAACACGTCGAGTCTGGCTCTCCCCCACCCACAGGTGTCTGCCGCCTTCGACCGCGACAAGTCGCGCGTGCGGGATTGGGGCAAAGCGGCGTGCCGCCTCGGCTGGCCGGAGAAAGTCGTCCAGCTCGGGAACGAGGATCACAACGTCCCGATCGCTGTTCGCCCAGGCGGCGACATCCGCGTCGGTTGCCCGGTGCAAGGGCGGCGAGAGCAGGATGATCCCTTCGATGTCGTGTTCACGGCCGTACTTAAGCGCGAGTTCAGTGCCGAAAGACCATCCGACAAGCCAAGGGCGGGGCAGATCTCTCTCCCGCACGAAGTCCATGGCCGCTGCCACGTCAAACTGTTCCGCGTGCCCGCCGTCGAAGGCACCGCCGCTACGACCGCGCGGTGACGCTGTGCCTCTGGTATTGAACCGCAGTACGGCCAACCCTGCCGAAGCAGGGAGACGTGCTGCGGCTTTGCGCAGGATGTGGGAATCCATGAAACCGCCGGCCGTCGGCAGCGGATGCAGGGTCACCAGAGTCGCCACCGGTGGCTCCAACTCCGGTTGCGCGAGTTCACCCACCAAAGTCACCTCGTCAACGGTGACCAACTCGATGTCCTCTCGCCGCGCAGGCAACACCAGTGGTCCTCGAATCTCAATGCTCACGCGATCCTCCAGCAGTGTGTGTGCCAATGACGCCGATTTGCGAGATCCGCCGCGTCACCGAGCACACCATCGGCGCGCCACACCACCAGATGTGCGCTGCCTGCAAGCACGGTGTGAGTGCAGCCAGGACACACATAGTCCTTCTGCGCCTGGACTGCAGAGACCGGCTGGACAGTCCATTCGGCGCCGCGCCGCGTCTCGGTGCGTTTCCAAGACGCAAGCAATCTGTCGAGGGATTCCTCGGGGTCGGTACGCGCAGGACGACGTCTTCGAGAGCGGGCCATGCCCCACACTCACCACCAGTGGTTGTTGGTCCAGAATGCGTACGCCCCGGCCCAGCTGCCATAGCGGCCGACGGCATAGCCATTGCCCCACTTCAGGTTGTCGACGGGGTTGTAGCCATTTCCTGGTACCTTGCTGCAGGGCAGCGCCTGAACGAGTCCGCACGCGCCGGAGGACGCATTCGTAGCATTCGGATTCCACCCGCTCTCGCGCGAGACGATGTAATCGACGTATTTCCAGTCGGATTCTGCGATGCCTGCAGCCGCCATCCAGTCGGCGGGCGCGCCACCGCCAGTGTATGCGGGCAGGGATCCGGCCGACGAAGCGGTCGAACCGGTGGCGGTCGGCGTCGGTGTGGGTGTGACGTACACAGAGAACGTGCCGCGCTCTACGGGCGAGATCTCAGCACCATCAACCGTGACGGTGAGGTCTTGCGTGTCTCCGAGCGCCACGGAGTACATGGACTCCGCTGCGGCCTGAGCGGGAGGATCTGCCAGAGCGATCCCTGTCGGTGCGACGATCGCGGCCGCGAAGCCGACGACGGCGAGACCGGCGAGCACACCAGAAGCACGGCGGCGAACCCGGCCAGAGCGCGACGACGCCCCGCGGGTCACGGGCAGTGCCGACGCGTCTTTTCGTTCTAGGATCATGTCTTTTCGGGAGTTCACGATGCAGGCAGTCTACCTGTCGAGCCTGTGATGCCCGTGGAAACTTTCAGCGAACCGCCAGGATCACATCGATCGTGGCGTCGAGGAGCGCATCCACCTGCTCCTCGCGGTAGCCACCACGCTGCATGCGAAAGGCCGCTGAGCGCAGCTGCTCTGCAGTGAGCGGCTCGCCATCACGCAGATAGCGCACGATACGACCCGTCACATGATCGACCTCGTCGACTCGATAGCCGAAAGTGAGAACACCGGTGCGCGCGAAACGGTGTTTGCGGCGGCGTGCGAGGTGATCGAGGATGACCTGCGCTTGCTCCCTGGCCTGCTCAACCCAGGCGCCAGCTCCCTGACTGCGGACTGCGCGATCGCGTTCGCGTCCGGCGAGAGCGTCTTCGACGCGCCCGAGCGCTGCATCCACCTCGGAGACGGCATAGCCGTTCTTTACGAGCGGAAAGGATGCTGTACGCACCTCAGACGCGGACAGCTCGCCGTCCGACTCGAAAGCCGCGCGCGCTGCCGCGAGAAAGGCATCGACCGCACGACGCTCGTAGCCGCGTGTTCGACCCCTGGTGACAGAGAACGCAGGTGGAGTGCGCTGAGCGTCATTCGCAGCGGCAACATCGTCAGAAGGCATCACAGCACCACCCAGTCGGACAGCAGGAAATACAGGCATAGCGCGGGGATCGTCGAAGGAAGAATGCTGTCGAGGCGGTCAAGGAGGCCGCCATGACCGGGCAGCCACGAGCTCATGTCCTTGATTCCGATGTCTCGCTTGAGCATGGACTCACCGAGATCGCCCAGAGTCGCGGTAAGCAGGATTACCACTCCGAATATCACGCCGCCCCACCAGGGAAGATCCAGAAGGTAGACGGCCAGAACAACTCCGGCCGTGATCGCCGCGACAACGGCGCCGGCGAAGCCCTCCCAGGTCTTCTTCGGGCTGATCCTCGGAGCCATCGGATGCCGACCGAATGCAACACCTGCCGCATAGGCCCCAGTGTCGGCGGCTACGGCGATCACGATGAAGCCGAGCACCCACCATTGGCCGCCCTCCTGCCGGAGCAGAATCAACGCGATGGCAGCGAAGAAGGGCACGTAGATCTGCGCGAAACCGCCGACGACGGCATCCGCCAGTACGTCCCCATATGTGCGTCCATCTTGGGCGATCATCTGCCCGACGAGCCGCCAGACGATCACGAAAGCGACTCCGAGGAACAGCATGGCCCAGATCAGCCAGATCTGAACAAAAATAAAGTAGGCGGGTACGACGAGCACAGCCGCTGCAATCAGCTGCGGTGCCAAATCGATGCGGCGTCCGGCTAGGCGCAGCGCAAGCGACAACTCGTAGACGCCGAGGAGAGTGACCGCGAGCGCGAGCGGCACGAAGTAGACCTTGTCGAACAGGAGCGACGCCAACAATGCGCCGCCAAAGGCCAGACCGATGACAATCGCGAGAATGAGATCGCGGCCTGTGCGCTGCTTGATCCGCTCGTTCGCCTGATCGAGCTGATCGCGGGCGTGCGAGACATGGCTCTCGAACTCGTCACGCTTCGCGCGCCACTGTTCACGGAGTGCATTGTGCTCTCCCGCATCAGCGGGCGCTCGCACCTCAGTGGGCAGCGGCGGTCGCGGCGGGATCATGGCAGCGTCGAAAGCGGGGAACGCACCGTCGCTCATCGCGAGCCCACCCGTCAGAAGGGGCGACTCACGCGCCTCGCGGCGCGTCTGCGGAGAACTCTCATCGGCACCGCGCGAATCGTCGGACGACATTCCCGATCAGACCTCAAGAAGCTCTGCTTCTTTGCGCTTGAGAGCGTCGTCGATCAGATCGACATGCTGGCGCGTGAGTGCGTCGAGTTCCTTCTCTCCCCGAGCGATCTCGTCTTCGCCGAGCTCGCTCTTGAGCGCGTCGAGTTCATCTTTGGCCTTGCGCCGGATGCCACGCACGTGAACCTTCGCATCCTCGCCCTTGGCCTTGACGAGCTTGACATATTCCTTACGACGATCTGCGGTGAGCTCAGGCATCGTGACGCGCACGATATTGCCATCGTTCGACGGGTTCGCACCAAGGTTCGGCATATCTCTGATGGCCTGCTCGATGGCCTTCAGTGCGGACTTGTCGTAGGGCGTGATGACGAGCGAGCGCGCCTCAGGGTTAGCCAAAGAGGCGAGCTGGGCCAGCGGTGTCGGCGTTCCGTAGTAGTCCACCAGCACCTTCTGGAACATCTGGGGGTTTGCTCGGCCGGTACGCACAGTAGCGAAGTCCTCCTTGGCGGCTTCGACCGCACGCGTCATGCGAGAGGTGGTTTCAGCAAGGATATCCGCGATCACGGTGACTCCTGTCTTCGGGGCGTTCTGAAGATTCTATCGGGCGCCCACTCTGCGCCCTGTTTGTGGCTCACGCCGTGACGAGTGTCCCAATCGGTTCCCCGAGAAGAGCCTTCGTCACATTACCTGCCGGCTCCATGCCGAAAACCCGCATGTCCATGTTGTTATCCATGCAAAGGCTGAACGCCGTCGAATCCACGACTTTCAGCCCGCGCTGCAGCGCATCCCGGTAGGTGACGCGCTCGATGCGCTCGGCATCGGCATGCTTATTCGGGTCGGCGGTATAAATCGCATCGACGCCGTTCTTGGCAACGAGTACCTCCCTCGCCCCGATCTCAAGGGCCCGCTGGGCGGCGACCGTGTCTGTGGAGAAGTACGGCAGACCAGCGCCGGCGCCGAAAATCACGACGCGGCCTTTCTGCATATGGCGTTGAGCACGGAGCGGGATGTAGGGCTCCGCCACCTGCGTCATCGCGATAGCAGACTGTACTCGGGTTGCTGCTCCTGCCTGCTCAAGGAAGTCTTGTAAGGCGAGCGCGTTCATGACAGTGCCGAGCATGCCCATGTAGTCGGCCCTTCCGCGCTCCATCCCGCGCTGACTGAGCTCCGCTCCGCGGAAGAAGTTCCCTCCGCCGACAACGACCGCGATCTCTACGCGATCGGTGGCAGCAGCAATGTCACGCGCAATCTGGCTGACCACGTCGGGGTTGACTCCCAACTGGCCGGCGCCAAACGCCTCGCCGGAGAGCTTGAGCAGGACGCGGCGGCGCCCGGTGCGTTCAGTCATGAGTTGTCCTCTCGTCCCGATTCACGATAGTGCCTTCAGAGCATGACGAAGGGGTTCGGATCTGCAGATCCGAACCCCTTCACCTGTGTTACGCGCCGACCTTGAAACGAGCGAAGTCTGTCACGGTGATCCCGGCATCCTTCGCCACCTGAGCGACGCTGAGCTTGTTGTCCTTGGCGTAGTCCTGCTCAAGCAGTGCGACCTGCTTGATGAACGCAGCGACCCGACCCTCGACGATCTTGGGCAGCGCAGCTTCTGGCTTGCCCTCGTTGCGCGAGATCTCGGTGACGATCTCACGCTCCTTCTCGACGTCGGCCGCAGGAACGTCCTCACGGGAGAGGTACGACGGGTTGGCGAATGAGATGTGCTGCGCGATGCTGCGAGCGGTCTCTGCATCGTCGCCCGTGTAGGCAACGACGACGCCGATCTGCGGCGGTAGGTCCTTGCTGGTGCGGTGCAGGTACACCTCGACCTTTTCGCCGGTCACGGTCCGAACGCGCCGCAGTTCGACCTTCTCGCCGATGATCGCCGCTTCTTCCGAGATGACGGTCTCGACCGTCTTGTCGCCGGACTGTGCGGCAAGTCCCGCCTCAACCGAATCCGCCTTGATGGCGGAAACTGCATCGGCGACCTTGTCGGCAAGTGCGATGAAGCGCTCGTTCTTCGCGACGAAGTCAGTCTCGCAGGCGAGCTCGACGAGCGTCACGGCGCCGTCCTGCTCGCGAGCAACGATGAGGCCTTCGCTGGTGGAGCGATCGGCACGTTTCGCGTTGCCCTTCGCGCCCTTCAGACGCAGGATCTCGGTGGCCTTCTCGACGTCGCCGTCGGCCTCCTCGAGCGCCTTCTTGGTGTCTACCATTCCCGTTCCGAGCTGCTCACGCAGCGCCTTGAGGTCGGCGATGGTGAAGTTGGCCATGTGTAACGGCTCCTTGCTTCGTAGATGTGTGCGTGGTGTACGCGGGATTACTTGGCGTCTGCCTCGGTGACCGCAGCCTCAGCCTCGGCTTCAACGACCTCGGTCGCGGCGGCCTCGACCTCAGCAGCCACAGGCTCTGCAACAGCCGGTGCTTCCGCAGCAGCCGGTGCCTCCGCAGCAGCCGGTGCTTCCGAAGCAGCAGGCACCTCGAGCAGCTCCTGCTCCCACTCGGCAAGGGGCTCGGCGTCGCCGACCTCGGGGTTGTGCTTCTGCTGCAGGCCTTCGGCTGCAGCGTCCGCGATGATGCGGGTGAGCAGTGAAACCGAACGGATAGCGTCGTCGTTACCGGGGATCGGGTACTGGAAGTCGTCGGGGTCGGCGTTCGTGTCGAGGATGCCGATTACCGGAATTCCGAGCTTCTTGGCCTCGTCGATAGCGAGATGCTCGCGCTTGGCGTCAACGACCCACAGCGCCGAAGGGGTCTTGGTGAGGCTGCGGATGCCACCGAGCGACTTGTGCAGCTTGTCAAGCTCGCGCTTCTTGAGCAGGAGCTCCTTCTTCGTGAAGCCCGAGGCGGACGGGTTCTCGTAGTCGAGCTCTTCGAGCTCCTTCATACGAGCCAGACGCTTGGCGATAGTGGAGAAGTTGGTGAGCAGCCCGCCGAGCCAGCGCTGGTTCACGTAGGGCTGACCGACGCGGGTGGCCTGCTCGGCGAGGATCTCCTGCGCCTGCTTCTTGGTGCCGACGAAGAGGATGGTGCCGCCGTGGGCGACGGTTTCCTTGACGAAGTCGTATGCCTTGTCAATGTAGCCGAGGGACTGCTGAAGGTCGATGATGTGGATCCCGCTGCGCTCGGTGAGAATAAAGCGCTTCACCTTCGGGTTCCACCGACGGGTCTGGTGTCCGAAGTGAACACCGCTGTCGAGCAGCTGGCGGATGGTGACCACAGCCATGGTCGTCTCCTTGTTCTGACGCACTGGCGCCGTTGAGGTTTTCGCCGATCGGTCGATCGGAGTTCCTGGTGCCCGGCACACGCCCGCCATCCTGTGTGGGATGGACCTGTGGGAGTGGATGCCGCAACATCTGCCGTAAGGCGGACGCTGCTCAGGGCACGCGTAGTCACCTCGGAAGCGAGGTGCCCGTCCAGCATACAGGATTCCGCCGGCCGCATCGGGCCCTCAACCTTCGCGCTCACTTTTCACTGAGGCACCTCATCCCTGCACAGCTGGTGCATCCACTCGACTTATCCACAACTGCCGTTGTACCCACCAATCAGGCGAGCGCCGGTGACGTCTTCGCCACCAGGATGAGCTGCATGCGAATCACAGCTCGCCTTTGCATCCTCGTCTGTTTCAGCGTGCTGCTATGGGCAGGCACCGCGCCGACCGCGGCAAGGACCGACGACGGTGTGAGCGATCACGCGTCCTGGCTATGGCCCATCGATGGGAGCCGCGATGTCGTTAGCGCGTACCGTGCCCCAGCCAACAAATACGGTGCGGGGCACAGAGGCATTGACATCGCAGCTCCTGTCGGAGCGTCCGTACGTGCGCCAGCGGATGGGGTCGTCGCGTTCCGTGGCACCGTGGTCGATCGTGGTGTGCTGACCATTGAGCATCCGGGCGGATACGTGACGACCTTCGAACCGATACGTTCCGAGCTCTCCCCCGGCCACGCGATCGCCGAAGGCGATGACATCGGGTTCGTCGACATCGGTGGACACGCGATCGCCGGAACTCTGCATGTTGGCGTGCGCCTCGACGGTGAGTACATCAATCCGCGGCTGCTATTCGGGAATATGCCAAGGGCAGTGCTGTTGCCGTGTTGTGAACCGCTCTGATTCGTGAGGTTGCCGGAGCGCGACCTGCAAAGCACGCTGGATCCTTACGCGCGCGGGTGCGCAAGCCGATAGGTCGCTGCCAGCCTTTCACCGGACACGTGCGTGTAGATCTGGGTGGTGCCCAGACTCGCATGGCCGAGAATCTCTTGGACCGCTCGCAGATCGGCACCGCCGTCGAGGAGGTGTGTGGCCGCCGTATGACGAAGTGCGTGTGGCCCGATCGTGTCTGTGCCGACGATCGGGGCGAGCGACTCAGCGACCATCGCGTACACAGACCGTTGTCCGAGTCGGCGGCCCCGTGCGCCGAGGAACACTGCTGGCGTGGCGATATCGGTGCGCGCCGCAAGTGCGGGACGCCCACGGACAAGATAGTCGGAGATCGCCGTTCCGGCAGGCGCGCCGAAAGGCACAACGCGCTCCTTGGCGCCCTTACCGAGCACCCTAACGGTTCCTCGATCGAGCTCGACATCGTCGAGATCCACGCCACACAGCTCAGATACTCGGATGCCGGCTGCATAGAGCAGTTCAAGAATTGCGTGGTCACGCAGCGCTATCGGATCTCCTGCGGCAGCCTCGTCACGATGGCGATCCAACAACGCCTTCATCGCATCCTGCGAGGCGACAACTGGCAAAGTCCGTCCGCGCTTGGGAGCGATCAGCCTGAGGCTCGGATCGTGCTCGATGAGGCTCTCCTCATGGGCCCAGCCGAAGAAAGAGCGGGCGGCTGCTGCCCTGCGCGCCAGTGTCGAACGTGCATCGCCGCGCTGCGTGGCGCGCCACAGCCAGACGCGCAACGCTTCCAAGTCGACATCCCGAAGACGAATATCACCGAGGGATTCAGAGAGATCGCGCAGATCCGAACTGTAGGCGCGAACCGTCGAGGCTGAGAGTCGGCGCACCTGCAACAGGTGCGCCGCGAACGCGCGTGCCGCCTCGTCGAACTCCATGCCTCTAGCATGACGCGATCCAGTCCATCGGCGCTCGCGCCCCGCCGTGCTCGCGCACGCCCATCCATACGTGACCATGCCCAGCCACACGCCGCCACGCCCCGTTCACACGTCCCCACTCCCCGTTCACGCTTCCTCACGCCCCGTTCACACGTCCCCACTCCCCGTTCACGCCGCCACGCCCCGTTCACACGTCCCCACGCCCCGTTCACGCATCCCCACTCCCAGCCATACGCCGCCACGTTCCGTTCACACGTGCAACAGTGCCTTCGAGTTCGAGGAGACCGAGAAGCGAGCCCACACGTTCTTGTGACAGCCCGCTGCGACGGGCGAGCTCCTGAGCGGCGAGAGCGATGCGGGAGCTCATCGCGTCGAGCAGCCGCGTGATGTCGGGGTCGGCTATCTGCCCTGGCTCTGCGGTGTCCACCCCGCTCTCCCACAGTTCGCGGACCTCTGTGACCGTCGTAACACAACGCGCGTCGTACTCACGCATGAGGCGATGGCATCCGGCCGAGGTGGCAGAGTTGACCGGCCCTGGCACGGCACCCAGCGGTCGCCCGAGTGAAGCAGCATGACCGGCTGTGTTGATCGAGCCACTGCGCGATCCGGCCTCGATGACCACCGTGGCGTCACCGATCGCCGCGATGAGGCGGTTACGCGAGAGGAAACGCCACTTCGTCGGTGCCGTGCCGCAAGGAACTTCGCTGACGACCGCGCCTTTCGCCGCGATCTCCCGAATCAGGCTCTCGTGCCCCAGCGGGTAGGCCCTGTCGACTCCGCCCGCGAGCAGCGCTATTGTCGCTCCGTCGACGGAAAGAGCAGCTCGGTGTGCGACACCGTCGATCCCGTAGGCGGCACCGGATACGATCACAACTCCGCTGGCTGCGAGGTCGCCACCGAATTCGGCAGCAACCAGGTCGCCGTACGTGCTCGATGCTCGTGCACCGACAAGCGCGACCCGGGGAACGGCACTGAGCAGTGACGCATCCCCGCGAACCCAGAGAACAACGGGTGCGTGCGCGCCGAGATCGTCCACCGACTCCGGCCAACGCTCGTCGCCAGGCATGAGTAGTGCGGCCCGCACCTGATTCGCCGCCAGGAGCGCGTCACCGACTGCCCGCACCGAAAGGCGCGGCCGCCAGCGGGCGAGAGCTTCCTCGAAAGCGCGTGGTCGCGCAACAGGCGGCACCAGCCCGCCGTGCTGACCGCACGCAATGCGCAGCGCATCGACGGCGCCCAACTCACCGATCAGGGCACCTGCGACGCCGTCGCCCGGCTCTGCGATAACATTCCAGGCCACTCTGGCGAGTACCTCGTCGATCTCCCGGTCATCGCGCACCCTGGTGGCAGCCGCTACCACCCGAGCGTCCTGCTGCAGTTGCTCGATCATGCGATGTTTCCCTTCTTCATGTACAGCGCGCGCCCCACATGATCGCGTCCCGGCGCGTCAAGACCGGCAAGATCCGCCATCGTCCAAGCGAGTCGCAGCACTCTGTCGTAGCCGCGCAGTGTGAGGATTCCCCGTTCCAGCGCACGGTCGAGCGGAGCGCGAGCTTCGATACCGATGCGGTGCTCCCCCTGTCGTAACCATGTTCCCGGCACGTCACCATTCAGCCGCCACGGCGTGCCCCTCAGTCGATGCGCAGCGCGCGCCCGCGCCTCAAGCACACGTTGACTGGCCTCCATGGTGGACACTCCTGAGCGCTCGGCGGAGGTGGCACGCGAGGCGGCGACACGCGCGACCTGGATCTCGATGTCGACCCGATCACGAAGCGGGCCCGAGAGCCGACCTGCATAGCGGCGGATCGATAGCGAGGGACACACGCACTCCGCCGCCCGCACACCGTAGTTGCCACATGGACACGGGTTCATGGCCAGGATCAGTTGGAATCGTGCTGGGAACCGCGCCGTGAAGCCACTGCGATGCACCTCTATGGAACCGGACTCGAGCGGCTGACGGAGTGCGTCCAAGGCGACGCGCGAGAACTCAGCAGCCTCGTCGAGGAACAGCACACCGCGATGCGCTCGGACGATAGCGCCCGGCCTCACGATCCGTGATCCTCCGCCCACAAGCGCTGCGGCCGAGGCACTGTGATGAGGGGTTTCCAGGGGTGGTGCCAGGTCGAGTCGACCAACGGATTCACCGGTGAGCGATCTGATCGATGCGACTTCGAGCGCCTCGGCCTCACCAAGAGGCGGCAGGATTCCCGGCAATCGTCGGGCGAGCATTGTCTTTCCGGCACCCGGAGGGCCGCTGAGCAGGATGTGGTGCCCCCCAGCGGCCGCGACGATCAGCGCGTCGACGGCATCCTCCTGACCCACCACATCCGCGAGGTCGAGAAGTGGCTGGTCCGACGGCTCCGCAGCGGAAGTTAAGACCGGCTCGACCTCGGGAACGACGATCTCGGCACCGTGCCAAGCAGCTACCTGCGCAAGACTGCTCGCAGCGACTACCTCAATCCCGGGTACCAGCCGCGCCTCTGCTTCATTCGCTATCGGGACGACGGCCCGCGCAAACCCGGCTCGTGCAGCAGCAAACACTGCTGGCAATACCCCAGGCACCGGACGTACGCGCCCGTCAAGTCCGAGTTCTCCGATGTGTACCGTGTGCGAGATCGACTGACGCTGCAGCGAACCGCCTGCAGCAAGGCTCGCCACGGCGATGCTCAAGTCGAACCCCGAGCCCTGCTTCGGCAGGCTCGCTGGCGATAGGTTGACGGTGAGTCTGCGGCGCGGAAGGGCAAGACCGGCGTTGGTGCACGCGTTGTGCACCCGCTGCACGGCTTCGCTGAGCGCCTTGTCAGGCAGCCCGATGATTTTGAACTCGGGCGTCTGATTCGACAGGTCAGCCTCCACCTCGACGAGGTGCCCGTCGACACCGGTCAGCGCGACCGCCCACGTCCTCACCGTCTTCACGAGATGTCCTTCAGGTGCTCAAGCGTCGCAACCGCAGGCTGCGCACCGACGATGCCGATAGCATCCAGGCGGACCGCTCGCCTCGCGGACTGATCAGGATGCGCATCACACCAGGCATGAGCAAGTTGCCAGAGGCGTCTACGCTTGCGTGCATCGATCGCTTCGAACGGGTGGCCAAATGCGGCCGAGCGCCGCGTCTTCACCTCCACGACACAGAGCAGACCGTCAATCAGTGCGACGATATCGATCTCACCCTGTGTACACCGCCAGTTGCGGTCGAGAATCTCGTACCCGCATCCGATCAGATAGCGCACTGCGCGGTCTTCACCCGCTCTTCCGAGGACGTCTTTCGCTGCCATGCGGACAGCATCTCGAAATGCGCTGCCGTCGCGCCGCGGCGCCAAACGACGAATCGCTGGTCAGTGCACAATCCACCAGAATCGGCGGAATGTGCAGAGTCACTCGCCGTCGAGTGACAGTTCCTGGGGCAGCTCGAACTCGCGCCGCTGCAGCTCTTCGACGTTCACGTCCTTGAAAGTCAACACACGCACGGCCTTCACAAAGCGATCCGCACGGTAGATGTCCCACACCCAGACGTCACTCATCGAGATTTCGAAGTAGAAGTCATGCTCGGTGTCGCGCCGAACGACATTGACTTCGTTTGCCAAGTAGAACCGGCGCTCCGTCTCGACGACGTACTGAAATTGCCCGACGACATCGCGGTACTCGCGGAACAGAGCCAACTCGAGTTCGCGGTCGTAGCCGTCAAATGCTTCCTCGTCCATGATGAATCCATCCTAGAGTCGTACGGACCGACCGGATGCACCGGAGGGCTCAGAACAGCGTCGGCGCATCTGTGATCGCCCACGAGGCGCGATGGTGTTCAGAGAGTCCCAGTGTCCGGATGGCCTGGCGATGCTCGGCACTCGCATAGCCCTTATTGCGGTCCCAGCGGTAGCCAGGGTAGTCAGCGTGCAACTGCGTCATGTAGGTATCTCGGGCAACCTTGGCAATCACGGATGCTGCAGAAACCGATGCACAGTCACGGTCGGCCTTGACCTGCGAGCGCACCCGCAACGGCTCTGGGTGCGCACGCGATACATAGTCATGATTGCCGTCGAGCAGGACGACCGCATTGGTCTGAGCGAACCCCTGGTCGACCACACTCAGCAGGGCGCGCGAGGCTGCAAGCCCCAGCGCCGCCATGATGCCGACTTCGTCGACCTCGGCCGCGCTTGCCCACCCGACGCCGGATGCCGACACCCACGCTGCCGCGCGCGCCGCAACTTCTGGGCGCTGCTTCTCGGCAACGAGCTTGGAGTCGCGCAGCCCGTCAGGTACCCGGCACCTGGCTCCGGCAGCATCCATCACCACCGCACCGACGGCGACGGGACCTGCCAATGCCCCTCTGCCCACCTCATCGAGCGCGACGATGACGTCGCATTCAGAGAGAAGCTCTCGTTCCAGGGCGAGAGTCGGCGTGACGACACTCATTCGGGATCAGGCACACCGTTGAACACATCGTGGTGGCCGTCGATCGGGCCGAACCTGTCGAACGGCCACGTCGTCAGGAACGCCTTGCCGACAAGGTTGGTCATCGGCACAAAGCCGCCGCTTGGCAGGTCCTGGTGTTCGCGAGAGTCCCGCGAGCGATCGCGGTTGTCTCCAAGCAGCCATAGCGATCCTTCGGGCACTGTCACATCGAAAGGCTCATTCGATGCCGCAGTGTCGCCCTGCGGCAGGTTGAGATACGAGAGCTCGTCGATCGGGGTGCCGTTGATCGAGATCTGCCCAAGCGCATTGCAGCACACGACATGGTCGCCGGGCAGACCGATGATGCGCTTGACAAGGTGATCCTGCGAGTCGGTGGCGGAGATGCCGACGAGATTCAGCACCCAATCGACCGCCTGGACCAGAGGTGGCTGAGGTTCGGTCGCCGGCTGCGGATCCAGCCAACCGCCCGGATCCTTGAACACGACAACATCGCCGCGCTCGTATCCGGCCCAGCGCGGCGTCAGCTCGTCGACGAGAATCCGATCGTTCACCATCAGCGTCTGCTCCATCGACGCGGACGGGATGTAGAACGAGCGAACAACGAAGGTCTTCACGACGAACGAGACGAGCGCCGCGACCACCACGATCACGACTAAGTCGCGCAGGAAGCCGAGGACCCCCCGCTTTTTCTTCGCAACCGGCGCGGCGGCATCCGCAGATTCAGTCGACATCACGTTCCTTACACATACTCACGCCGCCGGGAGACGGTCTTACAAGGTTCGCACACCAGGGTGAGAACACAGCACCCCGGGACATCGTGTCCCGGGGTGCTGTGAAGCGAGTGCGACTCAGCGGTCGCGCTTCTCCTTGATCTTCGCCTTCTTGCCGCGCAGTTCGCGCAGGTAGTAGAGCTTCGCGCGACGAACGTCACCACGAGTGACGACCTCGATGTGGTCGATCACCGGGGAGTGCACCGGGAAGGTGCGCTCGACGCCCACCTGGAAGCTGATCTTGCGCACGGTGAAGGTCTCGCGAACGCCATCGCCGGAACGGCCGATCACGACGCCCTGGAACACCTGGATACGGGAGCGGTTGCCCTCGGTGATGTTGACGTGCACCTTCACGGTGTCACCAGCGTTGAAGTCGGGGATGTCGGAACGGAGCGAAGCCGCGTCGACGGCATCGAGGATCTGCATGATCGTCTCTCTCTGCACTCGCCTCAGGTCGGTTGCATGTTTTCAAAGGAACAAGAATGTGTGTGCATCGTACGGAGCAAGAGCATCCGCGGGTTCCCCTGAGGCAGAACCGATCACGGCACAAGGATCCATTCTGCCATGGATGCTGGAACTCTCCAAACACGCAGCAGGGCGTTCCTTAGGCCGGGGCAGGGCCAGCGCACAGGATTGCGAACGCCCATCCGTCCGGTATCAGGGATGATAGAGACGAAGAGAGGACTGACGATGATCGAGTTGCGCACACCCGCCGAGATCGATGAGATGCGCGCCGCTGGCCGCTTCGTCGCCGAGACCCTGGCGACGCTGCGGGAGGAAACCTCAGTCGGCACGAACCTTCTTGCGATCGACCGTCGCGCCCACGACATGATCCGGCGGGCGGGCGCCGAGTCCTGCTATATCGACTACCATCCCTCGTTCGGTGCGAGCCCTTTCGGCAAGGTCATCTGCACCTCTGTCAATGACGCGGTGCTTCATGGCCTCCCCCATGACTACACGCTGCAAGATGGCGATCTGGTGACGCTGGACTTTGCTGTGTCCGTTGACGGGTGGGTCGCCGACTCTGCGGTGTCGTTCATCGTCGGCACTCCGCGCGACGAAGACCTCCGCCTCATCGAAACCACCGAGCGCGCCCTCGACGCTGCGATAGCGGCATCCGTTATCGGTAACCGCATTGGCGACATCTCCGCAGCCATTGCGGCGATCTCACACGGCGAAGGCTATTCGATCAACACCGACTTCGGCGGCCACGGAGTCGGCCGCATCATGCACGGTGACCCGCACGTGCCCAACGACGGTCGCGCTGGGCGCGGTTTCCCCTTGCGCGCGGGACTTGTGTTCGCCATCGAGCCATGGCTGCTGGCAACCACAGACGAGCTCATCACCGATCCAGACGGCTGGACTCTACGCAGCGCAGACGGCTCCCGTGGTGCACACTCGGAGCACACCATCGCGGTCACCGAAGACGGTCCGATCATCCTCACAGACCGGGCGTTCCTCGGCGTCGACTGATCGCGGACGCGGTCGGCGAGGCGCGTCCCGCATGCGGTAGGGATCGCCCCTGGTTCACGAGTGAGGTTCTAGTCGCCGAGAAGATCGGGACGGCGGGTACGCGTGCGTTCGACCTGCTGATCGCGCCGCCAGGTCGCGATCGCACCGTGATTGCCGCTGAGCAGCACATCGGGAACGGCACGGTCACGCCACACTGAAGGCTTCGTGTACGAGGGGTACTCGAGCAGACCGTCTTCATGTGATTCCTCGACGAGGCTCTCGGGGTTCCCGACGACCCCGGGAATCAGGCGGCCGATGGCCTCGATCATCGCCATCGCGGCGACTTCTCCCCCGTTCAGGACGTAGTCGCCCAGACTCATCAGGCGCACCTCGCCGAGCGTCGCCGCGTACTCGAAGACTCTCTCGTCAATGCCTTCATAGCGACCGCACCCAAGGACGATGTGCTGACGTGTCGCCAGGTCGCGTGCCTTTGCCTGTGTGAATACCTCGCCTGCTGGCGAGGGGAAGATGATCGTGACCGCATGGTCAGCCCCTGCAGCGGAGCGTGTCATCTCATCGAGAGCCAACCCCCAGGGCTCAGGTTTCATGACCATCCCCGCACCGCCCCCGTACGGCGTATCGTCAACGGTGCGATGGCGGTCGGAGGTCCAGTCCCGCAGATCCCGTACATTCAGCTCGAGGATGCCGGAGTCCTGCGCCTTCCCGAGAAGGGAGAGCGTCAGCCCATCGAAGTACGAGGGAAAGATGGAGAGAACGTCGATGCGCACGGCGGAGAACTCACCCGGCTGCTTCGGCGTCGGCATTCTCTTCCGTCGCATCCGGAAGCTCTTCGAAGAGTCCGGCAGGCGGAGTGACGACGACTCGCCCTCCCGCGACGTCGACCGTCGGCACGATCGCTTCGACGAAGGGAACCATGACGTCCTGCTCCCCCGCTTTGACGATGAGAAGGTCCTGGGCAGGGAAGTGTTCGACGCGGAGAACCTTGCCGATGACATGATCGTCGCGCACGACGTCGAGCCCGACGAGCTGCCGGTCGAACCAGGCGTTCTCCTCGATCTCGTTCGGATCCTGGTCGATCCACAGGATCGCACGAACAAGACCCTCAGCACCGGTGCGGTCTTCGACGCCGTCGAAGAATACGACGGGGTTTCCGTTCATCACGCGGTACTCGCGAACGGTCACGGTCTTCCCGTGCCACACAGACGCCTCTGGCACCTGCAGGGTGAACTCGGCTCCCGGAACGAACCGCCGCTCAGGGTTGTCGGTGTACAACTCAAGCTTGAGCGCACCCTTGAGCCCATGGGCCTTGACGAGACGACCGACGCGCAGCTGGTTCTTGCCCTGGTTCTTGTCTTTCGCAGCCACGTCAGTCGTCCGCGACGTCGACGCGGATGCGACGACCGTCTGCCAGTGCGGCGATCAGCGTACGCAGTGCCTTGGCAGTGCGGCCGCCGCGCCCGATCACGCGTCCACGATCGTCGGGATGCACGCGCACCTCGAGCAGGTCGCCTCGCGGCGAAGTGGATGCTGTGATACGCACATCTTCCGGGTGATCGACGATCCCCTTGACGATGTGTTCGAGCGCGGCGGCGAGCACGACGGGTTACTCGGCGTCGGCTGCGGGAGCCTCAGCGGCCTCCGCATCGGCGTCGGCTGCGGGAGCCTCCTCAGCGGGAGCCTCCACCTTCTTCTCCGCCTTGGGCTTGATGACCGACTTCTTGGCGGAGTCTGCCTCGAAGGCGACCTTCTCGCCAGCGACCTGCAGGGTGGACTTCGCGTCCTTGTCACCCTTGAACTTGCCCCAGTCGCCCGTGATCTTGAGGATGGCGGCGACCTGCTCGGTCGGCTGGGCGCCGACGGAAAGCCAGTACTGTGCCCGCTCGGAGTCGACCTCGATGAATGAGGGCTGCTCGGTGGGGTGGTACTTGCCGATCTCTTCGATCACGCGACCATCGCGCTTGGTGCGCGAGTCGGCAACGACGATGCGGTAGTAAGGTGCGCGGATCTTGCCCATGCGCTTGAGACGAATCTTGACAGCCACGATTCTCCTGAATTGTGTGGAAGGAAACGAACCGGTCGCCTGGAGCGTGGGGTGCACACCCGGCGGAAGCTCTGAAAGGGAGGACTGGTGCTGGATAGAGGGTCGAGCACGTCATCCAAACCTCTATTCTGCCAGATGCCTCGCAATGTCGCGAAACGCGACGACACGGCGTGTAGTGCCTCGCGCTTCACGCATGTCAGACTGAGCGGGTGACGCTTGACTTCGCTCCATCCGCAAGGTCCACCGTCGGCCTGGAATGGGAGCTTATGCTCGCCGATCCGGCGAGCGGTGACCTCGTTGGGCGTGCTCCTGAGTTGCTCAGCGCCCTTGAGGCTGCCAGTGCGTCCGAGCGCCACACTGTCACCGGTGAGTTGCTCACCAACACGATCGAGGTGACCAGCGGAATCGGCACATCCGTATCTCACGCCGTCGACGACATCGCCAGGGCGATCGCCGCTGTACGAGCCGCAACCGATCCGGCAGGCATCGCGCTGCTATCCGCGGGAAGCCACCCGTTCGCGCAGTGGTATGAGCAGCAGGTGACCGACAAGACGAGGTACCACAAGCTCATCGAGCGCACCCAGTGGTGGGGTCGAAACATGATGATCTGGGGAATCCACGTTCATATCGGCGTCGAATCCCGCGACAAGGTCTTCCCCATCATCAACGCCTTGTCAGGCTTTCTTCCGCACCTGCAGGCCCTTGCTGCCTCGAGCCCGTTCTGGGCAGGAGAACGCACCGGCTATGCCTCAAATCGCGCGCTCGTCTTCCAGCAGCTCCCAACGGCCGGTCTTCCCTGGCCGCTGCACGATTGGTCAGATTTCGAAAACTATCTCGACGACATGGTGCGCACGGGTGTGATGTCCGATGTCTCCGAAGTCCGGTGGGACATTCGTCCGGCCCCGCGGTGGGGGACGATCGAGGTGCGTGCGTGCGACGGCATGTCGACGCTCCCTGAACTCGCCGCCGTCGCCTCACTGATCCAGGTGATTGTCGAGCACTTCTCTCGGCAGCTCGATGAGGGCCGCACTCTCCCTGAGTTCCCCGCGTGGTATCACCGTGAGAATAAGTGGCGGGCTGCGCGATACGGACTCGACGCACGCGTGATCGTGGATGCGCAGGGCGGGCAACGCGATGTGCGCGAGCATCTGACGGATACGATCGCGGAGTTGTCTCCTATCGCCGCCGATCTGGGATGCGCCAGGGAGTTCGCCAGCATCGCAAAAATCCTCGCGGACGGTGCAAGCTACGAGCGACAACTGACGGTGGCGGACGACGCGGGCGGTGACCTCACTGCGGTGGTGCAGCACCTGATCAGAGAGTTCCGGTCAGGACCTGAGACATCAACGCACGACGACTGAGCCTCATTCTTCGAGAAGCCGTCTGGCCAACCCCTCGTCGAGAACCACATCGGTGACGAGCTCAGCCGCTATTGCCGCACGGAGGCTGACGAGCTTGGGGATGCCGGCAACAATGCACACGCGACGAGGTGCACGACGGAGCTTGTCGAGGCCAGGGCCCGTAGCCCGGGCGTTCAGACGAATGTCTCGCCATGAACCGTCTGCACGGAAGAATACGGTGGCGACGTCGCCGATCGCGTGGTCTTCGCGAAGGCTCCGGTAGTCATCGCGACTGAGGTAACCGCCAACGTAAACCCTGCTCGGCACCTCAGCAGCAGGAGACCCGAGACTGAAGACCGCGATGTCCATCTTCGCCTGCAGGTCGAGGACACGACGGGTGCTGCGTTCGCGCCACATCGCGTCGCGCGTGTTGGGATCGTCGAAGAACGTGGGAACAGGAAACTGTTGCACCTGGGCACCGAAGGCTTCACCGAAGCGCTGGAGGATGTCGCTCGAATATTCGACACCGCTCGTCTGAGTGTTGCCTGCCCCGTTGAGCTGCACAAATGTCGTATTGTGCGTCGGCTTCTGTGTGAGCGCTCGACTAACCGCACTGATGGTCGATCCCCAAGCGACACCGATGATCATGTTGGAGTCAACGAACTGCGAGAGCAGACGGCCTGCGGTGAGCGCGACGCGCTCGAGGCGCTCGACTTCGTTGATGATCTCCGGCATCGGCACGACGTGGGCAGACACATGATGACGATCCCTGATGCGCTGCTCAAGTATTCCGAGCTGCTCGAGCGGCGAGTTGATCCGTATGTCGACCAGACCGCTCTCGCGCGCGAAACTCAGCAGCCGCGACACGGTCGATCGCGAGGTGCCCAACTCCTGCGCGATCAGCTCCATCGTCTTGTCCTGCATGTAGTAGAGCTGCGCAGCGGTGAGCGCCGCGACCACCTTCGAATCGCGTAATCGCGCGTCGTGCGTCGTCATGACTACCTCCTGATACTCTAGCTTTGCACATATGTGCATCCCAGTTGCGCGTTGTCTCCGAACGGGGAAAGCTTAGGGGGCGAGCACACAAGAGAGGTCAAGGATGATCGCGTCGACACACTCATCAGCGGAACGCGACCAGGTCCGGGCAGTCCGCGAAGCCGGACGTACAAGCGTCCTTATCATCGGAGCCGGTATCAACGGCATCTCCACGTTCCGCGACCTCGCGCTTCAGGGCGTCGACGTCGTCCTTGTCGAGCGCGGCGACTTTGCCTCCGGCGCATCGTCAGCATCGAGCCACATGATCCATGGCGGCATCCGCTACCTCGAAAACGGCGAATTCCGCCTCGTCCGTGAGTCGGTGCAGGAGCGCAACGGTCTGCTGAAGATCGCTCCGCACTATGTGAAGCCTCTGCAGACGACGATCCCGATCTACTCGACGTTCTCTGGCATCCTTGCCGCTCCGATGCGCTTTCTCACACACAGGAGCGGCACACCTCAGGAGCGCGGTGCCTTTCTCATCAAGGTCGGGCTCACGATCTACGACACGTTCTCTCGCGACGGAGGCACTGTGCCGCGGCACCGGTTCCTTGGCCGCAAGAAGTCCCTTGCAGAGTTGCCGGCTCTCGACCCGAACATCAAGTACACAGCCACGTACTACGACGCGTCGATGCATGACCCTGAGCGCCTCGCTCTCGACGTGCTGCAAGACGGGCGCTCCGCTCACCCCGGCGCTATCGCCCTCAACTACGTCGAAGCCTTCGGTCGCGACGGCGACACGGTGCTCCTGCGCGACCGCGAGAGCGGGACCGAGTTCGCGGTGGCATCCGATGTCATTGTGAACACCTCCGGTCCCTGGACGGACCTAACGAACGACGCACTCGGCGAACTCACGGCGTTCATGGGGGGCACGAAGGGATCGCACATCGTGCTCGATCACCCAGAACTCCTCGACGCCACCCGCGGCCGAGAAATCTTCTTCGAGCATTCCGATGGTCGTATCGTCCTGATCTACCCGCTCAAGGGACGCGTCCTCGTCGGCACCACCGATATCGACGCCGATCCGCGTGAGATCCCGGTGTGCACCGATGAGGAAATCGACTACTTCTTCGATCTCATCCACCATGTCTTCCCGCAGATCGCTGTGTCTCGCGAGCAGATCGTGTGCAACTTCTCCGGCATCCGCCCGCTCCCCCGGCACGAAGATACGGCTCCTGGATTCGTCTCTCGCGACTACCGCATCGAGGTCGACGACAAGGGCGACGTTCCTCTGGTGAGCCTCGTCGGTGGAAAGTGGACGACGTTCCGCGCCCTCGGCGAATCACTCTCCGATGTTGTGCTCAGTCTCATCGGCCGCACCCGCACGGTCTCCACAGAAGGTCGTGTGATCGGTGGCGGACGCGACTTCCCGCGAACCGAGAGGGCCAGGCGCATCTGGATTCAGGAGAACCTCCCAGGCGCGGGCGAGCGAGCCGCGGACCTGCTTGCTCGCTATGGCACCCGAGCCGCTCAGGTCTGGGAATACATCGAGCAGGGACCAGACACAGCACTCGCCGGCGGCGACCTCTCGACGCGCGAGCTCGCATGGATGGTGCACAACGAGCTCGTAGTTCGACTCGAAGATGTGATCCTTCGACGCACGAGCCTCGCATTCACCGGTGACGCCGACGCCGAGGCGCTGGATGAGATCGCTGGCGCACTCGCCCCGATCCTCGGCTGGGACCGCGATCGGTACGACATGGAGATCGAACAGACGCGACTCCTGCTGAGTGACAGGCACGGTGTAAAGATTTCGTCCCGCGCACGCGGCTGACGAGCTAGGGCGTTGCTCTCTTCTGCGACGCCACATCCCCCGATCGCGGCAGGGTCGAAAGGCTCTCCGCACAAGAGAAGTCAATGAAGACATGGCTGATGTGAACCTCGGTCTCTACTTCCTCTCTGAGTTCGTCGGCACGGCGATGCTCATCATCCTGGGATGCGGCGTTGTCGCGAACGTCGCACTCACGAAGAACAAGGGCTTCGGCGGAGGTTTCTTGATGGTCAACTGGGGATGGGGTCTCGCAGTGTTCGCGGGTGTTCTCGTCTCGGCCTACTCCGGCGCCATCCTGAACCCTGCTGTCGGCATCGCCCTCCTCATCGCCGGGAAGATCAGCGTCACGATGTTCCTCGCCGCCACCTCAGCCGAACTGCTCGGTGCGATCGTCGGAGCCATCATCGTGTGGCTCGGATACAAGCAGCACTTCGACGAGGAGCCCGATGCTGCCAACAAGCTCGGCGTCTTCTCGACGGGGCCGGCGATTCGCTCGTACGGCTGGAACCTTGTGACCGAGATCGTCGGTACTTTCGTGCTCGTTTTCGTGATCTTCGCCTTCGCGGACCACGGCGACATCGAGGTTGGCACCCCTGGCGCTCTCGGACCGCTCACTGCTCTGCCGGTCGCGCTGCTGGTGGTCGGAATCGGCGCATCGCTCGGTGGCCCCACCGGGTACGCGATCAACCCCGCACGCGACCTTGGCCCGCGCATCGCCCACGCGATCCTCCCGATCAGGGGCAAGGGATCCAGCGACTGGTCGTACTCGTGGGTTCCCGTCATCGGTCCGTTCATCGGCGGTGCGATCGCTGCTCTCGCAGCTCCGGTCCTGCTTCACCTCGCCTGAACCACATCCCCCATTCAGCACCATCATTCAGATCCCAGTATTCAAAGGAGAACAACAATGGCTGACTACATCATCGCCATCGACCAGGGAACGACATCGAGCCGCGCGATCATCTTCGACAAAAAGGGCAGCATTGTCGCAACAGGTCAGAAGGAGCACGAGCAGATCCTCCCGCAGGCCGGATGGGTCGAGCACGACGCTATGGAGATCTGGCGCAACGTGCAGGAGGTCATCGGTCTCGCACTGAGCCGAGCCGACCTCACCCGCCATGACATCGCCGCCATCGGTATCACCAACCAGCGCGAGACTGCAGTCGTGTGGGACAAGAACACCGGCCAGCCCGTGTACAACGCGATCGTCTGGCAGGACACCCGCACGCAGGACATCGTCGACCGCTTGGCAGCTGACGGCGGCGTCGACCGCTTCAAGCCGGTCGTCGGTCTGCCGCTGGCGACCTACTTCTCTGGTACCAAGATCGCCTGGATTCTCGAGAACGTCGAGGGCGCTCGAGCGAAAGCCGAAGCCGGCGACCTGATCTTCGGTACCACCGACTGCTGGGTGCTCTGGAACCTCACCGGCGGCGTTGACGGTGGTGTGCACGCGACGGACGTGACCAACGCCTCTCGAACGCTGTTCATGGACCTCGAGACCCTTCAGTGGCGGGACGATATCCTCGAAGCGTTCGGCGTGCCGCGCTCGATGATGCCGGAGATCCGTTCTTCCTCGGAAGTGTACGGCGCGGCCGAGGACTCCTCGCTGCTGCGAGAAACGCCGATCGCTGGGATCCTCGGCGACCAGCAGGCCGCGACATTCGGGCAGGCAGCCTTCAACACCGGCGAGAGCAAGAACACCTACGGCACGGGATGCTTCCTCATCTTCAACACGGGCGAGGAGGTCGTGCACTCTAAGAACGGATTGCTCACCACCGTCGGCTACAAGCTCGGCGATGGACCGACCCACTACGCGTTGGAAGGATCGATCGCCGTCACCGGTTCGCTCATCCAGTGGTTGCGCGACCAGCTCGGCATCATCGGTTCCGCATCAGAAGTCGAGGAGCTCGCAGGGCAGGTCGAGGACAACGGCGGTGTGTACGTCGTTCCTGCGTTCTCCGGTCTGTTTGCACCGTACTGGCGTCCTGACGCTCGCGGAGCGATCGTCGGCCTCACCCGCTATGCGAACAAGAACCACATCGCCAGGGCAGCCATCGAAGCGGTCGCCTTCCAGACACGCGACGTGCTCGACGCAGTGAATGCGGATGCCGGAGTGGATCTCACCGAGCTCAAGGTCGACGGCGGTATGGTTGCCAACGACACACTCATGCAGTTCCAGGCCGATGTTCTCGGCGTTCCGGTCGTCCGCCCCGTCGTTGCCGAGACAACAGCGCTCGGTGCGGCATACGCGGCAGGTCTCGCGGTTGGGTTCTGGCACGGTCTGGACGATCTCTCCGCCAACTGGCAGGAAGACAAGCGCTGGGAGCCGTCCATGGAGGCGACCGAGTGCGATCGCCAACTGCGGCTGTGGCGCAAGGCCGTCACGAAGTCGATGGACTGGGTCGACGACGACGTGAAGTGATCGCAGGACAACGAAAGGCGGGCCCGGGGTTCTCCCCGGGCCCGCCTTTCCTGTTGCATGCTCTTGGTCGATCAGCTCTTGCCGAAGAGCTTCTGGATCTCGGCGAGGTCAGCCTCAGTGGGTGCCTTCTGTCCGCCGAGTCCGAAGCCGGACCCGGTCGGGTTCGTCGTCGGCGCCGGCAGGCCGGCATTCTCGGCCGCGCGCTTTGCCGGGTTGCCCGAACGGGAGACGTTCTTCGACTTGCCCTTCTTGCCGCGCTTCGACGAGGCCCCGGGGCGCCCCAGACCAGGCATCGGCCCCATGCCGGGGATGTTCGGCGTTCCGCCGCGGGCGACGGTCTTCATCATCTTGGCCGCCTGCTCGAAGCGCTGAACGAGCTGGTTGACGTCAGTCACGGTCATGCCAGAGCCTCGGGCGATGCGCAGGCGCCGAGAGCCATTGAGAATCTTTGGGTTGCGACGCTCGCCCGGGGTCATCGAACGAATGATCGCCTCGGTTCGGTCGATCTCGCGCTCGTCGAAATCATCGAGCTGCTGCTTCATCTGGCCCATGCCGGGAAGCATCCCCAGCATCTTCTTCATCGAGCCCATCTTTTTCATCTGCTGAAGTTGGTCGAGGAAGTCTTCCAGCGTGAACTGCTCTTTCGCGAGCTTTTCGGCCATCTTCATGGCCTCTTCCTCATCGAAGGCCTGCTGGGCCTGCTCGATGAGGGTGAGGATGTCGCCGAGGTCGAGGATTCGACTCGCCATGCGATCGGGGTGGAAGGGCTCGAGATCTTCGAGGCGCTCGCCGGTGGACGCGAAAATGATCGGGCGGCCGGTGACCGAGGCGACCGAGAGTGCAGCACCGCCACGGGCATCGCCGTCGAGCTTTGACAGCACGACTCCGGTGAAATCGACGCCCTCCTGGAACGCCTTGGCCGTGTTCACCGCGTCCTGGCCGATCATCGCGTCGATGACGAACAGCACCTCGTCTGGGTTCGTGGCCTTGCGGATGTCGGCGGCCTGCTTCATCAGTTCGGCATCAACGCCGAGGCGACCGGCGGTGTCGATGATGACGACATCATGCTGGTGGCGGCGGGCGTGCTCGACACCGTCGCGAGAGACGCGCACGGGGTCCCCGACGCCATTGCCGGGTTCCGGGGAGTAAATCGTGGCGCCAGCCTGCTCGGCGACGACCTGGAGCTGATTCACGGCGTTCGGGCGCTGCAGGTCGGCGGCGACCAGCAGCGGTGTGTGACCCTCGCCTTCAAGCTGCTTGGCGAGCTTGCCGGCGAAGGTCGTCTTACCGGAGCCCTGGAGGCCCGCGAGCATGATGACGGTGGGGGCTGTCTTGGCGAACTGCAGCCGGCGCTGCTCGCCGCCAAGGATCGCGATGAGCTCTTCGTTGACGATCTGCACCACTTGCTGCGCGGGGTTCAGCGCCTTGTTGACCTCGTCACCGAGGGCACGCTCACGAACCTTCGCCGTGAAGTCCTTGACGACAGTGAGTGCGACATCCGCGTCGAGCAGTGCACGACGGATTTCGCGCACGGTGCCGTCGACGTCGGCGGCGGTGAGCTTTCCCTTCGTGCGCAGGTTGCGGAAGGTTTCGGTGAGCCGATCGGAGAGCGTGCCAAAGGTTGCCATGGTGTTTCGATTCTACGCGAGCGGCATGACTAGGCTCCGCGCCGCGGGTTGCCCGTCCACGACGTCCAGCTCAAATCGTCTAGTCCTCGAAGCGCCTCGTCCAATGTGCTCTCCGGTGTGCCGAATCCCGCGCCTTGCTCAGCCCACACCCGGAGCGACGAGAACAGCGCAGCGGCGTAGGCTGCTCCCAGAATATCGGCGTGAATCATGCCCTTGCCTGCCGCCTTGACTGCATCCGAGATCGCAGAAGCAAGGCGCACCTGACGGACCCCCGTGTCGCGCATCAGCTCATCGTCAAGCCCCATCGCCGACCTGTTCCGCAGTGCTAGTGCAAGCGGATCTGGCGCGAAGTCATGGACGATTCTGCAGAGAATCAGCCGTACCGCCTCCGCGTCGCCATCCTGCCCGAGTGCAACGAGGGCATCGGCGCCCTGAGTGATCCGCGCATCCAAGCCCGACCACAACACGTCACTCTTGGAGTCGAAGTAGTTGAAGAAACTCGAGCGGCTGACCCCTGCGCGCTGCGTGATGTCGGCGATCGAGGTGGCGTCGTATCCGCGTTCTAGAAATAGCTCACAGGCGGCTTCGGCGAGAATCTCACGCGACGATGCCTTGGGGCGACCGACCTTCCTCCCGTTGCTCATCCCTTCACGCTAGCGCGTTCCGAAAGCGCTCATGCGGGGAAGGGGTATTGTTGGACGCGATCCAATTGACCTCGAGAGAGGGAATCCTGTGCTCGACATCCTGACCCCAGGGCTGGCCCCGAAGTTCGTCCCCTACGCCGCGGGCTGGGAGTTGCAGCGAGGTGTGCACGCTGATGTCGTAGCAGGCAACCGTCCGGACACACTCATCCTTCTCGAACACGAGGCTGTATATACAGCAGGCAAGCGGACCGAAGATCACGAGCGCCCACAAGACGGCACACCTGTGATCGACGTCGATCGCGGCGGCAAGATCACCTGGCATGGGCCCGGACAACTGGTGGGCTACCCGATCGTGCGTCTACCTGAACCGCTGGATGTGGTCGCGCACGTCCGACGACTGGAGCGGCTTCTGATCTCGGTGCTTCGCCCACTCGGAGTGGACGGCTATCAGGTCGATGGCCGCAGCGGCGTCTGGGTGAGGCGGCCGCTGTCAGAGGACAAGGTTGCTGCGATCGGCATACGCGTCCAGCAGGGCGTCACCATGCACGGCTTCGCGATCAACTGCAACAACACGCTGGCTGGCTTTCGCGGAATCATACCCTGCGGAATCACGGATGCCGGCGTCACCACCGTGAGCGAGATCATCGGCGCCGATATCTCCCCTGCCGATATCATCGCCGGTGTGATCAACACGTTCACTGAGGAATACGCCTCCGCCGAGTACGCAGGAGTTCCCGCATGACCGCCGCACCCGACGGACGTAAGCTCCTCCGCCTGGAGATCCGCAACGCCGAGACGCCGATCGAGCGCAAGCCCGAGTGGATCAAGACCAAAGCGAAGATGGGTCCGGAGTACACGGCCCTTCACTCTCTCGTCAAAACCGAAGAGCTTCACACGGTGTGCCAGGAAGCTGGATGCCCGAACATCTTCGAATGCTGGGAGGATCGAGAGGCGACATTCCTCATCGGTGGGTCACAGTGCACCCGTCGATGCGACTTCTGCCAAATCGACACCGGTAAGCCAGCGGACTACGACACGGACGAGCCGCGACGGGTTGCTGAGAGCGTGGCCCGCATGAACCTCCGCTACGCGACAGTCACCTGCGTCGCACGCGACGATCTGCCAGACGGCGGAGCGTGGCTGAATGCCGAGACTGTTCGGCAGATCCACGCGATGAACCCGAACACCGGCGTCGAGTTGCTCGCCACCGATTTCAACGGCTCGCCGGAACTGCTCGGCGAGGTCTTCGACGCCCGCCCTGAGGTGTTCGCGCACAACGTAGAGACGGTCCCGCGCATCTTCAAGCGCATCCGCCCGGCATTCCGCTACGAGCGCTCTCTCGATGTGATCACACAGGCGCGCAACGCCGGACTCATCACCAAGTCGAACCTGATACTCGGCATGGGCGAGGAACCAAGCGAGGTCATCCAAGCACTGCACGACCTTCATGATGCCGGCTGTGACATCATCACGATCACGCAGTACTTGCGCCCCTCCTCGCGCCACCTGCCCGTCGCCCGCTGGGTAAAGCCCGCGGAGTTCGTCGAGTTCAAAGAGGAAGCCGAGAGGATCGGCTTCCTCGGGGTCCTCGCAGGCCCACTGGTGCGCTCCTCTTACCGAGCCGGGCGTTTGTGGGCGCAGTCGATGACCTCGAAGGGCCGTGAGATCCCCGCGCATCTCGCGCACATCGCCCAAGCAGCAGACCTCGGGTTCGCGCAAGCCGTGTGAGCGTAGCCTAGTCCCCGCTCATCACGGACTGCACGCTGCCGTCGGAGCCGAGGTTCACGAGCAGTACATCGTCGTTGGAGCTGTCATCGAGGGCGTACTCCAACACGGCGAAGGGCTCGGATCCGCCGTGCTCATCGGCAAGGATGGTCATGCTCACCAACCGGAGCGAACGGATGATGTCTACGGCGGCATCGCCGCTGACATCAACGAGGACATCGTCGATGTCCTCTCCGAATACCTCCTGCTGCTGCAAGATGTACTCAGTCACCTCGCTAGTGCGATCGTCCACCTCAGCGAGCATCCCCCGCCGTGCGGTGGCATCAACGTTGTCAAGACCGGCGATCAAGGCTGCGGCGATGTCGAGCGCTTCCGCCGAGACATCATCCTGGTCGGGAGCTGTGAGGTCAACGGTGACGCTCTGATCACCGAGCTCCACGGTCTCCGACCAGAAGATCGAGCCGTCTGGACCCGAGGAGAGGAGTCCGAAGTAGTCGTGTTCGATCGCCATAACGCTATGAAACCAGCCTCACGCCGCGCGCGGTAGTCCTACGTCAGCCAACCAGTGACTGCACGAACACATGGGGTGTGAAGCCAGTGAGGTCGTCGATGCCTTCACCCTGGCCGAGCAGCTTCACTGGGATGCCGGTGCGCTCCTGCACGGCGAGGACGAAACCTCCCTTCGCCGAGCCGTCAAGCTTGGTGAGTACGAGTCCGGTCACGCCAGCATGGTCGAGGAACGCTTCGGCCTGCATCACACCGTTCTGTCCTGTGGTCGCGTCGAGCACCAGAAGGACCTCACTGATCGGTGCCTGCTTCTCAATGACGCGACGGATCTTCGAGAGCTCGTCCATCAGCCCGCCCTTGGTGTGCAAGCGACCGGCTGTGTCGATGATCGCGATCTCGATGCCCTGGTTCTTTGCGAACTCGATGGTCTGGAAGGCGACGGATGCCGGATCCTGCCCTTCCTGCTGGGGGCGAACTATCGCCGCTCCCCCGCGCTGTGCCCAGGTGGCGAGCTGATCGACGGCCGCAGCGCGGAAGGTGTCTGCTGCACCGACCACCACGCTGCGCTGATAGCCGCGCAGCAACTTGGTGAACTTGCCGATCGTCGTTGTCTTACCCACGCCGTTCACTCCGACAACGAGCACCACTGCTGGGCGCTCTGTGAGCTTCAGTGTGGTGTCGAACTTCGCGAAGTGCTCCTCGAGCGTCTCGCGCAGCATCCGCTGGAGGTCTTTCGGATCCGTTGTTCGGTACCGATCGACCTTCTCTCGAAGCTCGTCGACGATCCGCTCACTGATGTCAGGGCCGAAGTCGGCGGTGATCAGCGCGGTCTCGAGGTCCTCCCAGGTCGACTCGTCGATCGTGGGTTTGACGAACATGCCGCGCAGCGCGCGACCGAGGAACCAGGACTTCTCCGCCATGCATCCAGCCTACGGGTATGACGATGGGATGATCCGCGAAAGGGGATCCTCGTCGGGTAACTCAGCCGCCCGCGCGGTCGCCAACGCGCTGGCCGACCACCGCTGATACACCGTCTTGACGCATCGAGACGCCGTACAGTGCGTCGGCGATCTCCATGGTGCGCTTCTGGTGCGTGATGACCAGCAGCTGCGAGCTCTCGCGCAGTTGCTCGAAGACGCTGAGCAACCGGCCGAGGTTCGCGTCGTCCAATGCCGCCTCAACCTCGTCGAGGATGTAGAAGGGGCTAGGTCTGGCCTTGAAGATCGCGACCAGCAGTGCGACGGCTGCCAGCGATCGCTCGCCCCCAGACAGCAGAGAAAGCCTCTCGATCTTCTTTCCCACCGGCCGCACCGATACCTCGATGCCGGTCGTCAGCATGTTGTCAGGGTCGGTGAGCGAGATGCTGCCGGATCCGCCGGGGAAGAGCAGGGGGAAGACTTCCCCGAACGCCGTCTTCGTGTCTTCAAAAGCGCTCGCGAAGATCGTCTGCATACGTTCGTCGAGGTCGGCGATGATCGTGAGCAGGTCCTGCCTGGTCCGGGTGAGATCGGCGAGTTGCTCGGTGAGGAAGGCATGCCGCTGCTCGAGGGCCGCGAACTCTTCCAGAGCCAGCGGGTTGACCCGACCAAGCTGGGCGAGCTTGCGTTCCGCTTCGGCGAGGCGCCGCTGCTGCACCCTCCTGTCGAACGGTACGGAGCCCTCGATCCCCTCCGTGCTGGCGTCCGAGGTGAGAGGATCATGCGGGACCAGCTGATCGGGGCCATATTCCGCAATGAGAATATCTTCGTCAAGGGCGAGCTCTGACGTCACGCGCTCGAGCAGGCTGCTCAGATGCAGCTTCTTCTCGTGAATCTGCAGCTCCAACCCGTGGACGCTCTCGGTGAGGCCGGCAAGTCGATCCCGCAGGCTCGCTTCCTGTGCGCGCAGTGCCGTGAGTTCCTCGTTCTGTGCCGAACGAGCCGCCTCGGCCTCAGCGAGAGCCAAGCGCGCCTGGGTCACCGATCGGTCGATGGAGTCAAGGATTCGCGGTAGCTCTTCGGCAACAGCGGATGCCGCCTCTCGCTGGGCCCTGCGGATCACGGCGCGCCGCGCTGCTTCAGCCGCAGCATCCCGTTCCTGCTCGCGCTGACGCTCAAGAGCTGCGACCCGCGCCTGCGCTGCACGGATCCGCTCGCGAAGCGTCTCGATCTCCAACCTGGCACGCACCTCACCCTCCCGTGCGATCTCCAGCGCCTCAAGCAGCCCGTCTCGCGCCGAAGCATCCAGCACCGGTCGTGGCTCCTCGGTGGCCTGGTCGAACTCGGCACGCGCGGCATCCGCCTTCGCTGCGGCGTCTGCCACCGCCGCCTGTGCCTGCGCGAGACCCGCTTCCAATCGCTCGCATTCGGCGACCGCCGCCTCGTGGTGCACCGTAGCCCTGTTGAGCTGCTCGGCATGCGTCGCCAGCGCCGCGTCGTGCTCTCGCAACGCTCGCAGCGCCTCTTTTGCGTGACGCCTGGTGGTCTCAACCTGCTCGTCGGCATCCGTACGCGCCGAGCGAAGCGAATCCACCACCACCCGTACTTCAGCGAGGCGCTCCATTGCGGCATCTCGCTCCGCCACCAGTTCGAGGCGTGATCGCTCGCCCCCAGTGCCCGTGCGCAGTGTGTGCGATGTGATCACATCCCCGCCGCGTGTGACCAGTGTCGTGCTGGTGTCTCCTGCTATGTCAAGGCTCACGCGCGCAGCGCGGGCTGAGCTCAGAGAGTCGGCGATCAGAACATGCGAGAGGATGCCGAGCACACCGTCAGGCGCCGTGACGGTATCGACCGCGGGTGTGACGCCAGTGAGCTCGGGCAGTTCAATACAAGGTCGGGTGGCGGACGCGATGACAATGTCGATCACACCTCCGCGGCGACCTGGCGTGTCCTCGGCGAGGGACAACGCGTCAGAGCGGCTCTCGACCAGCAGAGCCTCGGTGAGCGATCCGAGAACGGCAGCTATCGCAACCTCAAAACCCGCCTTGACCTGGACCGCATCGCCCACGAGCCCGAGGACGCCAGACCTTCCTTCCTTCACGATCTCAGCGGCTCCGCCGGACAATGCCAGAGCACTGCCGAGCGCTGCGGCTTTCGCGGTAAGCGCATCGACTTCGCGCTCAGCGGTGTGCAAGCGCTCACGGAGAGCCTCGCGCTCGTTCTCGGCCGCAGTGGCGGCGCGTTGAGCCGCCTCGTAGTTCGCTGCGTGCTCCGCGGCGGTGCCGTCGGGGGCTTCAGCGTCGTCGATAGCCTCCAACGCTTCCGCCGCCTCCCGGCGACGGTTGTGAGCCGCCTCGAGCGCGCTCTCTTGACGGAGTACCGCTGCTCGCACGGCGGTCAGAGCGGATGCCGCAGCATCGGCAGTTCCGCGCAGAGCCGAAACACGCATGTCGTACTTCGATACGAGCGCGCTCTGTTCAGCGATGTCAACGTCAAGGGTGTCGAGCTCGGCGCGCGCATGGATGACCTCACGACTCGCGGCAACGGCAGCGTCTTGAGCGTCACCGAGACCGGAGGAGATCACAGTGATCTCCTCCTTCGCCTCGTCGATGGTCGTCTGGGTCACCGTGACCGTCGACACCGCTGCATCGTCCTCGTCTGAGCCGAGCAGCGCGAGACGCTGATTGGCGAGCGTGTAGAGCCCCCGCATCCGCTCTTGTGCTTGCTCCAGCCCGAAGGCGACACTGCGCGCCTGATCGACTGCGACAGAGCTCTGGTCCTGCTCAAGGCGTGCGATGCTCGCACGCACTGCCTCAGCCTGGTCGGAGAGCACCAGTCTCTCGGTATGCCGCTCCTGCTCGGTGCGGGCGTGGTCGGCCAATGTGGTGCGGAGCACGACGACGTCATCGGCGAAGAGCCGGGCCTTGGCGTCGCGCACTACCGCCGCAATAGTTTGCGCCTCGCGGGCGATCTCGGCTTGCCGACCCAATGGCTTCAGCTGCCGACGGATCTCCCCGGCCAGATCGCTCAGACGCGTGAGGTTAGTCTCCATGGCATCGAGCTTGCGGAGCGTCTTCTCCTTGCGCCGCCGATGCTTAAGGATGCCGGCTGCCTCCTCGATGAAGCCCCGACGGTCCTCCGGTGATGCTTGTAGGACGGTGTCGAGACGCCCCTGCCCGACGATCACGTGCATTTCCCTGCCGAGTCCAGAGTCGCTGAGCAACTCCTGCACGTCGAGCAGTCGGCAGTTCTCCCCGTTGATCGCGTACTCGCTCGAACCGTTGCGGAACAGCGTTCTGCTGATCGTCACCTCGGAAAACTCGATAGGCAGAGCGCCGTCCGAATTGTCGATCGTCAGCTGCACCTCTGCCCGGCCGAGAGGCCCCCTGGTGGAGGTGCCGGCGAAGATGACGTCCTCCATTTTGCCGCCGCGTAGAGTCTTCGCCCCCTGCTCTCCCATGACCCAGGCCAGAGCGTCGACGACGTTGGATTTCCCGGATCCGTTGGGGCCGACAATGCAGGTGACCCCTGGTTCGAAGACGAAGCTCGTTGGCTGGGCGAACGACTTGAAGCCTTTGAGCGCCAGGCTCTTCAGGTGCATGCGGCGGCCGCTCGTTCCGAGGAAATCACGACATCACGCTACCGGAATCACGTGCGCAGACTGGCATCCCGCGCGGAGCGGATACATTCGCGACATGCCAGGCGATACCTCCGAGACTCGTCGATCGACGAAGACAGAATCTGCTGCCTGCTTGCAAGGACTCTTATGAACGCCTTCACGAGCACCCCTCTCGTCGTCCCCGCTTCACTGGACGACGAGGGTGCTCAACATTTCCTCCTGCTCGGAGAGCTGAATCGACAGTGCCGTTGTGGGTATGGTGCCCTGCGCTTATCCGCAGGAGAATGATGCGCAATCCGCCGTGGTCAACCTTCTCGTCCTCGCGAAGCAGGTTGACCTCGGTGTGGAACGGCGGCGGCTCGCCCATGCTGAGGACGGCGCGAAAGCACGCGGACGACGCATTCTGCAGACGTGGACACTGCCATCGCCCTGAGGAGCACGAACGGATGCGGTACCGGCGACCGGCTGGGTCGGATCCCTGCTACACCCCTCTCGGACGCGCTCGAGGATGCCGATTACCGACTCGAGCAGGTCGAGCGCACGAGTGTGGACGATGCCGACCCCGCCCGAATTGCGCGTGGGTTTTGCCCGGGCGTTCACGCGCCTCTCAACCGATGCACCCAGCGGAGACATGGACGTCATCGCCGAGTGGGCCAATGCCACCACCTATCGATCTGAGGCCGAACGCGCCGCGACCTACGCCGACTGGCTCCATCACTACAACCACCACAGACCCCACACCGGGATCGGCAGATCAACCCCAGCCGAACGCGTTCACAACGTGTCGGGGAAGAACACCTAGTCACCGCACACCACCGCGGACGCCGTGTGGGAACGATCGTGAAGTGCGCGAACGTGGTGCGCTGGCACGATCTCGTACCGAGCTCTCCCGCCGTGACGACGTTCAACGCCGAAGAGAACCGACCCATGGTCGCCATCAACGAAGCAATCGGGTTCGTTCCTGTCTCATACGCCGGGGGATAGCAGAAGCGGCTCTGAAAGGAGGCGATGTATTCGTGCCGCAACCGTGCGACCTGCGCGACGTGATCGAAGTCATGGTCCGCAGCCAACACCGTCACATCGTTCACGGAGGCATACCCGACGATCAGGCATTGCCATGATGCGCTCCTCCCATTGTCTTTATGACTGCCTACATAACGGCGTCGCGTTACCCGCTGTCACTGAGGCTCCGCGTCGGCAGCTACCGGATCGCCCGCACCCTCGAAGACAACCGCCTCCTCCGTGCCGGCCCTCAATCGACGTACATTCAGCGTCGACGCTGACACCTCGGGCAGAAGTGCGAGGAGCGGTTCATGAACGCCTCCCGGACGATCGCAGCGCCGCATCGGGGGCACGCCTCTCCCCCGCGTCCGTAGGCGTTGAGCGAATGCGCGAAGTACCCCGCCTGCCCGTTGACATTCACGTACTGGGCGTCGAAGCTTGTACCGCCCTCGGCGAGGGCCTTCGCGAGCACGGTGCGGATTTCGGCGAGCAGTCGACGGACTCGCTGAGTCGACAGCGCCGCCGCAGGAGTCTCCGGGTGAACTCGCGCCGCCCACAGCGACTCGTCTGCATAGATGTTGCCGACACCGCTGATCACACGCTGGTCAAGCAGCACCCGCTTCACGCCGCTGCGACGCTTCGCGAGGGCGAAGCGGAAGGCGCGGTCATCGAAAAGCGGATCCAGCGGATCGCGGGCGATGTGGGCGACCTGCGATGGCACACGCGTCGGACCGTCCACGACGAGGGCGTCGACGGCTAAAGAGCCAAATGTGCGTTGGTCCGCGAAGACCACGGCGAGTTCGCCGTGCACCGGATGTCCCAGGTGAATCCGGATCCGCTCGTGGCGCTCTGCCGCAGCATCCGGCACCCGCAGCAGCATCTGGCCACTCATCCCGAGGTGCGCGATGAGCGCATCGTCTGCGCCGTCGAGAGGGAGCCAAAGGAACTTGCCTCGGCGCTCCGCACCGGTGATCACACGACTCTCAAGCCGTGCCGCGAAATCGGCTGCGCCGGTCGGATGCCGGGTCAGAGCGCGCTCATCGAAGACGCTGACCGCAGTGATTGTCGATCCGATGACCGCAGGTGCGAGCCCCGCACGGACGACCTCGACCTCGGGAAGTTCAGGCACGCTCGCTCAGCACGCGCCAGGCGTTGAGCGCAGCCGCCATCTCCGCTGTCTTCTTGCTGGTGCCGTTGCCTGCCATACGGACATCGCCCACCACGACCGTAGCGGTGAACCTTCGTTCATGGTCGGGTCCGCTCGCCTCGACCTCGTACTGTGGCGGTGTAGCGCCGACACGTGCGGCAAGCTCTTGCAGGCTGGTCTTCGGATCCATCGCCGCGCCGTACCGTTCGGGGTCGGCGAGCAGCGGCTCGGTCAATCGGAGCACAAGCTCAGTGGCGGCATCCGGTCCCGCCGACAAAAATGTCGCACCGATGACCGCTTCCATGGTGTCAGCGAGGATCGAGTCCTTATCGCGACCGCCGGTCTGCTCCTCGCCACGCCCGAGTCTCAGGTGCTTGCCAAGGCCGATCCCCCTCGCCACCTCGGCAAGGGCCACCGTAGACACAACACTCGCGCGCCTTTTCGCCAGCGAGCCTTCATCGAGATCAGGGTGCGTCGTGAACAGCATGACCGTCACAGCCTGCCCGAGCACGGAATCACCCAGGAACTCAAGACGCTCATTGTGCGGGATGCCGCCATGCTCATAGGCGTACGAGCGGTGTGTGAGCGCCAACTCCAGAAGCTCCGCGTCGAGATCGACACGGAGCTTCTGCGCGAGAGTCTCTTCGCTGGTTGTGACCTCAGCCACGTACGGACTCAGACGTCGGCGACCTTGCGGCCCTTGTACTCCAGGAAAAGCTCGGTGCCCTGCGAGTCGGTGACGACCTTCGCCTGGTGAGGACGGCTGTAGACGACCTTGCCGTTCTCGATGGTCTTGACGAGCGCAGGAGCCTCGGCCTTCCACTGCGCGCGGCGCGAGCGGGTGTTGGAACGGGAGACCTTGCGCTTCGGGGGGTTACCAGCCATGACTTAGCTCTCTTCTTTCTCGACGTCACGGCTGTGCGCCGTTCCGTCTTGGTCTGTGATTTCTTGGAGCGCGCTCCACCGAGGATCGATGGGAGCGACCTGCTCCGACCCGGCGCTCACGGTCAGCTTCTCGCCGGTTTTCGGGTCGAGCCCCAGGCAATCCGGCTGACACACCGGCTGAAAAGGAAGCGACAATACGGCCGCGTCCCTGACCAGAGTTTCAAGATCCACGTGGTCGTCTTGAACCTCGAAGTCAGTTTCTTCCTCACCAGGATACGCGAAAAGCTCCTGGAACTCGACTTCGACGGGCCGAGCAATCTCCGTCAGGCATCGCCCGCACTCCCCGGAGTACTCGCCGTCGGCCGCTCCCGACACGAGAATCCCCTCGTGGACGGACTCCAGACGTACCTCCACAACGAGCGCCGACCCCGCAGCAAGGCTCACGATCCCCTCACCCCACTGCTCGCTGAGAGTGACCGTGAACTCGTGCTCACGCATCTCGCCCGGTCGCCGGACGATGTCACGGACGGGCAGGACGAAAGGACCATTCAGACGGGAGCGCACCCCGCAATGCTACCGGGTCAGCGCTGAACGGTACTCGGAGGGTCAGAGGTCCCGTGAGCCGGTGTCGAGGAAAGCGGCAACCGCTGGCGGAACGAACGGTGACACGTCGCCTCCGAGACCGGCGACCTGACGCACCAGTGAACTCGATACCAGAGCATGCGAAGGATCTGGCAGCAGAAAGACGGTCTCAATACCGGCGAGGTGGCGATTCACGATTGCCATCGGCGACTCGTAGGCGACATCGATCTGTGAGCGGATGCCCTTCACGAGGACGCCGGCATTCACATTCCTGGCGTAGTCGACGAGCAGGCCCATGCTCCATGAGTCAACGATGATGTTGCCGGCCATGGCGTCGTCGGCTATCGACTTCTCGAGCAGCGTAAGTCGCTGCGCGATGGGAAGCATCGCCTCTTTGCCGGGGTTGTGCACCACGAGCACGTGCACTTCGTCGTACAGCGCCGCAGCGCGACGGATGACATCGAGGTGGCCGAGTGTCGGCGGGTCGAACGACCCTGGCACAACGGCGATCCGGTTGCTCACGAGGACTCCTTCGATCGCTCAGTGCACGGCATATTCACACCCTACGGCACATCAGTTCTTCACCAGCGCTGCGCGGTCGCCGTCGCTGACGCGACGGGCTAATGCTTCGCGCAGACCCGGATGCGCAACAAGCATCGGATCCTCGGCGAGGAGGTCCTGCGCCAACTGGCGGGCTTGTGCGATGAGACGAGCGTCTTTCACGACGCGCAACAACCGCAGAGAGGAGCGCACTCCGGCCTGTGCCGAACCAAGCACGTCGCCTTCGCCCCTCAGCTCCATATCGACCTCGGCGAGCTGGAATCCGTCGAGGGTGGCGGCGACGGCCTCAACGCGCTCGCGTGCGACAGTGCCCTCCTCAGCGTCTGTGACAAGCAGGCAGAGTCCGGGCACTTCGCCTCGCCCCACTCGCCCTCTCAGCTGGTGCAGTTGCGAAACACCGAATCGGTCCGCGTCGAGCACGATCATGGTCGACGCGTTCGGCACATCCACGCCTACCTCGATAACGGTCGTCGCCAGGAGAAGGTCGATTTCGCCGCGCGCGAAGGCCTGCATCACGGCATCCTTCTCGTCAGCAGGCACCCGGCCGTGAAGCACCGCCCGACGCACCCCTCCGAGCATCGGATGAGTCGCAAGCGCCTCGTCGAGCTGCACAACGCCCCAGCGGGGGCCGCTGACACCCTCCTGGAGGGGAAGTGGGCCACTCTCCCCAGTCTTGCTCGTCGTATCGATGGCGGCGCATACCGCGAACACTTGGCGCCCCTGTGCGATCTCCTCGGCAGCGCGGGCCCATACTCGCTGCCACCAGCCCGGATGCTCTGTCAACGGCGCCACGAAGGATCGGATGCCGGCGCGACCAGCCGGCAGCGTGCGGATCATCGAGGTATCGAGATCTCCGAAGACGGTCATCGCCACGGTGCGAGGAATGGGTGTCGCCGTGAGCACGAGTGCGTGCGGACTTGACCCTTTGGTCCTCAGTGCTTCGCGCTGCTCGACACCGAACCGGTGCTGTTCGTCAACCACGACAAGGCCCAACTCGGCAAAGGTTGTCTTCTCGCTCAGGAGCGCATGAGTACCCACCACGATGAGAGCCTGCCCCGATGCCACACGAAGCGCCGCCTTACGCCTGTCAGCAGTCGCCATCTGCCCGGTGAGCAGCGTCGGCATCACCAACGGGGACAGCTCTGGTCCGAGCATCGTCACGATGGAACGTAGATGCTGCGCCGCGAGCACCTCTGTGGGCGCGATCAGCGCCGCCTGTCCCCCCGTTTCAGCGACCTGAAGCATCGCCCTGAGCGCCACGAGCGTCTTGCCCGAACCCACCTCGCCCTGCACGAGACGATTCATCGGCCATGCACCAACGAGATCGCGGGCAATCTGGTCTCCGACCGTACGTTGATCGTCGGTGAGCTGATACGGGAGGGCAGCGTCGAAGCGCTCCAGCAGGCCCCCGGGGCTGGCGGGGCGAGCCGTGGCAGACAGCGCACGCACCGCAATGCGCTGCTGCAGCAGAGCGGTCTGCAGGGTGAGCGCCTCGTGCATGCGCAGGGTACGTACGGCCACATCGATATCGCTACGTGTCTTGGGCCGATGGATCTGCTCAAGAGCCTGGTTCGCTGTGAGCAATTGTTCGCTCAGACGGACGAAATCGGGCAGAGGTTCGGCAATCGGGCCGAGGTCGTCGAGGACGCGAGCGATGAGTTTCGCTAGCTTCGTGGACGCCACGCTGGAGGTCGCGGGGTAGATCGGGATCAGCGCGGCCGCGCGCGCGTCGGCGCGACTTCGGGCCTCGAGCTCGTCGTCGAAGAGTTCATACTCGGGGTGCGTGAGCTGGGTGACGCCGTTGAACTCGCTCACCTTGCCTGTGAAAATGCCTCGTCGTCCGGGTGAGAGCTCTTTCGCGCGCCATTCGGCCTGGCTCGGCCCCTTCGCGAAGAAGGTCAATGAGAGCCGGCCGATGCCGTCCCCGATGATGACCTCGGTCATTGCTCCCCTGCGGTTGCGCATCGTCCGGGCACTCGACGAGAGCACCTCTGCAACGATGGTCACAGCCTCCCCTACTGGCAGCTCCAAGATCGGGGTGAGTTCTGCAGGATCGGCGTACCTCCGGGGATAGTGCGCAAGAAGATCACCGACGGTCGCCATGCCAAAGGCACGCGCAAGGGGCTTCGCAGCGTTCGCGCCGAGTGCTCCATCGAGAGTCGATTCGAGCGTGAGCGGCATTCTTCGAGTGTAGAGACCGGCACAGACGTTGACGATATCGTGAACCAGTGACCAGGATCATCGCAGGGCTCGCTCGTGGCGCACGTCTCGAAGTGCCGAGCTCCGGCACCCGACCCACGAGCGACCGGGTGCGCGAGTCGCTCTTCGGTGCTTTGGAGGCTATGGATGCCGTCGCCGATGCGCGCGTCCTCGATCTGTACGCGGGGTCAGGCGCATTGGGACTTGAGGCATTGAGCCGAGGAGCGACCAGCGCAGACCTGGTGGAGCGCGGCCGACAGGCCGCCGCGATCGTACGCCGCAACGCTGCGCTCGTGGCGAAAGCGAGCGCGTCGACGGCCGAGTTCGCGACCAGGAGCACTGAACCGATCGCCCGTGTGCACGAGAGTGCAGTGCAGACGTTCCTCGCACGCGCCTCCGGCCCCTATGACCTCGTCTTCACCGACCCGCCCTATGACATCGAAGACGCGGCGATGAATGCCGATCTCGTCGCGCTGGCCCCTTCGCTGTCACCAGACGCCGTCGTCGTGGTGGAGCGCGCGAAGCGCGCTACCACCCCGGACTTCGCTGCGGCTGGCCTTGAGTCGTTCCGCCAAAAGACGTACGGAGACACCATTCTGTGGTGGGCTGCGCCTCAGCCGACCACCGAATCCCAGTCACGATAGGGGTCCCACCCTGACACGTCGATCGGGCGCTCGTCGCACACAAGCTCGTGCTCCCGCCGGGCGCGTACTTCGCCGATGATTCGAAAGCCGATAGGCACACTCTCCATAGGGAACGTCGCGAGCAGGGCATGGTCCTCGCCTCCGGCCAGCGCTCGCTCAGGGTCGCCACCGAGGGCCGCGCTGTCGAGAGCGAATGTGACGGCGGATGCCGTAGCCATCCGGCGCGCGTCGAGCGCGAGTCCGTCCGAGATGTCCATCATCGCTGTCGCCCCGGCGGCTGCAGCGACCGGTCCCAGCCCGATCGGCGGCTCAGGACGCAGCTGGGCGGCAACCGCCGCACTTTCGTCGTGTGTCAGCATCCCGTCGTTCACCGGGATCGGCGTGTCACCGTCGCGGAATCGGCCGAATAAGACACCCAGCCCCCAGGCTGCCTGGCCAAGCTCACCGGCGACAGCAATGACGTCACCCGGTCGCGCTCCGGACCTCGTCACCGCCGCTCTCCCCTCGAGATCGCCGAGGGCTGTGACCGCAACAGTGAGCACGTCTGTGACGGTGAGGTCGCCACCGACGACCGCGCACCCTGGCGCCAGCGACGCGCAGGCTTCACGAAAGCCATCCGCAAGCTGCTCGACGAACGACAGCCGCAGATCCCGCGGAACAGCCAGTGCAACAAGCAACGCCGTCGGCCGAGCCCCCATGGCCGCAACGTCGGCCAGATTGACCGCAGCAGCCTTCCAGCCGAGGTCGTAACCGGTCGACCAAGCTAGGCGAAAGTCGGGCCCGTGAACAAGAGTGTCTGTGGTTGCGACGACGGAGCCCGACGGTGCAGCGATCACGGCTGCATCGTCTCCTGGTCCGAGAATCGTGTGCACGGAGGGTAGCGTGCGACTCAGGATGGCCTCAAGGATTCGCGCCTCAGACATCTCTCCGAGTCGCGGATCGTCAGCGTTGGGTCGGGAGCGCATGGAGTCAAAGGTAGCCTGGAATCATGCCCCGATTTCGTCGTCTCGCCGCCACGACGGGAGCGTTGGCTCTTCTCGGAGTGCTCTCGGGCTGCGCGACGACCGTTCACCTCGAACCGGCCACCGACGCGAACGATCCGCACTGCGCCGACGTGTCTGTGCTGCTCCCCGACGCTGTCGGCGATCTCGAGCGGGTATGGACCGATGCCCAGGCGACGGGCGCTTGGGGAGATCCGACCGTCGTGCTCCGATGCGGCGTCGACGTGCCAGCGCCGTCCGCCCTCGTCTGCCAGAGCATCGGCGGCGTCGACTGGCTCGTCCTCGCCCAGGAGGAGGAGCGTCAGCGACTGGTTACCTATGGGCGCGACCCTGCCGTCGAGATCATCATCAAGCGCGAATCCGATGTCGATTTCCGCGCGGTAGTGGAGACGCTTTCGACCAGCATCCAATCGGGCCTGCAGCCCGCTACCGCTGAGTGCACCGAGAAAACCGAGTGATCGATTACCTGCTCATCGGCGCAGTCCCGCATCAATGAGCTCAGAGATCAGGTCGCCATAACTGAGACCGGAGGCGACCCAGCACTTCGGGAACATCGAGATTGGCGTGAACCCCGGCATGGTGTTCAGTTCGTTGACGACGAGTTCGCCTGACCCTGTGAGGAACATATCGACACGGGCGAGACCTCGCCCGTCGACGGCTTCGAACGATCGGATCGCGGCATCCTGGATCGCTACGACCTCGGCATCCGTCAACGAAGCAGGGCAGACGACCTCGACACCATCGCCGCCGAGGTACTTGCCCTCGAAATCGTAAAAACCACGCGAGGTCAGCACGATCTCACCGGGCAGCGATGCCCGAACACCCTCAGCGCCTTCGAGGACAGCGACCTCGATCTCACGCCCTGCGATACCCGACTCGATGAGCACCTTGTCGTCCTCTGCGAACGCGAGCTCAATTGCCGCATCGAGCGCTGAAATGTCCTCAACTTTGGACACCCCGACGCTCGAACCGGCGCGCGCCGGCTTGACGAAAATCGGAAGGCCGAGCCCTTCGGCCTTGGCACGGATGCCGCCGGCATCCGCCCCCCATGCCGTTGCGCGTACCGTGACCCACGGAGCCACCGTGATACCGGCCGCCTGCAGAGCGACCTTCATGAAGTGCTTGTCCATGCACAAGGCCGAATCGAGCACCCCCCCACCGGCGTATGGCACCTCAAGCGTGTCGAAGTACCCCTGGATGGTGCCGTCTTCACCGTGCGGACCGTGCAAGATCGGCAGTACGACATCGATCTCGCCCATGTTCGCCTGCGTGCCGTCGGCGTGGACGACCCTCAGTGTGCGATCGCCACCAGGCTCTGGCCACAAAACGCGGGTAGCGTTGTCGATAACCTCTGGCAGATGCGCCGCGTCAAGAGGGAACTTGGCCGGGTCGTCGTCCTCAAGCACAAAGGCGCCATCCCGCGTGATCCCGACAGGAATCACCCGATAGCGATCGCGATCAATCGCTCCGAGCACCCCGCCCGCCGTTGCGGAACTGATCGAGTGCTCGCTGGAGCGCCCGCCGAAGAGGACCACCACCGTCTGCTTGTCCATAATTGGTCCTCTCCCCCTGAGGGGTTTCGTCATCCGTCGTGAGGTGGGGTGCGATGTCGCGCGGGTTCATTTTCCCGTCAAGCACCATCTTCACCTGTTCGACGATAGGCATGTCGACCTCTGACTCGCGTGCGAGCTGCAGTACGGGTGCAATCGAGGCGAGCCCCTCGGCCGTCTGTTGCATTTGCTTCACGACGTCCTGGAAGCTGTACCCCTGGCCGAGCAGGCGCCCTGCCGTGTTGTTGCGGCTGAGCGGCGACTGGCAGGTCGCGATGAGGTCGCCGAGCCCCGCGAGCCCCTGCAGGGTTTCTGGGTGTGCACCGTTCGCCACGGCGAAGTCGGTCATCTCCACAAGCCCGCGGGTGATGATCGACGCCTTGGTGTTCTCGCCGTAGCCGACACCGTCGACGATGCCGATCGCAACCGCGATGAGGTTCTTCAGCACGCCGCCGAACTCGGTGCCGATGACGTCGGTGTTCACGAAGGTGCGAAAATAGCCGTTGCGTGCTGCGCGGGCGATCGTCTCGGCAGTCTCTAGCGAGCGGGAAGAGATGACTGCGGCCGTTGGCTGCTCGCGAGCGATTTCCAAAGCGAGGTTCGGACCGGATGCTACGGCGATGAGATCCGGGTCGCAGCGCAGCTCCTGCTCGACGACCTGGCTCATCCGCAGGCTGGTGGAGCCCTCGATGCCCTTCATCAAGCTGACGATTTTCGCGTCGCTGTCCGAGAGCAGCGGGCGCAAGGCTTTGAGGTTCTCGCGCAGGGACTGACTCGGCACCGAGAGGTACACCTGCTCGACGTCGCGCAGTGCTAGCGCCAGTTCATGCGTCGCTGCCATCGTGCGAGGTAGGTTGATGCCTGGCAGGTAGCGGGAGTTGCGCTTGGCCTCGTTGATCTCCTGGGCGAGCTCGGCACGGCGTGCCCACATCGTGACCTGGGCTCCGCCGTCGGCGAGGATCTTGCCGAAGGTCGTCCCCCAGCTGCCAGCGCCGATCACTGCGACCCTGGGGCCTGCGACAGGCTTCTTAGGTGTCAAGGCGTCCGGTCTCCTTCTGTCCGTGAGAAGCGGGGTTCCAGCGCTCGGCTGGAGCATTCTCACCGCGGATGCCTTCGAGTAGAGCGGTGATGGCATCCATCAATCGCGTCGTCGCCTCGTTCAGCGCCGCAGGCTCGCCCTGTCGCCCGTGCAAGTCGGAGAAGTCCACCGGATCGCCGATGACGATCGTGACCGGCTTACGCAGCGGCCAAAGGCTCAGCCCCTTCTGGTAGCGCCCCATGATCTGCTGGGTGCCCCACTGCGCCATCGGGATCAGTGGGATGCCGCCGGCAAGGGCGAGCCGCACAGCTCCGGATTTTCCGCGCATGGGCCAGAGATCGGGGTCACGGGTAAGTGTGCCCTCGGGATAGACGATCACGGCGCGGCCGTGCTCGACCAGCGCTTGCGCCTGAGCCATCGTCTGCTTTGCAGCGGATGCCGACGACGAGCGCGCGACCGGCACCATTCCCGTTTTGCGCAGCAGCCACCCGAGAACCGGAATCCGGAACAGGCTCTCTTTCGCCATGAAGCGCGGCACCCTCCCGATCCGCCACACGGCGACGGCGACGATGAAGGGATCCAACTCGGAGTAGTGGTTCGGCGCGAGTACGAATGCCCCATCGCGCGGAATCTTCTCCGCTCCGGTAACGCGCATCTTCGCGAGCAATCCGGTGAGTGGGACGACGATGCCGGCAAGCGGCCAGAACAGGCTCGGCCGCCACGTTTCAACAGGCTTCAGGGAACCCAACGCAGTCAGCCGATGACGTCGAAGTCGGCGCCGAGAACGTCGAGCTTGGTAAGGAACTTCTCATATCCGCGGCTGAGGATGTCGACACCCGAAACCTTCGACTCGCCGGTGGCCGTGAGCGCCGCGATCACGTGGCTGTAACCGCCGCGCAGGTCAGGCACCACGATGTCCGCTGCGTGCAGAGGCGTTGGTCCGGTGATCACGGCAGCCTGCTCCAGCTCGCGGCGTGCGACGCGCCGAGGACCCGCCTGCAGCCCGTGCGGATGGACGACGATGTCAGCACCCATCTTCACAAGCGCCTCAGTGAAACCCATTCGGTTCTCGTAGACGGTCTCGTGAACGACCGAGCGTCCGTTCGCCTGTGTCAGAGCCACGACCAGAGGCTGCTGCCAGTCGGTCATGAATCCGGGGTGAACGTCAGTCTCGACCACGACGGGTCTAAGCTCACCATCTCTGCGAAACAGGATGCCGTCCTCATGAATGTCGAACCAGCCGCCGGCTTTGCGGAATACGTTGAGGAACGTCAGCATCTCCTGCTGCTTCGCACCGCCGACAAAGATCTCGCCGTCGGTGGCCAGTGCGGCCGATGCCCAGGATGCCGCCTCGTTGCGGTCGAAGATCGAGCGGTGGTCGTAGCCGCGCAGAGACTCGACGCCCTCGATGAGGATGACGCGATTCGGCTCGTAAGAGATGATCGCACCCATCTTCTGCAGCACGGCGATCAGGTCCATGATCTCGGGCTCGATGGCCGCGTTGCGAAGTTCGGTGGTGCCCTCGGCTCGAACAGCCGTCAGCAGCACCTGCTCGGTGGCGCCGACACTCGGATACGGGAGGTGGATGTTCGCGCCGTGAAGGCGCTGCGGTGCGGAAAGACGGATACCGCTGGGGAGCTTCTCCACGACAGCTCCGAACTTGCGCAGAGCGTCGAGGTGGAAGTCGATCGGGCGGTCGCCGATGCGGCATCCGCCGAGGTCCGGAATGAACGCCTGACCCAGCCTGTGCAGAAGCGGACCGCAGAAGAGGATCGGGATGCGCGAAGCGCCTGCGTGCGCATCGATCTCCTCGAAGTGCGCCGACTCGACACCACTCGGATCGAAGACCAGCGAGCCTGGCTCGTCACCGTGAGTGACCTGGACGCCGTGCACCTCGAGGAGCGAGCGCACCACGGCGACATCGCTGAGATCTGGCACGTCGCGCAGTGTGCTCGCGGTCTCGCCGAGCAGGGTGGCGACCATCGCCTTGGTCGCCAGGTTCTTCGCACCTTTCACGTCGACGCGGCCGCGCAACGGTCGTCCTCCGCGAATGGCGAGGACGTCTCCGGTGAGAGTCTGGGCTCCGTCCGGAACTGCATCGCGCACGGGTGTCGTCATTCGGAGCCTCACTTCATCACACACTTGGAGGGGCGGGTCGCCCCTGGCCGGGCCTCCCCTTTCCGCGTCACTGAACGGGAAGGGTCCGAGGCCGCCACGACTCTCGTCGAGCCTCGAACTGCGCGATCTTGTCTTCATTGCGCAGCGTGAGCCCGATGTCATCGAGCCCTTCGAGGAGCCGCCATCTAGTGTAATCGTCGATCCCGATCTCGGCATCGACACCACCGATCGACGCGGTGCGCTCCTCGAGATTCACCGTGATGCGCGCTCCGGGGTTCGCGTCGATTTCAGCCCAGATGCGCTCGAGGTCCGCCTCAGAGATCGTTGCTGCCAGTAACCCCTGCTTGCCGGAGTTTCCGCGGAAGATATCGGCGAATCTCGGGCTCAGCACCACTTTGAACCCGAAGTCACGCAGTGCCCAGACCGCGTGCTCACGGCTGGATCCGGTTCCGAAGTCGGGGCCGGCAACCAAAACCGAGGCCCCCTGGAACGGCTCCTGGTTGAGGACGAAGTCGGGATCCTGTCGCCAGGAGTAGAACAGTGCGTCATCGAAACCGGTCTTGGTCACGCGCTTGAGGAAGACGGCGGGGATGATCTGGTCGGTGTCGACGTTCGACCGCTTCAGCGGAGCGGCGATCCCGGTATGAGTGGTGAACTTCTCCATGATCAGGCCTCCGTCGTTTCGGTCAGGTCGCTGGGGCTCGACAGAGTGCCTCTGATCGCCGTCGCCGCAGCGACGAGGGGGGACACGAGGTGGGTGCGCCCACCTTTGCCCTGCCGTCCCTCGAAATTGCGGTTCGAGGTCGAAGCGCACCGCTCCCCCGGGGCGAGCTGATCGGGATTCATACCGAGGCACATCGAGCATCCGGCGAAACGCCACTCGGCGCCGAAGTCCTTGATGATCTTGTCCAGACCTTCGGCCTCGGCTTCGATCCGCACCCTGGCTGAGCCAGGAACGACCATAACGCGCACACCGTCGGCCTTCTTCTTGCCCTGAATGATCGACGCGAAGGCCCGCAGATCTTCGATACGGCTATTCGTGCACGACCCCATGAAGACAGCATCCACCGGCACCTCTTTGAGCGGTGTTCCTGGCTTCAGATCCATGTACTCCAGTGCCCGCTCTGCCGCAACGCGCTCGTTGGGGTCGGCGATCTCTGCGGGGTCGGGGACGACGGAAGACAGCGAGCTTCCCTGTCCAGGGTTCGTTCCCCAGGTGACGAACGGTTCGAGCTCATCAGCGTCGATGAAGACCTCTGCGTCGAAGACCGCTCCCTCGTCGGTTGGGAGCGTCCGCCAGTATGCGACCGCGTCTTCCCAATCCTGACCCTTGGGCGCGTGCGGCTTGTCCTTGACGTAGGCGAACGTCGTCTCGTCAGGCGCGACCATTCCAGCACGGGCGCCCGCTTCGATCGACATGTTGCAGATCGTCATGCGGCCTTCCATCGACAGCGCGCGGATCGCACTTCCGCGATACTCCAGCACGTAGCCCTGGCCACCGCCTGTGCCGATCTTGGCGATCACCGCAAGGATGATGTCCTTCGCGGTGACGCCCGGTTTCAGCGTGCCATCGACGTTGATCGCCATCGTTTTGAAAGGCTTGAGCGGCAGGGTCTGAGTGGCCATGACATGCTCGACCTCGCTGGTGCCGATGCCGAATGCCATCGCGCCGAAGGCGCCGTGTGTGGAGGTGTGCGAGTCGCCGCAGACGACAGTGATGCCCGGCATCGTCAGTCCGAGCTGCGGGCCGACGACATGCACGATGCCCTGTTCTGCGTCCCCAAGGGAGTGCAGTCGCACGCCGAACTCCGCGGCATTGCGGCGCAGTGTGTCGATCTGGGTGCGGCTGGTGAGATCGGCGATGGGCTTGTCGATCTCCCACGTCGGAGTGTTGTGATCCTCGGTGGCGATCGTCAGATCGAGGCGACGCAACGGTCGGCCCTCTGCGCGCAGACCGTCGAAAGCCTGCGGGCTGGTGACCTCATGTACGAGGTGCAGATCGATGTAGATCAGGTCGGGCTCGCCGCTCTCGCCCTTGACGACGAGGTGGTCATCCCAGACCTTCTCGGCCAGGGTGCGTGCGCGAGCGGATGCTGCAGCGGGGGTGTTCATCGAATGTCTCCTGAAGCTGGCGGTTCGGCCCACAGTGGACTCCGCGACGAGGGAGGGCTCAGAGCGAGGTCTCGTCGCGGCCGCTAAGGAGGAGCACGATCCGCATGACGCCAGGTTACCACCCGGCGAGCGATGCACTCTGCGCTGTGACAGCCTAAACCTGCCCGAACACGAGAGGTGCCCTGCCATGACGAGTTTCTTCACCCGCGCTCTGCACGCCGGCCGCGGACGAGAGAACGCCGCATCCCGCACGACACCGATCTACCTGACAGCCGGATTCGAGTTCGACGATTTCGACCAGGCCGCTGCGCACTTCAGCACGGGCGAGGGCTTCGGTTACACGCGCACTGGCAACCCGACCGTTCATGCCGTCGAGCGCAAACTTGCAGATCTCGAAACAGGTGCCGATGCCGTCCTCGTGGCCAGCGGACAGGCATCCGTCGCGATCGCCGTACTCACTGTCGCAGGGGCCGGAGACCACATCGTCTCCTCGACCCATATTTATGAAGGCACGCGTGGACTGTTCCTCGACAATCTGTCTCGCCTCGGTATCGAGGTAACCTTCGTTGACGACATCCGCAATCCCGAGGCGTGGCGCGCCGAGATTCGCCCGAACACCCGCGCACTGTTCGGAGAGTCGATCGCGAATGCCCGCAATGACATCCTCGACATCGCCGCCGTCAGTGCCATTGGCGATGAGTCAGGCATCCCGCTGATCGTCGACAACACGCTTGGCACTCCGTTTCTCGTGCGCCCGATCGAGCATGGTGCTGCAATCGTCGTGCACTCGGCCTCGAAGTTTCTCGCGGGCCAAGGCGCTGTGCTCGGTGGCGTGATCGTCGACGATGGTCGATTTGACGCCGACAAGTCAGGGCACCTGGCTGCGCACCTCGTGCGACCCGGCAGCTCAGGTGAGGCGAGCCTGTTCACCCGATACGGAGGCTCTGCCCGCATCGCGTACGCACGCGAGTGCGTCGTTCCCCGCTTTGGAACGACGCCATCGCCCCTGAACGCCTTCCTGATCGGCCAGGGAGCCGAGACCCTGGGACTGCGTGTAGAGCGGCAGTCGCGCAACGCGCTCGAGGTCGCCCGCTGGCTGCAGGCGCATGAGGCTGTCGAGAGCGTCGACTACGTCGGACTGGAGAGCCACCCTCATCACGATCTCGCCGAGACCTACCTCGCTGGCGGGCACGGTGCGGTCTTCACGTTCACCCTTCGGGGAGGAATCGATGCAGCACGACACGTCGTCGAGAACGTTCAGGTGTTCACGCATATGACGCACATCGGCGATGTGCGCTCCCTCGTTCTGCACCCTGGGACGACCAGTCACGTGCAGCGCTCAGCTGAGGAGCGCAGCGTTCTCGGCGTGCAGCCGGGAACTCTGCGGCTGTCGATTGGCATTGAAGACGTCGCTGATCTGCTCGACGACCTCTCACGCGTGCTCGCGAACCAGTAACGCCTACGCGCTGATCGGCGCCTTCGCTGCGCGCTTCTCCCGTGACGATGCAATGAGGCTTGCGGTCGTCGCAACTGCCATCGAAACCACGATCACGGTCAGCGACAGCCAGATGGGGATCTCCGGCGCCCATTCGATGTGATGGCCACCGTTGATGAATGACAGCTCGTTCTCGTGCATGGCATGCAGTACGAGTTTCACTCCGATGAACGCGAGGATCACCGCGATGCCATAGTGCAGGTACCGCAGGCGGTCGAGCAGGTCGCCGAGGAGGAAGTAGAGCTGGCGCAGTCCCATCAGCGCGAAGATGTTCGCAGTGAAGACAATGAAGCTGTTGTGCGTGATGCTGAAGATGGCTGGGATCGAGTCGATCGCGAACATCAGGTCGGTCACGCCGATTGCTACAAAGACGATGAGCATCGGCGTCCACACCCGCTTGCCGTCGATCACGGTGCGAAGCCTGTTGCCGTCATACTCGTCGCTGATGTCCACCCGACGGCGGAGCAGACGCACAATGAAGTTCTCTCGCTTGATCTCCTCATCTCGGTCGCCCTCCGGCATCGCCTGACGGATGGCAGTCCAAATGAGGAAGGCGCCGAAAATATAGAACACCGGCGAGAAATTCTCGATGATCGCGACGCCAAGAAGGATGAAGATGCCGCGCAGAACGAGCGCGATGATGATGCCGACCATGAGCACCATCTGCTGCAGCCGCCGCGGAACTGAGAACTGCGCCATGATCAACACGAACACGAACAGGTTGTCGATCGAGAGGCTGTACTCCAGCGCCCAGCCGGTGAGGAACTCGCCGGCGTACTGCTCACCTGCGAACAGGGAAAGCAGCCAGGCGAAAATCAGCGCAAGGCCGACGTAGAACCCCACCCACAGCGTGGACTCCCGGGTGGAGGGGACGTGGGGACGAAACTTCGCCAGCAACAGGTCGCCGATGAGGATGAGCACGAGAACGACGAGGGCCGTGACCTCGAAGACGACGGGGATATTCACGGGCACGTGGCACCTTTCGGGAGGGTCGGAAACGAACCGAAAGTCTCTCCCCCGCATCATGTGCGGCGCGCGCCCGGAGCAACTCAGTCGGTGCTCGTGATGACGTTACGCGCGGTGATGGGATACTCCCTCTCGCTGCAGCCATGCTACCCGAGCGTCGAGCAACATGGTGAAATGGTCGCGGATGGCCTGTAAGACGATCGAGCACCAGCCGACACTGTTCAGGTGAGAGACACCGAACGGAAGTCACCGAACGGAACAAGGATGCCCGCACAGACGAGTGACCAGCAGTGGGCGGCGCAGGCCGCGGCAGGCGACGGGAACGCCTTTCGCGAACTCTACCGCCGGTACGTCCGTGCGGTTTATTGGATCGCCAACGGCATCCTTGGTTCGGCCGTCGATGCGGAGGACGTCACCCAGGAGACGTTCGTAGCGGCATGGCGGAAGCTCCGCGGCTTCGAGTTGCAAGGCGAATCGATGCTGCCATGGCTGGCGACGATCTGCCGTTTTCAGGCGGCGAATCGGTTGCGCCAGCGGAGGCGGGATCAGGAACGCACGACGGATGCTGTCGACGAGAACCTCCCGGCGCCGATCAGTGTCGAAGAGCTGGTCATCACGGCCGCACTTGCTGAACGGATCGCCGCCGAGGTCGGCACGCTGAACGAACTGGACCGCGAGATCTTTCGCCTATGTGCGGCCGAGGGATACGCCTACCAGGCCGCAGCGGAGGAGCTCGGCATCAGCCACGCGGTCGTTCGGAATCGTCTCTCCCGAGTACGCACGCGCTTGCGCGGTGCCGTGAAGGAAGCGAGCGAGGCATGACCGACAACACTCCCACCCCAAACCTGCCAGAGCCGGCCGAGGTTCATGAGGGATCCGAACTCCCTGCCCTCCCCGACCTGTCCGACGCCGCCGTCGCGCGGATCGAAGCGGCGGTGTTCTCCGAGATCGAGAGCGAGGGTCCTCCGGTGCGGGTCACCGAGCATGCTCGAGCTCGTCGGCGCGGTTGGCTCGCCACAGGCGGAATCGCCGCGGCCTTCGTCGTCGGTGTGCTCGTCACCCCGCCTATCCTGTCGGCGGTGGGGACCCCCGATCCCTTGTCCGCAGTCGGCGACTACCCCGTGAGCGGCGGCGGTTTCGCTCCCGAGATGGGGGACGGAACTGCAACCGGCGAAAGCAGTGATGCCGCACTGGGAGCGGTGTCGGACAGCGCCCTGCAGGATGCGGATGTCGGCCACGAAATCATCTCCTCGGCGAACGCGACAATCGAGGTCGAGAACGTCGCAGACGCAATTGCTGAGATCAGTTCGCTGGCCGAAGCCCACGGCGGCTACGCGGAACGCACGGATTCCGGCACGAGCGTGACCACCTACAGCACCGACGGCTCGGACAGCTCGGTGCCCATCGACAGCGGCTACGGCTGGATCAGCATCCGCATCCCCTCCGCTGATCTCCCCGTTGTGATGGACGCTCTCGCCGACACCGGTGAGGTGCTGTCGAGTTCGATCTCGCGACAGGATGTGACTGCCACATCGATCGACCTGAAGGCTCGCGTGGATGCGCTGACCGCCTCTGTTCAGCGACTCACCGAGCTGATGGCGCAGTCGGGCTCCGTCGCCGAGCTCATCGACGCGGAAGTCGCGCTGACGGAGCGTCAGGCCGAGCTCCAGTCGTATCAGCAGCAGCTCAGCGCTCTCGAGGACCAGGTCACGATGTCGAGCCTCCAGGTGCAGTTGACGAGCCCCGCGGCGCCTGTCGCCGATCCGGCCGGATTCGGCGACGGGTTCGAAGCCGGATGGAAGGGTCTTGTCGTATCGCTGGATGCGCTCGTGATCGCCCTCGGTTTCATCATTCCCTGGGCGGCAGTGGCAGGCGTCGTGTTTCTCGTTGTGTGGTTGTTCCTCCGGGCTCGTCGCCGCCGCCTAAGCACACAAGAGCAGGGTCGGATGCCGTCGATAGAGTGAACTGCATGAGCAGCGAAGCGACCACTTCGACAGCCCGCTCCGCGCCGGCAGGGCGCGATTTGACGCTCGATTTCGCACGAGTCTCCTGCGTCGTACTCGTGGTGTTCGTGCACATCCTGTTCACGGGTCTCGGGCGGGCGCCAGACGGCTCACTGATCATCGAGCGAACGGTGGAGGCTCAGTCGTGGTTCACGGCGGCATCCTGGATCGCGAACGTCATGCCGCTGTTCTTCGTCGTGGGCGGGTTCGCTGCGAGCGCGGGCTGGCGGTCGTCCATCGCCCGTGGAGATTCGGCGGATTCTTTCGTCCGGGTGCGCCTTGCCCGACTCGCCCGCCCGGCGGTGCCGGTGTTCATCTTCTTCACCGTGGTGCTCGGTGCTGCGCGCCTGATCGGCCTCGACCCTGCTCTCGTCGACACGATTGCGATCGGCGTCGGGTCGCCACTGTGGTTTCTTGCGGCCTACATGCTCGTACAGGCGTGCGCGCCGACGATGATGCGGATGCACGAGAGGCACGGCGGTCACGTGCTGCTCTGGCTGCTCGCGGCCGCGCTCGCGGTCGATGCCTTCCGCTTCCTCGTCGTCGGAGGACTACTCGGCATCGGCGCGATGCCGTCAACGGGTTATGGAATCGGTCACGAGCTGTTCGGCATCCCGAACATCGTTTTCGTCTGGCTGTTCGCACAACAGATCGGGTTCTTGCTGTTCGACAGATGGTTCGCGAAGCGCACCTGGCCGCAGCTGATCGGGCTGGTGATCGGCGGCTACCTGGCCCTGTGGGCTCTCGTATCGCTGGGCGGCTATTCGTGGAGCATGCTGGGCAACCAGTGGCCTCCGACGGCGACGATGGCCGTGCTCGCGGTGGTGCAAGCATCCGCTCTGACCCTGCTGCATCGTCCGCTGACCGCCCTGATGCAAAAAAAGGGTGCGCAGCGCACCGTGTTCCTCATCGGCTCGCGGCTCATGACGATCTACCTGTGGCACCTGCCGATGATCATGATTCTGATCGGCATCGAGCTCATCCTGCCGCTGCCGATGCCTGCGCCGGGAAGCGCCGTCTGGTGGTGGACCAGGCCCGTGTTCCTCGTGATCGTGCTCGCTGCGGTGTGGCTGACAGGTGCGCGGCGGCGGCGATCACGGGTGGGCGCGTCGTTGCTCGATGAGTGGAAGACGATGCCACAGCGCGCCATGGCCGACGGCGTTCAGCAACAGTCACGCGCGTTGAAGTCCCCCGATGTCCCGACCGTCGAAGCGAATCATCCAATAGTCGGCCCCGAGGTCGGTGTCGTCGACTGCACGAACGAACTCCCACCCTAAAGGGGGACTGTACGGTTTTCGGTGTACCTCCGGTTGAGGAGGAACACGATGAACATGCAGGTTGAGACGGCCGCGGAGGCGGTCGTGGAGCGGGAGCAGCTCGCTGCGGACATCGCCGCGCTCGACGAGCGCCGTGTGGAGCGGTTGAGGGACGGACACGGGGTCAGCGATCTGGATGCTGAGATTGCGGTGCTCCGTCACTGCTGTCGCTCGTGGAGAACGCCGATTTCGCCCCGACGCGGGGTGCTGCTCAGATGCTTGCCGATGACGAGTTCGAGGCGGATGTGTCCAAAATGTGTTCACCGGCTGCTGCTTAGCACACTCAGGAGCAGCCTCCCGACAATGAGAATGCCCCCGATCCCAGTGTTTCCAGGGGATCGGGGGCTTTCTCAGTGTTGTGACCCCAGCGGGATTCGAACCCGCGTTACCGCCGTGAGAGGGGTTAGGCACCCGCAGAACGGCGTAGGCATTGGCGGACGGGCCTGTGTTCTCGGGCGTCACGAGTGCATGAAGTGCGCCTCGAAAATCTCTGTCGTCGGCGTTCGTTGCCAAAATGTTGCCACGTTGCCGCCGCGCTGAGGCGTCAGTCCGCGAGACACGATGCTCACGACACGCCCTGCCTGTTGTCGAGCCTACCCCGTATCATAGACGCATGGTCAACACGGCGCTCATGGAGCAGGTCGACCGGCTCAGTCCTTCAGAGCTGGTCGAGCTTCGCGATGCGATCCAGGCCAAGCTCGGCGACGACG
>JASGEY010000014.1:0-42596 GCA_047605925.1 Microbacterium sp.
GTCAAAGCGGGCACCCCGTTGGGGTGGTGGCGTGGCGGCATTCAGGTGTGGGTGCAGCATGAGGGTTTCCTTTCCCGCTACCTGCATTTGAAAACCGGGTCTCTCGCGGTGTTTGTGGGTCAGGAGGTCACGGAGGGGCAGCTGCTCGGGGTCATGGGGATGACGGGCACCGCGACCGGTGTGCACCTGCATTTCGAGATTGCTGTCGGTGACATTCAGACAGACCCGGTGCCTTTCCTGACCCGGCTTATCAGCACACCGATACCCGCGTCGACTACTTCCGCTAATTCGAGTCCTGAGGAGGACGACATGGCAAAGCCGATCATCATCAGCTACACCTCTACCGACACCCGTAACGGCATTGTGGGGGCAGCTCTGGGGTTCTGGCATAAGTTCACGGCCGAGGAGTGGGCGTACGTGAAGCATGTGGAGCCATGGGCGTCCGCCCCGGTCGTGAAGCCGGGTAGCGCCCGAGAGTACGACCTGCTGCGTGCGACACTCACGCAAGGCGTTGTGGGCGAGTGAATGGTATGCCCGATCCGACATCGATCGGCGGGTGGGTCGTGGCGGTTGTTCTGGGTGCGTTGTCGCTGATCGCCGCGTTGCTCCCGAAGAAAGGGTCGATCGAGAACGCCCGGATAGATCAACTCCAGGAGGACCTTGCGGCGGAGCGTGCGGAGCGTAAAGAGCTCGGGGCGCGCGTGGATGTGATGGATCGGAAGCTGGATCATTACCGTCGCCGGGACGTCGCTTGGATGCGGTTCTACGCGACCGTTCAGCACGGTGTCGAGGCGGGGACGATCCCGCCGTGGCCTGACCTTCCCGACGTGCTAAGGGGTGATCATGACCAGGTCTCATAGCCCGGATGTGGTGCTGCGTGCTGCACAGCGGGAACGTCGACGGCTCATCCTCGTGTTCGCTGTGATGCTCGCGCTGATCACTGGACTTTTTGCCGCCGGGTGGGGGTCTGCGTGGGAGAGCCGGGAGGCGTGGCATGAGCAAGCCATGACCTGGCAAGACCGTTACGTGGAGCTTTATGACGAGTTCACGGAGGTGACAGGTGAGGAGCCGAACGCACCCGACCCGGACACGGTCGCGAAACAGGGGCCGCAGGGCGAACGGGGCATCCCAGGCCCGGTAGGGCCGGCCGGTGCTGCGGGTCGTGACGGGAGAACTCCGTCGGCTGCGGAGATCGCGCGGGCTGTGGCCGGGTACTGCGCGGATGGTCGATGTGTGGGGCCCGCCGGTGCTGATTCGACGGTTCCTGGCCCGACCGGCGCGACCGGCGAAACAGGTGCTCCAGGCCCTGCTGGGGCGGACGGGCGCGGCATCCAATCCTTGTACTGCGATACCACTACTGGCCGCTGGACGGTCACCTATACCGATTCGACAACGGCAGACGCGGGCGTGTGCCTTGCCGCTGCTACGACTGACCCTGAGGAGGGCACCGAATGAGTAACCCGATCATCCCCGCTGCGACGACACTTGCCGCGCAGCGTGGCTTCATCCGCACGGCCGCGCAATCTTTGGCGTCCGTGATCCCGACCTCTGCGATCGCGATTGCCCTGTCTGCTGATTGGGTGCTCGGTGTCGGTCTCGGTGTCGCGGGTGCTGTGGTCACAGCCCTCCTCGCCGGCACCGCTTCTGCTTTGAGCATCATCAGCAACGGCATCCCCACGGATTACGCGGATGTGACGCTCGTGAAGCAGTCCGTGCTGGCCCCGGATGAGGCCGTGGCGGACGTCGATGCTGCGGTGCAGCGTGTGCTGTTGCGTCGTGACCTGCGCACGACCGGGGAGGCGTGATGACGTACCCGGTGGGTGTGGCGACCACAACGATCGTTTTCGGTAAGGGCATCGCGGTGGACGGGTCCCCCTTGGCTGCGTCGCTGACCGTGGAACCGGTTTTCAGCGGTACGACCCGGGGTGTGGTGTGGACTGCGGACGGCACCCCCCTGATCCCTGTGTCGGTGTCCCGCACGGCTGATAGTGGCACGACGGGCTCTATCGAGCTTCCGGTGGTTGATCAGCCCGGGTGGGTGGATGACGGGCAGGCGCCGATCACGATGTGGGCGTACCGGCTGACGGAGACCGTTTCGGGAAGGCAGCGGGTGAAGTACCTACAGCCGTTGACCGGTCAGGGTGTCATCGATTTTGACCGCATCCCCGACGGGTCTGTGGGTTTGCCCGTGTCCGCACCGGTGGTTGCGGTGCTCGATGTGGCAGGGCTTACCGGATCGGTGGGTGCGCAGCAACTCGCGGACACGCTCGCCCCGCTGATTCCCGATTCCGGTGGTGGTGCGGTGGCGTCCGTGAACGGGTATACAGGGGCGGTGACCCTCACGGCGCCCGACGTGGGTGCGGCAACGACCGTGCAGGGCGAGAAGGCGGATACGGCGGTGCAGCCCGACCGAACCGTCGCAGGGTATGCGCTGACATCTGATGTGCCGCGTGCCAGCCTGGATACTGTGGGTGTCGGTGGGGCGGTTTTCATCGCGAACGGCGGAACCGTACCTGCGGGTACCCCCGCGTACACGATCGTCATTGAGGCGGCAGCCTGATGCCGGGTTTTGGCACCCCGTCTTATGGGGCGAGCGTGTCGGGCACATCGCTGAGTATCGCGAAACCCGTCGATCTCGAGGATGGGGATATTGTCATCCTTGCGTTGCGGTCACAGGATGGGACGACGAGCACGGATTGGACTCCTCCAGCAGGGTTCACCCGCCTGACGGCTGCCCCACCTGTGATGCCGCAAGCGGACAGGCGTGTCGGTGGTATCTGGTATAAGACGGTCGCGGATGCCGCGTCGGAGCCTGCCACGTACGTATCCACGCAGACAGGGGCGCGGAAAGTGGGGATCGCTGTCCGGTATGTGCCGGATGAGGTGGGGTCTCTCGCCGTGGTGGGTGCTCCCACCTACGGTGGCGATTCGGTTTCCTCGGGCATAGTAACTCTGGCCTCTCGCACCCTTACCGCTGCTCCAGCGGTAAGTCTCCTTATGCTGGCTGCCGAGTGCACGGCGGGGGTCTCACACGTCCCCTCCACCGTTCCTGCCGGGTACAGCACGGTGGGGAACGTGCAGAGCTCGCTCGATTCGAGCACATCTGGCACCCGCACCGGCATTTGGCTTGGGTATCGGGGAGAGCCGGATACATCTGTAGAGGCGATCGCGGGCGGTTTCGCGGGAGCCTCCGGGGCTGCAGCTCATGAGGCGAGCATCACGGGCGGACTCACCGCTGCGCCGCCGATCGGTGTACCGATCAAGCTGGGTGACGGTTCCACCGCCTACCTCAGCTATGTGGATGCGGGTGGGGTTCGGACAGCACCCGCGTCGGTGCGTGTGACGCAGCCCGCGTTCACTGTGGCAAATAGTTTGACAACCCCGGGTGTCACGATGGGGCACCGAGGCGCATCCGGTGTCGGCGGGTACCCGGAAATGTCCCGCAAGGCATACCGGTACGCGGCCACACAACGCAGTTACCGGATGCTGGAGTTCTCCTGCAACGTCACCAGCGACGGCGTGTTCGTCGGCACACACGACAACAACCTGAACCGGACATCAGAAACCACGGGTCTCGGCAGCCTGAATACCATGACCTGGGCGGACGTGCAGATGCACATGAACAGTCTGAACTCGTCAGGGAGCCCGGTGCCGTATTACCGGCTTGAGGATTTCTTGGACGAGTTCGCCGCCGAAGCGACCGTGCACGTCGACCCGAAGTACAACATGGCGGGCATGGCGGCATTCCTCGCGGTGCTCGACGCGCACGGCGGGCCTGACCACATCACCGTGAAGTACGTCAGCACGGGAGCCGGTGCACGCGCTATCGCGGACGCCGCCCGTGCGTCCGGGTACACCACCGCCGGGTACTTCTATGAGGCCGACTGGGCATCCGGCGCGGTAGACACCGATCAGTCCCATTGGGACATCCTCGGGATGGAGTACACGGCGTCGACGGATGCGTGGTCGCGCACCACGACGGGCGCGTTCCCGGGTATCCGTTCGTACGGGAAGCCGGTGCTTGCTCACATCATTCCGAGCGCGACCGCGTACATGACCGCGAAAGAGAAAATCGAAGAAGGCGGATGGATTGACGGCTCACCAGGCCACACGTGGATAGCACAGGTCAGCCGTCCCGACCTCGTCGCACCCGTCACCGCATGACGTGACCGCCCCACTCTCCTTCGGGAAGGTGGGGCGGTCACGTCATTGGGGGTCGTCACAGGATGCCTTTTTCTCCCGCCGAGGAGGCGAGTGTAAGTCAGATCGCAAACTCGGGATCAGAGAAGTGTAACGTCATGTTGCGATCGTGCGTCACGCCATGTTACACTTATGTGGTCGGGCAGCTCGTCCGATAGGAGGGAGGATCGGATGGAAATCATCACGATCCTGACCGCATTGATCAACCTGATCACGGCGGTCATCCTCTGGCAGACAGCGAAACGCAACCGACGCCGCGACTGACAGAGGAAGCCCCCGAGATATCGCAACTATCTCGGGGGCTACTCCCTCAACTGTAAGGGAAGGACGCACACATGGAACCGCTCATCTGGGTCATCAGCATCACGGGATTCATCGTCAGCGCGATCGCTCTCATCGTCGCGATTCGGAACTCTCGTCGTGACCGGTGACCCCGCCGAGCGCATCCGCCGCGCCTGCGACGAGCTCGAAAGGTGGCGTGTCGAAAGGGACGCAGCGATTCGAGACGCCGCGGGCGGCGAGCCCCGGATGAACCCAACCGACATCGCGCGCGCATCCGGGCTGTCGCGAATGCAGGTCTACCGCATCCTCGATGGCGTGAACTTCGCCAGCCGAAAATAGCACTTGGTGGCTTGACGACACGACCACCTGATACCCCCTCACGAGAACTGCCCCTCACCCCGCTTGTGCGGTGGTGAGGGGCAGTTTCGTCATTCCATCTCCCCCCTACCTACCTCACACACCCGACACCGAGCCCATTACTCCGCTCCGCCAGGCTTTGCCCACATTTTGCCCACAGTTGCCTGAGCTCAACCGTGGCTGGGGGTGGTTGACGGTGGTTCAAAGTTCCCGTAATTCTGCGGAAGTCGCGCCGTTATGCGCCGTCCAAACGGGCTCATAACCCAACGATTCGCGGGTTCAAGTCCCGCCCGCCCTACTCTGACACCAAGGCGAGCGGCGATCAGCGTGGCACACGCACTGGCCACGATCCGTCGAGCACTTCGTGCGGCTGGAGCTTCCCGATTCTGATGAAGTACTCGGTCAGACCAGCGGCCTGGGTCCGCGCCCAGTCGATCTGTTGCTTGTGGAGTACGGCAAGGTTTTCTGGCAACGGGAACTGCCGAGCCAGGGCTTGCGCGAGACGCCCAGCGGCAATCGCGTCCAAAGACGCCTCGTGAGCAGACTCCAGCGGCACCGCATAGTGCTCTGCAACGGCTTCGAGAGTGCGCTTTCCACGGCGGTACCGATCAAACGCCTTATCGATCACGAGCGGGTCGATGATGGGCGCCGGATCGAGGAGAGGTGTGACGTTGTGCCTGCGTGCTTCATGCATGAGCAGTGAGAAATCGTAAGCGGCGTTGTATGCCACGACAGGAATCCCCTCGGATAGTAGAGCCCTCAACGCACCGGTCACCTCGGCGACGACGACGGACGCATGCGTTCCGTGAGTCCTGGCATGCTCGGTCGTGACACCGTGGACAGCGGAGGCGCCCTCTGGGATTGCGATACCGGGGTCGGCCAGCCAGTCTTTCGATTCGATGACCGCCCCTCGCGCATCGAGAAGACCAACGTGCGCGGTGACAACGCGGTCTGTCTCGACATCGACGCCGGTGGTTTCCAGATCGAAAACGCCGACGCGATTGGCCCAGTGAGCAGGGGTGATCTCAGTTGACATGTTCTCACGGTAGAGGTGGCCTCGGACATCGCCAGGCAAGGCGCACGGCACTGCATAGACTCGAGGCATGACCGCGCCATCGCCCTATGCCGAACGCCTGAGCCGACTGCCCGTCGAACAACGCGAGGCCCAGGTGCGCGGGGGCGTTTCAGCGTATTGGGTTTACGGGCCAGCAGACGCCGATGTCACCGTGCTCGCGGTCCACGGTTTCCGTGGGGATCACCATGGCCTCGAACCCGTGCTCGCCTATCTCCCCGACATCCGCGTGATCGTTCCTGATCTGCCGGGCTTCGGCCAAAGTGCCCCCCTGCCCGGTCGCACTCACGATCTTGACGAGTATGCCGCCTGGTTCATTGAGTTCACGGCATCCGTCGCCCCCGGTGCGATCATTCTGGGGCACTCCTTTGGATCGATCGTCGCGTCAGCGGCTGTAGCTCGAGGTCTGGATACGCCTCGGCTGATTCTCATCAATCCGATCGGCGCGCCTGCACTGGAGGGGCCGAAGGGCCTGATGACGCGGCTCGCGGTGCTGTACTACGCGCTCGGTGCGCGTCTGCCCGACAGGGCCGGCACCGCGCTGCTGCGCAACAAGGCAATCGTGCGGATCATGAGCGTCACCATGGCCAAGACGACGGATGCTGGGCTCCGCCGTTTCATCCACGATCAACACGACACCTACTTCTCTCGATTCGCCGATCGCGATGTCCTCAAGGATGCTTTCGTGGCAAGCGTCTCGCACGACGTGCGGGAATTCGCGCCTCTGATCGACGTACCAACGCTGCTCATCGCAGCGCAGCGTGATGACATCACCCCGATTGAGGCAGAGCGTCGGCTTGCGACGCTGTTCGACGATGCCGAGCTCGTCGAGATCGCGCACGTCGGCCACCTCATCCACTATGAGACACCTGCCGAAGCTGCGGGAGCGATCCGACGATTCCTCAGTGCTCGCGGCGCGCGAGACCGAGGAGCCCGGCGACTCTGAACCCGATCACCTCTCCTGTCGCCAGTGAGGTTTCAGTTCGTTCTACTCCCTCAATGGCACGGATCCTGGCGTCGGTGTCGAAAAGGTGGCGGGCATCGCGGCACGCGACGTGCGCCAGAACGTCGATCGGTCCGCTGAGTCGGTGTGCCTGCAAAATCTCTGGGATGCGCGCAAGTTCCGCGGTGATGCGGGGCAATTCCGCTTGGCGTACCTCGATGTTCACGAAAGCCTTCAACCCGAAGCCGAGCAAATCTGGAGAGAAGCAGCGTTCGTACGAGAGAAAGAATCCGCTCTGCTCCAGGCGCGCCAGTCGGGTCTGGATGGTGTTGCGCGAGAGGCTGAGGCTCTCGGAGAGAGAGACGACCGTCGTGCGCGGATCTTCGGCAAGAGCGCTCAGAAGGTCCAGGTCGATGCGGTCAAGTCCTGGCATAGTGTCAGAGATTAGCACCGGTACGGGATGCCGCTTTGCTCGGCGCACACAGTGCCGACTCGGCCATTGCGACAAGCACGCTCGCTGTTGCTGAGTGCCGTCGCGCTGCCTCCCTTGTCGAATGCGGGGTGGAGTTGATGAGGCCGAAGCATGCCTGAACGCGCAACCTCAGCTCATCGGGCTGCGCAGCGATCAACGGGGCGAGGGCTGCGATCCACAGATCGATGTACGTGCGTTGAAGCCTTCTCACTTCGGCGCGATCCTGGTCAGCGAGGTGCACGACGTCTCGGTCGTGGACACGGATCACATCGGCATTGCCGAGAGCGAAGTCGACGTGGAAGCGCACGAGCGCCCGCATCCGCTCGGCATCCGAAGAGGCCGAATCTGCAACCCGCGTGCCGCCGTCCATCAGATCTTCGCTGACCTTCACCAGGAGCGTTCCGAGGAGGGCCTGCTTGCCGGCGAAATGCCGGTAAAGCGCTGGACCTGATACGCCAACGGAGGCGCCAATATCTTCGAGGCTCACTCCGTTGAATCCACGCGTGGCGAACAGCCGTGCAGCCTGGCGAAGGATCGCATCAGAGCGCACTGCTTTGGCTCGGTATCTGGCGGTGGACGGGTTTGTCATGTCGGTTAATCCTTGCGGACCTGAACTTTCCGGTCAGTGAACCTTAATCGAGTGTGGGGCTGGCGCGCCACTGCGTTGCGCGTCGTGGACTGCGATACCGCCCGTCCTCATCGGCGATACGCTCTACACCGTGCGCACGCACAACGTTGTTATCCGCGGCTGTGCGCCAACCACGGTGCGCGTGTACTCGCTGTTCGAGGAGGAAACCCGATGACTTTCGAGCTTGGCCCCGCACTGCTGTTCTGCCCCGCCGATCGGCCAGAGCGATTCCGCGGTGCGCTGGAAAAAGCGGATGCCGTCATCCTCGACCTGGAAGATGCGGTGCTGCCCGACGCGAAGGCACGAGCCCGCGGCAATCTCATCGACGCCGATATCGAGCCTGACCGCGTCATCGTGAGGGTGAATCGTCCGGGCACCGACGCCCTTCTCGCGGATCTGGAAGCGTTGGCGCAGACTGATTTTCGCACCGTGATGGTTGCGAAGTCAGAGACCCCGGAGAGCCTAGCTGCGTTCGATCCCAGCTTCGCGCTCATCGCACAGTGTGAAACAGCACGCGGCATCAGCGCCGCAGATCGGATCGCAGCGCATCCGCAGGTCGTCGCTGTGATGTGGGGCGCTGAGGATCTCGTCGCTTCGCTCGGCGGCACTTCGAGCCGGACGCCGGCCGGCAGCTACCGTGATATCGCCAGGTACGCACGGGCACGCGTGTTGTTGGAGGCCGGCGCGCACGGCAAGGCCGCAATCGACGCCGTGCACGTCGCTCTTGATGATCTCGAAGGCCTTGCCGTGGAAGCCGCTGACGCTGCTGCATCGGGGTTCTTCGCAAGTGCGTGCATTCACCCGGTGCAAGTTGCGTCGATCAGAGACGCGTACCGACCCGATTCGGCATCAGTCGAGTGGGCGAGCGCAGTGCTGGCGGCCGCCGGCACCGAGCGTGGGGCCTTTCGGTTCAGGGGTCGCATGATCGACGAACCAGTGCTCGACCATGCCAGGGCGGTTCTGCGGCGAGCACACTGAGGATCAGACAAGCACGCTGCGCTCCAGCAGGCGGAGCGAGTCAGGAGAGACCTCGAAGCGATGAGCGGAGCCGTTGGCGAGCACCTGATCGACGCGGGGAAGTGTGCCGCCAGAGACATAGTCGATCAGCGAACGGATAACGCCGCCGTGCGCAACAACGATCACGGACTCGGCCACCGGCGCTGAGCGGCGGCGCGACTCGCCGACAATGCGGTGGAGGGCAGCCAGTGCTCGAGCACCCACCTGTTCAAGAGTCTCCGCACCGGGAACGGGTGCGTGCCAATCCCCATATTTTTCCAGGTAGTCAGGAACAAGCATCCCCTCGCCCTCGCCGAACTCGCGCTCACGAATGCCGTCAACAAGACGGGGTGCGCGAAGTCCGAGCGTGTCAGCGATGATCTCGGCCGTTTCCCGTGCACGCAGCAAGGGGCTGGAGTAGATCGCGTGATGCACAGTTCCTGCGAGTTCTGCTGCAGCGCGTCGCGCGTCGGCGCGTCCAGTGTCGTTCAAGGGAATGTCGGTCGTTCCCTGAATCCGCCTGGCAAGGTTCCAGTCGGTCTGACCGTGCCTGACGAGAGTGATGAACGTCACTTCAGAAGCTCCTGGATGGCGGGGAGGACGACGCTCGTGCCGTGAGCGAGCGTGAGGTCTGCCCAGGTGTCGGCGCGAGTCGGCTCGCGATTGACGATGATCAGTGGGATGCCGCGGCGCCTCGCACGGTCGACGAGACGCACCCCTGAGTTCACCACCAGCGAGGAGCCAGCGACGATCATTGCCGAACTCGCACGGAGCAGGGACTCCGCGGCCCTGAACCGATCCTGCGGGACGTACTCGCCGAAGAACACGATGTCAGGTTTGAGTATCCCCTCGCACACAGTGCACACAGGGACGACGAAGCCATCGATGCTCTCGGGACGTACATCACCGTCTGGGGCCAGAACGACGTTCTCGGGCACCGTGATCCACGGGTTGCTCTCCTCGATCTGTCGGGCGATGTCGCGTCGGTCGAACACCTGACCGCAATGCAGACACCGCACGCGGCGCATGGTGCCGTGCACCTCGATCACGTGAGAGCTGCCTGCACGAAGATGCAGTCCATCGACGTTCTGTGTGATGACTCCGCTGACGACTCCAGCCTCTTCCATCTCTGCGAGGGCGAAATGGCCCGGATTGGGCTCAGCGCGTGCAAACGCCTGCCAGCCGAGATGACCGCCGACCCAGTAGCGTCGGCGAGCTCTTTCGTCGCTGAGGTACTTCTGGATCGTCATCGGGTCAGCGCCCGTACGCGCCCCCGCACCACGATAGGCGGGGATTCCGGAGTCCGTGGAGATGCCGGCGCCTGTGAGCAAGACGATCTTGCGGCCGCGGAGGAGATCGGCGGCTCTCTTGATGCGTACGTCGAGCTCTTGATCTGTCATCGCGGTCACGGAACCTCCCTCAGCGAGTCTACGGTGCCAGACTCGGAGCGATTGGCCGCCCATGCCACAGTGATGAGTATGAACCTCATCGAGATCGAATCGGCACAGGACTCCCGTCTGGACGAGTACCGCAGTCTGACCGACACTGCGCTTCGGCTCGTTGTCGAACCCGCAGGTGGGCTGTACATCGCTGAGTCAGCCAAGGTCATTGAGCGCGCCCTCCGGGCAGGACATAGGCCCAGATCCGTCATGGTGGCACGGCGGTGGGCTGACGGCATCCGTTCTCTGCTGGCCGGGTACGACGTTCCCGTCTATCTCGTCCCCGATGACGTCGCAGAAGCCGTTGCTGGCTTCGCCGTTCATCGCGGCGCGCTGGCGGCTATGCACCGACCCCAACTGCCGTCGGTTTCGGAGCTTCTCGTTTCTGCCTCGACGATCCTGATGCTTGAGGGAATCGGCGACCATGCGAACGTGGGTGCCGCGTTCCGCGCTGCGGCCGGTCTCGGAGCCGACGCGGTGCTCGTCTCCCCGAACTGCGCCGATCCGCTGTATCGCCGAAGCGTGCGGGTGAGTATGGGGACGGTATTTCAGGTGCCGTGGACGCGCCTCGAACACTGGGATGCCGGGATCACCGATATACGCGGCGCCGGTTTTGAACTTGTCGCTCTCGCCCTGACATCTGATGCTGTAGCCCTCGATGCCTATGCCCACAGCCGCACAGGCCCCGTGGTGCTCATGCTCGGTTCCGAAGGGGATGGGCTCTCGGATAAAGCTCTATCCTGTGCCGACACGATCGTCACGATCCCGATGTCCGGGGGAGTGGACTCACTCAACGTTGCCGCCGCCGCAGCCGTCGCACTGTGGGCGCTGCGGCACTGATCGATGAGCCAGGAAGGCCGAAGAGCGCGGATGCCGGTCGGCGTCGAGGCTACAAGGCGTCGACGCGCGGGACCGGAACGGGCTCTGGCCGCTTGGGTTCGACGTGATCTCCGGAGGACTGATGCCGCAGACGACGCAGCACCCAGGGCACAAGGTGTTCCCGAGCCCAGCCAAGGTCTTCGGCGCGTGCTTCACGCCAGGTCCGCGTCGGAATCGGCGCAGGGGTCATCGCTTCGAGGTCGTTGGGAACATTCAGGGCACGCAACACCATACGGGCAATCTCGTGGTGGCCCAGAGAGTTGTAATGCAAGCGGTCGTCGTCAAAGAACCGTGCATCCTGCACGACCTTCAGTGCCCATTGATCCGCAACGATGCAGTCGTATCGATCCGCGATCGCCCGAACGTTCTCGTTGTAGATTGCGACTTTGCCGCGGAATGGTCGGAATACTGGAGTGAACCCCGTGTCGATTCCTGTGAACAACACGATCGCAGCGCCTGTCGTTGACAACCGCGCAACGGCATCTTCCAACTGTAGGGCGATCGCGTCGGGATCGGTGCCCGGGCGGATGACATCGTTGCCGCCTGCGCAGATCGTGACGAGGTCCGGATGCAGGCTTATGGCGGGTTCGATCTGATCGTCCACGATCTGGGCGATCAATTTGCCGCGTACAGCGAGATTCGCATACGCGAAATCGTCCACCTGCTGGGAAAGCACCTCGGCGACACGGTCGGCCCAGCCGCGGTGGCCGCCGGGCACCGACGGATCGGGATCTCCGATCCCTTCAGTGAACGAGTCGCCGACGGCGACGAAGCGCCGCCAGGGGTGCAGGTTCTCATCGGCCATAAGCGGTGTCCGGGGCGAATCCTGGTCGATCATCCAGCTCTCCTTCGCGAACTGCCGCCGTCGTTCGATCGCGACGGCCCAGAGGCGAGCCTACTCGCCATTGTTGAACAGCAGGTGCGATCCCGCTGTCATCCCGTTGTCATCCTGCTGTCGGTGCCACCGCTTATCGTTGAAGCGATGCTTTCTCCGTCCTTTCCTCAGCGTGCCCCATGGGGCACCGCGAACAAACTGCGGGCGTGGCAGCAGGAAGCGCTCGACCGCTACTTCGCAGACGACAAGAGAGACTTCCTGGTCGCGGCGACTCCCGGTGCAGGGAAGACGACTTTCGCGCTCACCCTCGCCGTCGAGCTCATGCGCATGGGGGAGGTCACGCGCATTATCGTCGTCGCCCCCACCGAGCATCTGAAGACGCAATGGGCGGATGCCGCTGCCCGCGTGCACATTCGGCTCGACCCGTCCTTCAAGAACAGCCACTGGGCGCCGGCACGCCAGTATCACGGTGTGGTCGTCACGTACGCGCAAGTTGCGGCGAAGTCATCGGTGCATCGACATCTGACCGAGGATGCGAACACCCTCGTCATTCTTGACGAGGTGCACCATGGTGGCGATGCGCTCAGTTGGGGCGATGCGATCCGGGACGCTTACGCGCCCGCGAAACGGCGTCTCCTTCTCAGCGGAACGCCGTTCCGCAGCGACACAGCCCCGATCCCTTTCGTCGAGTATTTCCCCGATGAGTCGGGGGCTCGCATCTCCCGCACGGACTACAGCTACGGCTATGGCCGGGCTCTCGCCGACGGGGTCGTTCGTCCTGTGCTTTTTCACATGTACGCAGGCAGGATGCGCTGGCGTACCAGCGCTGGCGATGAACTCGAAGCTCACCTCGGGCAGGACAATACGAAGGATGTCACGTCGCAGGCCTGGCGCACGGCGCTCGACCCAGAAGGGTCTTGGATGCCGGCTGTGCTCTCTGCTGCGGATCGCCGCTTGACCGAGGTTCGCCACCACATCCCTGATGCGGGTGGGCTTGTGCTGGCAACGGATCAGACTGCGGCCCGCGCCTACGCGAAGATCCTGCACGAGATTACGGGCCGCCGACCGACTGTCGTCCTGTCTGACGATGCATCGGCGTCGGATCGGATCGAGAAGTTCAGCGCAAGCGACGAACGCTGGATGGTCGCCGTGCGCATGGTGTCCGAGGGCGTCGATGTGCCTCGTCTCGCGGTCGGCGTGTATGCCACGTCTTCGTCGACCCCGCTGTTCTTCGCGCAAGCCATCGGACGTTTTGTGCGGGCTCGTCGCCGCGGTGAGGCCGCAAGTGTGTTCCTCCCCAACGTACCCGTGCTCATGGGGCTGGCAGGGGAGTTGGAGCGGCAGCGCGATCACGTCCTCGACCGACAGGACAAGGATGCTGACGGGCTCGATGACTCCCTGCTGGAGAGCGCAAACCGTGAGGAGGATGCCTCTGATGCACTGACTCGGTCGTTCAGCTATCAGGCGATCTCGTCGATCGCTCACTTCGACCGGGTTGTTTTCGACGGAAAAGAGTTTGGGCAGCTGGCCGAGCCTGGGTCTTTGGAGGAAGAGGAGTTCATCGGGTTTCCCGGGCTCCTTGAGCCAGAGCACGTGCACGAACTGCTGATGCAGCGTGCAGCGCGACAGTCGCGCCTGCGCGAAAAGCGCGAGGCGACCGCCGATCCAACCCAGGCCACGACTCTTCCGGCACCACTGCACCGCACACTCAAGGAGCAGCGGCAGCTGTTGAACAGTCTCGTCGGTGTTTACGCTCGGCAGTCAGGGGAGCCGCATGGTGCGGTGCACGCTGAGCTCCGACGTATTTGCGGCGGGCCTGCTGTCGCGCAGGCGACTGTCACGCAGCTGCAGTCGCGCATCGATGTGCTGCGCAAACGCGTGCGGTCCTGACTGCCACCCCGATTCCTGAGCGAGCGCAGCGAGACGAAGTGCCCTCAGTAACCGGAAACTGTTCGGGCGGCCGAAATCCTGGCAATCACAGCCGTCGTACCGCGGCGCCAGCGCGGCGCGGATAGCGTTGACAGCGTGTCCGAGACCAGGAGGAGCGCATGACAGCCGCCGCTGCAGCAGAACCGACCGCAGCCGATCGTCGTCGTTGGGCGCGCTATCTGGTCGAGGAGCGCGCCGAGGGCGCTGTGTATCAGAAGCTCGCCGCCCGGCGCGTCGGCGAAGAGCGCGATATTCTGCTGAATCTTGCTGAGGCCGAGCGCCGCCATGAGCACCATTGGCTGACATTGCTCGGCGAAGAGCCTGCGCGGTTGCCACGTGCAGGCGTTCGTACACGCTTATTGGCCTGGATGGCGGGTCGTTTCGGGTCAATATTCGTGCTCGCGCTCGCACAGAGCGCTGAGGCGCGTTCGCCCTATGACACCGAGAGTTGGGCGACTCCGGCGATGCGTGCCGATGAAAAGGTGCACTACGAGGTCGTCCGCGGCCTCGCAGCTCGCGGACGCCGACGACTATCCGGCTCGTTCCGTGCTGCTGTTTTCGGTGCCAACGACGGGCTCGTCAGCAACCTCGCCCTCGTGCTCGGCATCGGCGCGACGGGTGTGAGCGGGACATTCGTCCTTTTCAGCGGGATCGCAGGACTACTCGCCGGCGCACTGTCAATGGGAGCGGGGGAGTTCGTGTCCGTGCGTTCCCAACGGGAACTGCTGGCTGCCACCGAGGCGAACGATGATGCCGCAGCATCCGCCGGTGACCTGGACATCGATGAAAACGAGTTGGCCCTCGTGTATCGCGCGCGCGGTATGAGCGAAAGCGAGTCCCTGCAGCGAGCACGGCGCATCGTTGCTGCGGCTCGGGCAGGTGTTGAGCACACCGCCACCGGGCCAATCCGCACAACCCCGCCGAATGAGCACGAGATCGTCGGCGGCGACTGGACGGCAGCGATCTCCAGCTTCCTGCTCTTCGCGTCGGGGGCGATCGTTCCGGTGTTGCCGTGGATCTTCGGGCTACGGGGAACTGCGGCTGTCGTTGTCGCCCTCATCCTCGTCGGCATCGCGCTGATGTCAACCGGTGCGATGGTCGGCATACTGTCCGGCGGACCGCCGCTGCGCCGAGCCCTTCGCCAGTTGGCGATCGGTTTCGGCGCAGCGGCGGTCACGTACGGACTCGGTCTGCTGTTCGGTGTCGGCGTCCTCTAGCGACGCGCACCCGACGAAGACCCTTGACCGCTCTGGCCACCCTGGCCTCCGGGCATCTGACCGCCCTGGTTGCCCTGGTTGCCTCCTTGGCCACCGCTAGGCGTTTGCCCACTTTGCCCGCTCTGGCCGCTCTGCCCACTCTGGCCGCTCTGGCCGCTCTGGCCGCTCTGGCCAGTTTTGCCGGTACCAGGTGCTTGACCGCCCATACCGCCAGCGCCGCCGACGCCTGCGGTCACTGTTGTTTTTGTGCCGTTGACGACCACGTCGTAGCTCGCACCGCTCGTGATGCCCTCACTGGAGTACACCACGGTGGCGAAGCTCTTCTCAGCCGTGTACTCAGCGAGAACCGTTCCATTCGACACGATCTGCACAGTGTCTCCTGCAGAACCCGCAGCGGAGGCGAAGATCCACCCCTGAGCAGAATCAGTCGACGGGGCAACAGCCATGCCTGCGCTGCCAGCCGCCAAAAGCGTGCCACCGGAGATGTCGAACGTGCCGTTCACGTCGAGCGCGCCGTTGCCATCACTCGTCGGCCCCCACACAGTGAGGACACCGCCAGTCATCGTCGCCGAACCATTGGAGTCGAAACCGTCGCCGTCCGAGTTGATCGTGATGTCGCCACCGGAAATCGTGATCGTCGATCCGTCATCCTGCATGGCACCATCCCCGGCAGATGCGTTTATTCCGTCATCCGATGCTCGCACGTACACGGTGCCTCCCGAGACGTCGATCTGTGCGCTTTCGAGTCCCTCGTAAGCGTTCTCGATGGTCAGGTCGGCTCCGGCGAGGAACAGAGCCGAGTCGGCGTGCACGCCGTCGTCACCGGATGACAGAGTGAGCGTCCCAGCGTTCAGGTAGATCGCGCCGTCTGAATGAAGTGCATCATCGGCAGCATCCGCCGACACGGTACCGCCCTCGACGAGAACGTACACGCCGCCTTTGAGCGCCTTCGCGGAAGCGTCATCCGCAATGGTCGCCGCAGCGCCACCACCGGACGTCACGGAGATGTCACCGCCGGTGACGATGACGTCCGTGACAGCGGCGATGCCATCTCCCGTGCTCGTGATGTCGACGGTGCCACCAGAAATCCACACATATCCGCGAGTCTCGTCCTCATCCTGATCGCTGGTGACACCGTCACCGCCTGCCGTTACGGATACCGTGCCGCCTTCGACGGTCAGCGAGTCTTTGCCGCGAAGCGCGTCGTCGACTGCGGTGACGGTGATGTTGCCACTGAGGATTTTGAGATCGTCCTTGCTCGTGATTCCGTCGTTGCCGTTGCCGTCGACACTCAGTGCGCCGTCCCCACTGATAGTGAGATCGGCGGCGCTGTAGAGTGCGGCGTTCACTTCGGCGTCTTCTGCGTACGAGGATGCATCCGACAGCGTGTTCGAGGTGCCGTCTGCGAGCACGATCACGACGTCTTCTGCTTCTGTGATGGCGATTGCGGCGCCGGTGGTGCTGCTAATGTGCGCATCGTCGAGCGTGATCGCAACGACGGCGTCATCGGGCGCGGCGACAACGAGAGTGCCATTCAGCGAACCAGTGATCGTGTAAGAGCCGGCCTCCGTGATCGTGACGGTGCTTCCGTCGACGCTCACGCCGTCTCCGTCGACACTGGCCGTGTCTCCAGAGAGCGTGATGGTCGTCGAGATCGTCGATGTGACTTCGTCCGGAGTCACCGTCGTCGCATCGTCGTTCTCGGCGAGCACTTGCTCCGCTGTCACCGAGGATTCGACGTCGGCAACCACCGTGGCCGTCTGCGTCTGGGTGGCGGCTGAGGCCGTTGCCGAGCATCCGGCCAACACCACACCCGCAAAAGCGAGCGGCAGGGGGATGAGGAGTCTTCTGTTCGTACGCATGGTCATCTCTCTTTCGTTTCAGGCAGCTACGCCAACGGCGTGGAATCGCTGCCTCAGGACGCGAGCCCACTTATTGCGGGGGAGGTCGGGGCGCAGGGCGGCAAGACCTGTGCCGTATTTGCTGATAGTGGAGGGGCGGATGCCGTGCCGCCAGAGAAGCCGGTCGATATCGCCGGTGCGCGTGCCGGATTTCGTTTCGATGATCACCAGGTCGGGAAGGGTCATGCTCGTCCCGTCCGCGAGTTCCCAGGAGAGCGCCCTGTCGATCGTTGCGCGGCCACCGCCATCAGGTGTGAGCAACGTCGTGCGCACGTAACGGGTCGCCAGCGTAGGGCGCAGGTCGAGGTCGTCGGGGTCGGGTATTCCGAGTTCGCCGATGCCTTCCACCGCATACTCTCGACCCTCGTCGGTCAGTTCCTCTCTGTGAGCGAACCCGTATTCGATGCGATCTTTCACTGTGGCGCTGCGAGCACCACGGGTCTTCAGTTCAAGAAAGGCGTTTGCGCTGTCGACGTAGCTGCGGGTGCGTAGTTTGAATCGCCGACGCCGCCCCAGGGCCGCCATTCGGAAACTCAGCAGATCGGGTGTGTCGAAGTAGTGCGACTCGTAGGTGAACTCGCGCAGCGAGCCCGTCGTGAGTACCCGGGTGGTGTCCGGCAGCTCGGCGAGCACCTCAGCGGCATCCGAAGCTGTCATCGCGTACTTGCGGTCGATGCGTGTGAGCATGGCTGCCTGGGTGGTGAGCTCTTCCAACGAAATCGATGGGAGTTCGGGGATCATCGCAAGACTCCTTGAGAGACGGCTCCTGCACGCACCGATGCCGCCTGATACCGCACGTCGACGAGGGTGGTGTCGTTGACGAGGTCGAGTTGAAGGATCGTGAGGTGCTTCACCGGTCCTCCAAGCAGGCGCTCGAGATGCGCTGCGAGTTCGGTCTCATCGCCGATCGCACGATCGACGGTCATCGTGAGCTGACGGGAACCAGCAAGTAGGCGAGGATGGTCGGCGATGAACATCGCCACAATGATTACGGCCATAAGTCCGAGCGCGACGGGGGAGATCGTCCCAGCCAAACCGGCGATCAGCCCGAGAGCGAGAGAGGCGAAGTAGTACGCGACCTCGCGCTGTGAGATCTCTGATGAGCGGAGTCGGATGATCGATAGCACCCCGAACAACCCGAGGCCGAGGCCGAGTGCCACCGAGGACCCAGCGAGCATGACCGAGACGGCGAGCACTCCCACGTTGACGCCGATAAATGCGACGAGGAGGTCGCGGCGACGATGACGGGTGAAGTAAATGCCGAAAGCGAGGATGACGATCGCTACAAGGTCAGCGGCGATCATGACGAGGGTTGGCACGGAAGGCTCCTTCGATCGGTGCGGAAGTTCATGTCCAGTCAGCACCCTCACGTTATGTAAGGCCTATGGCGGGTCTTTGATCGCCGTCTGAATCGGAGAACCTCGCTCCCAGCGAACTCACTGGCCTGTCTTCGGACATGCAAAAGCAGGGGATAGGGGGGTGATAGGGCGGGTCAGTATCTCTGGAGCATGGACACCGAACTCACCCGCGCCACGAAACCTCGGCGGCGGCGGCGCATCATCATTGCCTCGGCTCTCACGGTCGCGGTTTCACTGGGCGGCGGCACCGCCTGGGCGGTCGACCGATACCTCGTCGAGCACGTCGCTATCAGCGACGTCTCAGAGTACGAAGCGGAGAACTCGTCGATCGATGCTGCCATCACCGGAACAACCCATGCCACCGTTACTGACACGACGTACACCTCGGATCAGGCAGATATCACGATCGAGACCATCACTACCGGCAGCGGTGACGACACCGTGACGTACTACGTCGCCGACGTGACGCTGACCGACGCCACGACGTTGCGCTCCGCCTTCGCCGGCGATGCTTTCGGCACCAACATCACCGAGACGACGAGTGAGATTGCTGAAGACCACGATGCGATCTTCGCGGTCAATGGCGACTACTACGGGTTCCGCGACACGGGGATCGTCATTCGCAACGGCGTGGTTTACCGCGACGAGGGGGCACGGGTGGGGCTTGCGTTCTACACCGACGGCTCGGCCGAGATATACGACGAAACGACAACGACCGCCGACGAACTCGTCGCAGCCGGCGTCTGGAACACGCTGTCCTTCGGGCCCGCGATCGTCGAAGACGGACAGATCGTCGACGGCATCGAAGACGTCGAGATCGACACCAACTTCGGAAACCACTCGATTCAGGGGGACCAGCCACGAACTGTCGTCGGGGTCATCGATGACAACCATCTGGTGTTCGTCGTCATCGATGGGCGAGACGAGGGATACAGCAAGGGAGCGACCCTCACCGAAGCTGCGGAGATCATGCTCTCGCTCGGGGCGACCAGCGCATACAACCTGGACGGCGGCGGGTCGTCCACCATGTATTTCAATGGCGAGGTCGTCAATCAGCCGTCAAACGGGGGCGAGCGCGGCACCAGCGACATCCTGTACATCGCAGGGAGCGCAGAATGATCGTGCTGATCCCCGCTTACGAGCCTGATGAGCGCATGCTCGAGCTCGTCGACGCTCTCGATGAAGACGGATGCCAGATGCTGGTCGTCGATGACGGCAGCGGGGACGACTACCAGCCGCTCTTCGACGATGTCTCTTCGAGGGGCATCCCTGTGCTGCATCAGCAAACGAACACAGGGAAGGCTGCGGCTCTGCGACGGGGATTGAGCTATATCACCCGCCGTTGGCCGGGGGAGGATGTCGTGACGGCAGATAGCGATGGACAGCATCGCCCGCACGATATCGAGGCTGTTGCGGCTGTCACTGCGCAGGGAGACGCGCTGGTTCTCGGTGGGCGGGCGTTCACCGGAGACGTGCCGCTGCGCAGCCGTGTCGGAAACGCGTTTTCACGGATGCTGTTTCGCGCCTCCAGCGGTCAGGACGTGCGCGACACTCAGACCGGTCTTCGAGGCATCCCTTCCTCCCGCATCCCTGAGGTCCTCTCAGTCGGGGGAGAGCGGTTCGCATGGGAGATGAATGTGCTGATGGATTTCAGTCGGCGCCGCGTCCCCATCAAGGAGGTGCCGATCGAGACGGTGTACCTCGATGGGAACTCGTCTTCGCACTTTCGTCCGCTGCGGGACTCCTTCGCCGTGCTGCGGCCGATGCTGCGATATGTGCTCGTATCGATGGGGTCGTTCGTGCTCGATGTGATCGCGCTGCAGCTGTTCTACCTCGCCAGCGGGCAGCTCCTGCTCTCGGCGGTCAGTGCCCGAATGGTCAGCGCAGCCGTCAACTTCGCTCTCAACCGCTCGCTCGTCTTCCGGGCCGCGTCGGCGGGCGACCTACGCAGACAACTGGTGCGATACGGGCTCATCGCCGTCGCCATGCTCGCCGCGGGCTATGCGGGGCTGGCTCTGCTCACAGCCTGGGGAATGCCGGTGATCATCGCGAAGATCGTCGCCGACAGCACCGTGTACGTGTGCGGATTCCTTCTGCAACGCGGCTATGTCTTTGCGCGGCACCGGGACGTGCCGGAGGGGCTGCCGGTCGCGTCCGCGATCAGCTGATCTCGCACATGCACGAAGAGCCCTGGCCGTAGCGGCCGGGGCTCTTCGTCGTTCTGTGCGCGGAGGGGGACTTGAACCCCCACGCCCTATCGGGCACTAGCACCTCAAGCTAGCGCGTCTACCATTCCGCCACCCGCGCAGGTGTTGGATGTTCGTTGCCGAACGAAGATTTACCTTAGCACGAGGCTGAGGACTCCTTGAAACCGGGATCCACACCCGGGCGTGCCACCGTCGTTCGGTAGCCTGGTGCCATGAATGATCAGCCGCTTCCTGAGGTCGTCCGCATTGCCAGCGAGCTGATCCGCATCGACACGTCCAACTATGGCGGGGGCAACGCTAGGGGTGAACGCGAGGCCGCCGAGTACGTCGGCCGTTACCTGGAAGGTCTCGGTCTCGAGGTCGAGTACTACGAGCCGATCGAACGGCGTACGAATGTGATGACGCGGATCGCGGGCCGAGACCGCAGCAAACCCGCACTCGTGGTGCACGGGCATCTTGACGTCGTGCCGGCTGTCGCCGAGGACTGGACCGTCGATCCCTTCGCCGGCCTGGTCGCGGACGGGATGCTGTGGGGGCGGGGCGCCGTCGACATGAAGAACATGAACGCGATGATCCTCACGGCCGTCGCCGACATCCTCCGGGCCGGGGAACAGCCGGAGCGCGATCTGATCCTGGTGTTCTTCGCCGACGAGGAGAACGGAGGAGTGGAGGGATCGGCGCTCGTCGTCCGGGATCGGCTCGAGTGGTTCGAGGGCGCCGCAGAGGCGATCAGCGAGGTCGGCGGCTACTCCATCACGGTCGACGACCGTCGCGCCTACCTGCTGCAGGTCGGTGAGAAGGCGATGATCTGGATCCGCCTGGTCGCGAAAGGCCGGGCGGGCCATGGCAGCCGGCTGCACGACGACAACGCCGTCACCACGCTCGCGGAGGCCGTCGCCGCGATCGGACGCACCCGCTGGCCGATCCACCTCACCGACACGACGAAGGCGCTTCTCGAAGGGCTCGGCGAACTCACCGGCCGCTCGCTGGACGATCCGGATGCGCTGGCCGCGGCATCCGGACCGGCCGAGGCCTTCCTGCGCTCCACCTTCCGCACCACCGCGAACCCGACCGCGCTGACAGCCGGGTACAAGCACAACGTCATCCCCGAGCGCGCGGAGGCGCTGGTCGACGTGCGCGTGATCCCCGGCACGGAGGAGGACGTGCTCGCCGAGCTGCAGCGCATCGTCGGCGACGATGTCGCGATCGAGATCGTCGTGCAGGACATCGGAATGGAGACGCCGTTCGACGGCGGCCTGGTCGAGGCCATGGTCGCGAGCATCAACGCGCACGATCCCGGAGTGCCGGTGATCCCGTACCTCCTCGGCGCCGGCACCGACAACAAGGCTCTCGCCTCCATCGGGATCACCGGCTATGGCTTTGCCCCGCTGCGGCTGCCCGCCGATCTCGATTTCACAGGCATGTTCCACGGAGTCGATGAGAGAGTACCCGTAGACTCACTTGTCTTCGGCCAGCAGGTGCTGGCCGATCTGCTGCGCTCGTACTGAGCGCCCGACTCCCTCCTGCGCCGTCCCGCACAGAAAGCCCCGTATGAACCTGCTCGAAGCCCTCCTTCTCGGCATCGTCCAGGGACTCACCGAGTTCCTGCCCATTTCGTCCAGCGCACACCTGCGCATCGTTGGCGGCTTCCTTCCCTCGGGCGAGGATCCAGGCGCAGCTTTCACCGCGATCACGCAAATCGGCACAGAGGCCGCCGTTATCGTGTTCTTCTGGCGTGACATCGTGCGCATCATTTCGCAGTGGTTCCGTTCGCTCACCGGCCGCGTGCCACGCAATGATCCTGATGCGCGCATGGGGTGGTTGATCATTTTCGGCAGCATCCCGATCGTCGTGCTCGGACTGCTCTTCCAGGATCAGATCGAGAGCGTCCTGCGGTCGCTATGGGTCGTCGCTGTCATGCTCATCGTCTTCGGCATCCTGTTGGGAATCGCCGATCATGTCGGACAGAAGCGGCGCAACCTGAACGACCTGACCTACCCGCACGGCATCGCCTATGGGTTCGCGCAGGCCCTTGCGCTCATCCCAGGAGTTTCCCGGTCTGGCGGCACCATCACGATGGGGCTTTTCCTCGGATATGAGCGAGCTGCGGCCGCCCGATACGCATTCTTGCTCGCGATTCCGGCCGTTTTCGGCAGCGGATTCTTCCAGATCTACAAGAGCTGGGGCGAGCCGAACCAGCACTTCTCGTTCGGCGAGACTCTCGCAGCCACCGGCATCGCTTTCGTCGTCGCGCTCGCGGTCATCGCGTTCTTCATGAACTGGATCTCCAAGCGCAGCTTCCTGCCGTTCGTGATCTATCGGGTGCTGCTCGGAACGGCGCTCCTGGTGCTGCTCGGCACTGGCGTCCTCACCGCTTGAGGTCGCCGGGTCCGTCTCCTCGGCGACGCAGGTAACGCTCAAAGGCCTGCGCGATTGCGTCACCGGATGCTTCGGGCGAATCCCAGGTGTCACGGGTGCGCTCAAGCTGGCGGATGTACTCGGCCATGTCCTCGTCGTCGGCCGCCGCAGCATCGATCGAAGCCTCCCACGCGGCAGCTTCGGTGCGCAGCGCATCGCGAGGAGCATCGAGGCCGGTGAGCTCCTCCAGGCGGTCGAGCAGTGCGAGCGAGACTTTGGGGGAGGGCGTCGCCGAAGCGACGTAGTGCGGAACGCTGGCCCATAAGGTGGCGGTGGGAATGCCGGCGTTCTCCGCGAAGTGCTCGAATACGCTGAGGATTCCGACCGGCCCCTCGTACAACGATCGCTCGAGGCCGTAGGCCTCGCGCACCTCGTCGTTCTGACTCGAAGCGAAGATCGAGATAGGCCTGGTGTGCGGCACGTCTGAGAGCATCGCTCCAAGCGTGACCAACCCGGTGACATCGTCGCGCAGCGCGATGTCGATGAACTCGGCGGCGAAGGCCTGCCAGGTGCGGGCAGGTTCGACACCAGTGAGAAGCCAGAACTCGGGGCCATTCCCTGTGACGCGGGGTCGCCACAGCCCGGCCGCCGGCCACGTAAGTCGGCGGCGCCCGTCACCGTCCAACTTGGTCGCGGGGCGCGTGTACTGATAGTCGAAGTACAGTTCGGGATCGATTGAGTGCACTAGCTCGTAGTCCGTCATCGCCCGCAGCACGGCGACCGCTCCGCTCGCGGCCTCGCCTGCGTCGTTCCAGCCGTCGAAGGCAGCGATGATGATGCGCGAGCCGAGAACATCCACCGTTGGCTCCCTTCGTGACGACGCGGCAGGTGTCTCTCCAGGCTAGTGCGCACTGAAACCTGGTGGCGCAAGCCACGGCTAACATGGTTCGGTGAGCAGACAGCTTGGCGCAGTCCTCTGGGACATGGATGGAACGCTCGTCGACACCGAGCCGTACTGGATGGCGGCGGAGACCGCTCTGGTCGAGTCGCATGGAGGCTCCTGGACCCACGAAGACGCTCTGCAACTGGTTGGCAACGGGCTCATGGACAGCGCTCTTATCCTGCAATGCGCAGGTGTGGATATGGACCCCGAGGCGATCATCTCGCGCCTCACGGACGACGTGCAGGAGGCACTGCGCACTCAAGGAGTGCCCTTCCGTCCTGGAGCGCGAGAGTTGCTGCGCGATTTGCGCAACGCTGGTATCCGCACTGGCCTGGTCACAATGTCGCTACGCCGCATGGCTCTCGGCGTTGTGGACCTCATTGACTTCACGGCGTTCGACGTTGTTGTCGCTGGTGACGATGTCGAGAATACGAAGCCTCACCCGGAGCCGTACCTGCAAGCTGCAGCGCTGCTCGGTGTCGATATCGCCGACACCGTTGTGATCGAAGATTCTCCGACCGGCATCCGCTCTGGCCTTGCCTCAGGGGCGGTGACGCTTGGGGTGCCTCACATCGTCTCTCTGGCAGGCTTGGGCGCCCACGAGCTGTGGCCAACCCTCGCTGAGCGCGACACCTCAGACATGATCGACCTCTTCATGCGCCAGAGTGCCCTGACAGGAGCTTCCCGATGACCGACACAGTCGGATACCGCCCCAGCGGACCGTTCCGCGAGGGAGATCGTGTGCAACTGACCGGCCCGAAAGGCCGCCTGCACACCGTGACACTGCGTGTCGACGGCGAACTGCACACGCACCACGGCGTTCTGCATCACCGCGACCTGATCGGTCTACCGGACGGCTCGGTCGTGCAGAACAGCTCAGGCCACGACTACCTCGCGCTACGGCCCTTGCTGCGCGATTTCGCGATGTCGATGCCCAGGGGCGCCGCGATCATCTACCCGAAGGATGCGACGCAGATCGTCATGCAGGCAGACATCTTCCCCGGCGCTGTCGTTGTGGAGGCAGGAGTGGGATCCGGTGCGCTGTCGCTCTCGCTGCTGCGCGCCATCGGCTCAGATGGTCGTCTGGTCTCGTTTGAGCGCAGGGAGGACTTCGCGGATGTCGCACGGGGCAACGTCGAGACCTTCTTTGGTCGGACGCCGTCAACATGGGAGGTCGTTGTCGGCGACCTCGCTGAGGAGCTGCCGACACGGTTCGATGCGGGCACGGTCGATCGCGTCGTGCTCGACATGCTTGCTCCCTGGGAATGCATGGATGCCGTCGCCGACGCTCTGACTCCTGGGGGAGTGGTGCTCTGCTATGTGGCAACTGCCACTCAGCTCTCGCGGGTTGCGGAATACATCCGCACAACCGGACTGTTCACCGACCCTGATGCCTCCGAGACGATGGTGCGCGGATGGCACGTGGAGGGCCTTGCGGTTCGTCCGGACCACCGAATGGTGGCGCACACCGGATTTCTGCTGACTGCCCGAAGGCTCGCTCCCGGGACTGTGCTGCCAACGCTGAAGCGCAGAGCGTCAAAAACGAGTTACGGTGATGACGATGTCGAACTGTGGACACCTGGCGCGGTCGGCGACCGTGAGATCACAGACAAGAACCTCCGCAAGCGCGCCAGAGAGGCCGCCAAAGCTGCCGAAGGGGCTCGCCTTGCCGCGGCATCGCGCGAATCGGACGCGACGACGGAATATGCTTGAACCCGTGCGTAAAACCTCCGCTGCTCTGGCATCCCTCAGCCTTGCCGTTCTCGCCCTGACGGGGTGCACCTCTGCGCCGACGTTCGAGGGCGCGATCTGCGATCGTGCCGCACACGCGACGACCTCACTCGCCGAAGCTGTCAGTACCTCTGGAGAGGTGGGAACGGAGCCCGAGGTCGAGGTGTACGCGCCAGTGAAGGCGACATCGACAGCTTTCGCGGATGCGGTCGTGGGCGACGGGCAGGCGATTGTCGGCGTCAACCAACCGTTCCTCGCATACGTCACGGTGTTCGACGGCACAACTGGCGAGAAGCTTCAGACCACCGGGTACGATGCCTCGACGACTCAGCCGCACGATATCGCCTACTGGAGCGAGGTCGCTCCGGCACTCAGCGACGTCTTGCAGTGCGCCACAGGCGGAAGCCGCGTTGTTGGCCTGCTGACCTCAGAGGACCTGGGGCAAACGACCGACGTGGGAACGGTGGTTATCGTCTTCGACATCGCCGAGGTCTTCCTGTCGAAGGCTGAAGGTGCTGCGCAGTTCAACGACGCGCGCGGTCTGCCCACCGTAGTGCGGGCACCAGACGGCACACCGGGAGTGATCATCCCCGACACCGATGCACCGAGCGACACGGTCGTGCAGACTCTGATAAAGGGCGACGGTTCTATGGTGGAGGAAGACGACTACGTCATCGTCAACCACACGGTCCTCAACTGGGATGACAAGAGCGTTGTTGGTAAAAGCTGGGGTTCGTCCTCGGTCGTCACCGCGCCGCTTCCGGAGATGGTCGGCGCGACCGTCGGGTCTCAGCTCCTGATCGTCACGCCTGCGGCCGACGACTCGACGTCGGCGCAGGTCATCGTCATCGACATCCTCGGAATCTCTCCAGCGGCGCCACAGCAGCAATGATGGCAGCCGGGATCCCCGCGGAGGAGCGACTGACGAATCTCGTCGTGGCGCTCATGGCGACCCAGATCGGGCTCACCAAACAGCAGATCCTCGATAACGTCTCCGGATATCGTCAACGAGCTGAAGCCGGGGTGCGTATCGACGCGCTTGAGAAGATGTTCGAACGTGACAAGGATGAGCTGCGCACGCTCGGTGTTCCGGTGGAGACGATCGGTGATGCATCCGATCCCAACGATCTCCGGGAGGCGCGCTATCGCATTCCGAAGGCGGAATATAACCTGCCGGAGGACATCAATTTCACACCAGCAGAACTGGCGGTGCTTCAGTTGGCCGGCAGCGTCTGGAGCGCCGAATCAGCCTCAGGCGACGCGCTGGCAGGTGTGCGCAAGATTCGTGCACTCGGGATCGATGGCGACGAGCCGATCATCGGATTTGCCCCGCGGATCACGGCACAGGATGCTGCGTTCACACCGCTCCAGGAGGCAATTGAAAAGAGCCGCGTCGTCAGCTTTGAGTACCTGAAACCGGGAGAGGACACTGCGCGCACACGTCGCATCCGTCCACTCGCGCTCATTGACTTTGAAGCACGCTGGCACGTGTTCGGCATCGATGTCGAGGTCGAAGGCGACCGCACGTTCTTGCTCAGTCGCATCGTCAGTGCCGTCACCATCACGAACGCGTCGTTTGACCCTGAACTGCGCATCGGCGCAGGCGAGCGGGCACTGGCCGGTCTCACAGAGGTTGCTGCGAACAACTCCGCGCTGCTTGAGATCACCCCTGGCACTGAGGCATCTCTGCGGCTGGGCCGACGCGCGACACCCGCAGCACAAGGATTCAGGGTGCCGTATGTCGACGTGCATATCTTCGCCGACGAACTGTGTTCGTACGGTCCTGAAGTACGAGTGGTCGAACCGGAGGAACTGCGGGATGCGGTGATCGCTCGACTTCGTGCGGTGGTCGATGCGAATGGCGAGATGCGCCGATGAGTGCGCAATCCAAGTCCTTACTGGCCTCTGACCGCGTTCGGCTGTATCTCACGCTCGTGCCGTACCTTCTCGAGCGCGGTCAGGTGTCCCTCGACGAGGCGGCTTCCGAGTTCGGCGTCGGCCGCGAGGAGATGCGATCCATGGTCGAGAAGCTCACCGTAATTGGGCTCCCCGGCGAATCCGGCTATTGGCAGCAACCGCAGGAGATGTTCGACATCAATTGGGATCTCCTTGACGATGAGGACATCATCGAGATCACGAACGACGTCGCCTTACGGCGCGTACCGCGCTTCACCGCTCGCGAAGCAGCCGCGCTGCTCGCGGGGCTGCAGATGGTGGCGGCGGTTCCGGCTGTTTCCGACAGCGGCCTCGTGCAGGGACTCATCGCCAAGCTTTCACGCGGCGCTGCTGACACGCCAGCCGACGTGATCGTCGCACCCACCGCCGTCGATGAGGTTCGTACGGTAGTGGCCAGGGGCGTTCAAGACGGCTTCGCTGTCTCATTCACTTATCAGGCGCCGGATGCTGCGCCGACCACACGCACGGTCGATCCAGTGCAGGTGCTGATCACGAATGGCCAGTGGTATCTGCAGGGGTGGTGTCATCTGCGACGGGCGATGCGGACTTTCCACCTTGATCGGGTGAGCGAGCCTCGCCTGACGGACATACCGATCGCCCATCGCAGTGACAGCCTTCCAGATGCCTTCGCCATCTCCGAGGCTGAGGGAGAAGTGACGGTGCGCGTCCCCGAGCGGTTCGTGTCATTGCTCGGGTCTTTCTTCTCTGCTGAGGGCGCTGAGGCTCACTCAGGTGTGGTTGATGCCAAGCTCCACCTTGCCGATCCCCGGAGCGTCAAGCGCCTCGCGGCACGCTTCGGCGGGGCACTCGAGGTGCTGGAACCGCGAATCGCCAGGACTGCCGCGCGAGAATGGGCAGCAGCAGGACTCGCCCTTTACCTCGACCAGGACGCCGGTAACGGCGGGTAGACTGGCAGAAATCAGCGAGGAGAACTTCTCATGGGCAATCTTTTTACGGGTCCCCACCTGTGGATCATCCTCATCATCATTCTGCTCCTGTTCGGTGCCGCCAAACTCCCGGCCCTGGCGAAGAGCGTCGGCCAATCGGCTCGCGTCTTCCGCGGTGAGATGAAGGCGATGAAGGCGGAGGATGCCGCTGAGAATGCCGAGAGCGCACCGGCAACCGATGCCGCAGGTGGCTCTGTCCCTCCCGAGGCACCGCGCACCGATACCCCGCCGCACACCTCATAGGCGTGGCTAGAACGTCCACCGCCTCCGATGCGCGACCACCTCGTGAGAGGAGGATGACGCTTGCGGGGCACCTCATTGAACTGCGCAAGCGACTGATCATCGCGGTGGTCGGCTTGGCCGTTGGTATGGTCATCGCGTTCTTCGTGACCGATCCGATCATCTGGTACATCACGGAGCCGATCCGCATCCTCGATATGCAGCGTGGAACAGAGACGCCTTTCGCTCAATTGGTCTTCTCGTCTGTCTCCTCCGGTTTCGATCTGCGGATGCGGATCGCCCTTGCCATCGGCTTGCTCCTTTCGGCACCTGTCTGGCTGTGGCAGGTGTGGGCCTTCATCATGCCGGGTCTCACGCGCACGGAGATCCGTTACACGCTCAGCTTCGTCGGCGCGGCGATTCCGCTGTTCTTCGCAGGCGCATACGTTGCCGTTCTTGTCGCTCCGCACGTCATCGAGATCATGTCGACCTTCGTCCCTGCCGGGGGCGTGAACTACTTCGATGCCCAGCAGTACTACGACTTCATGTTCAAGTTCGTGCTCGTGGTCGGAGTCTCCTTCGTGCTTCCAGTTTTCCTGGTGGCGCTTAACATCGCAGGTGTCATGAGCGGCCGGGCGATTCTCAAGGGCTGGCGCATTGCGATCCTCATTGCCTGCGTTTTCGCCGGCATCACCACACCGGCTGCCGATATCTTCTCGATGTTCTTGCTCGCCGGCATCCTGATTGTGCTCTACCTCGCCGCAGCGTTCGTGTCGCTCTTGTTCGACCGACGGCGCGCCAAGCGCGATAAAGCCGCACGCCTCCTACCGGACGCCGCATGAGCTCGCCGTCAGAGCGCTTTTCTGCGGCCCGTGAAGCAGCAGCGCATCCGCACACTCGCGTCTTCGCCGCACGCCAACGCTTTGAACTCGATCCTTTCCAACTCGCAGGATGTCAAGCACTCGAGCACGGGAAGAGCGTTCTCGTGGCAGCACCGACCGGGGCGGGCAAGACCATCGTTGGCGAGTTCGCGATCCACTTGGCGATGCAGACGCCGGGGGAGAAGGCCTTCTACACGACACCGATGAAGGCACTGTCGAACCAGAAGTTCCGCGAACTGGCAAGCGTGTACGGAGCCGACCAGGTAGGGCTGCTCACAGGTGACACGAACATCAATGGTTCAGCGCGCATCGTGGTAATGACAACCGAAGTGCTGCGCAACATGATCTACGCCGACTCCGCTGCTCTCCGTGATCTGCGGTATGTCGTGATGGATGAGGTCCACTATCTCGCCGATCGCTTTCGCGGCGCGGTGTGGGAGGAGGTGATCATCCATCTGCCACAGCACGTACGCCTCGTGTCGCTGAGCGCGACGGTGTCGAACGCCGAAGAGTTCGGGGATTGGCTCGACACGGTGCGAGGAGACACCGAGGTCATCGTCTCGGAAACCCGTCCTGTGCCGCTTGAGCAACATGTGCTTGTGCGTGATGATCTGCTGCCGCTGTTCGATGAGCGCGCGGGATTCGCAACGACCACGGTGAACCAGGAACTGATGCGCATCCGTTCATTCACCGGGTCGAATTACGAGAACAACCGTTCGGCGCAGTCCTATCGCAGCGATCGGCACGCCGGGCGGCACCCGCAGCGCGCGCACCGTGGGGGACGTCGGCCCGATGCACGGCGTATCGAGCGCGTCGACCGGCCAGAAGTGGTGCGTCTGCTCGAGAGAGCAAACCTTTTGCCGGCGATTTTCTTCATCTTCAGCCGGGTTGGCTGCGACGCTGCGGTGCAGCAGATACGCCGGTCAGGACTGCAGCTCACCTCCCCGGAAGAGCGTTCCCAGATTCGCTCGATCACCAAGGACCGCACGCGAAGCCTCCACGATGAAGACCTGGGCGTGCTGGGGTTCTGGGAGTGGCTCGATAACCTCGAACGAGGGGTGGCGGCCCATCACGCTGGTCTGCTGCCGGCCTTCAAGGAGGTTGTCGAGGAGCTCTTCCAACGCAAGCTCGTCAAGGCCGTGTTCGCTACAGAGACACTCGCTTTGGGAATCAACATGCCCGCGCGCACTGTCGTGCTCGAGAAGATGGAGAAGTTCAACGGCGAAGCGCGTGTCGCCATCACATCGGGGGAATACACCCAGCTCACCGGGCGCGCTGGTCGACGTGGCATCGATGTCGAAGGGCACGCGGTCGTGCAGTGGACAGAGGGAATGGATCCGCAGTCGGTCGCCGCCCTCGCGTCGCGTCGCACCTATCCGCTGAATTCGAGCTTTCGACCCACATACAACATGGCCGTCAACCTCATCGACCTGTTCGGCAAAAACAGGGCGCGGGAGATCCTCGAATCCTCTTTCGCGCAGTTCCAGGCAGACCGTGCGGTTGTGGGTCTCGCCCGCCAGGTGCGCGATGCTCAGCAGTCGCTGGCCGGCTATCAGGAGGCGATGGAGTGCGAGCACGGAAACTTTATCGAATACGGCGCTCTGCGCCGCGAACTCAGCGATCTCGAAAAGAAGAATCGTCAGGACGCGCATGGCACACGATCGGCCAGGGACAAGCGGATGAAGCGCATCCAATCGCTGCGCGGCCAGCTCCAGCGACACGGATGCCATCGTTGCCCCGACCGTGAGGCGCATTCTCGATGGGCGGAGCGCTATTGGAAGCTCAAACGGCAGACCGACCGCATCCGCCGTCAGATCGAGACCCGCACCGGCACCGTCGCTCGCGTATTCGACCGAGTCGTCGAGGTGCTTGAGAGTCTGGACTATCTCGCCGAGATCGACGGAGAGACGGCGCTGACGGATGCCGGTCGCACGATGAGACGCATCTACGGGGAGCGCGACCTCCTTGTCGCTGAGTCGTTGCGGCAACGGCTCTGGCATGGGCTCGATGCGCCTTCACTGGCCGCTATGGCCTGTTGCCTCGTGTACGAACCGCGCCGCGATGAAGCGAACGCGGGTGAGCGCCACCTCCCTCGGGGCGCTTTCCGTATTGCGTACGACAAGACGTCAACGCTGTGGGCGCAACTCGACGAAATTGAAAAGGATCACCACCTGCCAGGCACCGAACCGCTCGCCGCCGGTTTGGCCGGGGCGATGCACTCGTGGGCGCGCGGCGGCGCTCTTGATCGGGTGCTCATCGACGCCGACATGGCTGCTGGCGACTTCGTTCGGTGGGCGAAGCAGACGATCGATCTGCTCGATCAGCTCTCCGTGGTCGCCGAGGATGCGGTTCTCGCTCGAACCGCTCGCACCGCTCTCGACGGCGTTCGCCGCGGCATCGTCGCTTACTCCTCGATGTGACTGCGCGATCGATGTCCGATTCTGTCTCTCTTTCGCGCCCGCTGCTCTCACTGCGTATTGCGCTGTGCGCCGCCGCAGCGGCGGCCCTACTGATGCGCGTGTCCTACCCGGGTCCTTCTCTCTGGATCGCCGCTTTTCCAGCCGTCGCGCTCCTATTGCTGTCGTTGGTCGGGCGCAGAGCGTTGGGTGCCCTGGCAGTCGGTCTCGTCTACGGCATCCTTTTCTTCGCCCTCCTCGTCTCCTGGACATCGCGGTATCTCGGCCCCATCCCGTGGATCGCGCTCAGCGTGGTCGAGGGCGCTCTGACGGCTCTTGCATCGATCCCACTCACCCTGGCGTACCGCTGGCTCCCGAAGGCGTTTTCCGGGCCGTCAGGGCGCCTCATCGTGTTCCCTGCGGTGGTCGCGGCGCTGTGGGTGGGGCGCGAGCTGTTCCTCGGCACCTGGCCGTACGGCGGGTTCCCTTGGGCACGCTTGGGGATGAGCCAGGCGGAGAGCCCGCTAGCGCCTGTATCGTCATGGATCGGTGTGAGCGGGTTGAGCTTCCTGATGGTGCTTGTGCCCGCGATGTTGCTGGAGTGCGCACGTACCGGTCTGCTGAGACGTCCGCTGCGCCTGATCGTACCCGCCGCTCTGACTCTCGTGCTGGTCTGCACACCGCTGTTTCCGACATCGGCCGGCGGGTCGATGCGCATCGCCGCAGTGCAAGGCAACGGCCCAACGGGGTACTTCGACGAACGCGAGCCGTACTCCGTGATCGAGGCGCAGACCGCGGCCACCGAGCCGCTGTACGGGGAGGACATCGATCTGCTGGTCTGGCCGGAAGGCGGTGTGGAACGCGACCCCTTCGCGGATCCGTCGACCGCTCGTCGGATGATGCGCATCGCGAATGCCATCGGGGCGCCGCTGCTCGCCAACGCGGCGACCGGTCGAGATAAGAAGTACTTCAACACCTCGATGCTCTGGGATGCCGATGGCTCGGCGCAGCAGGTTCACGATAAACGTCACCCGGTGCCCTTCGGCGAGTACGTTCCCGATCGCGCCTTCTACCGTGCGCTCGTCCCCGATCTGATCGGGCTAATCGGGCGTGAGTACGCGCCTGGCACAAACCCGCCGATCGTCGATGTCAACGGGGTGAAGGTCGGCTTGGCCATCTGTTTCGATGTGATCTATGACGATGTGATCGGTGAGGGCATCGTCGACGGCGCGCAGGTACTCGTGTTCCAGACGAATAACGCGGACTTCCGCGGAACCGACGAGAATCTGCAGCAGTTGTCCTTTGCCCGCATGCGCGCGATCGAGACAGGGCGCAGCGTGGTGAACATCTCGACAGTCGGCGCGAGTCAGGTGATCCGGTACGACGGCACGACGGCCGCACGTCTTAACGCTGATGAGGCCGGAGCGCTGATCGACGATGTCGAGTTGCGCTCCGGCCTCACGGCGGGGGTGGTTCTCGGCCCCTGGATTCAGCTGGTGCTGTTGTGGGGCGGGGTGGGTGCGTTGCTCACCGGTTGGTGGCGCGCCCGTCGCGCTTAGGCGCCGATCTTCTGACGGGTCAGATCCTCGCCTGCGCCTCTGCGTTCGCGCAGGAACGCGAGCCGCTCTTCGAGGAGCTCCTCAAGCTCGGCGTGGGTACGACGCTCCATGAGCATGTCCCAGTGCGTGCGTGCAGCCTTCTCATCGGTCGTGTCCAGGGTGACGGCTTCGCCGTCCACCTTCAGTCGCGCGTCTGCTCCGCAGGTGCGGCATTCCCAGGTCTGGGGAGGCTCAGCGTCGGCGGCGAACATCAGGGTCGTGTCGTTGCCGCACGCATCACAGGAATAGGTGGTTTCACGGCGCTCCATGAAAACAACGCCCTCTTCGCTCTGTAGGCTCTGGGCGCCGAGTCGAATGCCGCGAAGGCTGCGATCTGCCATTGTGTGGTCCTCTCGTCGCAGTCAGGTATAACGCTCCAGTCTGTGCGCTTCATCCGAGAAGACGCTTTCCTGCGCGGATTCACAGTGTAATCTCAGCGCGTCATCCTAACTCGCGCCGAGCACGGTGATGGCGAGGTCGGCTCGGTCCGTGACGATGCCGTCTGCACCGGCATCCACGAGTCGAACCATGTCGTCTGGGTCGTTGATCGTCCACACATGAACTTCGACTCCGGCGTTGTGCGCCGAACGAATCAGCGCGGGCGTCACCACACGCACGCCGTATTGGCGTTCAGGTATTTGCAGCGCATCGATCGCGCGAAGCAAGTGAGCGGGGGAGAGGCGCAAAGACGACAACGCCACGACAGCCGCGGTGGTGCTGCTGCCGGCTGAGGTGGCAGGGCGGATGCTGGCACCCGCGCGCATGGTGGATTCCACCGCCGTTCGCCGGCGCGCATCAGAGAAACTTGTCAGCAGCACTCGATGAGTATGCGGTGCGATGAGCGGGCCGATTCGTGGCGCCGCAGCATCCGCTTTCACATCGATATTGAATCGGACGTCGGGGAAGGCATCGAGTGCTTCGCCGACGGTGAGCAGCCCGCCGTGATCGGCGAAGATGTCGACGAGTTCTCTGGTACGCACCTGCGCCACGGTGCGCTGATCACCGGTCAGCTGGTCGAGCGTTGGGTCGTGCAGGAGCACCACATCACCGTCGGCTGTGACGTGGCAATCGGTTTCGATAAATGCGACCCCGGCTGCATGGGCCGCCGCAAACGCTGCAGCGGTGTTCTCCCACACCCCGGAGTCCCTGCCCTGCGCTGTCACGAGACCGCGATGGGCAAGGACCCTGGGCGTTGCCGCCTTCTCGAAGTACGGGTGTGTCACGCGCCGGATGCGTTCGTTGGCCCCTGCTTGGGAGCAAACGCACCGCCGATGCCTTTCAGTGCTTCGGTGAGTTCGCTCGGGACGATCCACAGTTTGCTCGAAGGGCTCTCGCTGATCTTCGGCAGCATCTGGAGGTACTGGTAGGCGAGGAGTTTGTCGTCAGGCTGGCCCTGGTGGATGGCGTTGAACACGTTCTGGATCGCCTCAGCCTCACCCTGCGCGCGAAGCACAGCGGCCTGCTTCTCACCCTCCGCCTGGAGGATGGATGCCTGGCGCCGCCCCTCGGCCTCGAGGATCTGCGACTGCTTCGAGCCTTCGGCAGTGAGGATTGCGGCGCGGCGGTCGCGCTCTGCGCGCATCTGCTTCTCCATCGAATCCTGGATAGAGGCCGGCGGGTCGATCGCCTTGAGCTCGACGCGTCCCACCCTGATGCCCCACTTTCCGGTGGCTTCGTCGAGGACGACGCGCAACTGGCCGTTGATGTTATCGCGGCTGGTGAGTGCTTCTTCGAGATTGAGACCGCCGACAACGTTGCGCAGCGTGGTTGTGGTGAGCTGCTCCACCGCACCGAGATAGTTGGCGATCTCATAGGTTGCAGCTCTCGCGTCTGTGACCTGAAAGTAGACGACGGTGTCGATAGAGACGACGAGGTTGTCTTCGGTGATCACCGGTTGCGGGGGGAAGGAGACGACTTGCTCGCGCATGTCGATGAGCGGTCGGAGTCGGTCGATGAACGGGACGAGGATGTTCAGACCAGGGGAGAGCGTCTTGTGGTAGCGACCAAGGCGCTCGACAATTCCTGCTGTGGCCTGGGGAATGATGCGAATCGAGCGCGCGATCATCACCACGACGAAGATGATGATTGCGAGGACGAGGATCCAGGTGATCGCGGCAGGCACGAACGATGGCTCGTTCATTTGTTCTCCTAGTCGTTGACGGGTCGGACGAGGGCGGTGGCACCGTCGATGGAGGTGACTGAAATTGTCGATCCCTCTGGTATCGCAACGGGTGCAGTGGTGCGGGCAGTCCAGGTGTCACCGTTGCTGAGTTTGACCTGCCCTGACATCTGAGTGATCTGCTGCACGGCGACGCCTCGGCTGTCGATGAGCGCGTCGAGATTGGATTTCGTCGGATCCTCACCTCGATGAAGCCTGCGAAGCAACGGAGGACGCAGGAAGAGGATGAACAACGCGGCCGCAGCCGCAGCGATAAGCACTTGACCCCACAGAGGCACGCCGACGAGGCCGGAAAGCAGACCGAGAACTCCGCCAAAACTCAACATCAAGAAGGTGAAGTCCAGGGAAAGCATCTCGATCACGAGGAACGCTGCGATCAGCACAATCCAGCCGATCCAAACCCAGTTCGCGATCATGTCGAAGAAGACGGGGTTGGGGTTCATATGGCCTCCTTTGCGGTCAACCTATCACGCTCTGTGGCGCGGATGGAGGGGAGCGTGAACGCCGCTTGATAATCTGGGGGAGCCGCGTGCTCGCGGCGCTCAGCGCACATCTAGGAGTCACAGTGGCCGACGTTCTTCCCGCAGGTTCCCTCGATGGCAAGGTTGCCCTTGTCACCGGTTCGTCGCGAGGGATCGGCGCCGACACCGTGCGCTATTTCGCTGAGGCCGGCGCCGATGTCGTCATCAACTACCGCAACAAAGCGCCGCGTGCCGAGAAGTTGGCGAACGAGCTACGCGAGTTGGGTCGCCGCGCTCTCGTGGTCGGAGCGGACTTGACGGATCCGGCATCCGTTTCTGACATGTTCGATGCGGTGAGAAACGAGTTCGGTCGGCTCGACATCCTTGTGCTGAACGCATCGGGTGGCATGGAGTCCGGTATGGCTGAGGATTACGCACTGACTCTCAACCGCGACGCGCAGCTGAATGTGCTGGCCGCTGCGACGCCGTTTCTCGGCGATGGCTCGCGCGTCGTGTTCGTCACCAGCCATCAAGCGCACTTCATCCGCACCACGCCAACCATGCCTGAGTATCTCCCGGTCGCACTGTCAAAGCGCGCGGGCGAAGATGCTCTCCGGGAGCGCATCCCGGACCTGGCTGAGAAGGGGATCGGCTTCACGGTGGTCTCCGGCGACATGATCGAGGGCACGATAACGGCGACCCTCCTCGAACGAGCGAACCCGGGCGCTATCTCCGAGCGCCGCGAGTCGGCGGGCAAGCTCTACAACGTCGCGGAATTCGCCGCCGAGGTCGCCCAGGCAGCGATCGACCCGGTTCCTGCCGATAACACGCGCCTCGTCGGCGATGTGAGCGGATTCGCTGCGCAGTAGCGCCGAGGGAAGAGCCGCTCCGCCCCTAACCGTCTTTGAGGTCGTGACAGGATCGTGGTGTGACTACCGTCGACGATGCGAGGCTGCGCGAGCTGATACTCATGCGCAAGGTACGCGACCGCATTGATCGGGAGTACGCGAAACCTCTCGATGTCGCCGCGCTTGCGGCCGGAGTGCATATGTCTTCCGGTCATCTCAGCCGGTGCTTCCGTGAAGCATTCGGGGAGTCTCCGTACTCCTATCTGATGACCCGACGGATCGAACGGGCCATGGCACTGCTGCGACGAGGGGATCTCAGCGTCACTCAAGTGTGCTTCCAGGTGGGTTTTCAGTCCCTGGGCACGTTCAGCACACGCTTCTCGGAACTTGTCGGGATTTCTCCTCGCGAGTATCGGAGGAGACCGAACCTGGGCCCCGGCATCCCCTCGTGGATCGAGAAGCAGGCGACGAGACCGATCAGGAATCGAGAAGCATTCGGCGACCGGGGTCGATAGCGTGAGGGACATGGATATCACGATCAACGCCAGTTTCCTGCCACATACGGATGCCGAGGCATCCGTTGCCTTCTACTGTGACGTGCTCGGTTTCGAGGTCCGCAAAGACGTCGGCTACGAGCAGCTGCGATGGGTCACTGTCGGCCCGCCCAACCAGCCTGACACCGCCATCGTACTCACTCCGCCGGCGGTCGATCCGGGCATGACCGACTCTGAACGGGCGACCATCTTCGAGTTGATGGCGAAGGGCAGCTACGGAGGTATCGTCCTGGCGACCGCCGACGTCGATGCAGCGTACGCTGAGATTGAGGCCAAGGGGGCGGACGTCGTCCAGGAACCGATCGATCAGCCCTACGGCATCCGGGACTGCGCCTTCCGCGATCCGGCCGGAAATATGGTGCGTCTCCAGCAGACCGCGTGAGAGAAGAGGAAGAGCAGAGGATGCCGCAGCACCCCGCAGACACCCACAATCTGATCCGCGTGCAGGGTGCCAGAGAGAACAACCTCAAGAACGTCAGCGTCGAGATTCCGAAGCGTCGGCTGACCGTGTTCACGGGCGTGTCAGGATCGGGAAAAAGCTCCCTTGTATTCGACACGATCGCCGCAGAGTCGCGCCGCATGATCGATGAGACGTACAGCGCCTTCGTCCAGGGATTCATGCCCTCGGTACCGCGGCCAGACGTCGACGTCCTCGACGGACTGACGACGGCGATCATCGTGGACCAGGAGCGCCTTGGCGCCAATCCACGATCGACGGTCGGAACGGTCACCGACGCGAACGCAATGCTGCGCATCCTGTTCTCTCGACTCGGTCAGCCATACATCGGCGGACCTACGGCGTTCTCCTTCAATGTCCCGACCCAGCGGGCCAGCGGTGTGATGACCGGGCCAGGCGGGGAGAAGAAGATCGTCAAAGATGCGATATATCTCGGCGGCATGTGCCCCCGGTGCGAAGGCAGGGGAGCGGTCTCCGATATTGACCTTTCGCAGATCATCGACGAGTCGAAATCTTTGAATGAGGGCGCGATCATGGTGCCCGGGTACACGGCAGACGGCTGGATGGTGAAAGGTTTCGCGGAGTCCGGTTTTTACCCCGCAGACGCACCGATCTCGTCCTTCACCGAGAAGCAGCGCCATCTGCTCCTCTACGGCGAGGTCACCAAGGTCAAAGTCTCAGGGATCAACATGACCTATGAGGGACTGATCCCGAAGATCACGAAGTCGATGCTGTCGAAAGATCTCGACGCACTGCAGCCTCACATCAGAGCATTCGTCGAACGGGTGGCGACTTTCGCGCGATGCCCGGAGTGCGACGGCACTCGGCTCACCGAAGGCGCTCGCTCCTCCAAAATCGACGGGATCAGCATTGCGGATGCCTGCAGGATGCAGGTAACCGACCTCGCCGCGTGGGTGCGCGGTCTCAGTCTTGCCGGAGCGGGGCCGCTGCTTGAAGCGCTAAGCGCGAACCTCGATGCCTTTGTGACGCTGGGGCTCGGATATCTATCGCTGGAGCGACCATCGGGCACTCTGTCTGGGGGAGAGGCACAGCGCATCAAGATGCTGCGTCACCTCGGATCCTCTCTCACCGACGTGACTTACGTGTTCGACGAGCCGACCATCGGGCTGCATCCACATGACATCCAGCGCATGAACACGTTGCTGTTACAGTTGCGCGATAAAGGCAACACGGTGCTGGTCGTCGAACACAAGCCGGAGACCATCTCGATCGCTGACCACGTCGTCGACCTCGGTCCAGGAGCAGGCAGTGCTGGCGGCGAAATCAGTTTCGAGGGGTCGGTGGATGCTCTTCGACGAAGCGGCACAAGGACCGGCGCACACCTGGACGATAAGGCCACTGTGAAGGATGCCGTCCGCACCGGATCCGGAGTCATTGAGGTGCGGGGCGCGAATACGAACAATCTGCGGAACGTCGATGTCGACATTCCGAAGGGTGTACTCACGGTCGTCACCGGAGTCGCAGGATCAGGAAAGAGCTCGCTCATCCACGGTTCTGTATCCAAGCGTGACGGGGTCGTCGCGATCGATCAGGGGGCGATCAAGGGGTCTCGACGAAGCAACCCTGCGACGTATACGGGCCTGCTCGAACCGATCCGTAAGGCGTTCGCGAAGGCGAACGGTGTCAAACCGGCACTGTTCAGCGCGAACTCCGAAGGGGCGTGCCCGAGTTGCAAGGGTGCGGGCGTCATCGTCACCGAACTGGGCTTCATGGACACGATCGAGACGCCATGCGAGGACTGCGCAGGCAAGCGTTTCCAAGCGAACGTGCTGGAATACAAACTCGCCGGCAAAGACATCACCGAAGTGCTGGATCTGCCGGTCGCAGATGCTCGGGAGTTTTTCTCTAAGGGCGGGGCCAAACTACCTGCGGCCGCAGCGATCCTGGGCCGACTCGAAGACGTTGGCTTGGGCTATCTGTCTCTTGGTCAGCCGCTTTCCACGCTCTCTGGGGGCGAACGTCAGCGCATCAAGCTCGCGATCCAGATGGGGGAGTGCGGCGACATCTACGTGCTCGACGAACCGACAACCGGGCTTCATCTTGCCGATGTGCACAACATCCTCGGGCTCCTTGACCGCCTCGTCGACTCAGGAAAGACCGTCATCGTCATTGAGCATCATCAGGCTGTCATGGCGCACGCTGATTGGCTCATCGACATCGGTCCTGGCGCTGGACACGACGGCGGTCGCGTCGTCTTCGAAGGAACGCCAGCGCAGTTGGTCGCATCCCGGTCGACCGTGACCGGTGAGCACCTCGCCGAGTACGTCGGGGCGTGAGCTACGGCACGCCTGAGTTGCGCGACCTCGCTCACGAACTACTGGGGGAGACGCGTTGTCGAGGGACCTCAGTTTCAACAGGACAGCATGACGTCCCCGCGGACGGGACTGCTGGGCCTCATCAGATTATGGGTGTGGATGGACGAGGTAGCCGGGCGAACTTCAGCGCGACAACTCCGATGACGACCGAGGCTGCAACTTGAATTAGTACAAGGAGGTTATTCGCGAGAACTGCCAGATCCATCGTCGCGTTCGAGGTAAGGAACGCTTGAGCAAGAAGAGCAGCGAGAGCGACGACCCCGAAGGTTATCGCAGGGATCGCACGCCAGGGATGCGCAAGGCTACTGCGAGAAAGACAGCTGACTGCGGTTCCACCTATTACGATCCGAACAAGCGCATCAACAAGCAACGTCATGTCAGCCGCAAGTAAGCTCAGCACGAGTGGTGAAAAGAAGACCCACAGTCCGAATACGCCAGTGGTGACCGATGCGGTCCTAAGAACGATCGCAGAGTGCTCTTGTGGCGGCCAGATCGCTGCGGCCGAGAAAATACACGCAAGTGCGAACGAGCTGATGAGCATCCAGTGGACGCTCATCAGCGCCGTGCCGGCCATGTTGCTGGGCATGCTTCGTATTGCGAGCATTGCCGCAGACACGACGAACAACACCCCTGCGGTGATCCAGAGGATCGGAACGCGGCCGGGTCCAGTGACCGCAACCTCGGGTACTGGCATCAGTTTGTCTTATCCCTCGTCAATGATTTGCGCGCCTTGCGAGACGCCCTCGCAGTAGTCGTAGATCCTTTCCCAATGGGCGCTGATCGCAGCAAGTACATCCATCGAGTCGGGGAACCGAGACCCTAGATCGCTCTGGACTTCATCGTATACGTCCAGGATGAGTGTGGACATCTCAGGGTATAGCTGGTCCAACTGTTGAACGTCCTTCGGAGCAGTTGCTTGCCCCGCCGCCACCTCGACTGCCGACGCCACAAACGAGATGCAGACTTGTTGGTTCATCTCGCTATCAGATAAGGGAGATGAGGCCGGCGGAGCTTCCGAGAACAACTCCGCATATTCAAAGTGATAAGACCCTTCCACTCGGCTACGACGTTCCGCGCTGAGCCTTCGTGCTCGTAGATGCGAAAGTGCAAGGGGACACCGTTAGCGTCGTAACAACCGAACCCGTACATCCTATCTTGAAAGTAGGGGTCGCCCTGGAAGAGACGAGCATTTTCGCACGGCGCCTCCTCCAGGACGGATACGACTGCTATTTCACGCTGGCTCCACTCGATGACGGAGGGGTCGACAGATGTCGCATCATCGCCTTGCTCCTGGTGAGGTGTGCACCCCGTTGCCGCCAGCAGCACGAATAGAAGTACTGCCATCGTGCGCGTGCTCGCTTTTGGTTGCATCAGCTACTCGATCACACTATTGACAGAGCGAGGTTAGCCTCTCCAGCTGTAGCTCGCACCGGTCACAAGTGACCCTGACATCGCACGTGCTTGTGAGTATGCCACGACGTTCCCCCAAGGGGCGCTGCCGCCCCACGAACCTCCGGATGCAGCGCAGCCGAAGCCATACCACGACTGAGTACCAGCAGGATTGAAGCTCTTGCCTTGCGTGCAGACGTTCACGCTCGAGGTGTTCACGAAGGAGTACCCCTTTTTGAAGCCTTGTGATCCCCAGATCGAGCACCCGTTCGCGGATGTCCACCACGTCCCTGGACCCCCGATCGCGTTCTTCCACTCGTTGACACAGATCTCCCTCGCCGCGACCGCCGTGTCGGAGCGTGCGCTTAAGGTCGTCAGCTCCCCTCCGGAACGAAGTCCCGCGACGGTCTGTTCAGCCTGCCCGTACTCGACGTTAATCTCGACCAGTTCACCGTCGAGCTCAAGGGTCAGGGGCCCTCGAACGTCTCTAGTAGCGTGTCGCTGCTAAGTGTTTGGGTATAGGTGACGGAGTTTGATCCGTGCGTCGTCTGTGGTGAACTGCCAATCGACTTGCCGCTCGTCCGCGTTGGTCGCGGTCTGCCAGGCGGCAAGCTCGTTGTTGAGCACA
>JASGEY010000015.1:0-60522 GCA_047605925.1 Microbacterium sp.
ATTGCGACGCTCGGCGCCGTGCTGATTGCGCGCGCTCGACGCAGCCGCGCTTTCAGCTCTCGTTCCTGAACCCGAGTCACCTCGACACGGGAGTGGTTTCGCACGCTTGGGCAACCACACCCGTGCCTCTATGCTTGAAACGATTCAGAAACAACCATGGAGGACTGTCGAGGATGACAACCACCACCCGAGTGTGCTTCCGGTTGCAGGTGCGCCCCGAACTGCTCGACGAGTATCTCGCCCGCCACAATCCTGTCTGGCCGGAGATGCTCACCGAGATCGCAGCGGCAGGGCGCCGGAACTACTCCCTTTTCCTCGGCGAAGGCGGCATGTTGATCGGCTACTACGAAACCGATGACGATCAGGCCGCCCAGGCCTACCTTGCCTCTTCCGAGGTCGCCGCACGCTGGGAATCCGAAATGAGCCGGTTCTTCATCGGGATCGAAGGGCGCCCCGATCAGGCCGCGACACCACTGACCGAAGTCTTCAATCTCGCGGATCAGCTCTCCGCGGCCGACATTTCCACAGAAAGCGAGTGACGATGTCCGTGCTCACCCCCGAGATCCAGACCGCACTCGCGCAGCAGGCGATCGAGCTGCCCAGCTGGGCATTCGGCAACTCCGGCACGCGATTCAAGGTGTTCGGCACCCCTGGAACACCCCGCGACCCCTACGAAAAGATCGCGGATGCTGCGCAGGTGCACAAGTACACGGCACTCGCCCCCTCCGTCGCACTGCACATCCCCTGGGATCTCGTCGACTCGTACGACGACCTGCGCAAGCACGCCGAGGACCTCGGCGTGAAGCTCGGCACCATCAACTCGAACACCTTCCAGGATGACGACTACAAGTTCGGCGCGCTCACACACGAGGACGCGCAGATCCGCCGCAAGGCGATCGATCACCACCTCGCCTGCATCGACGTGATGGACGCCACCGGTTCGCGCGACCTGAAGATCTGGCTCGCCGATGGGTCAAACTACCCCGGCCAGGCCGACCTGCGGGGACGCCAGGACCGCCTTCATGAATCCCTGCAGGAGATCTACGCGCACCTCGGCGACGACCAGCGCCTCGTACTGGAGTACAAGTTCTTCGAGCCGGCTTTCTACCACACCGATGTTCCAGACTGGGGAACCTCCTACGCCCAGGTCGCCGCCCTCGGCGACAAAGCAATGGTGTGCCTCGACACCGGCCACCACGCACCGGGCACGAACATCGAGTTCATCGTCATGCAGCTGCTGCGCCTCGGCAAGCTCGGTTCCTTCGACTTCAACTCGCGCTTCTACGCCGACGACGACCTCATCGTCGGTGCAGCCGACCCGTTCCAGTTGTTCCGCATCATCGTCGAGGTCGTGCGCGGCGGCGGGCTGAACAGTCCAGACGTGGCATTCATGCTCGACCAGTGCCACAACGTCGAAGACAAGATCCCCGGACAGATCCGCAGCGTCCTGAACGTCCAGGAGATGACAGCACGCGCGCTGCTCATCGACCGGGAGGCACTCGGGGCCGCGCAGCGCTCCGGCGACGTGCTCGAGGCGAACCGCATCTACATGGACGCGTTCTACACCGACGTCCGCCCCGCTCTCGCCGAGTGGCGCGAAAGTCGGGGGTTACCAGCCGACCCGATGAAAGCGTTCGCCGAGTCGGGTTACCTCGCCCGAATCGCTGCCGATCGCGTCGGCGGCGTGCAGGCGGGCTGGGGGGCGTGAGCACCCGCCCGATTCGGAAAGTCTCGGCATGACACAGGAAAGAGCGGATGCTGTGACCAGCCCGTATCCGGCCGCCGACGGCCTCGTCCGGGTCTACCCCGCGATCAACCGCGACGGCACCGCGCTCGTCTGGGCGCACGGAGGCGCCTTCGCCTTCGGCGATATCGACATGCCAGAATCCGACTGGGTCGCTCGTGAGCTCTCTACTCGGGGCGTCACCGTGGTCTCTGTCGACTATCGCCTCGCCCCGGTACCGGCCGGGTTCTCGCCCGACCACCAGCCGCGCAGTGGCGTGCCTTTCCCTGCCGCCTCCGACGACATGATGGCCGCCTTCCGTTGGGCCCGCGACAACGCGCATGAGCTCGGCATCCGATCCGATGCTCTCGCAATCGGTGGAGCCAGCGCAGGAGGCAACCTCGCCGCCGGAGCCGCGCTGCGCCTGACCAGCGCAGGGGAGACGCCCGCACTGGTGGTGCTCGCATACCCGACTCTTCTCGCCGTGCAGCCGACCCCCGATGCGGCACTTCGCGCGGCGCTCGACGCCGAACCCGAAGCCGACCGCTTCGGCCCCGCCTTCGTGCTGACGATGTATGAGAACTACCTTGGCGGCCCTATAGACGCGGCGCCGATCGCGGCGATACCTGGCCGTGCGACGGCATCCGATCTCGCGGCCTTCCCACCCACACTCATAATCAACAGCGACGTCGACGAGCTGCGTGTCTCCGGCGAGCACTTCGCCGCGACGCTCGTCGCCGCCGGCCGCGAGATCGAGCTCGTCACCGAACCCGGCACTCAGCACGGGCACCTGAACCGCCCTGACGAGGCGGCGGCCACCACGACTATCGAGCGCATCGCCGCTCGCCTGAAATCCCTCATCGCCTGAAAAGGAATCGTTATGACGAACCCGACCGCCGCGGCCCTCATCGAGCGATCGAACCGCCTTGGTGCCGATCCCAAGAACACGAACTACGCCGGCGGCAACACCTCCGCCAAGGGCACTGAGATCGACCCGGTCACCGGTCAGCCGGTCGAGCTGCTGTGGGTCAAGGGCTCGGGCGGCGACCTCGGCACGCTGAAGGAAGAAGGTCTCGCGGTGCTACGCCTTGACCGAGTGCGCGCGCTCGTCGACATCTATCCCGGCCTCGACCGCGAGGACGAGATGGTGACGGCGTTCGACTACTGCCTGCACGGCAAGGGCGGGGCTGCACCCTCGATCGACACGGCCATGCACGGCCTCGTCGACGCCGCGCACGTCGACCACCTGCACCCCGACTCGGGTATCGCGATCGCGACCTCCGCCGACGGCGAGGCACTCACCAGGACGATCTTCGGCGACAAGGTTGTCTGGGTTCCGTGGCGTCGCCCAGGCTTCCAACTCGGTCTCGACATCGCCGCGATCAATGCCGCGCACCCCGAGGCGGTCGGCTGCATCCTCGGCGGGCACGGCATCACCGCCTGGGGCGAGACCAGCGAGGATGCCGAAACGAACTCACTGTGGATCATTGACACCGCAGCCAGGTACATCGCCGAGCACGGCAAAGCACAGCCTTTTGGCGGCATCCGCCCTGGTTTCGAGGCTCTCCCCGAAGGAGAGCGGCGCCAGCGCGCCGCCGCGCTCGCCCCCACGATTCGCGGCATCGCCTCACAGGACAAGCCGCAGGTAGGCCACTTCACCGACGCTGACGTGGTGCTCGACTTCCTCGCCTCCGAGAAGGCGCCGGCTCTCGCGGCACTCGGCACCAGCTGCCCCGACCACTTCTTGCGCACGAAGGTGAAGCCACTCATCCTCGACCTGCCTGCCACGGCATCCGTCGATGAGCAGATCGCCCGACTGCACGAGCTGCACACCGAGTACCGCGCCGACTACAAGGCGTACTACGAGGCGCATGCGAACGCGGACTCCCCCGCGATCCGCGGAGCCGACCCGCTGATCGTGCTCGTCCCCGGCGTCGGAATGTTCTCCTATGGTGCGAACAAGCAGACCGCGCGCGTGGCCGGGGAGTTCTACATCAACGCCATCAACGTCATGCGCGGAGCCGAGGCGCTGTCGACATACTCCCCGATCTCCGACGCCGAGAAGTTCCGCATCGAATACTGGGCGCTGGAAGAGGCCAAGCTGCAGCGGATGCCGAAGCCGAAGTCGCACCAGGGCCGCATCGCATTCGTCACTGGTGCTGCCAGCGGAATCGGCAAGGCCATCGCGACCAGGCTCGCCGCCGAAGGAGCATGCGTCGTCGTCGCCGACCTCGACCTGGAGAAGGCGCAGACCGCGGCCGCTGAGCTGGGGAACACAGATGTCGCGATCGGCGTGGCGGCGAACGTCGCCGACGCGGATGCCGTTCAAGCCGCCCTCGACGAGGCACTGCTCGCCTTCGGCGGCGTCGACCTGGTCGTCAACAACGCCGGGCTCTCGCTGTCGAAGCCCCTGCTGGAGACCACCGAGAAAGACTGGAATCTGCAGCACGACGTGATGGCGAAGGGGTCTTTCCTGGTCTCGAAGGCCGCAGCGAAGGTGCTGATCGAGCAGAAGCTCGGCGGAGACATCATCTACATCTCGTCGAAGAACTCCGTGTTCGCCGGGCCCAACAACATCGCGTATTCGGCAACAAAGGCCGACCAAGCACACCAGGTCAGGCTGCTGGCGGTCGAACTTGGCGAGCACGGCGTGCGCGTCAACGGCATCAACCCCGACGGCGTCGTACGCGGCTCGGGGATCTTCTCCTCAGGGTGGGGCGCGAACCGCGCCGCGACATACGGCGTCGCCGAAGAAAACCTCGGTCAGTTCTACGCGAATCGCACAATCCTCAAGCGCGAGGTCGTGCCCGAGAACGTCGCCGATGCGGTGTACGTGCTCACCGGCCCCGAGCTCAGCCGCACAACGGGACTGCACATCCCCGTCGACTCCGGCGTTGCCGCCGCGTTCCTCCGATGACCACTCGCGCAGTCGCCGCGGTCGATTTGGGCGCCACCAGTGGCCGGGTCATGATCGGCCGTGTCGGCGACGACCGGCTCGACCTCGAACTCGTCTCGCGGTTCTCGAACGGCCCCGTCCACCGCGAGGACGGGCTGCACTGGGACTTCGGCGCTCTCTACGAGCACGTCGTCTCAGGTCTCGCCGAGGCCGTGCGCCGGGAGCCTGGCATCGAGAGCATCGGCATCGACAGCTGGGCCGTCGACTACGGTCTGCTGCGCGACGGGATGCTGCTCGCCGAACCGTTCCACTACCGGGATGCTCGCAACGACCGCGGGGTCAGCAAGGTGCACGAGATCGTGCCGTTCGAGGAGCTCTACCGGCGCAACGGGCTGCAGTTCCTTCCGTTCAACACGCTGTATCAATACCGCATCGACAGCAGAACCGCGGATGCCGACACGGCGCTGCTCATCCCCGACCTGATCGCCTTCCTGCTCACCGGCACCGCGGTCGCAGAGCGCACGAACGCCTCGACAACGGGGCTGCTCGCCGTGGACACAGGCGAATGGGACACAAAGCTCGCCGAACTCCTCGGAATCCCGACGAGCATACTTCCTCCCCTGGTCGATCCAGGCACGCCGATCGGTACGCTACGCCCCGAGGTCGCCAGCCGCATCGGCAAAGAACTGACCGTAGTCGCCGTCGGCTCGCACGACACCGCCTCGGCCGTGGCCGCCACGCCCCTGTCCACGAAGGACTCCGCCTACATCTCCTGCGGCACGTGGGGTCTCGTCGGCCTTGAGCTTCGCAACCCGCTGATCACCGACGCCGCGCGCGAGGCCAACTTCACGCACGAGCTCGGGGTCGATGGGCGCTGGCGCTTTCTGCACAACGTCACAGGTCTCTGGCTGCTCAGCGAAACCGTGCGGGCATGGGAGGCGGAGGACGGGGCTCCGATCGATCTGCCATCGCTGTTGGATGCCGCGGCGTCCGCGCCGGGCGAGGCCCCTCTCTTCGATGCGAACGACCCGTCCCTCAGTGCGCCGGGTGACATGCCGGCGCGCATCGCCGCATTACTCGGATCCGAGGCTCCGCACGATCGACCCGCCTTCGCGCGCAGCATCGTCGAGTCGATCGCTGCGGCCTTCGCCGGCGCTATCGAGACGGCATCCGCTCTCTCCGATCGCAGGATCGACAGCATCCACCTCGTCGGTGGCGGCTCTCTCAACCGACTGCTCTGCCAGGCGACGGCCGATCGCGCACGCCTGCCCGTGCTCGCCGGCCCCGTTGAGGCCACGGCCCTCGGCAACGTGCTCGTGCAGGCGCGCGCCCTCGGCGCCGCCCCCGCCGCCCTCGAAGACCTGCGCGCTCTCGTCTCGGCGACCCACGAGCCCGTCCGCTTCGATCCGATCACCTGAGACAGCCTTTCTCGCCTGGGAGTTCCAATGCCAAAGACCCGCTACGCCCTCGCCGGCGCCGGCCACCGTGCACAGTTGTACGTCGACGCGATCCTCGGAGCGCACAGCGAACGAGCCGAGCTCGGTGCGATCGTCGAGCCCAACCCTGTGCGCGCCGAGCACTACGCGAAGCAGGTGTCGGATGCCGCAGCTCCCGCCCCGCGCCTGGCCACGCCGGACGAGCTCGAAGCCGTTATCCGCGAAGAATATGTCGACCGGGTCATCATCTGCTCGCGCGACGATCTGCATGCCGAGCTCATCGTCCGCTCCCTCGAGGCCGGAGCCGACGTCGTGGTCGAAAAGCCCTTGACGATCGACGCCCCCAGCGCCGCCCGCATCGAAGAGGCGGTCACGCGCACCGGCCGAAAGGTCGTACTGACCTTCAACTACCGATACTCCCCCCGCAACAGCGCCCTTCGACAGGTGATCCAACACGGCACGATCGGAGACGTGACCTCCATCGACTTCTCCTGGATGCTCGACACGAACCACGGCGCCGACTACTTCCGCCGTTGGCATCGAGAGAAGAAGAACTCGGGCGGACTGCTCGTGCACAAAGCCAGCCACCACTTCGACCTGGTGAACTGGTGGATCCGTTCTCAACCGACGCGTGTGTATGCCTCCGGCGGACTGCGTTTTTACGGTGCCGAGAATGCTCGAGCGCGTGGTCTCGGCACCCGCCCCGAGCGCGGCACGCACGACGACGGCGATCCGTTCGAGCTCGACCTGCGCACCGACGAGCGCCTGAAGACCCTCTACCTCGATGCAGAGCACCACGACGGCTACCGCCGTGACCTCGACGTCTTCAGCGAAGGCATCACGATCGAAGACAATCTCGCCCTCGTGGTCGACTATGCCTCAGGTGCAACGCTCTCCTACTCGCTCAACGCGCACTCCCCCTGGGAGGGCTACCGGGTCGCCGTGAACGGCACGCTCGGCCGGGCCGAGCTTGAGGTCGTCGAACGCGCAGCGGTGCTCACCGGAGCCGGACTTCACCCCCGCATCGACCCCAGCCTGTCTGGCCACGAGGGCATGTCGGGCATCCGCCCCGAGGGGGAACGGTTCATCGTGCAGCGCCACTGGGAGGCCGCATATGAGGTGCCCATCGACGGCGGCGCAGGTGGACACGGCGGCGGCGACACCCTGCTGCTCTCCGACGTCTTCGAAGGACCGGGCGATGACCCGCTCGGGCGGCCGGCCGACTGGACCGACGGCATACGCTCGATCGCGGTCGGCATCGCAGGCAACCGCTCTCTGGAGACCCGGCTCCCGGTCGACGTCGCCGATCTCGGCATCTCCCTGCTGGGGCCCCGATGAGAGTCGTCGTCACTGGCGGCTCGGGGCGGCTCGGCCGCTCACTCGTCACCGGATTGGCGGATGCCGGGCACGAGCTCATCTCGATCGATCGGGCCCCGACTGCACAGCTCGACCAAGACGGCGTCACGCAGGTCTCGGTAGATCTTTCGGATGCGGATGCCGCAGCATCCGCCCTGGCCGAAAGCCACGCAGACGCACTGATCCATCTCGCCGCGATCGCGGTGCCGTTCAGCGCCCCTGAGGACGTGATCCTTCGCACCAATGCCGGCCTCGCCCAGGCCGTGCTCGGTGGCGCTGTGCAGGCGGGCATCCGACGCATCGTTGCTGCGTCCAGCCCGACCGTGATCGGCTACGGTTGCCCGCGCGGCTGGACCCCCGAGCACCTCCCCCTCGATGAGACATCGCCCCTACGCCCCTGGAACGCCTACGGGCTGTCGAAGCTGCTCATCGAGCAGACGGTGGCCATGCTGCAGCGGCAGACCGCAGGCGACGTGCGCTTCGCGTCGTTCCGCCCCTGTTACGTGATCGCCCCTGAGGAGTGGGCAGGCGCACCCACCCAGCAGGGCCACACGGTTCAGCAGAGACTCGACGATCCGGCGCTGTCGGCGCCAGCACTGTTCAACTACGTCGACGCGCGCGATGTCGCCGCCTTCGCCGACACCCTGCTGGCGAGCCTGGATGACATACCGAACGGCGAGGTGTTCTTCGTCGGCGCCGAGGACGCACTTGCCCGAGAGCCGCTGAGCGATCTGCTGCCCCGGTTCCACCCCGGCGCCGCGGACGCGGCAGCAGAGCTCACCGGCTCGTCTCCCGCATTCTCCTCCGCCAAGGCCGCGCGGCTGCTCGGCTGGCGCCCCGCCCGCAGCTGGCGCGACGAGCTCGCACACCCCTCTACTCCGGTCGCAAACCTGGTCGGCTCTGATCGAGATTGAGAGCCAGGTTTGCGACCGGAACCCACTGAAACTCATGAAAGGCACGGCTGTGAACGTCGACGGCATCCTGTTCTTCCCCGTGACACCGTTCCGCGGCGACGGCACGATCGATCATGACGTGCTCGCCCGGCATGTGACCACGGGGGTGGATGCCGGCGCGGGCGGCGTCTTCCCCGCCTGCGGCACTGGCGAGTTCCATGCGCTCTCCGCGGTCGAGGCGATCGCCGTCACGAGAACAGTCGCCGCAGCAGTGAACGCACGCGTGCCGGTGTTCGCCGGTGCTGGTGGCCCGCTCGGTCACGCGATCGAGGTTGCCCGGGGAGCAGCAGATGCCGGAGCCGAGGGGCTGCTCGTGCTGCCGCCCTACCTCATCGGAGGCACGCAGGACGGTCTCGTGTATTACATCGAACAGATCGCCGCGGCATCCGATCTCCCGGTGATCGTCTACCACCGCGGCACCGCGCAGTACTCCGTCGACACGGTGCGCCGCCTCGCCGAGAATCCGCGGGTCGTGGGATTCAAGGACGGCACCGGAGACATCGGCGTCACTCAGCTCATCGTGCGCGCGGTGATCGAGACCGGTCGCGACGACTTCGCGTTCTTCAACGGCTTGCTCACCGCAGAGCTCACGCAGGGTGCATACCGAGCGATCGGCGTACCGCTGTACTCCTCTGCGGCTTTCGCCATGGCGCCAGACATCGCGAATGCCTACTATCGCGCCTACTCTTCGGGCGATGAGGATGCCCGGCTGAGACTGCTCGACGGCTTCTACCGGCCGCTGGTGACGCTGCGTGATGAAACCCCTGGATTCGGTGTCTCGCTGATCAAGGCGGGGCTACGGATCGGAGGGCTCGACGTGGGATCGGTGCGCGCTCCGCTCGTCGACCCGTCACCGGCGCAGGAGGCCCGCCTCGCCGAGATCCTCGCCGCCGGACGTGCGCTGCTGTGATCACCATCGAGCGACTCGAGACACGGCGGCAGCGCGTGGCGCTGACCCGGCCATGGGGGCCGTCGAACTCCGCAGCGCAGTCCGCCGTGGCCGGTGCGCCATCGGGCGCTCAGGTCGACGCCGTGACCGTCATCGCTACCCGTGTCACCCGCAGCGACGGCGTCCATGGCTACGGCTTCGCGTGGACGCCGCAGATCGGCGCCACCGCCGTCAATGCGCTGCTCGATGACGAGATCGCCGAGGCTGCGATCGGCCGCTCGGCCGCTCCACGAGACACCTGGGACGGGCTCTGGGCGCACCTGCATGAGGCGGGAGGCGGAGGCATCACGACGATCGCGCTCGCAGGTCTCGACCTCGCACTGTGGGATACGCAGGCGCGCGCCGCAGGAACCTCCGTGTCGCAGCTGCTCGGCCGCCGTCACGACAGCATCCGCGCCTACGGCTCCGGCGTGAACCTGCACTACAGCGAGGATGAGCTCGTCGCCCAGGTGCGCCGCTGGGTCGCAGCCGGCTTCGACGCCGTGAAGATCAAGGTCGGTAAGCCCGATATCGCCGAAGACCTCGATCGCCTCTCTGCTGTGCGCGAGGTGCTCGGCCCCGACCGCGCCCTGATGATCGACGCGAACCAGCGCTGGAGCCTCAAGCAGGCGACGGATGCCGTCACCGCCCTCGCCGTGCACGATCTCACCTGGATCGAGGAACCGCTGCGCGCCGACGACCTCCTCGGCCACACCGAGCTCGCCCGACGCATCGATGTGCCGATCGCGGTCGGCGAGAACCTGCACACCGCGTACCGCTTCGCGGAGTTCCTGCAGGCAGGTGCAGCACAGGTCGTACAACCGAACGTCATCCGAGTCGGCGGCATCACACCGTTCCTGCGCATCGCCGCACTCGCCGCCGACCTGGGCACTGCCGTGCACCCGCACCTGCTACCAGAGCTGTCCGGGCAAGTCGCCCTCGCGCTGCCAGGAGAGCCATGGGCGGAGGATGTGGAGGATGCCGGCTTCGGAGATCTCGGCGCCCTCGCTGAGCCCTCACCCGTGACGATTCGCGACGGACGTCTCAGCGAGAACCCACACCTGGGTCTCGGCATCCGCTTCACCGCCTTCGACAAGGACACCCCATGACGAGCACTGCACACCTCGATGCGATCGTACGTACAGCCGCCGCGGCCGCATCCGTCTGGCGCCGCTCCACGGGCAGCGAGCGGGCGTCCTGGTTGCGCGCCACCGCCGATGCACTCGACGCGCACGCGTCCGAACTCGTCGCGATCGCCGACGAGGAGACGCGCCTTGGCGTGCAACGACTCACGGGCGAAGTTGCCCGCACGAGCGGTCAGCTTCGGCTGTTCTCCGCTGTCGTCGAGGAGGGCTCGTATCTTGAAGTCGCCATCGACGATGCCGATGCCTCGACCACCCCTCCTCGCCCCGGGCTACGCCGCATGCTCACCCCTCTGGGGCCAGTTGCAGTGTTCGCGGCATCCAACTTCCCGCTCGCTTTCTCCGTCGCCGGGGGCGACACTGCCTCCGCTCTCGCCGCAGGAAATCCCGTGATTGTGAAGGCGCATTCCGGTCATCCGCGCCTCTCCGTCCGCACCGCAGAGATCGTCGCCGGAGCCCTGGAGGCTGCTGGCGCCCCGTCCGGCTCTCTCGCCCTCGTCGAAGGGCGGGAAGCGGGCAACGCGCTCGTCCAGCATCCGCTCATCAAGGCGGTCGGTTTCACCGGCTCTGTCGCCGGTGGCCGCGCGCTGTTCGACCTCGCCTCGGCACGCCCCGAGCCGATTCCTTTCTACGGCGAACTGGGAAGCATCAACCCCGTCGTCGTGACACCCAACGCTGCCGCGGCCCGCGGTGAGGCCCTAGCGCAGGGATTAGTGGGCTCGTTCACACTGGGCATCGGCCAGTTCTGCACCAAGCCGGGGGTCGTCTTCGTGCCGGAGGGTCTCGGATTCGAGGATGCCGTCGCCGCCGCCGTATCCGCAGCGTCCGGTGGGCCACTGCTCACCGACCGCATCACCGCCGCCTTCCCCGATGGCCTCGCTCGGCTGACGAGCGACGCCTCCGTCGCAATCGTCGCGGCGGGTATCGAAGTCAGCGGTGTGCGACCCGTGGTTCTCGCCACCGACGCCCGAGCCGTCGCCGAGCGTCCAGAGACGCTGCTGGAGGAGTGCTTCGGGCCGGTGACCCTGCTCGTGCGCTACCGCTCGGGGGCCGAGTTGCACGCGGCTCTCGCCGTCGTACCCGGCAGCCTCACCGCCACCCTGCACGCCGAGGACGGCGAAGGCGTCGCCGAGACGCTTGAGCTGCTGCAGGAGCGCGCCGGTCGCGTGCTGTTCTCCGGCTGGCCAACAGGGGTCGCAGTGACCTGGTCGCAGCACCACGGTGGCCCGTGGCCGGCGACGACCTCGCTGCACACGTCGGTGGGGGCGACGGCGATCCGTCGCTTTCTTCGCCCCATCGTCTTTCAGGATGCTCCGGAGCGACTGCTACCCGAGGCTCTGCGCGACGGCTCTCTTGTCAGCATCCCGTACCGCCGCAACGGCGTGCTGATCAACCCCGTTTCCTGACGTCGCACGCGGTACGACCAGCGCGCGCTCAGCGCACGTTGCCGTTCGAGCAGGTGGTCTGCGCGGCCGACGTCCCCCTGATCGACTCCGGCAACTCCACGACCTCCACTGGGGTTGCTGAGGGGTCCGGTGTGGCCGAGGGATCGGCAGGCTCAGGCGTCGCCGTTGTACCGGGGTCGGTCACCACAACACCGTCGTTTTCGGTGTTTTCGTGCGTGATCTGCAGCTGCGCGTTCTCATTGATCGCGTCCCACATCAGCGCGGCGGCCTCCGTGTTCGGCACGACTTTGTTGGGGTTGTCGTAGTCAGAGCCGGTCGGATACTGCAGAAAGACGATGTCCTCGAACGGCACCGATTTGACGGCAAGCGCGATCTGCACGATCTTCATCGGGTCGGCCAGCGACTCGCTCGGCTCCAGGTTCTCCACGGCGGTGGTCGCGAGTTTCAGCATCACCGGGACGTTGCCCAGGGTGTCGCTGCTGATCAGCTTCTTGGCGAGGTTCGACATGTACTGCTGCTGGTTGCCGATACGCCCCAGATCGCTGCCGTCGCCGACGCCGTGGCGGGTGCGCAGGAACTGCAGGGCTTTCAGACCTTGGAGAGTGTGCGTGCCGGCCGTAAGATTCAGCCCGGTGTACGTGTCTTTGATGGGAGTGGCAAGGCAGACATCGACACCGCCGATCGCGTTGGTGATCTCGATCACACCACCGAAGGTGACGGATGCTGCGAACTGGATCTCCTGCCCGCTGAGCTGCGAGATCGTCTGGACGACACAGTTGAGCCCGCCGTAGCTGTATGCCGTGTTCAGCGGCTGCTTGCTCATCGCCGATGACGTATTGCCCTCGGCATCCGTGCACTCGGGGATCGGAATCATAAGGTCGCGGGGGAAGCTGACTACAGTGATGCGGCGGGGCTCGTCAGAGACGTGCACGAGCAGGTTGACGTCGTTGAGGGTGCCTTCGGAATCCGAACCAGTGCAGCGCGCTCCGAAGTACTGCTTGTACTCGTCCTCACAGGTATCCACCCCGGTGAGAACGACGTTGAAGCCGCCCTCATAGGCGCCGATATCCGGCGGCAGTTCCTCCTGCCCATCGAGCTCGACCGCGTTGGCGCTCACCGTGCTGGTGAGGTCATAGGCGATATAAGCGGCGACCGCTGAACCGCTGACGAAGACCACCGCGAGTCCGATGGCGATGAACTTCAGAAGCTGACCGATCGGGCCCGGCGTGCGCAATTGACCGTGGCGAGCGATGGTCCGACGTCGTCGGGGCTTCTGACTCACGCGGGGCCTTTCGGTTCAACGATCGATGCGGGGGACATCGCGCCTCGGTGCCGCCTGGCGGCCACTAGCGGAGGGTAAGGGATTCGAACCCTTGAGACATTTCTGCCCACTGGTTTTCAAGACCAGCTCCATCGGCCACTCGGACAACCCTCCCGACAGACGAATCTGCCGACAAGCCGTGAGTCTAGCCGAGTTCTATTGTCCCGTGCTGACCTGGGCAGGTGCTGGAAGCGCATTGAGGGCGCGCGCGAGCCCACCAGCGTTCACATCATCGGTCACCTCACCGGCAGCATCCTGCACTTCGATGGGGGCCTGCCCCATCGCCACTGCGCGGCCGCCGAGGGCACGCGCCCAGGTGAACATGCCGATGTCATTGCGTCCGTCGCCGGCCACGAGCACCCGTTCGCCGCTGAAGCCGAGCTCGGTGCGCACACGTTCGAGCGCTGTTCCTTTGTCCACTCCATCCGGTGCGATATCCAGCCAGGCCGTCCATCCGATCGCGTACGAGACCTCGTTGAGACCGACATCCGCCACCAACCGGTGAAAGTCCGCCTCATCGTGCCCAGGAGAGGCGACGACGATCCGCGAGACGGGTTCGCTTGCGAGCTCATCGAAGTCGACATGACGGCCGCCGTCGAGCGTCCAGTCATCCAAATGCTGTGTGTAGAGCCGCTGCCCTGAGCTGAGCTCGACCATGTACCGAGCATCAGGCAGGTGCTCGTGCAGCAGTGCGAGCGCGGGAGACGGGTCGAATGTCTCAACCCTCCAACGCACCCATTCGTCCGCGACGCGGCGCATTGTGACGGCACCGTTCGAGCAGACGACAAACTCCGGCGCGAGTCCGAGCACCTCGACCCATCGCCGCGTCGTCATCCAGCTGCGACCGGTCGCTATCGTCACCTCGTGACCTGCGTCGCGCAGGCGAGCGACCGCCTCTGGCACTCCAGGGCTCATCGTCTCGTTCTGGCACAGGATGGTGCCGTCCACGTCAAGGGCGATGAACCATCGGGGTTCGGTGCGGGCCGACGAGTCGGTCACAGCAGCGGCTCCAGCACTTCGATGCCGCCTAGGTAGGGTCGGAGCACCTCGGGAACCGCAACCGATCCGTCCTGCCGCTGATGCGTTTCGAGCAAGGCGACGATCCAGCGGGTGGTCGCCAGCGTGCCGTTGAGCGTCGCGACATGAGCCGTCTTTCCGCCGCCTGTTGGCCGGTAACGCGTCTCCAGACGGCGAGCCTGATACGTCGTGCAGTTCGACGTCGAGGTGAGCTCGCGGAATGCACCCTGCGTCGGCACCCAGGCCTCGATATCGTATTTGCGCGCAGCGCTCGATCCCAGGTCGCCAGCAGCGACGTCGATCACGCGGTAGGCGAGGCCGAGCGAGGTGAGCATCTCCTCCTGCAGCGCGACCAAGCGCAGGTGCTCGGCCTCGGCATCCTCCGGGGTCGTGTAGACGAACATCTCCAGCTTGTTGAACTGGTGCACCCGGATAATGCCCCTGGTGTCCTTGCCGTAGGAGCCCGCCTCGCTGCGATAACACGTCGACCAGCCCGCGTAGCGGAGCGCACCTCGGGACAGATCGAGGATCTCGTCCTTGTGGTAGCCGGCAAGCGGTACCTCACTCGTGCCGACGAGATACAGATCCTCCTTGTCGAGGTGATACACCTCATCGGCGTGCTCACCAAGGAAGCCTGTGCCCTGCATGATCTCCGGGCGCACGAGAGTCGGCACGATCATCGGCGTGAAGCCGTTGCGCACTGCCTTATCGAGAGCGAGGTTCATCAGCGCGATCTCGAGCCGAGCTCCGATCCCGGTGAGGAAGTAGAAACGCGCCCCCGACACCTTCGCCCCGCGCTCCATATCGATCGCGCCGAGCAACTCGCCGATTTCCAGATGATCGCGCGGCTGGAACGCGAACGTAGGCACCTCGCCGACGCGGCGCAGCTCGACGAAGTCGGCCTCGCCCCCTGCCGGTACGCCGTCGATCACCACGTTCTCGATGCGCGCGAGAGCAGCGGATGCCACATCCGCCGCCTCATTCGCGGCCTGCTGAGCCTGCTTCACCCTGTCGGCGAGGTCTTTGGCCTGTGCGACGAGCGCGGCCTTCTCCTCTTTGGGGGCCTTCGCAACCTGCTTGCCGAAAGCGTTCTGCTCTGCGCGCAGGTCTTCGAAGGCGGCGAGCGCCGCACGGCGCAACCGGTCAGCGTCCAGAGCCGCATCGACGGTGCCCTCATCGTTGCCCCTGGCAGCCTGTGAAAGGCGGACGATCTCGGGGTGGTCACGAAGCAGAGCGAGGTCGATCATCCTCTGATTCTACGTGGGCGGGGTGGGTTTATTCCGGGCTCGGGTAACGAGCGTGACACGCGCCGGGATTAGAGTATCGCCATGACGACGCTCCCTCGGCCACGCCAGCAGGCAGCGCTCGTCTACAACCCCATCAAGGTCGACGAGCGGCAGTTGCGCGCCCAGGTGCGCGCACTGTCGAAGGAGGCCGGTTGGGAGCATCCGGCGTTCTATCCCACCTCGGTGGCGGATGCCGGGCAGGGCGTGACTCGCGAAGCTCTCGACCGCAAGGTCGACGTTGTGCTCGTCGCCGGCGGTGACGGAACAGTGCGCGCGGTGTGCGAAGCGATCGCGGGCTCCGGCGTGCCTCTTGCGATCATTCCCAGCGGTACGGGCAATCTCCTCGCGCGCAATCTCGGCCTCCCTCTCGCATCAGCCGAGACGATGATCCGCGCAGCGCTCGGCGACCACCGGCATCCGATCGATATCGGCTGGGCTGAGATCTCGCGCGCGGACGGCGCGCGATCCGAGCACGCGTTCGTCGTGCTCGCTGGCATCGGGCTGGATGCCGATATGATCGCCAACACGCGCTCAGACCTCAAGAAGACCGTCGGTTGGATCGCCTACGTCGACGGAGCCGCCCGGTCTCTTGCGAAAGCGCAGGCGTTCCGCGCGGTCTACCAGATCGACGACGAACGCCTGCATTCCGCGAAGGTGCACAGCATCCTCTTCGCAAACTGCGGCACGCTCCCGGCGGGCATCGAGCTCGTGCCCGACGCCTCGGTCACCGACGGCAAGCTCGACGTCGCCGTCATCCAGGCGACCGGCGTCTTCGGCTGGCTGAACGTGTGGCGCAAGATCTGGTGGGACAACTCGGTGCTTCGCCGAAGCAAGGTAGGGCGCAAGGCGCTAGAGCGTCACCGCAAGAACGCCGCAGTGCACTACTTTCACGGGGAGGCTGCGGAGGCGGCCACACCGACCCCGATGCCGGTGCAGCTCGACGGTGACGAGTTCGGTGCGGCTGTGCGCATGACCTGTCGGGTAAAGGCTGCAGCACTGCTGCTCGCTCTGCCTCCCGCTCACCCGATCGATCGACGGTAAGGCGCAGGAGCGCACGCGGCTCTTGTGCAGCGCCCCTACTGCAATGCCGACGTGAGCCTCGCGAGGTTGTCGAGCACTGTGGAGCGCAGTGGCTGCTGCAACCACTCCTCAAGGGTGAGTTCACGGCTCAGCGACCGGTACTCGGCCTCAACGAGGCGCATCTCGGCGACGAACTCCTCACCACGCACGAGCATCGAGACCTCAAGGTTCAACCCGAAGGAACGCATGTCCATATTGCTCGACCCGATCACCGCGACCTCGTCGTCGATCGTCAGACTCTTGGTGTGCAGGATGAACGGCTGGCGGTACATCCAGATGCGCACACCGGCCCTGAGCAGCGCCTCGTAGTAGCTGCGCTGAGCGTGATGCACCATCGCCTGATCGCCCTCTTCTGAGACGAACAGCTGGACATCGACACCCCGGTCGACGGCTGCGGTGACGGCCAAGAGCAATGCTTCATCCGGCACGAAGTACGGGCTGACGATCATGATCTTGTTCTTGGCCGCATACAGCAGCCCGAGAAACAAGCGCAGGTTGTTCTCGACCTCGAAGCCGGGGCCGGAGGGGACGACCTGGCAGTCCAGGTCTCCTGTGCCAGGTCGCGCAGCTGTGATGTCGATCTCGTCAAGGATGTCGTCGGTCTCGCTGTACCAGTCGGCAATGAAGATCGCGTTGATGCTCAGTACCACGGGCCCGTCGATGCGCACCATCAGGTCCACCCAGCGCAGACCGCGCTTGATATTCGCAGGCAGGTTGTACGTGGAGTCGGTGATGTTCTGCGAGCCGAGAAAGGCAACGACCCCGTCGACCACCAGGAGCTTTCGGTGATTGCGCAGGTCGGGTCGCTGCATCCGCCCCTTCAACGGCTGCACCGGCAGCATCAGGTGCCAGAGCGCACCCATGGCATCGAGACGCCTGATGGTCTGCGTGTAGAAAGGCTTTCTGCGGTTCGCCCAGTGATCGAGGAGCACCCGCACCGTCACGCCGCGCGCTGCGACCTCTTCGAGCGCGCGGAAGAAGTTGTCTGTCGCGGCATCCGCTTGCAGAATGTAGAACTCCACGTGAACGTAGTCGGTGGCCTTGCGGATTTCCTCCGCCATCGCATCGAGCGATTCCTGGTAGCCGGAAATCAGATGCGCGCCGTTGTCGCCGGCCATGGGGAGCGCTCCTAGGCGCTGATTCATCTCGACGAGAGGCGCGAACCAGCTCGGCGCGTTCGGGCGCAGCGTGCCAAAGTGCAGCTGCTCGCTCGCATCCTCGATGTACTGGTTGATCTGGTCCTGTTTGCGTCGACGAGCTCGAGGGAGACGAGGGTTGCCGATGAGCAGGAACAGGAGGACACCGACGTAGGGAATGAAGAAGACCGCGAGGAGCCAGGCCATGGCAGCTGTGGGTCGGCGATTGCGCGGGATCACGATGATCGCCGTTATGCGGATCGCCAGGTCAAGCACGAGAAGGAAGGCGGCAAGCCACCATCCCCACGTCTCGGAAGTCATCCCTGGCCTCTCGCGAGCCGGTGCCGCAACGAGCATCGTCGCGGCGAGCGCGCGATCCGGCGCTCTCGCTACACAGTAACGGATGCCGGCGACACCGCCGTTCTCGCGAGGGCACCATCGCCTGCGGCACCACGCTGCTGATCAGGGGCGCGGAGGCAAGCCCCGCGCAGCGCGTTCCTCAGCCTCGATCTGTGCGTGCACGCGGCGTTCCGTACGATCAAGGCGCAGGATGCTGCGCAGCACGAAGTAAAAGACAGAGCACACTGCGGCGGTGGGCAGGATCGACCACAGCGCTGTGAGCCAGAAGTCGTCCATGTCTTCATGGTACGCGAGTGCCGGTGTCTCGCTGACCCACAGGCTTGATGGCCCACACACACAGGCCCACACGCACACTGGCCCACTCTTTCTGCACATTAGGCCAATTCCGGCGGACTTCCTCCCCTGCCTGTGGAATCGCCCCACAGCGGCTCCCGCGCTTGCACACTCGGGAAATGACCACTGTTCTTCGTGCTTCCAGCCCCGCCGAGTTTCTCGGCATCGTTCCCTCCCTCGCGGGGTTCACCCCGACGCAGAGCATCGTTCTGCTCCCCTTCCACGGTTCGCGCACCTACGGCGCCATGCGCATCGACCTTCCTCGACCCGACATCGCACCCGAAGACTTCGCACGACACGCCATCGGGCTGGTCTCCAAGGTCGACGGAGCGGATGCCATCGCGATCGTCGTGTACACCGACGAAGATCCGCTCCGCACCTCCGACGGTCTCGTTCTGCCGCTGAGCGTGCAGGTCGATGAGCTGATCGGCTGCGCCGACGACGCCGGACACCGCATCGTGGATGCCCTGTGCGTCACACCCGGCGGATGGTCAAGCTATCTCGACGACGAGCCCGTGCTCGAACCACTGCCAGCGACGGATGCCGATGCGGGCGACCAGCACGCTGGCGTCGAGCTGCCGGCGGTCGAATTCGTCGACAAAGAGCATGTGGGGCGTGCATTGCGCGATATCGACGTGCTGTTCGACCGCGAACGGCGCGGCCTGCTTGACGGCACCGAAGACCCGCAGGCGATCACCGCACTCGCGCTGCTCGAACACGTCCCGTGCTTCTTCGAGATGCTGCTTGAGCACCCAGACGACCAATCTCCCTCTGTCACGGCCGCGCTGCTGTGGTGCCTCAACCGCCCGCTGCTGCGCGACGTGGCGCTCGCCCAGTGGGCGAGCTCTCTTGCAGACGGCATCCGCACGCTCGAAGCGCAGTGCGCCTTCGCCGACGGCCGAGGCGCCATTCCCGAAGATCTCGGGAGTGTCTTTCTCGGGCAGGGCCCCACTCCTGACCCCGACCGACTGCAACTCGCTCTCTCGGCCGTGAGACTCGCCGCAGCACGCGCTCCGCGCATGGCGCGTCCGGCTCCGCTCACCGCAGCCGCATGGCTGTCGTGGGCGCTCGGTCGCTCGACGCACGCCGAGCACTATCTCCAACTGGTGCGCGAGATCGACCCGGAGTACGGACTGGCCGCCCTGCTGAGCACGATCGTCGGGGCGGGGATGTTGCCCGACTGGACCTTCCGTCGAGGGCCCGGCCTGGGGCGGTGATTACTTCACGAGGGGGAAAAGGATCGTCTCGCGGATGCCGAGACCGGTAATGGCCATGAGCAGACGATCGATGCCCATGCCCATTCCCCCGGACGGCGGCATCGCATGCTCGAGCGCACGCAAGAACTCCTGGTCGATCGGCATCGCCTCGACGTCGCCTCTGGCGGCCAGCTTCGCCTGCTCCTCGAAGCGCTCGCGCTGGATCACCGGGTCAACGAGCTCGGAATACCCCGTTGCCAACTCGAAGCCGCGGACGTACAGATCCCACTTCTCCACCACGCCGTCGATCGCACGATGCTCGCGCACGAGAGGCGAAGTGTCGACCGGGAAGTCCATCACGAAGGTCGGGCGCACCAGGTCGCCCTTGACGAAGTGCTCCCAGAGCTCCTCGACGAGCTTGCCGTGCGTGGCCTGGGGTGGCAGGTCGACACCGTTGGCTTCGGCGAAAGCGATCAGGTCGTCCACCGAATCCTGCGGCGTGATCGTGCGGCCAGAAGCGGCAGACAGCGACTCGTACATCGAAATGCGGTCCCACTCGCCGCCGAGGTCGTACTCGGTGCCATCGGCCCAGGTGACCGTGGTGGAGCCTGCCACCGCGATCGCGGCGTTCTGCACAAGCTCCTGCGTGAGGGCGGCCATCTGGTTGTAATCGCCGTACGCCTGGTAGGCCTCGAGCATCGCGAACTCCGGACTGTGCGTTGAATCGGCGCCCTCGTTGCGGAAGTTTCGGTTGATCTCGAACACCCGCTCGATACCGCCGACGACGGCGCGCTTCAGGTAGAGCTCCGGTGCGATGCGCAGGTACAGCTCGGTGTCGAAGGCATTCGAGTGGGTGATGAACGGACGAGCGGATGCTCCGCCGTGCTGCACCTGCAGCATGGGGGTCTCCACCTCGAGGTAATCATGGCTCGTGAAGGTGGCGCGAAGGCTCGCGTTCACAGCCGCGCGGGCGCGCACTGTCGTTCGGGCCTGCTCGCGCACGATCAGGTCGAGGTAGCGGCTGCGAACTCGACCCTCCTCGCTGAGTTCGGCATAAGCGTTCGGCAACGGCAGGATCGCCTTCGACGCGATTTTCCAGTCGTCGGCCATGATCGACAGCTCGCCGCGGCGGCTGGAGATGACCTCGCCGTGCACGAAGACGTGATCGCCCAGGTCGACGTACTCCTTCCAGTCGGCGAGTGACTGCTCGCCGACGCTCGCGAGGGAGATCATGGCCTGGATGCGCGAGCCGTCGCCGGCCTGCAGGGTGGCGAAGCAGAGCTTGCCGGTGTTACGGCTGAACACGACGCGACCGGCGACGCCCACCATCACCTCGGTCTCAGCGCCAGCTTCGAGCTCGCCGTACTCGGCGCGCAGCGCTGGGATGGAGTGGGTGACCGGCACGCTCACCGGAAACGCGCCGCCACCGGCATCCGTCCGCTTCTCGATGAGGCGCTCGCGCTTGGCAAGGCGTACCGCCTTCTGCTCGTGGACGTCCTCCTCGGCGGTCTCTGAGCGCGTGGAAATGGGCGCGGCGGACACGTCAGTCATGTGCGGGGCTCCTTGAAAGTCGTACCCAGTTTAGCGAGCGCGAGCCCGCAGCCCTGACTCGGATTCCACCTGCCGGCCCGACGCCACCCGCCGTCCCGTCTGTCGGCCCGACGCCACCCGACGTCCCGTCTGTCGGCCAGACGCCACCCGCCGTCCCGTCTGCCGGTTCAGAACCCGTCTGTCGGCCCAGATTCGGAAATCCGGCATTCAGACGGGTTCTGGGCATGCAGACGGCACGACAGCTACCGGAGACACATCAACGCCGAACGATTGGTGTACGAGGATGCCGACGTCGCTGCCTTAGTGCGCAGTTGCGGTCGTGCTCGACCCGTCGGCGATCAGCGCGTCGGCCTCTTCCTGTATCCAGGGCATCGGTGTCTCCTGTCACGGCGTGGTCGTTCACTCACGGGCCGAACGACTGACTCTGGTCTCACCTTACATCTGAGGATGAACACAGAGACCCGTCTGTCGGATCGCTTGTCGGTAAGGCTTCACATCGAGGTGAGCACCACTGCGCACTCCTGGCATTACACGTTTCTGGACAGGGCACAGATCACGCTGCTGCGCCCGCTCCCATCTCATCACCATCTTTGCGCAGCCCGCCGACGCTCGCCTTGTCGCCGAGGGACGCCTCAGAGCAGCGGCGATGCATCGGATGCTTCACGCAGAGCCCGCTCAACGGTGGACTGCACGAGAGCCGAAAGGTATCCCCCCGGATTGTCGACCCCGATCTCACGCAGCCGCGCTGTCGACTGCCCGATGATCGACCGGGAGAACGCAGTCACCGAGTCGATCGCGTCGGCATACGCCGCTCTATCGGCCTCGGCGATGACGACCGGCTCACAACCGATCTCGACCGCCAGCGCCTGCGCGATCGGCAGCACCGCCGGAGACGCGGTCACCGCGGCATATCCACCCTGGAGCTGACGCAGGTCGATCGACGTGCCGGTGAACGTGATCGCCGGATGCACAGCCAAGCCGATCGCACCCCGCTCTGCCGCAGGGCGCAGCACCTCAACACCATGTGCAGGGTCGGTATGCAGCGCGAGTTGCCCGAGCTGCCAGCCGTCCAGTTCGGCGATACCCGACACCAGCCCGGGAAGCTGATCGTGAGGAACCGCGATCACCACGAGCTCACTACGGCGGACGACATCAAGCGCCTCGAGCACGGGGACATCAGGGAGCACAGCGGATGCGCGCTCATCGTCTGAGCCCCGGGTGATCCCCGTGATGGCGTGACCAGCTCCGGCGAGCGCCGCACCGATGACAGGGCCGACGCGTCCAGCGCCGATGATGCCTACGCCGAGGCGTCCGTCACGACGCTGCGGCTCACTCATCGCTCGGCGCCTGATCCACGGCCGGTTGCACTGATGCCTGCGGAACCCCCGGAGGCACTGCGGGAGCGCGCACCGTCATGCCGACAGCATCCGCGCGCTGCCCCCATCGGTGGGTGTCGTCACGGGCAGCGGCAAGCACCGCTGCGCGGGTGACCGCATTGATGAGTTCGAGAGCATCCGCTCGATCCAGCCCCGACAGGATGCCGGTGATCGGACCCGACACCGAGTGCACCTGCGCCTTGGAGACGCGCTGCGCGCGGTCGACCGGCCCCTGAGAAAGCGAGACGCCCTGCAGGCGCGCGAGGGGAAAAATCGCGAGTTTGCGCCAGATCGTGCCACGGCGAAGCAGAAGGCCGAACTCGGTGACAGCGTAGCCGTGACGCTTCCACGACAGCGGGCGTCGCCACCCAGCCCTGGCAGGAATGGTGCGGTACGGGTCGCCGGGAATCGGGCCAAGGATGCCGTGCTCCCAGATCAGCGGGATATCGGATGCTGGCACATCGGGCAGAATCAGCCCGAGCACTCGCTCCACGTCAGCCCGCTTGCCGACAGGAAGCACGATGTTGAACTGCTGCGCACCGCCTGATTGCTGTTGAGCGGCGCTCTTGCCACCCATCCGATTGATCTTGATCGTCCACCAGCCGAACAGCCGCCACAGCAATGACTGCGAGACCTCGACGGCGAAAATGCGCCCAGGCGGCAGCGTTTCGGTGACGGTGGTGAGCAAGCCGTAGGTGATGCGCACTCCGTCTCGCGTCGGAGCGATGGAATACCGCAGCGACTTCGAGACACGAGCCCAGGCGATACCGACGATCGCAACAATCATCGGGATGCCGATGCCGAGACCCAGACCGAGACTGAGCACTCCGCGAGGTACGTCTTCTTCGATAGGGACTCCGAAGAGCACCGAACCCATCACAGCCACGAAGATCGCGCCAAAAAATACAGCCCACACCAGCATGCCGACAAGCTCAGACCCGATGAGGCGCAGAGTCGGGATCTTCACGACAGTGTGCGGTGCTACGTCATCGAGATCGACACCGCCGATGATTCCGGTGACCCCGTCGTTCACCTCAGCACGGAGCGTTCCGGCGACCTGAGGCAACTGCCCCACGGCCTGAGGCAACTGCCCGGCCACCGAAGACCGGTCGGGGGCCAGGGCAGACAGCGCAGGGTCTGAGGCAAGAGCGCGCGCGGCAGCATCCGCGGTCCTGGTCGCACGAGCACCGGAGGCGAGCCGAAGAATGTCCGCGCGCACCGACTCGGCCTTCGACGTGGCGAGGTAGTCGAGTTCGACATTCGCGTCGGCGCCGGCACCGACCACCTCAAGCTTGGCGAGGCCGATGAGTCGAGCGGGAAAAGGCCTTGTCAGGTTCACGCCCTGCACGCGATCAAGCGGCGCGCGCCTGTGCGAGCGGAACACGATGCCTTTGCGCACCTCGACGTGCTCGCCAGTGATGCGGAACTGGTGGAACCGCCAGATGACCCAGAAGATCGCGATCAGGGCGACAACCACGCCGAGCACGCACAGGAGAGCAACGAGGGCCAGGTCGTTCGACAGCACCCAGTCGAGGGGGTCTCCACTGTCGTACTCGCCGTATTGCGCATCGGGTTCGAACAGGGCGACGATCCACTGGATCACCCGATCGCGCAGGTTCCCGATCAGAAAGCCGCCGATCACGATCAGTGCGAACCCGCCCTTGAACAGGGGGGTGAGCGGATGCATCCGATGCCATTCGCCGTCAGCGAGGGAGTGCGATGCGCCCAAGCGCTGCGCTGTGGGCGGCACCGGCGGCTGCGCTGGCGGCGTCACCGGGGGCTGCGCGCTCACAGGCCCGTCCGACGAGTCTCAGCAACCTCGATGAGCGTGTCGCGCAGCGCCTCGGCTGCGGCTTGCGTGAGCCCGGGGATCTGCACACCGGTGGTCGCTGCTGCGGTCACCATCTTCAACTGCGAAACACCGAAGGCGCGGTCCAGCGGCCCCTGCGTGATGTCGACGAGCTGCATCCGCCCGTAGGGGACGGCGATCATGCGCTGCCACAGGATGCCCTTGCGGAAGACGATGTCATCGGTGCGTAGCATGTATCCGATCGCTCGCGCTTGCCTCGGCAGAATGATGAGCGTCACAAGCGTGAGAAGAACGATGACGCCGGCCGGAATCAGTGCCCAGACCTGCTCGAACGCGAAGGTGGCGACCAGTGCGATGACGATCACGACGACGATGGCGAGGAGATTCTGCACGATCTGCGACGCCGCATATCGCGGCGAGATCTGGTGCCACACGCCATCGAGCTCGAGTCGCGACGGCGACTGCACGGTGCGCAGGTGCGTGTACGTACCCTGGTCGAGGGCCGGATCAGTGACCGGTGCTGAACTCGCCGGCTCCGGGGTCAGGGGTCGGCTCTGCGGGTTCTCGGTCATCAGGGTCCTTCGGGAGGGTGCAGAACTGTTCGGCGACGAGGGCTGCAACGATAAGCACCACGGCACCGCCGATCAGAGCAACCATCGCCACTGTCGACCCTACCGGCGGATCGATCGGCCGCGATAGGAGAAACCAGAACAGGCCGCCGCCGAAACCGAGCATCAGGGCACCAAGCAGACTCGATGCCCTCGCCAGGGTGAGTGCGCGAGTAGCGCGGAAAGGATCGATGCGGATGCCGGTGCGCACGCTCCGTCTCACCGGCCACGCCAGCGCAAGCGAGAACAGTCCGATGATGACAAGCAGCGCCGCCATTGCCAGTGACGGGGTGAATGTCGCACGCCCTGTCGCCGTCAGCACCTGATCGAGGACGTACCCCGCTGCAGCCCCGATCACGGCGAACAGGACGAGGATGCCGCCAGAGGTGCGCTTCATATGTCTTCCTGCCTGCGCAGCTCTGCCGCAAGGTTCGCAGCAAGGTCCGCAACGCGGCCGTAGCCGGGCAGCACGGCATCCGGGTCGAGGTCGAGCCACGGTTCGAGCACGAAGAGCCGCTCGAAGGCTCGGGGATGCGGCAGCAGCACCTGCGGATCCGTCGACGTCTCATCGCCATAGGCGATCAGGTCGAGATCGAGGGTGCGGTCCCCCCAGCGTTCATGCCGCTCGCGGCCGTTCTCGTCTTCGATCGCATGCAGCATGCCGAGGAGGATCGCTGGCGCAAGCCGGGTGGTCACCAGCGCGACCGCGTTCACATAACCAGGGGCGTCGGGGTCGGGGCCGTTCAGGGTCAGCGCGACCGTCTCGTGCAGTGGCGACAGCGTCACCTCGTACACCAGCGGGAGCCGAGCGATGCGCTCCGCGGCGTCGCGGATCGTCTTCTCACGGTCGCCCAGGTTGGCCCCGAAAGCGACGACGGCGACCGCTTCAGGCCGCCCTGGTCCAGGCCCTGGGAGGTGCGGAGGGTGCGTGAGAATGCGACTCACTGGAGAGCCTCCGCCCTGCTGCGCCGCACTGTCACAGAGACATCGGCAAAAGTGAGCGGAATCGGCGCATGCGGCTTGTGCACTGTCACGGCGACGGAGCGCACGCGGGGGTCTTCGAGCGCGACAACGGCGATGCGCTCGGCGAGCGTCTCGATGAGATTCACCGGATCTCCTGCCACAACGGCGGCCACCCTCTCTGCCAGTTCGCCGTAGTGCACGGTGTCGGAGACATCGTCGGATGCCGCGGCATCCCGCAGCGACAGGGATAGACGCAGGTCAATCGTGAACTCCTGACCGTCGGCACGCTCGTGCTCGTAGACACCGTGGCGGCCGAACACGGTCAGACCAGTGAGGACGATCTCGTCGACGGCATCCATATCAGCCCTCCCAGGCGTGGGCGATGGCGAGCGCATCGCGGGTGGCGGCGACATCGTGCACGCGCACAGCCCAGACTCCGGCCCGAACTGCCAGGGCGCTGGTGACGGCGGTCGCGAGGTCTCGTCGCGCTTCGGAGACCTCGGCGTCCTTCGCCTCGCCCAGGAACCGGGTGGGTGCATTAAGCCGAAGGGTCTCCGCGAGAAAGCGCTTGCGGGAGGTCCCGATGAGCACCCGGGGCCCCAACGCGACGACCTCGTCGAGTCCGCGCAGCATATCCCAGTTCTGCATCGGAGCCTTGGCGAATCCGATTCCTGGATCGACGATCACCCGCAACGGTGCGATGCCCGCTGCTGCGGCCTCGCCGATTCGCTCTTTCAACTCGCCGGCAACCTCACGCGCCACCCTGCGGTATTCGGCGTTCGCGTACATGTCGGCCGATGGCCCACGCCAGTGCCCGATCGCGTAGTCTGCTCCGGACTCTGCGACCGCCGCCAGCATCTCCGGGTCAGCGAGACCGCCAGACACGTCGTTGACGATGCGTGCCCCTGCAGCCACAGCAGCGGCCGCCGTCGACGCATTCAGGGTGTCGATGCTCACGACCGCTCCGGCCGCCGTGAGTTGCTCGATGACCGGGAGCACCCTGGCCTGCTCGACCTCATGACTCACGCGCTCTGCGCCGGGTCTGGTCGACTCGCCGCCGACATCAAGCACGGTCGCTCCCTCGGCGCCCAGACGTAGTCCGTGCGCGACGGCCTGCTCCACGTCGAGGTAGCGCCCGCCGTCGCTGAACGAATCAGGCGTTACGTTGAGGATGCCCCAGATCTCCGTCATCCGTCCGACGCTCCCTGCCTGACCGATGCTCCGATCAGAGCGATGAGTTCAGCGCGCGCGACGGGGTCTGTGTACTCGCCTCTCGCCGCAAAAGTGAGCATCGAGGCTTCCGGCTGGCGACCACCGCGCATCGTGACGCAGCCGTGCCCGGCGTCGAGCACGACGAGCACTCCTCGGGTGTCCAGGTGCTCAGCGATCGTGTCGGCGATCTGCTCGCCAAGCCGCTCCTGCACCTGCGGGCGCGCCGCGAGGATCTCGACGACTGTCACCAGAGCACCGAGTCCGACCACCTGCTCCCCTGGCAGATAGGCGATGTGCGCGTGGCCTGCGAACGGCAGCAGATGGTGTTCGCACACCGAACGGAAGCGGATGTCTCGCAGGAGCACTGCACCAGAAGGAAGGGTGTCGGGGGCCGGCCCCCTGGTCACGCTGATGGTGCGGGCGAGGGGTGTCGCGGCATCCGCTCCGACCCCAGCGAAGAACTCGGAATACAGCTCAGCCATCCGCGCGGGGGTCTGCCTGAGGCCCGGACGGTCAGGATCCTCGCCGATCGCCTCGAGCAGTTCTCTGGTCAGGCGTTCGACGCGTTCCCGGTCGACGGCCATGGTCAGGCCGTCGCGGGGCGAGGGTGGCTGGCGCCCGCCGATCCCGTCTGGGTGCGCGGCGCAGCTGCAGGTGCTTCGACGGATGCCGCGAGCGACACGTCCTTCTTCGGCACTTCGATCGGCGGTCGCTGTGACACCGGTCGGTCCTCGCTCGAGAGCCACAGCGATCGCTCGGGCAGCTTGCGCACGTCAGTGAAGATCTCGGCGATCCGATTGTGATCGAGTGTCTCCTCTTCAAGCAGCGCCAGCGCGAGCTTGTCGAGGACGTCACGGTTCTCGCTGATCACCTGGTACGCCTCGTTGTGCGCCTGCTCGATGAGGGCGCGAACCTCGGTGTCGATGCGCTCGGCGATCGATTCGGAGTATTCACGGCCGCGGCCGAAGTCGCGACCGGCGAAGGGCTCTCCGCCTTCGGAGCCGAGCTTCACCGGGCCAAGCTCGGTGGTCATGCCGTATTCGAGCACCATCTTGCGTGCGATCGAGGTTGCCTTTTCGATGTCGTTGGAGGCGCCCGTTGTGGGGTCGTGGAACACGATCTCTTCGGCAACTCGGCCACCCATGGCGTAGGTGAGCTGATCTTGCAGCTCGTTGCGGGTGACGGAGTACTTGTCGTCCAGCGGCAGCACCATGGTGTAACCGAGCGCCTTGCCACGAGGCAGGATCGTGATCTTCGTGACGGGATCGGTGTAGTTCATCGCCGCCGCAGCAAGGGCGTGACCGCCCTCGTGATACGCGGTGATGAGTTTCTCCTTGTCTTTCATCACCCGGGTACGGCGCTGCGGACCGGCGATGACACGATCGATGGCCTCATCCAGTGCCCGATTATCGATGAGCTGCGCGTTCGAGCGTGCGGTGAGCAGGGCAGCCTCGTTGAGCACGTTCGCGAGGTCGGCACCGGTGAATCCTGGTGTCTTGCGCGCGACGACTTCAAGGTCGACGCTCTTCGACAGCGGCTTGCCTTTGGCATGCACCTCAAGGATGCGCTGACGACCCTTCAGGTCAGGGGCGTCGACACCGATCTGGCGGTCGAAACGCCCAGGGCGCAGCAGAGCAGGATCAAGGATGTCTGGACGGTTCGTCGCCGCGATGACGATGACGTTCGCGTTCGGATCGAAGCCGTCCATCTCGACGAGCATCTGGTTCAGCGTCTGCTCGCGCTCGTCGTTGCCGCCGCCGAGACCGGCGCCGCGGTGGCGTCCGACCGCGTCGATCTCATCGATGAAGATGATCGCGGGGGCGTTCTCTTTGGCCTGGGTGAACAGGTCACGCACGCGGGAGGCACCGACACCGACGAACATCTCGACGAAGTCCGAACCGGAGATCGTGTAGAAGGGCGCCCCAGCCTCTCCGGCGACGGCGCGAGCGAGCAGGGTCTTGCCTGTTCCTGGAGGACCGTACAGCAGCACACCCTTCGGGATGCGCGCACCGATCGCCTGGAACTTCGCAGGATCCTGCAGGAACTCTTTGATCTCGTGCAGTTCTTCGATCGCCTCGTCGGCGCCGGCGACGTCGGCGAAGGTCACGGCCGGGGTCTCCTTGCTGACGAGCTTCGCCTTGGACTTGCCGAACTGCATGACCCTGCCCCCGCCGCCCTGCATCGACGAAAGCAGCCACCAGAAGAGCACGCCGAGCAAGAGCACCGGGATCATGAGAGAGAGGAAGCCGTCGAACCAGGTGGCCCGCGGAACGGTGTCGTTGTAGCCCTCTTCGGGGTTCGACTCATCGATTGCAGCAACGACGTCGGCGGCGCGCGCCTCGACGTAGTAGAACTGCACGTTCTTCGACCCCTCGAACTCCTTCGAGAGAGTCATGTCTACGCGCTGGTCGCCATCGGTGTTGATCACCTGAGTGACGGTGTCACCGGCGAGCAGCTTCAGTCCCTCTTGGGTGGTGATCTGCTTTGGACCGGCGAGATTGGAGATCAGCAGGAACCCGCCGACGAACAGCAGGCCGATCGCAGCCATGTAGATCAGAGGATTCCGGGTGAGCTTCTTCACATCCATGATCGAATCAGCGTATCGCGCGCGTCCTTGCTGCCGGCTGTGCGTTCACCCACGGCGTACCCTCACCGCCCGGTGGCGTGCTCCGCGCCGAGGTGCAGCACCGCCTCGGCCAGAGCCTGGATGCCGACGGCGACATCCGCTGCCGCGACAGCCTCATCAGGGTGGTGGCTGATGCCGTCCGGATTGCGCAGGAACAGCATCCCGACGTCGGTGATTCCCGCGATGGCCATGCCGTCGTGGCCGGCTCGACTGAAGATCGTCGCCGGGTCGTCGGCGCCGACCGGCAGCGTGCTCAGCACACCCTCGCGCACGACGTCCTGCAGAAGCGGCGCGCAGAACACCGCGGGGGCTGTGTGCACCTCGCGCGCCCGCCAGCGCAGGCCGCGACGCCCCATGATCTCGTCGAGGTCTCGGGAGATCGCGCTCCAGACCCGATCACGCGAACCATCGAGCTCGCCGCGCAGGTCGAGACTGAGCCGCGCCTCGCCCGGCACGATGTTCACCGCGCCAGGGTACGCCTCCAACTGCCCGACGGTGCCGACGATGTGGTGCTCTGCGCGGCAGATCCGCTCAACGGCGAGCGCTGCCTCACTGGCGCCGAGCAACGCGTCGCGACGCGATTCATAGGGTGTTCCGCCGGCGTGCCTTGCCTCCCCCTCGACCACGAGCTGAAACCGCCGTGCCCCCGCGATCGACGACACCACCGCCAGCGACTCCCCCCGCCGATCGAGCTCAGGTCCCTGCTCTATATGCGCCTCCAGGTAGCCGACAAGCTCCTCCCGCGGCCGTGCAGCCTCCCCGATTCGACCAGGGTCGAGGCCGAAGTCACGGAACGCCTCACGCAGCGTGATGCCTGCAGCATCCGTCAATGCCCACCACTCGTCGCGCCAGGCACCGGCAACGGCCGATGAGCCGAGCAGCGCCTTGCCGAACCGGGTGCCCTCTTCGTCGGAGAAAGCGATCACCTCCAGCGCGAAGGGCAGCGGCACCGTCGCTTCAGCGCCCTCCTCACCTGGAACGCGCAGCAGCCTGACAACTTCCAGTGCCATCAGCACGCCAAGGATGCCGTCGAAGCGGCCGGCATCCGGCACGGTGTCCAGATGAGAGCCAAGCAACAACGCCGGGGCATCCCGCTCGCCCCGATCGATCCGGCCGACTTGGTTGCCCGCTGCATCCTGTCGGGTGGACATCCCGATCTCGCGCATCCACTCCGCCACCAGGCGGTTCACGCGCGCATGCTCAGGCGAGAGGTAGATGCGCTCGATGCCCTCCCCTGGCGTTGCCGTGACACGTGCGAGCTCGTCGCAACGCGCCATCACTCGGCGAGCCGCGACCTGAATGCGATCGCGGTCGACGCCGATCAGGCGTCCTGGCATCCTCATGCCCCTCGGTAGACGTCGTATGCGGCTTCGACCCCGCCACCTGCCGGCACCGAGGCGCCGAAGCGTCGCAGCACGGCCTCTAGGGCAGCCAGCGTCGTCAGCACGGCATCCTTGCGGGCGTTGTAGCCCATCGTCCCGATCCGCCACACTCGACCGTGCAGTGGGCCGAAAGATGTGCCGATCTCGATCGCAAAATCCTCCAGCAGCGCGGCGCGGGCGGTGTCGCCGGGGATGCCGTCAGGGATCTCAACGGCGACGACGTTGTTCATCTTGTGCGCCACATCGCCGAACACCGTCAGCCCAAGACCACGAACGCCGGCGAGCATAGCCGCTCCGGCCAGCCGGTGCCTCTCGATCACCGCTTCACGACCCTCCACAAGCATGAGTCGTGCACACTCGCGGGCACCGTAGAGCATCGAGGTCGCTTCGGTGTGGTGGTTCAGTCGACGCGGACCCCAATAGTCCAGAATCATCCCGAGGTCGAAGTAGTTCGAGCGCACGAAATCCGCGGCATCCGGATCGCCCTGCTCGCGGATGCCGGCCTCGATTCGTTTGCGAGAGGCGATCACCTCGACCGCGCGATCAGACAGCGTGATCGGCGAGGAGCCTGAGGGGCCACCGAGGCACTTCTGCAAACCAGCCGTTGCGGCATCCAAGCCCCAGGCGTCTGCCTCGAAATCGTTGCCACCCAGGGATGCTGTGGCGTCGCTGTAGAACAGCACTCCGTGCCGCGCGCAGATTGCACCGACCTCGTCCAGCGGCTGGTTCATGGTGGTGGAGGTGTCGCCCTGCACCACAGCGAGCACGTGCGGTTTGACCCGCACGATCGCCTCCTCGATGACCGATACCGGAAACACCTGCCCCCACTCGGTCTCGATGATGTGCACCTCGGCCATCGCGCGTTCGGCGATCTCGGCGAGCAGGTGCCCGAAGCGGCCGAACACCGGCACCAGCACGCGGTCGCCAGGGCGCAGCAGCGAGACCAGTGCCGCCTCGATGCCCGCGCGGGACGTGCCGTCGATGAGGAGTGTGGCGTCATTTCGGGTCGCCCACACGCCGCGGTACAGGTCCTGGGTCTCAGCCATCGCGCTCGTCATGAACGGGTCGTACTGCCCTACCAGCGGTGCAGACATCGCCCGCAGAACACCCGGGTATGCCGAGATCGGGCCTGGGCCCATCAGCAGGCGATGCGGCGGGTCGATCGGTCCGAGATCGGTCACGATGCGGTTCCTCTCTGATCGGGGTTGAGGTGGCGTGGCACGGAGTCTTCAACACGACGTGCGGATTCCTCCAGCCGACGGGCCAGCCGGACCAAGGCGATATCCGTTCCCTCCGCCGAGATGAGTGCGACGCCGACGGGTGCGGGGCCGAGCGTCGAGGCCACGGTGAGCAAGGGCGCCGACAGCGACGGCAGCCCGCCGATCGCTGCCGGCGTCGTCATCCGCAGGGTCGCGGCACGCACGGCAGCGACCCTGTCTCCTGTGTGGGTGCGCATCGGGGCGGGGCCGGGGACTGTCGGCATGATCAGCACGCCTCGTCGCACCAGCGTCCGCAGCCGTTCGCGCAGCACACTCAGTCGTCCGCGCGCGGCGGACTCGTCTTCAGCGGTGACAGCGGCGGCGTCGCGGAACCGCTCAGCGACGGCCGGTCCCACCGCCCCCGGGTGCTCGCGCAGCCAGTCGCCGTTGTTCCGCCATGCCTCGGCTCCCTGCACTGTGCGGAACGGGATCAGATACTCGTCGAGATTGCCGATGCTCACGGTCTCGACCTCTGGGGCTTCGGATACCGCAGCGAGCCGCGACACGAATGCCTCGAAGGCCGCTCGGGTCTCGGGCTCGGCTGCTGCGACCGCTTCCTCGGCGATCAGCAGACGCCATGGCAGATCGGCACCAGAGGGGCCGTACACGCTCTCGGTCGACTCGGAGCCGTCGTAGCTGAGACACCAGTCGGCGACGCGCTGCAGGGTCGCCGAGTCGCGGGTGAGCCAGCCGATCGTGTCGAACGACTGCGCCAGCGGCAGCAGACCCTGCCTCGGCACCAGTCCGTGCGTTGTGCGAAGGCCCCACAGACCCTGGTACGAGGCGGGCACGCGGATGGACCCTGCTGTGTCAGTGGCGAGGCCGATTTCGGCCTGTCCTGTGGCGACAGCGGATGCCGGACCGCTCGACGATCCGCCAGGCAACGCCCCCGGCAGGGCCCCGTTGGGCGGGGTGCCGTAGTGCACGTTGTCTCCGGCGATGCTGTAGGCGAACTCGTCTGTGCGGGCGATGCCGCGAAGCGAGGCACCCCCTCGGAGCAGGTCGCCCACCGCCGGTGCGGTCGTGGTCTCAGGACGAGAGTCGTCGAGGAAGCCTGGCACACCGGCACCGATCCGGTAGCCCTTGATCGCGAACAGGTCTTTCACGGCGACAGTGAGGCCGGCCAGCGGGCCGTCCCATGCGCCTTGGAAGAGCGGGTCGCCCACCATTCGCCACACCGAGCGGTCGAGGGCCTGCGCACGGGCGGTCACATGGGCTGCGGTGATCACCCAGCACCCGTCCCGCTTCTCCCACAGTTGGGTCTGAAGGCCCGTGCCGCCGCCTGCGAACCGCGATACCGAGACGAGGAGTGCGGCATCGGCACCGAGCGGCCGGTGCTCGATGCGCTCGATCACGCGCGCTGGCACTCCTCCGCGGATGCCGCGGAAAGCCGAGATCGCGTCGTGGCCGACGAGCAACCCGGCCGCGTCGCCGCGGATAGTGTCAGGCCCAGGTGCGAACGCCGCGTCGAGGGCTTCCAGGTCGTTGGCGAGGATCGCCTCCTCGTACGTCCAGAACGCTGCGAGCAGGTCGGCCGGAACATTCTCTGCTCCGCGCGGAGCGACGCGGTCAGCCACGCTGCACCTCGGCGAAGTCGGACTCCCGGATGCGGGCATGCACCCCGCACACCATGTCGACCACCTGCGAGATGTCGAAGTCGCATGCGGCGCTGAGATAGGCGTAAGCCAGGTGTTCATCCAGACCCCAGCGGGCGCGGATCAGCGCGATGGCGGCACGCACACACGCACGCATCGCCTCGTCGAGGTCAGGATCAAGGCCGGTCGGCACAAGGTATCCGCCAGCTCGGATCAGGGGACCTGCGACCTCGCCGAACTCCTCGCGTGCCTGCGCGGCTGGCACCACGTCGAAGCGCAGCGTCGCGCGCAAAGAGGCCTCCAGCGCCGTGAGCGCCACCTCGCCGTCGCCCTGAGCAAAGTGCGGGTCCCCGACATAGGCAAGCGCGCCATCGACCTGCACCGGCAGGTAGAGCACTGCACCCTCCACGAGCAGGTTCACGTCGATATTGCCGCCGTGAGCGCCCGGTGGGACGGAGTGCGGTCGCTCCACCCCGGCCACCGCCACTCCCATCGTGCCAAGGAACGGGGCGAGCGGGAAAGTCACGATGCGCTGTCCGCCTTCGGTAACCGGCAGAGCACCGACAAGCGAGTCGGCCCTGCGCTCGACCGGGGTGAAGACGCTGACATTCGCTTCCCCCCGTGGGAGTTCGCCGACCAAGGCTCCCTTGCCGTGCCGATTCGAGATGACGCCGTAGGGAACCCTTGGCACCAGTCGCTCGACGGTGATGCGCAGCAGGTCACCGGGACGGGCGCCATCGACGAAGATCGGACCGGTGACCACGTGCGGACCGTCGCTCTGCGGATCGCGGGAGAGCGCGGCGGCGATCTCGATCGCATCGTCGAGCACGGCTGACGCCGGTACACCGTGGCCTGTGAAATAGGCCAGCGGGTCCTTGCCCTGGTCCTCCAGGATGCCTTCGTGGCTGACTGTGTCGATCGTCACGGTCGTGCCAGCAGGGATGCTCAGCACGGGAGCGTCTGTGCGACAGGGCAGTCGCCCCCACAACACCGTGTCCGGGGTTGCCGGCAGGTAGGCGTCGCCGAGAATCTCCCCCTCGCCACGGTGAAGCACCGGCAGATCCGCGAGCACGAGCTCACCCGCATCCCTCGTCGTCATGTCTCTGCTCCCGTCTCTGCGAGCTTGTGCGCCCGCACGTCCTGGGCCGTCACTGCCGACAGCAACGCTCCCGATGGTTCTCCCCGGAAGTCCGGGGATTCCCCTGGACCACCCTCTGATGCGTCGAACACGATGTCGCCATGCAACCAAGTACGTCTGATGCGTCCCTTCAGCACGCGGCCATCGTAGGCGGAGATCGGGTTGCGGTGCCGAAGGCGACGCGCATCCACCTGCATTCGGTCGTCGACGCCGAAGACCGTCAGGTGCGCAGGCGCCCCCTCTATGCACACACCGGCCCCCGCGAGCCCGGCTACTGCTGCGGGCCCGACGGTGAATAACGGCACGAGAACGGAGAGCGGGATGCCGCGGCGGCGCGCCTCGGTCCACACCGCAGACAGGCCGACCTGCAGACCCGAGATGCCACCCCAGGCCAGGCCGAAGTCACCGCCTCCGGTCGTCTTGAGATCTACCGTGCTGGGCGAGTGATCGCTCACAATCGCGTCAATGGTGCCGTCGACGACGCCCTCCCAGAGCAGGTCTCTATTGGCGGCCTCGCGGATTGGGGGGCAGCACTTGAACGCCGGGGTGGCCGCCGGAATGTCCTCTGCTGCGATGGTCAGGTAGTGGGGGCACGTCTCGACTGTCAGCGGCAGACCCTCGGCCTTGGCTGCGCGGATCGCCGCCAAGGAGCCGGCGTCACTGAGATGGAGGATGTGAGTGCGGCATCCGGTGCGCCGCACCCCGTCGATGACTGTCGCGATCGCCGATGCCTCACTCTCCGGCGGGCGCGATTGCAGGAATGCTGCGTAATCTGCGCCAAGCGCACCGGTGCCGCCGAGCAGCGCAGGGTCCTCGGCGTGCACGATCAGCCGCGACCCGAGCGCGGCGATCTCGGTCATAGCCGCAATCAGTTGCGCATGGTCGAGGTGACCGAATTCGTCCACACCGGAGGGCGAGAGGAAGCATTTGAAGCCGAACACCCCTGCCTCGTGCAGCGGGGCGAGGGTGCCGAGGTTGCCTGGTACCGCACCGCCCCAGAATCCGATGTCGATGTATGCCGAACGCGCGGCCGCGCGGCGCTTGATCGTCAGCGCCTCGACCGTTGTCGTTGGCGGGATCGAGTTCAGCGGCATGTCAAGGATCGTCGTCGCGCCACCGGCGGCGGCCGCAAGTGTGGCCGAGCCGAAGCCTTCCCACTCCGTCCGCCCCGGCTCATTCACATGCACGTGCGCGTCGACGAGCCCAGGCAACAGCACGGCGTCGTCCGGTACGCGGATGACGTGTCCGCGCCGCCGAACAGGTGCCGAGATGCGGGTGATCACACCGTTCTTGACGGTGATCTGCGCCGGTCGGAAGGCACCGTCGATCCAGGCGTTGGCCGCCTGAATCGTGAGTCCCGTCTGTGCCACGTCTTCCTCCGTCTGTGAACCTATCGCTTAATCTCACGCTAGACCGCCCGTATTGCGCCGATGTTTCGATCGGGGATCGGGCGCCGAAGCGAGGGCTGTAACGCTCCGGAAATCCGCATCCGGTACCGTCTCAGCATGGACCTCGACGAGTTCAACCACGCCACCGTCGCCGACGCATCCGCCACAACAAACGTCTGGGCAGCCATCCCAGCCTGGGTCGAGCAGGTCGTTTCCGGTCGGCCGTATGCCTCGGTGGACGAGGCAGCGGATGCCGCCGAGGCGGCCTCGCTGGCATGGGATGCCGCCGACCTGGATGCCGCACTGGCGCATCACCCGCGCATCGGTCAGCGCCCGAGCGGGTCCGGCGCTGAGGCCGATGCTTCGCGTAGAGAGCAGGCGTCGATGGCGGGTACGACTGCGGCGATCGTCGCAGAGATGGCCGAAGCAAACGCGGCGTATGAAGAGCGTTTCGGCCGCGTCTTCCTGATCCGCGCAGCCGGTCGATCTCCCGAGGAGATGCTCGCCGAGGCCCGCCGCCGGCTGGGCAACGACGATGCGACCGAGGTCGCCGAGTCCCTCACACAGCTACGCGAGATCGCGCTACTGCGCCTTCGACAGACCCTGTTCACGGCCGAATCGACACCGGAGGATTGACGATGACCAGCCATTTGACCACACACATTCTGGATGCCGCCTCTGGCTTTCCCGCCGCTGGCGTCGCCGTCGTGCTGCACACATCCGACGGAACCGAGATCGAGCGAGGGGTCACCGACGACGACGGACGCCTCGGGATCGGGCCGGAGGTCCTCACCCCGGGTGAGTACACGCTGGTCTTCGACACCGCGGGGTACTTCGCAGGGCGGGGTGTTGAAACTTTCTACCCCTCGGTGAGCGTGGCGTTCACGGTGTCGGATCGTCCGCACTACCACGTGCCTCTGCTGCTCAGCCCGTTCGCGTACTCCACATACCGCGGCAGCTGAGCGCGGTCACACGTCGTCAGCGCCCTCGCGCCAATTGCGCAGGGTGAGCCAGATGGCGCTGGCGCTGGCATCTGGCGACTCGTTGACAACGCGGTGCGGGCGGGTGGCCCAGAATGACAACGCCTCGCCTTGCCCGAGTCGCACCGAGCCCTCAGAGAACTCGAACAGCAGCGTCCCGCTCACGACCCGACCCACCTCGTAGCCCTCGTGTACGAGCATGGCGCCATCGACGCTGGAGGTTGTCAGCGGCGGATAGACGGTCTCGAAGAGGTCGACGCCATCGATGCGGGTCGGCGTCAGCCGCCGATAAATGACGCCCTGCCCCAGGGTCATCTCGGCCTGGCCGCCCTGCACCACGACACCGGGGATCGGCTCGGTGGTCTCGCCACCATCGACAGAGACCGGCAGGAGCACGTCGTGGTCCTCGAAGATCGCCGAGACGGGCACCCCGAGCACGCTGACGAGCTCGATCAGCCGGTTCACCGACGGCTGCATGATCCCGGTCTCGATCTGCGAGAGCGCGCTCGATGAGATGCCAACCGCCTCTGCGACGGAGCGCAGCGAGCGACCGGATTCGGTGCGCAGGTGACGCAACCGACCTCCGATCGTCGACGCCGTCTGTCGCTCTGACACGCACACCCCCTCTGCAGTGCCGCAGATGAGTTGCGGCGAGGTCAGACTACCGCTCATCGGCGCCGATCAGCAGAACCCGAGATGAAACGACCTCTTAACAGTTCCGTAATCACCCGGAACCCGTTAAGGCATAGCTTCACAGAGAAGGCTCCGAACCGCAGGCGGAGCTCAACTGAGAGGACGACATCCTGATGACCGATGTGAGCGTGACCCTGGGACCGAACAAGTACGGCAAGGCCGAGAACCGTGTGGTGCGCATCGTGCGCGACACGGCACGGCACGAAATCATCGACCTGAACGTGACGTCGCAGCTGCGCGGCGAGAAGCTGGTCGACTCCTACCTGAAGGGCGACAACAGCCTCGTCGTCGCGACAGACACACAGAAGAACACGGCATTCGCCTTCGCCAAGGAATACGGCATCTCCTCGCCGGAGGAGTACCTGCTGAGACTCGGCGCCCACTTCACCGGAGAGTTCGACTGGATCGAAGGTGGACTCTGGCAGGCCGAGAAGTACGAGTGGGAGCGCATCCTCGTCGACGGCGAAGGACACGATCACTCCTTCGTCCGCAAAGGTCAGGGTACGCGCCTGGCCACCGTGCAGATCATTGATGGCGAGACTCACGTCACCGGCGGGGTGAAAGACCTCGTTGTACTGAAGTCCACCGGCAGCGAGTTCGCCGGCTTCCCTCGCGACAAGTACACGACGCTCGTCGAGACCAACGACCGGATCATGGCCACGTCGGTCACCGGCCGCTGGCGCTACCTGCCGGAGGCCGTCGAAGCCGGCATCGACTACAACGGCCTGTATGAGGAGGTCACCTCGATCCTGCTGTCGACCTTCGCGACGGTGCACTCCCTCGCGTTGCAGCAGACCCTCTTCGAGATGGGTAAGGCCGCGATCACTGCGCGTCCCGAGATCGCAGAGGTGCGCTTCGCGATGCCCAACAAGCATCACTTCGTGTACGACCTGAGCCCGTTCGGCCTGGAGAATCCCAACGAGGTCTTCATCGCCGCCGATCGCCCCTACGGGCTGATCGAAGGCACCGTCATCCGCGACGGTGCCTCCCCCGCACCCGCCGCCTGGCTCGACGTACCCACCTTCATCTGAGCCGCCGTGCGCGCGCCGGGCACACCCCGGCGCGCATGAGGAATCGAGAAACCATGACAACCTCCCCCGCTGTCAAGAACAAGAAGAAGAAATCCTCGGCCGCCAGCGATCGCCCGGAGGACGAGCGCCTCGGCCTCGGCCCCACCTTCGGCTACGGCCTGCAGCACATCCTCGCGATGTTCGGCGGTGTGATCGCCGTTCCGCTCATCGTCGGTGGTGCTGCCGGTCTCGAGACCGGCGAACGTGCGCTGCTTGTGGCGTGCGGCCTGTTCGTCAGTGGCCTGGCCACCATGCTGCAGACGCTCGGCGTGCCGTTCTTCGGTGCGCAGCTCCCGCTCGTACAGGGAACCTCCTTCGCCGCTGTTTCCACCATGCTCGCGATCATCGGTGATGATGGAGGTGAGGGTCTGCAGCACGTATACGGAGCGATCATCGCAGCCGGCATCATCGGCCTGGTGATCACGCCGTTCTTCGCCCGCGTTGTGAAGCTGTTCCCAGCCGTCGTCACCGGATCGATCATCACCGTGATCGGGCTGTCGCTCATGCCCGTCGCGGCAGGATGGATCACAGGTCAAGCGACGATCACCGTCGACGGTGAAGTGGTCGAAAACCCCAACTTCGCATCGCTCGACAACATCGGCCTTGCCCTGTTCACTCTGCTGATCGTGCTCGTGCTCAGCAAGATCCCGATGCTCTCTCGGCTCGCGGTGCTGCTGGGGCTCGCGATCGGCACGATCGTGGCACTCATCCTCGGCAAGGTCAACGTTGCGCCAGTCGGCGAAGCTGCGGTGTTCGCCTTCCCGCAGCCGTTCGCGTTCGGAATGCCGATCTTCGAAATCGGCGCCATCATCTCGATGTTCATCGTGATCCTGGTGATCATGGTCGAGACGACGGCCGACATTCTCGCCGTCGGCGAGGTCGTTGGCACGAAGGTCGACTCCCGACGCGTCGGTGACGGCCTGCGTGCCGACATGGTGTCAACGGCCATCGCCCCGGTGTTCAACGCCTTCCCGGCATCCGCGTTCGCTCAGAACGTCGGCCTGGTTGCACTGACGGGTATCAAGAGCCGCTTCGCCGTGGCTGCCGGTGGCGTCGTGCTGCTCGTGCTCGGCCTGTCGCCGATGGCATCCGCCGTGTTCAGCCTGATCCCCGGCCCCGTCCTCGGCGGCGCCGGAGTCGTGCTGTTCGGAACGGTTGCCGCCAGCGGCGTGCGGACGCTGTCGAAGGTGTCGTACGCGGGCAACAACAACCTCGTGATCGTGGCGACCTCGCTCGCCTTCGGGTTGATCCCGGTGGTCTCGTCGGACTTCTGGCACTCGTTCCCGACGTGGTTTGTGACGATCTTCCACTCCGGCATCAGCTCGGCGGCGATCGTGGCAGTGCTGTTGAACCTGTTCTTCAACGTGTTCCTCCCCGGCACACCCGACGAACCAAGCAACCTGGCCGCAGCCCCTGCCTTGCAGGTGCAGACCACAGAGATCAAGGTGCTCCGCAGCGGAGGCACCCTCGAGCCCGAGTCCTATGAGTTGGACGGCCGCATCGAGGGAACCCGCGCGAAGGATCCAGACGACCCCCACTGACGTTCGGGGTCTTGCCGCAGGGCACGGATACGCTTCTCGGGAAGAGCGAATCCGTGCCCTGCGGTCCTTTGTGTACGGTTCTTCGCCTGCAGGCGTTCAGCTGTACACGTGCGGCGCGAGCACGGCGACGTCGCGCAGGTTGCGGTAGCGCTCTGCGAAGTCGAGGCCGTAGCCGACAACGAAGTCATTGGGGATGTCGAACCCGACGTACTTGCAGTCGATCTCGACCTTGGCAGCGTCTGGCTTACGCAGCAGCGCAAGAACCTCGATCGACGCTGCGCCGCGAGAGCCGAAGTTCTCCAGCAACCAGCTGAGCGTGAGGCCGGAGTCGACGACGTCTTCGACGATCAAGACGTGCTTGCCGGTGAGGTCGCTGTCGAGGTCCTTGAGGATCTGCACGACGCCACTGGATTTCGTGCTGGCCCCGTAGCTGGAGACAGCCATCCAGTCCATCGGTGCGTGAACCGGCAGCGCGCGAGCGAAGTCGGCCATGACCATCACCGCGCCTTTGAGCACGCCGACCAGGATCAGCTCTTTGCCTTCGTAATCGGCTGCCACTTGGAGCGCCAACTCGTCGAGCTTGGCGCAGATCTCCTCCTCTGTGACGAGGATCTGGGCCAGGTCTGCTGAGATGTCGGCTGCGCGCATGGGTCGATTTTAGGCGACGGATGCCGAAGACCGGCGCGCGATCGATAGGCGCGAGCACTCCTTCGCCACTACTGTGAGCACTAGAGCGGGAAAATGCCCGCGGGGAAGGAAGACATGGACCTCAACGCGATCCTCAAGCAGGTGCCCATCGACGACATCGCCGAACGTTTCGGCGTGAGCCCGGATGTGGCCCGTCAGGCCGTGGCGGAAGGCGGCGCTGTCCTGCTCGGTGGTCTGGCCAAGAATGCCGAGTCCGAAGACGGAGCATCGGCGATCGAGAAGGCGCTGGGCCGCCACGAGGGTTTCTCAGGCGCTCAGAAGGTTGACGACGTCGACCAGGAAGACGGCGAGAAGATTCTCGGACACGTATTCGGCAGCGAAAAGCAGGCGGTCGTGGAGGGCCTGACGGCATCCGAGAAGACTGCAGGCGGGATCGATTTCGCCAAGCTGCTGCCGATCCTTGCGCCGATCATCCTCGGTGTCATCGCGAACATGAACAAGAACAAGTCGGCGTCAACGGAGACGGCTTCGGATGCCGCCGCGCAAGGTGGCGGAATCGGCGACCTGCTCGGCGGGCTCCTCGGCGGGGGGCAGTCCTCGTCCAGCGGCGGCCTCGGCGACATCCTCGGTGGGCTCGGCGGGCTCCTCGGCGGCGGTTCGTCATCGTCCGGCGGCGGCCTCGGCGGCGGCATCGGCGACCTGCTCGGCGGCCTGCTCGGCGGCAAGAAGTAGCGTACGCCTGAGCACATTCTCAGCGCGCCGCGAAGACGATCCGTCCTCCGGCGCGCTGAGCTGTGCATTCCGGCAGATCGATGGGACCCTGCCCCGACCAGTCGGTGACAAGTCGGGCAACCTCAAGGGTTTGTGCGCGGGTCAGCGCGACGCCGAATTCGCTGTCGACGACGAAGCGGATGATGCGATTGCGCAGAGCAGCCGGGTTAGCGGCGAGCGCGGCGACGCTCACAGCTATCCCGGCCTCGGCGTGCTCAACGATGTCCTCGATGGTCTCGTGGATCATCTCGTCGAAGGCTTCGGCGTCCTCACGGAGCGCAGCGGCGGTGCGGGCAAGGGCCTCGGCAATGCCTGGGCCGAGTTCTCGCTCCAGCACTGGCAATACCCGCTCGCGCACGCGCACTCTCGAAAAGCGCGGATCGGCATTGTGCGGGTCATCCCAGAACTCCAGAGCGGATGCCGCGCAGAAGGCGCGCGTGATCTCCCGCCGGACGCCAAGCAACGGGCGCAGCCAGTGCACTCCGTTCTCGTCTTCGCGGTCGGCGGCCATGCCCTGCAGGCTGGTCGCACCTGAGCCGCGGGCGAGCCCGAGCAGCACGGTCTCGGCCTGATCGTCGAGAGTGTGTCCGAGCAGCACGGCCGTGGCGTTCTTGTCGAGCGCGGTGTCGCGAAGAACGCCGTAGCGTGCGTCGCGGGCGGCATTCTCGGGGCCGCCCTTGGTGCCGACGTTCACGGTGACCACGAGTGGGTCGAGACCGAGACTGGCTGCGGCCTGCGCTGCGCGGGTGGCGACGGCATCCGATCCTGGCTGCATCCCGTGATCGACTGTCACCGTGGCCGCACGCAGCCCCCGCTTGGGCGCTTCGAAGGCGACGGCTGCGGCGAGTGCGAGGGAGTCGGCGCCTCCGGAGAGCGCGACGAAGATGAGCGCTCCTTCGGGAAGGGCGGCAAGAGCGGTGCGTACGGCGAGGCGGATCTCGGCGACGGCGGGTGAAAGCGACGACACCTCTCCACGCTAGGGCACCGCACGGCATCCGCGCGCCCCGAGTAATCTAGACAGCGGCAGGACACCGTCATCCCGTCATTTCGTCATTCCTGAGGAGCACACGCATGGGCGCACACGACGCCGTCATCGAGATCCCGCGCGGCAGCCGCGTGAAGTACGAGGTCGACCACGAGACCGGGCGAGTGCACCTCGACCGGGTGCTCTACACCACCTTCGGCTACCCCGCCGATTACGGCTACTTCGACAACACCCTCGGCGAAGACGGCGATCCGCTCGATGTTCTCGTGCTGCTCGACCAGGCGATCTACCCCGGAGTGGTCGTGAACGTGCGTCCGGTCGCTGTGCTGAAGATGAGCGATGAAGCCGGCGGCGACGACAAGCTCGTTGCCGTCTTGTCGAAGGATCCGCGCTGGGCGCACATCCAGGACATCGACGATATCGCCGAGTACACGAAGAAGGAGATCGAGCACTTCTTCGAGCACTACAAGGATCTCGAACCGGGCAAGTGGGTCAAGGTCGATGAGTGGGCCGGTGCCGCTGAGGCGCAGCGCATTCTCGACGAGGCGATCGCCCGCGCCGCATCGCAGGGTCACTGAGCGTCGGACGCAGATCCCCCGATCGCAGCCCGGTCGGGGGATCTGCGTCTGTTGTGGTGCTTCCTCGTGGGCGCGTGCTCGAACAGCGCGTGCTCGAAAAGCGACGAGCGGATGCTCAGACCGAGATGCCCCTGGCTGCGAGGAACGTGACGGGATTCGTCGTTGCGCCGTTGATGTACACCTCGAAGTGCAGGTGGCATCCGTTTGACGAGCCGGTGGTGCCTGCGTAGGCGATGATTTGACCTGCGCTCACGTTCTGGCCCGCGCTGACGGCGAAGCCGCCGGGGCGGATGTGGCCGTAGCCGGTTCCGACACCACCGCCGTGCTGGATGCGGATGTAGTTGCCGTATCCGCCGTTGTAGAACGCCGCGTCCACCGTGCCGGAGTGAGCGGCGTAGATCGGTGCCCCGCAGCCGTTGGCGAGGTCGACACCGCGGTGGAAGGTGGAGCATCCGCTACACGGTGCGACGCGAGGGCCGTAGTTCGAGCTGCGGTAGCCGCCGTGCGGGCGCACCCAACCGCCGGTGCCAGGGGTGCCGCCGGTGCCACCGCTCTTCGCCGCTGCTGCGGCGGCCGCGGCCTCTGCGGCCTTACGCTTCTCCTCGGCGACGCGCACGCCCTCCTTGTAGGCGGCGACCGTGGTTGCCGTGGTGTCCTTGAGCGCCGCGAGCTGCGCCTGCATCGTGGCGAGGTTCGTGGTCTGCTCGTCGAGGGCTTGCTGCGCGGCATCCGCTGCAGCTTGTGCCTCGATCAACTTCTGCTCAGCGATCTTCTGCAGTCGATCGCGCTCGTCGCGGGCGACGACGGCCTGGTCGCTGAGTGCCTGGGACGCGTCGCGCGCAGCGGTAGCCGTGTCGTAGATCGTCTGCGTGTAGTCGTAGACCTTGTCCATCGTGCCCAGGCGCGAAAGCAGTTCGTCTGCGTCGTCAGATGAGCCCGAGAAGAACAGCTCAAGCGATGTATCGTCTCCGCCATCGCGGTACAGCTGGGTGGCGACCTGGGCGGCTTTGCGCTCGGCCTCGTCGGCGGTGGCTGCTTGGACGTCGGCTTTCGCCTGCAGCTCGTCTGCTTTGGTCGCCTGGTCGAAGTATGCCTGCTGGGCCTCGAAGAACGCCTGGCCTGCGACTTCTGCGGCCGCCTGCGTGTCGGCGACCTTTTGGGTAAGGGCATCGATGAGCCCTTGGATGCGCGTGATTTCGGTGGCTTTGGCGGATTCGTTGGCCTTGGCGCGCTGCACGTCGTCCCAACTGGGGTAGCTGGCGGCATACGCCGCAGAGACGCCACCGGTGATGCCGAAGGCGCTCAGGGCGACGGCGCTCAGGGCACCGAGACCGAGTGCGTGACGGCGGCTGAGCGGTGCGTTGTTCCAGAAGGCGCGAGCCTCTGCGGGCGTGGGTGCACAGCCGCAGTCTTCGGATGCCGCTTCCACGCTCTTCGCGTTCACAGCGCTGTCAGCGCTGGCTGGCTTGTCGTTCACGCGGCCCCTTCCGCCGGTTTCACTCATGCCACACTAACAACAACTTTCACATCTGCAACAGGCACTGGTGATGGGGTCCTGGCATGGAGAACAGCATCCATCGTCCCCCGAAACACGCCCGAGTGGGTGCAGACTCGCCCTCGATTCGCGATTTGGATGGAACATCCCTTATGCTTGAGCGTCGGCAAGGAAGTCCCCTCAGGGATCGACTTCGGCCCCATCGTTTAGCGGCCTAGGACGCCGCCCTTTCACGGCGGTAGCACGGGTTCGAATCCCGTTGGGGTCACGCTTCCGATACAATTGAATACAAGTATGGCCCTGTAGCGCAGTTGGTTAGCGTGCCGCCCTGTCACGGCGGAGGTCGCGGGTTCAAGTCCCGTCAGGGTCGCTCTAAGCGACGGGCCTTCTTTCGAGAAGGCCTTTCGGCTAGATACGGCAGGTTCTCCGGCCGTACGGCTCTGTAGCTCAGTTGGTAGAGCGCACGACTGAAAATCGTGAGGTCACGGGATCGACGCCCGTCGGAGCCACACGGACCGTCGTTACAACGGTCCCAGAAACCCTCGCCTAGCTTCTACATGGCGGGGGTTTTGCTTTGCCCTGGTGAGGGCTGGTTTCTGAGTCGGGCGCCCTGGGCCCCTGAACCTGTCGAAGTCCCCGGTTCCTGAGCGAGCGCAGCGAGACGAAGGACGCGCCATCGCAGCTCCTCGGAGACGTTGTGCCGGTTTTGTGCCGGTTTTGTGCCGGTAGCGAGGTCGCGAACGCTGTCGGAGACGCACTGTAGCGTTGAGTCGACGGCGGGCAGTAGCCCTCGGAGCCGGCAGTCTTCCGGACGGTACGACGAGCCGGCTCACGTCATCTCAGTTCCGCTGCACCAAGACGAAACCCCGGCGATGTGGCTGAGCCAGTGATCGTTCCGGGGTCTTCGCGTACAAGCATACGGTCAGGATCCTGAATGTCAACCGAACGACGAGACTCATCTAAGGTGCTCGCGAGATGGGGTGCGTGCCTCATTTGGGTTTTGCTCGCGAAATGCTGGTCATCGTTCGAGCGCTGCGGTGTGCTGGTGGGATGGGTTCGGAGTTGTCGATGGCGACCAGACGTGAGATCACGAAGAAGTACGCGCGCGACTATTGTGCGGCGTCGAAGAAGGAGCGGGGGCGGATGCTCGATGAGCTGGTCTGTGTGACGGGCTGGTCGCGAGCGAACGCGCGCAGGCAGGTACGGGCGGCGATGGTTCGGAAGGGGCCGCAGCGGGCGGTGCAGCGCAAGCCGCGGCAGCGCACCTACGGGTACGACACGCTGCGGCTGCTGATCCGGATCTGGATGCTCGCGGGTCAGCCCGCGGGGAAGTATCTCGCAGCGACGATGGGTCTGTGGCTACCCAAGCTGGAGCAGCACGGCGAGTTCGGTGAAGACACGCACCGGCTCACTGATCACACCCGTGCGCAGCTGCTGGCCATCTCCGGCGCGACGATTGACCGGCTGTTGAAACCCACCCGTGACGGGATGCGGCTGACGGGAATCTCGGGCACCAAGCCCGGCTCGTTGCTGCGTAACTCGATCCAGGTCCGCAAGGCCGGTGATGAGCATGAGAAGCAACCAGGGTTCTGTGAGCTGGATCTGGTGCTGCACTGCGGACCGACATTGAAGGGTGAGTTCTGCCGCTCGCTGACAGTTACCTGCGTGCACACGGGGTGGACCGAGAACAGGGCACTGCGTAACGGCGCGCACCGTTGGGTGCTGGAGGCGATGCCCATCATCGAGCAGCGGTTACCGTTCCCGCTCGTCGGTATCGACAGCGACAACGGAGGCGAGTTCATCAACGACGCGTTGATCGCCTGGGCAGGCGAGCGGAACCTGTTCTTCACCCGCGCCCGCCCTTATCACTCCAACGATAACGCCCACGTGGAACAGAAGAACGGCGATATCGTGCGCCGCCATGCCTTCCACTACCGCTACGACACCACGACGGAGTTGCGGCTACTGAACGAGCTCTACGACCTGGTCAGGATCCGGTTCAACATGTTCACCGCAACCATCAAAGCGATCGACTGGCGCGTGAACCGCAACGGCAAGGCCACCCGCGTCTACGACGCACCCCGCACCCCGTACCAACGGGTGGTTGACAGCGGCATCCTCAGCGAACAGAAACGCGCCGAGCTTGATACGGTCTTCGACACCACCAACCCGGCCGACCTGACCCGCCGCATCGTCGACATCCAGACCCGCCTGATCAACCTCGCCGCGGCCAAGACCGACGTCCTCAACCAGACCGTTTCGCGAGCAAAACCAGATGAGGCACGCGACAACCATTCGCGAGCATCTTGACGTGAGGCACTACGGCGTGTGATTCCCGCCTTCGTGCGCTTCGACAGCCGCAGCGGCCCGTCAGAGGATCAGGCCTCGCTCATCGCCTGCTTGACTTGCTGCCCCTTGGCTGCATAGTACGCAGCGCGGGCGGCGTCACGCTGCGCCTGCTCGGCGTAGCCAGCTTCGAGCACCTCCTGCGCGACCTCGACCTGCTCGTGCTGGTCGGTACCGTGGTACTTCTCGATGTAGGCATCGAGCTCGGGGCCCGACTCCCACGAAGTGATCAGGCAGTAGCGCGGCTCTGTACCGTTGTGCGTCGTGGCGTGCCACAGGCGCTGCGTATCGACGATCAGCTGCGCACCCGCAGGCAGCGCGATACGGTACTCGATGCTCGGGTCGGTGCGGTTCTCACGAAGGACGAAGTAGCTGTCCTTGTCGTCGGTGAGGTTGAAGAAGCCGCGGACGACCCACCCGGTGCCGTCGGGGTTCAGGCGGTTGTTGTCGTCCTGGTGGAGGTTGTAGAGGCACTCGCCGTACGGGGTCGGCTGCAACTCGATGACACGGCAGCGGCCGACATTCGCGCCCGGCTCCTTGGCCCGAGCGGTCAGCGTCGGGGCGATCGCCGTCTGCGAGTCGATCCAGACTCCGTCCTTGTCGGTGCGCGGCGGCTTGTGGTTCCAGAACCCGTTGCACTCGATCTCACCCTTGGCGCTGGCCAGCGGCGAGAAGCGTGTGTCGCCCGACGACTTCCAGTCGACGTACTCGATGTCGAGCCACTCGCGGGGGTCCATTTCCCCTGCATAGCTGTCGAGAACGACGAAGCCCTTGTCTTCGAGGGCTGCGGACTTGATGTATCCCATGAACTGTTGCAGATCCTTTCATCGGGGGCCAGCACGTTTTAACAGGCCCTGATAAGGCAAGCCTAACAGGGCAACATCGGAGCGCCCAGGAGGTAGGCCGGGTATATCCGCATAGACTTTTTCGCATGAGCACTGCCACCACTGTCGAGGCGACTGCTGTCAACACGATCGAGTGGCTCTCAGCCGGATCGACCGCGATCGTCGTGCCCGTGTACCAGCGTCAGTACCGCTGGGATATCGGCGGATGCGAGCGGCTCCTCGCCGACATCCGCGCCGTCGCCGATGAGGATGCCGGGCACCATCACTTCATCGGCTCGATCCTCTCCGCGCGCGAGTCCTCCGCCGGCGACGACCTGATCCTCATCGATGGTCAGCAGCGCCTCACGACTCTGATGCTGCTCGTGGCGGCCCTCCAGCACGCGGTGGTCGAGCGCGATCCGGCCCTCGCAGCCGAACTCGGGTGCGTGCTTGTGCGCTCAGATGACTCCTCCCGCACACGGCTGCGCCCCCATGACGCTTGGGCGGAGCTCTACGAATCGGTGGTGCTCGATCGGCGAGACGGCACCGATCGCGAGTCACGCTTCGATGACAACTACGCGTTTTTCCGCAGCCAGGTGCAGGTCGATGAAGTGCCGCGGATCTGGCGCGGACTCCAGCGGCTTGAGCATGTCTCGATCACGCTCGGCTCTGAAGCCAACGCGCAGCAAATCTTTGAAAGCCTGAACTCCACGGGTGAACCGCTGCGTGATCACGAACTCATCCACAACTACATCCTGATGGGTCTCACCCATTCAGAGCAGCTCGACGTGGAGTCGCGCTTCTGGTTGCCCATCGAACAGCACACCGGCGAAGCGATCGGCGCGTTTTGGCGGCACTACCTCGTGATGACGACGGGACGCGAGGTCGCAGCGAACGGCGAGCACGGCGTGTACAGCGCGTTCCGCCACTCCTTCCCGCGCGTCGATGTCGGGCATCTTCAAGCGGATGCTGAGATCTGGCGGCACTATGCGGAGATCTACGGCATCCTGTTGGACCCTTCGAAAGAAGCGGATGCCGGCATCGCGCAGCAGCTGCGGTTCGTGAACACCTTCGGGAGGGCTGCGTATCCGCTCGTGCTCAGTGTGTACAGCGATCATGCGCGCGGAGTCATTGCGCGCGAGGAGCTCATCGAGACGCTCGAGTGGATCCAGGCCCTGTACCTGCGCCGCACCCTGGTGAATCTTCCGAACGAGCGCCTTGTGGCTCGCCTGTGCCGCGCACGCGCCGAGGGACGCGACGCCTTCGCCCGTGCCATCGCCCGGATCACTCCGTCAGACGAGCGCGTGAGCGCCGTGCTCAAGTACAGCGAGCTGCCGCACGCCGCCTATGTGCTCGGGCGACTCGAGGGCATCGATGAGCCCATCGACTACGACGTGGAGAAGCTCGTGCCCGCCGTGCCGGCGGACACCTGGTCGGGAGACGGCATCCGCTCGTGGTCAGAGTACAGCGATGATGAGCAGAACAGTCTGCGCGCACTCGCGCCGACGCTGGGTAACCTGACCTTGCTTGAGCCTCATTTGGCCGAGCGCACATTCGGCGCCGCGTTCCCTGTGAAACGCACCGAAGCCTATGCGCGCAGCGCAATCCCTGCGACGCGGGAGCTCGAGACGGTCGAGGTGTGGAACTCCGCGGCGATCACACAGCGCACGATCCGGCTCACCGCTGATCTGCTGCGCATCTGGGCGCGCCCAGCTCTGCCCGAGATCGACGACGACGGACTCACCCCCATCCTCGACGCCGTGCGCCGACGCGGCTGGCCGGCGGGCTGGGAACGCGAGTTCGACTACGTCGAGTACCGCGGCGAGCGGTGGGAGGTGCCCGACGTGAAGTACCTTTTCAACCGTGTGATGCGCCGCGCGTGGACCGACACCCGCGAAGCCGCGCTGTCGTACTGCGCGAAGCACGGCGGCCCGATCTACCGCGAGATGGCGTGGAAGGGTCAGTGGGACGAACTCGACGATTCGCACTTCCTGTACATGGGGTGGGATTCCAACTACATGATGAATGCGGTGCAGGGTGTGCTCGACGAATCGGGTCTGGCATCTGAAGTGTTCGTCAAGTACTCCTACATCGGCAACGTGATGTAGCTGCGGCGGCCCATCCGCGTCGCAGGAGCGCCCCGGCCGATAGGCTCGACGTGTGAGCACCGTTGTCCGTCGCCTGCTGGATCTGACCGTCGAAGAGCACACCCTCACGGTTCCGCTCGTGTGGTCGGATCCATCGGATCCCCGCACGATCGATGTCTTCGCCAGCGTGGTGTCCCGCGAGGGCGGAGAGTCGCTCCCCTATCTCGTCTTCGTTCAGGGCGGACCAGGTCACGAGGCCCCTCGCCCATTCCACTCATCCACGTCGCCGGCATGGCTCGACGACGCTCTCGCGCATTACCGCGTCGTCCTGCTGGATCAGCGCGGCACCGGCCTCTCCTCCCCCGTGGGCGACTCAGACCTCGCGCGCGGCTCGGCGGCCGTCGCCGAGCATCTCACCCACCTGCGCGCCGACTCGATCGTGCGCGACTGCGAGGCACTGCGCGAGTATCTGGGCGCGGAGAGGTGGAACGTGCTCGGGCAGTCCTTCGGCGGCTTCACGACGCTGGCGTACCTGTCAACGGACGCGGCGTCTCTGGACGACGTCTTCATCACGGGCGGCCTCAGCACAGTGACCAGGTCGGCCGACGAGGTGTACGCACTCTGCTACGACAAGATGCGCACGGCATCCGAGAACTACTACCGTCGCTTCCCTGAGCATCGCGATGTCATGCGTCGCCTGGTCGATCGCGCGGATGCCGGTGAAATCGTGCTTCCGGACGGGGAGGTCGTATCGGCATCCCGACTGCGATCTGTCGGCTCTGCGCTCGGCACGAACGACGGCTGGCAGATGCTGTGGTCGCTGCTCGAACGCGATCCGTCGTCGAACGCCTTTCGCTACGACCTCATGCACGCAATGCCCTTTGGCGGCCGCAACCCGCTGTACTTCGCGTTCCACGAATCGAGCTACGCGAGCGGCCAGGCTACGCGGTGGTCCGCTGAGCGGATGGAGCCTGCCGACTTCCGCGAGGACGTGACGCTGTTCACCGGGGAGCATATACGGCGCGAATGGACCGAGACGGTGCCTGCGTTCCAACCCTGGCGTGACGTCGCGCTCGAGCTCGCCGAGTTCGAGTGGCCACGCATCTACGATACGGCGGCGCTCGCTGCCTCTGACGCGACCGGAGCTGCGGCCGTCTACGCGAACGACGTCTACGTGCCGATGGAGTTCTCCCTGGAGACCGCACGGCTGCTGCCGGGGGTCCACACCTGGGTCACGAGCGAGCACGAGCACAACGGCCTGCGCGCGGGCCCGATACTGAGTCGCCTGATCGACCTGGCGCGAGGGCGCAGCATCCGCTGAGAATCCATCCTGCAGACGACGAAGGCTCCGCCCTCAGATGAGAGCGGAGCCTTCGCGGTGACGACCCTTACTTGGACGAGCCGCCGAAGTTCTTGAAGCGCTGGTTGAACTTCTCGACGCGACCGGCCGAGTCCATGATGCGCTGCTTGCCCGTGTAGAACGGGTGCGAGGCCGAGGAGATCTCGACGTCGATGACGGGGTACTCCACACCGTCCAGCTCGATGGTCTTGTCACTGGTCACGGTGGAGCGGGTGAGGAAGGTCTCGCCCGAGCCGAGGTCGCGGAACACGACCGCCTGGTAGTCGGGGTGAATGTCAGTCTTCATGGGATTCCTTAGATGGTGCCCTGGATTGTGCCAGGGTCGGGGAAGTCTGCGGCGCAGAAAGCACCAAGGGTCGAGTTTAGCAGAACCTGGTTCAGGATGCGGCCCGAGCCGCATAACGACCGCCATCGGCGGTAAGCGCGATCGGCATACCGAACGCCTCGGTTAGCGCATCGGCGGTGAGCGTCTCCGCGATCGGCCCCGCGGCGACGACCGCACCGTCGCGGAGTAGCAGCACATGGGTGAACCCGACCGGGATCTCCTCGACATGATGGGTGACCATGAGCATGGCAGGGGTCGTCGGCGAGGAGGCGTACCCGCCGAGCAGCGCGAGAAGTTCTTCACGCGAGCCCAGATCGAGGGATGCCGTCGGCTCGTCGAGCAGCAGCAGCTCCGGATCCGTCATCACCGCACGCGCGATCTGCACGCGCTTCTGCTCACCGTCGCTGAGCGTACCGAACAGCCGATCGGCCAGATGACCGAGCTTCCACTCAGCGAGCACGCGCAGGGCTCGGCGCTCGTCGATCCCCTCGTACTCTTCTCGCCAGCGGCCAAGAACCGAGTATGCAGCGGTGAGCACCGCGTTCAGCACCGTCTCGTCCCGAGGGATGCGACCTGCCAATGCCGACGACGCGAACCCGATGCGCGGACGCACCTCGAACACATCGGTGCGGCCAAGGGTCTCACCCAGTACCGACACTGCGCCGGACGTCGGGTGCATAAGAGTATCGGCGAGCTGGAGCAGCGTGGTTTTCCCAGCACCGTTGGGTCCGAGGATCACCCAGCGCTGGTCGTCCTGCACCTGCCAGGTCACATGATCGATGATGTTGCGCCCCTCACGGCGCACGACGACGTCGGTGAACTCCAGAGCACTCGGCATGCTGCCAGCCTATCGGCTCAGCTCGTCAACTCCTCGTAGAGCGCGCGCGTGGTGTCAGCGATCGCATCCCAGCTGAACTCGCTCTTCGCACGTTCCCGGCCGGCCTCGCCATACGCTCGCGCGGTTGTCGCATCCGAGGCGACCTCCGTGAGCACAGCGGCAAGATCCGACACATACGCCTCCGGGTCGACGGGGGTCCCGGTGCCGTCCTGGACTTGCTCAATGGGCACAAGCCGCCCGGTGACCCCATCGGCGACCACCTCGGGAATGCCGCCCGTCGCTGTTCCGACCACGGCGGCACCACAGGCCATGGCTTCGAGGTTCACGATGCCGAGCGGCTCGTACACTGACGGACAGACGAACGTGGTGGCGGCCGTCAGAATCGCGGAAAGCTCCTCGCGTGGCAGCATCCGCTCGATCCAAATCACGCCATTGCGGGTCGCCTGCAGCAGCCGAACGCCCTCCTGCACCTCTGCCATGATCTCCGGGGTGTCCGGAGCGCCAGCGCAAAGAATGAGCTGCACCTCTGCCGGCAGCCGCCGCGCCGCCTGCAACAGGTACGGCAGCCCCTTCTGCCGGGTGATGCGCCCGACGAAGACGACCGACGGCCGGTCAGGATCCATGCCGATCGAGGCCAAGAACTCCGGGTTCTGCACAGGTCGCCAGCGCTCAACGTCGATGCCGTTGTGAATGACACGAACCCTCGACGGGTCGACGGCCGGATAGCTGCGAAGAATGTCATTGCGCATCCCAGCGCTCACCGCGATGACCGCGGCGGCGTTTTCGTAGGCGAGCTTCTCGATGCCGCTGGAGACCGCATATCCCCCACCGAGCTGCTCCGCCTTCCACGGTCGAAGCGGTTCAAGGCTGTGGGCGGTGAGGACGTGAGGGATGCCGTGCAGCTGCGAGGCTATGTGACCGGCGAAGTTCGCGTACCAGGTGTGGCTGTGCACGATATCTGCGGCAGAGATCGCCGAGACGATCTCCAGATCGGTGCCGAGCGTCTGCAGCGCCGCATTCGCCTCAGCAAGCCCAGCCGGTGTTCGGTACGCATAGGTTCCCGCTTCGTCACGGGGTGCCCCGAATGCCCTGACGCTCACCTCGGTGGTTGCGCGGAGAGCTGCGACGAGCTCCGCAACATGCACACCGGCACCGCCGTAGATCTCCGGCGGGTATTCCTTCGTGATCATTTCAACTCGCATGACCGAAACGCTAGTACACGACGGGATTCGCCCTCTAGGGTGGAGCCATGTCCGCAACAAAGAAGATCTTCGGCATCATCCTCGCCGGCGGCGAGGGAAAACGTCTCATGCCACTCACGGCCGATCGCGCAAAACCCGCTGTGCCGTTCGGTGGACAGTATCGATTGATCGACTTCGCGATCTCGAACCTCATCAACTCCGGCTTGAGACAGATCGTCGTTCTCACCCAGTACAAGTCACACAGCCTCGACCGTCACATCTCGCAGACGTGGCGCATGTCGGCGTTGCTCGACTCGTACGTGGCCTCGGTTCCCGCCCAGCAGCGCCTGGGAAAGAGATGGTTCTCTGGTTCCGCTGACGCCATCCTGCAGAGCCTGAACCTCATCAACGACGAGAAGCCTGACATCGTCGTTGTGATCGGTGCCGACCACGTGTACCGCATGGATTTCCGGCAGATGCTCGACGCGCACGTCGCCTCCGGCGCGAAGGCCACTGTGGCCGGCATCCGCCAGCCCATCTCGCTGGCCTCGCAGTTCGGCGTGATCGATGCAGACACCGAATCGGGCCGTATCAAGCAGTTCCTCGAGAAGCCGACCAATGCCACAGGGTTGCCGGATGCGCCGCACGAAGTGCTCGCCTCCATGGGCAACTACATCTTCGATGCCGATGCCCTGATCGCCGCCGTCGAGTCCGACGGAGAGTCTGCGACATCAGGTCACGACATGGGCGGTGACATTGTGCCGTACTTCGTCGAGCGCGGCGAGGCTGGCTACTACGACATGAAGCAGAACGAGGTTCCAGGTTCCTCACCGCGCGACCGCTCGTACTGGCGCGACGTGGGTACCATCGAGTCGTTCTTCGACGCCCATATGGACCTCATCGCCACCCTGCCCGTGTTCAACCTCTACAACATGGAGTGGCCGATCCATTCGCAGGCGGTGAACTCTCCGCCAGCGAAGTTCGTGCGCGACTCGGTGGGGCGCATCGGCAACGCGATCGACTCGATCGTGTCGCTCGGCTCCGTGCTCTCGGGTACGCATCTCGAGCGCAGCGTGGTCGGCCCGTGGACTCTGGCCGGCGGCGGGTCAACGATCACCGACTCGGTGCTCTTCGATCACGTTCGCGTCGGTGCAGGAGCCCGCGTGCACAGGGCGATCCTCGATAAGAACGTCGTGCTCGCCGAGGGCGCAACGGTCGGCGTCGACCGCGAGCGAGATCTGGCCAGAGGCTTCACCGTGACCGAAACCGGCATCACCGTGGTCGGCAAGGGCACCGTCGTCGATTTCTGACGCATTCGAGGTGCGCAGCGCGCGGCGGTCGATAGGCTCGAACCTGTGACCGCCGCACGCTTCCTTGTCGTCCTCGATGCCGATTCCACTCTCATTCGCAATGAGGTGATCGAACTCCTCGCCGATGAGGCCGGGCGCCGCGAAGAGGTACAGGCCGCGACCGAGGCTGCGATGCGTGGCGAGGTCGACTTCGCGACGAGTTTGCGCTCGCGCGTCGCCGCCCTGCAAGGAGTGCCGACGTCGGCGTTCGCGCGTGTCCTCGATCGCATCGAGCCGACCCCCGGAGTTCGTGAGCTCACCGCGGCTGTGCACGAGCGTGGCGGAGTGGTCGGGGTGGTGTCGGGCGGGTTCCATGAGATCCTCGACGGCATCGCCCCGGACCTCGGCGTCGATCGGTGGCGGGCGAACCGTCTGGAGGTCGCTGAGGCGAGGCTCACGGGACGGGTCGACGGCGACATCGTAGATGCTGAGGCGAAGGCCGCGTCGCTGCAGAAGTGGGCCGCCGAGCTCGGGGTCTCTCCGAAAGCGACGATCGCCATCGGCGACGGCGCGAACGATCTGCGGATGATGGCCGTCGCCGGCCTGGGACTGGCGTTCAACGCCAAACCGGCGGTGCGCGCGGCCGCAAGTCTCGTCATCGGCCCGCAGGACCTTCGCGAGGTCATCGCGCTGCTTCCGTAACGGATGTCGGATGCCGGATGTCGGATGCCGCGACTAGCGTTTCAGCATGGACATCATCCTCATTCCGGGACTCTGGCTCGACGCCTCCAGCTGGAACGCGGTGACACCTGCCCTCAAAGCGGCCGGGCACCGCGTGCACCCGATCACCATGCCCGGCGTGGGCTCCCCCGCCGCAGACTCCGCCGAGATCGGCATCGCCGACTGGGTCGACGCCGGCGTCACGGCGGTCGACGAGGTCGAGGGACCAGTCGTGGTGGTCGGCCACAGCGGCGGCGGCAATGTCGCGTGGGGCGTCGCCGATGCCCGTACCGACAAGGTGGCGCGAGTGATCTTCGTGGACACGGTCCCGCCGCCCTCTGGATCGGGGATCAGTGAGTTCGAAATCGTTGACGGGGTCATCCCGTTCCCGGGCTGGGACTTCTTCCCGGACGAAGACGTCCACGACATGGACGCTGCGACCCGGGCGCGTACGGCGCCGCTGACGAAGAGCGTGCCGGCGCGCGTGCCGACCGACCCGATCGATCTGGGCTCGGGGGCGCGCTACGGCGTGCCTGTGACCCTGTTGATGGGCGATGTCAACCAGGAGGGTCTGGAGTCGATGCTCGACGAGTGGGGTCGGTACGCCGAAGAATATCGAGCGATCAAAGACGTGGAGGTCGTGCGAATCGGCTCTGCGCACTGGCCGCAGTTCACGGTGCCGTCGAGACTCGCCGCTCTCATCGACTCCGCGATCACCCGAAAATAGGGAGTCGCGAACTGAACCCGGGCGTCGCGATTGCGGGCTGGTTCGTGACGGGGCTCAGTGCCCCATCCCAAGCCCGCCATCAACCGGGATGACGGCGCCCGAAATATATCCGGATTCGTCGCTCGCAAGCCACGTGACGGCCCCGGCGACCTCATCCGGCGTCGCGAAGCGGCCGGCGGGGATGCTGGCCTTGTACTGCTTCTGCGTCTCCTCGGGAAGCTCTGCGGTCATGTCGGTCTCGATGAATCCCGGCGCGACGACGTTCGCGGTGATGCCGCGCCCCCCGAGCTCACGCGTGAGCGAGCGTGCGAACCCGACGAGGGCGCTCTTGGACGCCGAGTAATTGACCTGTCCGGCGGAGCCGTACAGGCCGACGACGCTCGAAATCAGGATGATCCGGCCGAAACGGGCGCGCAGCATCCCCTTCGAGGCGCGCTTGACCACACGGAATGCGCCGCCGAGGTTCGTCGCGACCACGCTGTCGAAGTCGTCCTCGCTCATCCGCAAGAGCAGGGTGTCCTTCGTGATCCCAGCGTTTGCGACCACGATTTCCACCGGCCCCAACTGCTGCTCGACCTCGGTGAACGCGGCGTCCAGCGATGCGGCATCCGTCACGTCCGCCCGCACCGTCAGAGTGCCTTCAGGGCCTTCGCCGGTGCGAGCCGTAACCGCCACCCGGTGGCCTTCGCGCACGAAGCGCTTCGCGATGGCATAGCCGATGCCTCGGTTGCCTCCGGTAACGAGGACAACGCGCTGAGAACTCATTTCCACTCCTGATCTGGCCGGGCGCCGACCGATGGCCGGGTCGGATCGATCCTACCGAGAATGCGTCAGAGTACCGGGGGCGACGTTTGACAGAAAGTGGCCCGGCTGGAACGCTGACACTGACGAAAGTCACTAACGAAAGGCACTGACGTGAGTGGCAACAGCATCCCTCCATACCCCTCAGGCCCGCAGCCAGCGCCACCGGTCTACGCCCCCGGAGCGTATGCCGCTCCACGCCCCAACAGTGGACTGGCCCTCACTTCCTTCATCTGCGGACTTTCCGGTCTGGTCTTGGTCTGGCTGGTTGCACCCCTCGTGGCCTCCATCGTCGCTGTGATCACCGGACACATGGCGTTGAAGCAGCTCAAGAGCAATCTTGCGCTCGGCGGACGTGGCCTGGCGATCACAGGACTCATCACGGGATACATCGGCGTAGGCATCATCGTGGCGGGGTTCCTGCTCACTGTGCTCACCCTCGTCTTTATGGGCAGTTTCTCGCTCGAATCATGAGAACCCATTCCTGAATGTCGGGCACAGCCCATCGCCGATCCCTCGGCGGCGTAGGCTGGATGCATCGTGAAGAACAAGCGTTTGGTTCCGGCTGTCACCTCCCTGCCGCAGTCACCCCGCGACGAGGCTGACCACCGCGTGCGCCGCTACGCCTTGACGATGACGATCCGCATCGTGTGCTTCGGGCTTATGGTCCTCGTGCAGCCGTACGGCTGGTACACCTGGGTGTTCGCGATCGCCGCCGCCGTTCTGCCGTACATCGCCGTCGTGTTCGCGAATGCGGGCAGCGACAGCACGGAGACCACCGCCGAGTCGCCCGTGCAGCAGCTCGAAGCTCCTCTCGTTGTCGAGACACCGATCGATGACGGCGACCCACCGGTCATCACCATTCACGAGAACCGACAGGATCGCGAGTGAGCGAGCTGGAGTGCTCGCGGGCCGGATGCCGGAACGCGGCAACAAATCACGTGGTGTGGCGTAACCCGCGCATCCACGCTGCTGATCGAGAGAAGATCTGGCTCGCCTGCGAGGAGCACACCCAGTTCCTCCGCGACTACCTCGCAGCGCGCGATTTTCCGGTCACCGTGCGCGACGGGATGCCTGTATGAGAGCGCGGATGCTGCGCTGGGGCGTCTATCTGCTGATCGCCGGCGGTTTCGCCGTCGTGTGCGCATTCCTCTCCCAGTGGCAGTTCGACCGTAATGCATCGCGCACCGAGCAGATCGCACTGGTCGAGGCAAACTACGATGCAGAACCGTTGACCCTCGACGAACTGATCGGCTCAGACGGCGTGTTTCACGCCGACGATGAGTGGCATCCGGTAACCCTGCATGGTGAATACCTCGCCGACCAGCAGCTTCTGGTGCGCAACCGTCCGCACGGAGGCACCAGCGCCTTCGAGGTGCTCGTACCATTCCAGACCGATGAGGGCAGGATATTCATCGTCGACCGCGGTTGGGTTCCCCCCGGCGAGGGGGATGCCCCGGATGCTGTGCCCGCTCCGCCTCGCGGCCAGGTGGAGGTGATCATCAGGCTGCGATCGGGCGAATCTGCCGCACCAGGTCGCAGCGCCCCTCCGGGTCAAGTCGCCACGATTCATTTGCCGACCATTGCAGATCAGATCGGCGGTGATGTCGTCACGAGCGCCTACGGCCAACTGGTCAGCGAAGTGCCGTCCGCGGCGGCACTCGGATCGTTCGACTCCCCCACCGAAGACCCCGGCCCGCACCTGTCCTATGCGATCCAGTGGATCCTGTTTGCGCTCATGGGGTTCGTCTTCATCGGCTACATCATCCGCACCGAAATCGTGAAGAACCGCGAAGACCGGGAACAGGCAGCGGTACGGGAGGAGAAGCAGCGCACGCGCAGCCGTGAGCGCGCCCGAGACGAAGACATCGAGGACACGCTGCTCGACGCGCATTAGTCGGACGCCAGCGAACCCTGTGGATAACTTCTGCGCGGTGGGGGCGATTTGGGTTACCGTGTCGAGGTGACACCGAACCGCTGCGCCCCCCGCGCCGTCGCTGCGCTCACCGCCGTGATCCTCATCTCGAGCGCGCTTTCGGGCTGCGCCCCGACCCCGGAACCGACGCCGACCGCGGCCTTCGCAAGCGAAGAAGAAGCGTTCGCCGCGGCGGAAGAGGTGTATCGGGAGTACAACGAGGCTGAGAACGCCCGGATACGCGGCGAGGACGAACCCGATCCTCAAGACTTCCTGATCGGGATCGCCCTCGAAGACGATATCGATGGAATCGAACTCCTGAGAGGCAACGGAGTTGAACTCGTTGGCCACATCAACCTAGTGCGCTTCATCGCCAAATCCGCCAGTATCAAGCCGACGGAGACGGTCGTCACAGCGGTCGTCTGCCTGAACATCGCGGAGACCCGGGTCATAGGCGCCAACGGAACTGACGTGACGCCGTCCGCTCGACCTTCGGTTGTCGCACAAGAAATAACAATGACTTACGTTGATGACAGTTTCGTCATCCTGAAGCAAGCAGAATCGGACGCTTCCTCATGCTGACAGCAACATCTGCACTCCTCATCGTGCTTGGAGTGTTGACTACAAGTTCTGCGAGTTCGGCGAGTACATGCGCGCCAACGACGCTTTCCACATTCGGCGCCTGCCCGTCAACCACGAACACCGGTTCTCAGGTCGACGTCTCCGGTGCACGCTCGACCCCGAGCTCTCCCGGTACCGACAGCAACCAGGGGCCGTCAACCCCTTCCACCGGTTCGGGGAAAAGCTGGTGGGAAACGTACTTCTCCGACCCCGCGAACGTCGACGCATACTGCGCCCAGCAAGGCAAACC
>JASGEY010000016.1:0-11316 GCA_047605925.1 Microbacterium sp.
GGACCGTGTTCAAGCTCCCCTACGAGCAGGCCATCGACGCGCTGGACCGGTGGATATCGTGGGCGCGACGATCCCGGATCCCCGCGTTCGTGAAACTGCAACGCAGCATCGTGAAGCACCGCGACCGGATCCTCGCCACGATCGAGCACGGCCTGTCCAACGGGCGAATCGAGTCCGTCAACACGAAGATCCGCCACACCGCCCGACGCGGCCGGACAGCAGCTCTTTCGGGCTCCTCCCAGTCCGCCAGTGGTCACAAGAAAACCCCCGCCGAGCTTTCGCTCGTCGGGGGTTCCAACTTGACTCGACTGGCGGAGACGGAGGGAGCCGTCGGCCGCTGCGCGGCCTCCTCCCAAATCCCACTCTGCCCAGGATGCAGTGAGGGACCCCCGCTTCGCGGGAGTCCCTCACTGCATTGCGGAGACGGAGGGATTTGAACCCTCGGTCCCCGTGAGGGGACTCCACCTTAGCAGTGCCTTGAGAGCCGCATAGGCCGCGATTTTCTGCGCCCGTGCGCACCGGATGCACGCCGATTCTCGGCGCGTTCGGCAGTGCGGCTCCCCTGTCGCTCCCCTGGGCCGACCGGCATGAATGCCCGGCCACTTCTCCGATGACCAACGCCACCACGCCCCCGAGGGAGCGCCTTTCGCGCCCGGAGCGGGCGAAGCCCGCGGAGGGTCGAAAGGTGCTCCGCACGCGGAGCGAAGCGACGCGCCTTGGTACATCGCGAATAACGTTGCCGCTTCGGACTGGCGGCGGGTTCGGTTCCGACGTCGGCAGCGGTCGAGCGGGTGGCTGATCGGTCATGCGCGGGAGCAGGCCGGGCTATCTCGGGATGCTCGCGCGGACGCGTCCGGCGAGTGGGTGCGGCCTCTGCGTCCGGCTCGGTGCCGCTGGCGGGCTGCCGCTGCGGTGACAGTTCACGCTGACGGCACCGGCGAACATCCGGCGCACTACTCCGGGCTGGAGCGTTGCGCCTCGGTGTGGGCCTGTCCGGTGTGCGCGGGCGTGATTCGCGCGACGCGGGCGGATGAGATTGAACGGGCGGCGCTGCACGCTCAGGACGCGGGCATGAGACTCGCGTTCATGACGTTGACGCTGCGCCACAGGTCCGAAGACGGGTTAGCGCCGTCGATTGACGTGCTGCTGGGGGCGTGGCGGTCCTTGCAGTCCTGGCGGGCATGGAAGCAGCTGGCTGCGCGTCTCGGCTACGTCGGCGCGATCCGCTCAACGGAGGTCACCTACGGAGGCAACGGGTGGCACCCGCACTCGCACTTCCTGGTCGTGTTCGAGCGTCCGCTATCGGCGGCGGAACTCGCGTCGTTCCAAGCCGAGGTGCATGCCCTCTGGGTGCGCGCTGTCGAGAAGAAGGGCGGACGGCTCCCGTCGCGAGAGCACGGCGTCAAGGTGCAGGCGGTCGACGGTGACGGCGCGGTGCTCGCCAACTACTTGTCAAAGGTTCAGGAGCACGCGGGCGAGCGTCGGACGTCGGTTGGTGCGGAGATTGCCCGCGGCGATCTGAAGCGGGGTCGCGGCGACAGCCTCGCGCCATTCGAACTGCTCGACGCCGAGGGGCCAGGGACGGAGCAAGCACGAGCGCTGTGGGTCGAGTTCGTGACCGCCACCCGGGGCCGTCGCGCGTTCTCGTGGACGAAGGGGCTGCGTGATCGGCTGCTCCCCGGCGAGGAAGAGAAGACCGACGACGAGCTAATCGAGGAAGCGGAGGCCTTCGAGCCGGTCGCCGTGATCGAAGCTCGGACGTACGACCGCGCGTTCCGGAACAACGCCGACCGGCTGGCGGAAGCGCTCGAAATCGCGGAGTCGGGCGACCTCGACCGGCTCGCCTGGTACGTGCGCGTCGCGCCTGATCCGTCGCCGCCTTCGGGCGAGCGTGTGCGCTTCAACGCCTCCGACTAGGCAAAGAGAAGCCCCCGACCTGGAGCAGATCGGGGGCGTGAGCGGCCTATCAGTCGGGGATGTCGTCATACGACAACGGATTGTTGTACCAAGATCGGGCCGCATCACGGCTCGGCAGCCCGAGCGCCGTAGCGGTACGCATCTGGCTCCATCCGTGCAACATTCCGTACTCGGCGGCGAGGCGCTGCGCGATGGTTAGCTGCGCCTGAGCGGAGCGGAGCGTGTCGAAGAGGTGCGCCAGCTTGAGTTCATCTCGCATCCTCCCCGTGACCAGCTGAGCATGTCCGTCTGCAAGTGTTTGCGCGGGTTGCTCCACGTACTTGGCGAGATCAGCGATGCGCTGCGCATCCTCGGCGGGGTAACGACGGTTCGGATCCTTGTTGGCCGGTGGGCCTGGCTTTCGTGGCGACATGAAGGTGAGTCTATCGCGTACTAGACGTGTCTGCACCCCCATTATTGGGTGTTTGATTGCGCCTGGACGCCAATCATGCATATGATGCAGTACGGCGATGACGCGACCCAACCTGGGTTGCATGCCGCGACAGAAGGAGGACGAGCATGAACACGACCCAGGCAGCGAGCAGTTCTCTCGTCGCGGCGGTTGAGGACACGTGGGCGGCCATACAGCACAACCACGCCGATGTGCCGCCGGTGGTGGTCACCCTGGCGTCTGGCGCGCTCGGGGGAAATGCGCTCAAGCTCGGGCACTTCGCCGCCGACGCCTGGGTACATGAGTCCGAGACAGTCCACGAACTATTCGTTGGCGGCGAAGGTCTCGCGGGTGGCGGTGCGGAGGTTCTGGGAACTCTTCTCCATGAAGCCGCGCACGGGCTGGCACACAGCCGCGCTATCCGTGACACGAGCCGACAAGGCCGCTACCACAACACCAAGTTCAAGACGGTTGGGGAAGAGCTTGGCCTCACGCTCGCCTACGACCGCAAGATCGGGTGGTCACTCACGACGGTGTCGGATGAGACGGTCGCACACTACTCCGCGCAGGTTGTTCAGCTCGATCAAGCGATCGTCGCTTATCGCCGACAGTTCAGCCCGGCAACGCGGAGCGGCGGCAGCAACAACGGCTTGGCCGCCGAGTGCGGATGCGGACGCAAGATTCGGGCATCGCGATCGTCGCTGGATGTTGGCCCGATCCTCTGCGGTGTCTGCAAGACGCCTTTCACCTGTGCCGATTGACACGTACGTGTCAAAACGTGCTGTGCAGTGGCCGGGCTATGCCCCTCCATCTGCGCACTCAGAACGATGTCCGATCCGCGGGCATCGCGTGACAAGAAAGAGAAGAAGGAACATGATGGATACAACGAAGGCCGCAAGCCTCCCGATTCTGACCAACTCCGATGCATGGCCCTTGACCGCTCTCGGTCTCGGTGAGCCGATGCGGTTCCGGATGAAGGGGGATCGGGGCAGCGCTCAGAGCAACGCCCTGTCGCCCGATGGGCGCCCCACTCTCGCCTCGGGCTGCATTCCGCAGCTGCTCGACAAGGAGGGACGCCTTCGCCCTCAGAAGGGCCATTCGCTGCACGTCATCAACGCCGTGCCGGATGACGTGATCGAGGCGGGCGAGCAGGTGCGCGCCGATGGTCTGGTGTGGGTGCAGCCGTACGAGAGCAACGGTCGCGTATTGCTTTCGATCACGGTCGAAAGCCTCGTGCCGGTGACGGCTCCCGCGCCGAAGAAGACGGAGGCGTGACATGAACACGCAGAGGATCGAGCGCAACGTTACTGGCGCTGTCGCGGTATTCGCGGTCTTCGCGCTCGCGCTCCTGGTGGCTGTGGCGTGGGTGGTCGCTGAGGCTCCTGCGGCGACGGCTGCCGACACAACGGAGTACACCGAGGAGTACTTGCCTGGCCGCACCGATCCGGTGTACGTCTACGCAGAGGCGGACAAAGAGACGGTGACGGTATCGCAGGCCGTTCGGCCTCGGGCGGGCACGTCTGATGGGTCTGCCGTCGTGTACCTCCCACCGTTGGGCGATTCGGTCACGATTTCGGACGTCACGGACGGCGGCGTGGGTACGACCCTGTGCAGTCTCGACACTGCGGGGGGACTCTCGGGGTTGAGTGAGGGTGCGTGCTCATGGGTTCAGTCTTCGCTGACTTCGGACATGGAGTTCGATGGTGCGCATGTGCGCGTGGACGGCCTGGCGTCTGGCTCGCACACGTTCTTGGTCTCGACTCGCACGTCGGCCTCGACGTTCAACGTGCAGCGTGTGACGTTCGAGATTCCGGGGGTGTCACGATGAAGCTTCATCGCATTGTGCCGCTGGCGGTAGTCGGCCTCATGGTGGCCGTTCTGCTCGTGCTGTCCGTGACGGGTGTTGCGCCGTCGCATCCGCTCTACGGCCTCGTGTCGGTCGTTCGCGGCCTGGTGGCCGTCCTGCTTGTGCTGCTGCTCGCCGTCGCAGTGGTGGCGGTCTTTGTCCCGTCGTTCCGTGGTTGGATGCTCGCTCGGTCCGGTCGCGTTCGTGGCCCGAAGCTGAGCAAGGAAGACCGGGCCTCGCTGTCGGCGGACGAGAAGCGCGCGCTGCGTTCGGTCGAGCGCGTGAAGGCGTGGGCGGAGGACGTGGGCCTCTCGGTCGAGAAGTCGAACCGGAGGGGCGACACGATCACCTATCTACCGGCTGCCGTCGGGCGTTCACTGCTCGCGACGGGGCCGGCGGTTGATCTGGTTCTCCCTCGTGGCCGCGTGCCTTCGGACGCGAACGCCGAGCGAATCGGCGCGGCGACGGGCACGGATATCACGGTCGAGAAGATCGGCCCTGCGGTCGTGCGTGTCGCGATCATCACCCGCTCACCTCTTGACGGTATGCGTCGAGTCGCTACACCTTCCTCGGCTCCTGCTGCTCCGGTGAATCCAGCTGACTGGACGGATGATGACGAGACGGAGGCCGTCTGATGTTGGACGACTTTGAGGGCGACGATATCCCCTGGGCGGCTATCGAGGGCTGCGAGTGGATGGACCCGAACGCGGGCGTTCCCGACTCGATGGAGGCAGCGCTATGACTGACGAACTGCTCGAAGAGGGCGACGACTGGTCAGCAGTGGATGTTCTGGTCACGGCTGACGGTCTCGTGAAGCTGACGACGCAGACGCCAATCTGTCGTTTCGCGACGCTCGGTCGCCTCATCGAAGGCGTCGGGGTTCTGCGCGCAATCGATCATGCCGACGGCGTGTTGCTCGGCGTCGTGATCCCGCACGAAGCGATGGGAACCCGAGAGGGTGATGCGTCGTGAGCCGCCAGGGAACGTTCGGCGTCGATGAGAACGGGCGCGACGTCGTGTGGGAGCACTTCGCTGCGATGCACTCGGTGATTCAGGGGGCGACGCGCTCGGGCAAGTCGGTTCTGGCGTACACGGTGTTGGCCGCTGCGGCTCGTGACCGAGCGGTGCGGGTCGTTGGTGTCGATCCTTCTGGGCTGCTCCTGGCTCCGCATCGACGGGGCGACGATGACGCGCTGATCCACCTGGGGACGGCTGACCCGGAATCGGCCTGCGAGGTGGTTGAGCAGCTGGTGCGGATGATGGACAAGCGCATCCGCATCCTGCTCGAACGCGGGTTGGACTCGGTACCGAAGCATGTTCATCGCCGCGCGTTTCCGCTGTTCGTGATCGTGTTCGAGGAACTGCCCGCGATCCTGTCGTGGCTCGACGGTGAGGATCAGGGCCGCAAGCCCGGAGAGAAGTTCGCGCCGCGCATGCGTCTGGCGATGGGGCGGCTGCTCAGGGAGTCCGCGAAAGCCGGTATGCGGGTCTTCACGATCATCCAGCGCGCCGAGGTTGCGAACCTCCCCGAGCGTGCGCAGTACGCCCGACGCGTGTCGATGCGGGTTGATAACCGAGCGAGCGTCGAACTGCTCATGGAACTGGCGACCCCCGAGGATGTCGACCGGATCATGGGGCTGCGTCCGGGGCAGGGCGTCATCCACGAAGCGGGCGAACCGCTGCGCTACTTCCGCGCCGACTACCTCGAGTACGCCGACTATCGCGCTGCGGTGCTGGCTGCCCGTGCGGGCGATCCTTCGCGGGAGGTGGTCAGCGATGGAGCGGCGTGAGCGGTTGCGGCGGCTGGATGACGAGATTGCCGGGTTCGAGAAGCGGGCTATTGGCCTTGCGATGGCTGGGCAGTGGACGGCTGAGCATGACGCACAGTTGGGCGCTCTCTACGCCGAGCGTCGGCGTCTGTACGACGAGAAGGGAAACGACGGTGAGTAAGACGATTGACACGCCGCTCTGGTACACCGAGGCCGAGCTCGCGGAGCTCATGCGTGTGCACCCGTCCACGATCTCGCGGAAGGTGCGGGCTGGAACGTTCCCGATCACTCCGCTCGTGGTCGGCGCGCGCAGAGTCTACGCCGTTGCGGATGTGCACCGGCTCGCGGGGCTGAGCGTTGAGCATTGAGCGTCGAGAGACAGCCTCCGGCGTTCGCTGGCGGGTTCGGCTTCATGCGGGTGGCCGGGTCGTGGCCGATAAGACGTTCACGACCCGGCGTGCCGCTGAGGCATTCGAGCGTCAGCAGAAGGAAGCGCTGCACGGTGGCGGGTTCGTGTCGCCTCAGCAGCAGCGCACACCGGTGTCTGAGGTCGTCGCGGCGTTCCTCGATGCTCGATCCGGTCAGGTCGCTCCGCACACGCTTCGCACGGATCGGGACAACCTGGCGGCGCTTCCTGGCAAGTTCCTCGCGCGACCCATCGGCTCGGTGACCGAAGCGGACGTGTTGGCGCTGCTCACCGATCTGCTCGGCTCTCGCGCTCATTCGACGGTTGCGCGGCTTCGCACGACGCTCTCGGCGTTGTGGTCGTGGGCGGTGCGCGAGAGGTTCACGCCGACGAATCCGGTTCGTGCTGTGCGGATGCCTTCTGGTGCCGTGCAGGCTCATGAAGGTGCGCCGCTGACGGCCGCGATCCTCGCTGCGGTTCTCGATGCGCAGCGGAGTCGTTCGGCGCACGGTGCGCTCGTCACCGAGTGGTTGAGCCTCACCGGCCTGCGCTGGTCTGAATTGCGGGCGCTGCGCGTCAGTGATCTGCAAGACGTGCCTTTCCCTGCGGTGCGCGTGCTCCGGGCAGCCAGTGACGGCTATGCGGAGAAGTCGCCCAAGACTGCCAGGGGTCGCCGCACGGTGCCTCTCGTGGCTCGCGCTCACGAGATTGCGAAGGAATGGGCTGCGGGTAAGAGGCCAACGGACTACCTCGCGACGAGCGCGACCGGCCTGCAACTGCGGGGCACCTACTTTCGCCGTGCGGTCGCGTGGACAACGACGTCCCCCGATCACACGATCCACGATCTGCGGCACTACGCCGCATCGACATGGCTGCGCCAGGGCATCCCGATCAACCAGGTTGCGGCCTGGCTCGGGGACGACCCTCGCACCGTTCTGCGCGTGTACGCACACGTGCTCGGGGAAGCTCAGGACATGGAGGCTCTGCGCCGCCTGAACGCTTCACTCCCCTCTCACTCCCCTGATACCGCGCCGGAAACCGAGTCAGGGGAAGGAGGGAAGGTCGAAGGAACCCGGAAAACGGGTTCTGACCAGGGAAAATCTGGCGGAGACGGAGGGATTTGAACCCTCGGTCCCCGTGAGGGGACTCCACCTTAGCAGGGTGGTGCACTAGGCCGGACTATGCGACGTCTCCAGGCACCCAGACCCGAAAGTCCGGATGCACTCTGTCAGTGTAACGGTTCTCTGAAGCCGTCACGAATCGATCGACGACCGATGCCCCGAAGACTCCCGCACGACGAGCTCCGGCTGGAAGCGCACGCGCCGGTCATGCTCGACCCCGTCGAGATCCTTGAGCAGCAGGTCGACTCCTGTCCAGCCGAGCAAACGCGCCGGCTGGCGCACCGAGCTGAGCGGCACGACCGTGGCGGAGGCGAAGTCGATGTCATCGTAGCCGACCATCGCGATGTCCCCGGGCACGCGCACCGCCGAGCCAAAACTGAAGGCCTGCAGCAGACCGACAGCAAGCAGGTCGTTCGCCGCGAAAACCGCGTCGGGGCGCGACGACGACTCACGCGCGACGATCTCCTCACCGGCGGCACGCCCCTGCAACACCGTCAACGCGGGCCGCTCGATCACCTCGAGCGCGGCATCCGCCACCGCATCCACCGCCACCTGCGCACCCGCAAGACGATCAGCGACCTGCTGCACCGAACGCGGGCCGCACACATAGGCGATGCGCCGCCGCCCCGAAGAGAGCAAGTGCTCGACCGCGAGCCGCCCACCCTCGACGTCGTCGACCGACACAGACGGAAGCAGACCCTGCTCGACCTCACGGTCGACGAGGATCACCGGCATCCCCCCGGCCGCGAACCGACGCACGGCTTCGAGGTCGTCGGATGCCGGAGTCAACAACACCCCGTTCACCCGCTGCTCTTGAAACAGCTCAAGGTGCGCCTCCTGGCGTTCGCTCTGCTCATCGCTGTTGCCAAGGAGGACGGTCATGCCGGCATCCGCTGCTCGATCTTCCGCACCGCGAGCGACCTCAGCAAAAAAGGGGTTGCCGATATCGGGAACCACGAGTCCGATGCTGCGACTGCGTCCAGCACGCAACTGCCGGGCAGCGTCATTACGAACGAATCCGAGATCCTGGATCACCCGCTGCACACGTTCGGCGGTCCGAGCCGACACCCGCTCTGGTCGATTGAGCACGTTGGACACCGTACCGACCGACACGCCGGCCGCAGCCGCAACGTCTTTCACCCCCACAGCCATCGCACACCTCTGTTCCGAAATCGCACCAATACTCTCACTGCGCGGGCAGTCCTACCTGGTGCGACGCTCAGGAATCCGGCGCGCAGGGATAGCCACCACGGCGAGCGCGGAGCATCCGAGTCCAGCGATAACGAGCGGAGCAAGCATCCAGGTCACGACGCCGACGAACACCGCAGTGGCCGCGACATACAGCGCACCGACCACATCGGCACGCACGATTCGCGGCACAGCCCTGAACGCCGCACGCCATCCGCGTTTCGGCTCCCACTCCCCTGCCGCGACCAGCAGCGCGACCGTGAGGACGAGCAACCCGACCCAGCCGACAACGACGATGATCGCCCCGCCGGGGAGCGCCCCGGAGTTCGCGAGTTCGATATCGGCTGCGAGGACTAGGGCAAGGATCGTGACGGAAATACCGATCCCGAGCGAGCGCAGAAGCCCGGCGCGCACATCAGCCCAGAAGAACGCCACACGAGAATCCTCAGCTGCGATGAAACGCCTCAGATGACGGATGCCGGACGCGAGCGCAATCGGCAGGGTCACCACGGGCAAGGCCACCAGCGCCATCAGCAGACCTGTGGTGAGCACCTCGCCGAAGAGCGTGAACGTCGCCGCAGCCCCAGGGTGGGAACCGGGCTCGAAGCCTTCAAGCGTCGGCCCGGCGCCTGAACGCGCATCACGCACCGCCGCACGCGCAGCCCGCCGCTCGCCGCTGAAGGCCGACACCATCAGCCCTTCAACCCCTGTGTTGCCACGCCGTCGACGAGGAACCGCTGGAACACGATGAAGAACAGCAGCACCGGGATCAGCGCCACGAACGATGCCGTGACGGTGGCACCATAGTCGGCACCGCCGGAGGACGCGTCGTTGTATAGTCGCAGCGCGATCGGCAGCGGATAGTTCTCCGGGCTCGTCAGGTACAACAGGGGCCCGAGGAAGTCGTTCCACTCCCAAATGAACGCGAAGATTGCGCACGTGATCAGGGCGGGCTTGATCAGCGGCAGGATGATCGACCAGAAGATCCGCAGGTGCCCGGCACCGTCGATGCGCGCGGCTTCGTCCATGTCGCGCGGCATCTGCCGGATGAACTGCACCAGCAAAAACACGAAGAAGGCGCTTGTCGCGAGGAACTTCGGCAAGATCAGCGGGATGAACGTGTCGATCCAGCCAAGCTTGTTGAAGATGATGTACTGCGGGATGATCACGACGTGGAACGGCAGCAGCAGCGTGCCGATCATCGCTGCGAAGAAGATTCCCAGGCCCTTGAACTGCACGCGGGCGAAGGCGTAGGCCGCGAGCGCCGAGGAGAGCACCGTGCCGACGACCGCCGCTACAGCGAGGATGAACGAATTGAGGAAGAACCGCCACATCGGCACACCAGCGATCCCCTCCATGACCTTCACGTAGTTATCGAATGATGGGGCGTTCGGGATGAGACCGGGGTTCTGACCGAACTCGGAGTTCGGTTTGAAGGTCGACATGAACAGCCACACCAGCGGGTAGAGCACGAGTGCGGTGAGCGCGATCAGTCCGATGAACCAGAGCACGCTCTGCCAGGTCTTGCGCGACACCCGCTTGCGCGGTGCCGGCGAGCCTGTGGTGATCAGTGCGGTGGCGGTCATCGGTCGTCTCCCGAGTAGTGCACCCAGGAGCGCTGGGTGCGGAAGAGAATGGCAGCGATTATTGCGACAACGATGAGCAGCACCCATGCAATCGCTGCGGCATAGCCCATCTGTCCGTCAGAGAATCCTCGCTTATAGAGGTAAACGGTGATGAAGTTCGTCATGCCTGCAGGCCCTCCGGTGCCGTTCGAAATCACATAGGCCGAAGCAAACACCTGGAACGCGCCGATGAGGCCAAGGAGCAGGTTGAAGAACATCACGGGAGACAGCATCGGGACGGTGACGGCCTGGAAGCGGCGCCAGGCGTTCGCACCATCCATCTCTGCAGCCTCATACAGCTCTTTCGGGATCTGCTTGAGACCAGCAAGGAAGATCACCATGGTCGAACCGAACTGCCACACGTGCAGCAGGATCATCATCGGCAGAATCATGTCAGGATTTCCGATCCATCCCCCCAGGTCGATGCCGAAGATCTGCAGTCCGGAATCGACCGGACCGTCGGATGAGAACATCGCCCGCCAGACGATCGCGACGCTCACCGAGCCGCCGATCAGCGACGGCGCGTAGAAGGCGGATCGGAAAAAGCCAGAGCCCTTGTCGCGGTAGTTCAGCAACATGGCGACGCCGAGGGCTGCTGCGAGCGTGATCGGGGTGCCGACGAAGACGTACACGAGGGTGATCTCGGAGGACTGAATAAAGTTCTGATCCTTCGTGAACATCCGGATGTAGTTCTCCAACCCGATCCACTTGGGCGGCTGGAAAATGTTGTACTTCGTGAACGACAGGTACAGCGAGTACACCATCGGTAAAGCCGTCAGGCCGAAGAAGCCGACCAGCCACGGAGTAAGGAACGCGTAACCGGCGAGGGTCTCTTTTCGAACCCTCGCACGCTGCCCCGGCCGGGTGAAGACTTTCTCAGCGCGGCGATCGCCGCTCAACTTCCGCGCCCGACTCAACGGCTTCTCGGTGACGATGGCTCTCGTCTCGGTCGCGCTCATGGCAGCTCCTTGGCGATATTCGAGTGGTGGGGCCGGACACGTGGTCCGGCCCCAC
>JASGEY010000017.1:0-76882 GCA_047605925.1 Microbacterium sp.
GCGGCGAGGAAGTTCGTGGGGAGCCCGGCGATGCCGATGTTGCTGGGTTCTGCGGTGAGGGTGATGGGGTTGGGGGCGAAGGAGGCGAGGTCGGTGATGGTGACGGCCGGGGTGGTGTCGGTGTCGAGGCGTATCATGATGCCGCACTGGGGTGGTTTGCCTTGCTGGGCGCAGTATGCGTCGACGTTCGCGGGGTCGGAGAAGTACGTTTCCCACCAGCTTTTCCCCGAACCGGTGGAAGGGGTTGACGGCCCCTGGTTGCTGTCGGCACCGGGAGAGCTCGGGGTCGAGCGTGCACCGGAGACGTCGACGGTCGATCCATCAGTGCCGTACAGAAAGTCGGACCCGCCATCGCCGTCACCGGAAGTGACCGATGTGACGAGCGACAGGGCGAGAGCGAGAGCTAAGAGCTTGTGCATTCTGGATCCTCAACGCGTTCGGCTTTGTTGATGGTGAGCTTGCGATGGCTGTGCACGAAAGTCACAAGGATGGCATACACGTCAGGTCGGTTCGGGCTGATGAGCGAATTGCCTGACGAGTCGGTGATCTGAACTTCGTGCACGTCAAGGCACACGACGGCGGTCACTTCATCGAAAAGCACGGAAGCTCCTTCACCGCGGAACGAAACTACCTTCGCGGCACCTTCGATCCTGTGTTCTTCCGCATGCATCAGCGAAAGGTTTTCACGGTCTGCGGTCTCGAAGCTCCCGCTGGACAAGTCGAAGACGGGCTCGAAAGAAGCGGGGTCGGCCGGATCGATCGCGTTGAGAGCATCGATGTATTCCCGGTACACCTCTTCCGCTGCGGCGAACGCTTCTTCTTCGCTCGCGAAGGCCGCGGTCGGCGTCGGCGTCGGTTCCGGAGTTGGGGCGCAGCCCGATAGCGTGCTCGCGGCAAACATCCCGGTGAGAACCACGGCGGCGATCGCCGCGACGCCGCGTGGTGCGTTTCGGTGCAGGGTCACCCCGACACGGTAACCCGAATCGCCCACCCGCCGCAGAAGTTATCCACAGGTTGTGCGGGAGGGGGTCAGAACGGCGCCCTGGCGCCAGCGATCATTGCCTGCGCCGAATCGAGCGACGCAGAATCGAAGGAGAACGGATCGGTCGAGTCAGACTCCTGAGGTGCGAACACGACGGTGTTCGGCGGTGGGGGCGTATCGACGTAGACCTTGCCCGTCGGGCTCGTCCATTCGAGTGTGCCGCCCTGCAGATGTCGAACATGCCAGGGCGAGGCATGCTTCAGGGTGTGATGTCGTCGGCACAACGCGCTGAGATTATCTTCGCGCGTTGGCCCGCCCGAGGCGGCTGCTCCGGTGTGGTCGAGATCGCATTTTCGTGCGGCAAGTCCGCAGGTGGGGAACCGGCATCGTTGATCGCGCGCACGAAGCCGCCGCTTCAACGACTCGGGCGGTCGGTATCGATCGGCGGCGAGCACGGCTCCCGTGAGCGGGTGCGTGAGGACTCGATCCCACCCGGTCACAGCGCCGGCGAGGATCCGCGCGGTGCGCGTGTCGAGAGGAAGCGTTCCCTCAAGAAGTGCGGGTGGGAGATCTTGACCGGCATCCGTCTCAAGATCGTCGCCCATCAAGGTCATTACAGGAACCGTGACCTCGATCCGCCCGCGAATCTCATCGAGCAGACCGTCGACACTGTCGTGACCGGAGGGTGACCCGGTGAGCACGAGATCGGCCAACAGATCGGCCCGAATCTCATCGACCGAGCGTGCGTCCGCAGTAAACGGCACTCCTTCTGATCGGGCTTTCTTCGCCGCGTGCTGGTTCTCGGCGCGGATGCGATGGGCCATTTGTGACAGTCGATCCATCATGGCGTGTACAAGCACTGCGGGCCCGTACAGCGTCAGCTCGGCCATGGCGTCATCCTGATCGTTCACTCTGACGCGGCGCCGTACGCAAGCTACGCGATGGCGCTCGTCAACGGGAACCTCCTGGAACCGCTCGGCGATCCGCCGAGCCAACGGCCGAAGCCGGTTCGGCGACTCGACCTCGGCGAGAGGCAGGACAGCATCCGAATATGCATCTCGAAGGGCACGATCGGTCAGGTGCGCTCCCGCCTCGATGATGACGTGTGCATGCCCCGCCGTGATCCGCCCAGCGCCCTGCGCGGCCCAGACGCCCGGGAATCCGTCGACAAGGCAGGATGCCTCAGACATCCGCCGCTGGACCGTGCGGTCGCTGACCCGCAATCGCTGGCCGATCTCGGCCGCCACCGCACGCAATGTCATATCGCCGCAGTCCTGCTCTTCGGCGTGGACAGCGATATCGAGCGCGAGTCGGCCGGCCAAAGCGAGCAGACCGTCGCGCGCCGCCATCATCGCATTCAGCGTTGCATCCGCCACCGATAACGACTCGACCAGATCGGCGAGAGCCGCCATCTGGGAGTCGGTTGCATCGAACATTGCGTTCATGTCTGTAGTACATCAGTAGCCACCGACATTGGATCAAATATTCGAACGCACAGTGTCATGCGGAGCATCTCTACCGGCATCCGCACCCGGGATCACCGGCCAAGTACCCTGGAGAGGACATGGCACATCTTCTTGGCGCCGAAGCGCTCCACCTCGAATACCCCACCCGCGTCGTCTTCGACTCCGTCACGCTCGGCATCGAAGAGGGCGACCGCATCGGCATCGTCGGCCGCAACGGCGACGGCAAATCCAGCCTGCTCGGTATGCTTGCGGGCATCCGCGAGCCGAGCTCCGGTCGGGTGACCGTCCGCGGCGGGACCACGATCGGCGTGCTCAGCCAGTCCGACGATCTCGACGACGATCTCACAATCGCACAGGCCGTCGTTGGTGAAACACCCGAGCACGAATGGGCAGGCGTCGCCCGCATTCGGGATGTGATTTCTGGCTTGCTCGCAGATTTGGCGTGGGATGCCGAGATCGGCTCGCTCTCGGGTGGTCAGCGTCGCCGGGTCTCGCTCGCGAAGCTGCTCGCCGGCGACTGGGACGTCATCGCCCTTGACGAGCCGACGAACCACCTCGACGTCGAGGCGATCACCTGGCTCGCCGGGCATCTCAAGAAGCGGTGGGCTGCGAACTCTGGCGCGCTGCTCGTCGTCACGCACGACCGCTGGTTTCTTGATGAGATCTGCACCGAAACCTGGGAAGTGCACGACCGCATCGTCGAGCCCTTCGAGGGCGGATATGCGGCCTACATCCTGCAGCGCGTCGAGCGCGACCGAATGGCCGCGGCCACCGAAGCCAAGAGGCAGAACCTCGCGCGCAAGGAGCTGGCATGGCTGCGCCGGGGGGCGCCAGCCCGCACGAGCAAGCCGAAGTTCCGAATCGACGCGGCCAACGAGCTCATCGCCGACGTGCCGGAGATCCGAGACAAGGTCTCGCTGCAGTCTCTCGCCGTGTCGCGGCTGGGCAAGGACGTCGTCGACCTGCTCGACGTGAGCGTGTTCTACGGCGAGAAGCAGGTGCTGCGCGAGGTCGAATGGCGCATAGCGCCGGGGGAGCGCACCGGCATCCTCGGGGTGAACGGCGCGGGTAAGTCCACCCTGCTCGGCCTCATCGCGGGAACGGTCGAGCCCACATCCGGGCGCATCAAGCGCGGCAGCACCGTCAAGGTGCACACGCTCACACAGCGTCTCGACGAGCTCACTCAGCACTGGAACGACCCCGTGCGCGTGGTGATCTCCGGCCTTCGCACGTCTTACACCCTTGGCGCAGGCTCCAAAGCCCAGGACCTCACTCCCGGCCAACTCCTTGAGCGACTGGGGTTCTCGTCGGCACAGCTCTCCACGCCCGTCAAAGACCTTTCCGGCGGTCAGCAGCGTCGTTTGCAACTGCTCCTCGTACTTCTCGAGCAGCCGAACGTGCTGATCTTGGACGAGCCGACCAACGATCTCGACACCGACATGCTGGCCGCGATCGAAGACCTGCTCGACTCCTGGTCGGGCACGCTGATCGTGGTCAGCCACGACCGGTACTTCCTCGAGCGCGTGACGGATCAGCAGTACGCGATCCTGGGAGGACGCCTCCGTCACCTCCCTGGCGGGGTGGACGAGTACCTGAGGCTGCGGGCGATAGAGCAGACATCGGATGCCGTGCCGACGAAGACAGCGGATGCTGCGGCTACGCCGCCCACCCCAGGGCTTGACGGTGCCGCCCTGCGCGCGGCGCAGAAAGAAGTCGCCGCCCTGGAGAGGCGCATCCACAAGCTCACGGAGCAGGTCGACAGAGCCAAACATGCCCTTGCCGAGCACGACCAGTCCGACTATGCCGGCCTCGGTGAGAAGATGAAGGCGATCGGGGACCAGCAGAGCCAGATCGAGGAGCTCGAGCTGCGATGGTTCGAGCTCACCGAGCAGATCGGCTGACAACGCACCAGATCATCGACGCTGTTTAGCGTCCGGCGCGGGCACGGGCGCGCACGTACTCTTTGAATCGCCTCGTGTCCGGCACACGCGCCAACATCGTGCCCGCGAAAATCGTGATGAGCACGTACACCGCCGCGAGCGGGGCGAGCTGAGGCGCGGTGCTTGCGGCGAGGCCTGCGATCACGATCGAGAACTCGCCGCGAACGGTGAGCGCGAAGCCTGCGCGCCAGCGACCAGGGATGCCGATGCCGGCGCGCCGAGCCGCAATGTATCCTGTTGCGACTTTTGTCGTGATCGTCACGGCGGCCAGCATCAGTCCGGGCAGCAGCATGTCGACGAGCCGCGTGGCATCTGTCGCCAGGCCGAAGAAGACGAAGAACACGGCGGCGAACAGATCGCGCAGGGGGCTGAGCACTTCCTGTGCCGAATGAGCGACCCGTCCTGACAGTGCGATGCCGACGAGGAACGCCCCTACTGCAGCCGATACGTTGACCTCTTCGGCGAGGCCGGCGACGAGCATCGTGAGCCCCAGCACGCCCAGCACGAGCGGCTCGGCGAGGTCGGGGGTGAACAGGCGGGAGACGATGCCGCCGAAGCGGAGCGCGAGAAACAGGATAAGCACGACGACCCCGACGGCGATCGCTACCGTGATCGTGCCCTGCAGGATGCTCACGCCGATGACGAGTGCGGAGAGGATCGGCAGGTAGAACGCCATCGCGAGGTCCTCGATGACGAGAATCGACAAGATGACCGGCGTCTCTCGGTTGCCGACGCGACCGAGATCGCGCAGTAGCTTCGCGACAACACCTGACGATGTCACCCACGTGATACCGCCGAGAGCGACGGCGGCGACAGGTCCCCAGCCCAGCAGCAAGGCGAGACCCGCGCCGGGCAGCGCGTTCAGGAGCATGTCAATGATCCCGGCGATCCGGGAGCGCTTGAGACCCTGCAGCAACTCGTCGGCGGAGTACTCCAGACCAAGCAAGGCGAGAAGCAGGATGACACCGATCTCGGCGCCGATCTGGAAGAACTCCTGGCTGGCATCGAGGGGGATGAAGCCGCCGCTGCCGAACACGAGCCCCGCGATCAGGTAGAACGGGATCGGCGACAGGCCGATGCGGGCGGCGAGGCGGCCCAGCAGGCTCATGCCGAAAAGCAGCGCGCCGACCTCGATGAGGATGATGGTCGTATCGTGCATCGGCAGCCGGCCCGGGTCTACACAGGTCCGTTGTCGATGAGTCGCATCGCTGCGTCAAGGCCCCCACGGGTACCCACCGCGACGATGATGTCGTCCGCAGCGAGCCGCTCAGCGGGAACCGGCGACGGGATCACCTTGCGGTCACGCAGGATGGCGACGATCGACACGTGCGTACGCGTGCGCATCTTCGTGTCGCCCAGGGTCCGCCCGGCGTACGGCGAGTTCGGCCCAACTTTGATCTTTTCCGTGTAGAGACCGTCGGTCTCCTCGCTGAGCTTGGTAAGCCGCGTGATCGCGACCGACGCGCCGAACATGTCAGCGAGCGCCTCGGCCTCGTCCTCCGTGATCGGCACCGAATATCGGCACGAGTCGGGGTCATCGGCGTCATAGATCGCCAGCTGCCGCTCGCCGTCGCGGAACGACACGACGCCGAGGCGATTGCCGCTCTCGGTCACGAGGTCGTTGCGGACGCCGATGCCCGGCAGGTCGACCTTCTCGATGCGCACTGTCACGGTTGACGAGAATACGCCATCTGCGGCCCGCTGTCGCGCTCCGCGCCGCAGAAATGGTTCTTCGGGGTGCGCTGCCGCTTGCTGTGAGCACTGATCGACGCGAGCAACGCAGCGCTGTGACGCCGTGTGACACTGCGATTGCGCGGGCTGAGGGACGGGTGCCTACCGTGGAGGCATCCCCCAAGAGAGGAACCCTTCACATGACCCGCCGCACAACGTCCATCATCGCCGCGCTCGCCGCAGTGCCCCTGTTCATCGCGCTTTCCGGCTGCGCCACAGCATCCGACCTCACCGGATCCGATTCGGGAGAGGCATCCGGAGACGAGACCGTCAAGATCGGCGTCGTCGGCAAGGGCGACGCGCAGTGGGCTCCGTTCGTCGAGGCGGCAGCCGATGAGGGAATTACCGTCGAGCTCGTCGACTTCGGCTCCTATGAGCAGCCGAACCCGGCGCTCACCGAGGGCGAGATCGACCTCAACCAGTTCCAGCACATCGTCTACCTCGCGGACTACAACGTCAACTCCGGGGCAGACCTGGTGCCGATCGGCTCCACCGCGATCTACCCGCTCGGCCTGTACTCGACGAAGTACGACGACGTCGACAGCATCCCCGCTGGCGAGACCGTCGCCGTCCCTGACGATGCGTCCAACCAGGCTCGCGCGCTCCTCGTGCTGCAGTCGGCCGGTCTCATCGAGCTCAAGAGCGGTGGCACGATCTTCTCCGACCTGGCCGACGTCGACACGGACGAGTCCAAGGTGACGGTCACCGCTCTGGAAGCCGCGCTGCTGCCGACCTCGCTGCCCGACGTCGCTGCAGCGATCATCAACAACGACTTCGTTCAGGACGCTGGATTGACCTTTACCGATGCGATCGCGCAGGACGACCCAGAGGACCCGAACGCGCTGCCTTACGTGAACATTTTCGCGGCCCGCGCTGAGGATGCCGACAACGAGACGTACAAGAAGCTCGTCGAGATCTTCCAGACCAACGCCGAGGTTCAGGCTGGCCTGCTGGAGTCGTCGGGTGACACCGCCGTCGCGCTGCAGACCCCGGTCGAGGACCTCGTCGCCTCGCTGAAGAAGGTCGAGAAAGACACCGAAGCGCAGAAGTAACACTCTGCGACTGACAGGATCGGGTGTCGCAGCACGCGGCACCCGATCCTTCGTTTCCCGAGCAACACAACCGGAGCATCCATGCCGATCGTCACCCTCGCCAACGTCTCCAAGACGTACCCGTCCCGTTCACCCGGCGCCGACGCTGACACGGTGGCCGCCGTCGATGACGTGACCCTGTCCATCGAGAAGGGAGACGTCTTCGGGATCATCGGATACTCCGGAGCCGGCAAGTCAACACTCGTGCGACTGATCAACGCACTGGAGCCAGCCACGGCGGGCACGATCACGGTCGACGGTGTCGACATCACCGCGCTCAAGGAGCGCGAGCTGCGCGCGGTGCGCAGCGGCATCGGCATGATCTTCCAGCAGTTCAACCTGTTCGCAGCGAAAACAGTGAAAGCGAACGTTGCGTACCCGCTCCGCCTCGCCGGCTGGTCGAAGGCCGACATCGACGCCAGGGTCAGCGAACTTCTCGGCTTCGTCGGCCTCGCCGACAAAGCCAAGGCCTACCCTGAGCAGCTCTCCGGTGGGCAGAAGCAGCGCGTAGGCATCGCCCGCGCTTTGGCCACTCGACCAGCGATCCTCCTTGCCGACGAGGCCACCAGCGCCCTCGACCCGCAGACCACGCACGAGGTGCTCGACCTGCTCAAGCGGGTGAACGAGGAGCAGGGCGTGACGATCGTCGTGATCACCCACGAAATGGATGTCATCCAGACCATCGCAACGAAGGTCGCCGTCATGGAACACGGCCGGGTGATCGAGCAGGGCGACGTGTTCGACGTCTTCTCTGCGCCGCAGAACCCTGCGTCGCAGCGTTTCGTCGGCACGGTGGTCAAGGGCGTGCCGACACCAGTCGAGCTTGCCGTTCTCCGCGAGCGGCACGATGGCCGGATCGTCACGTTCTCGTTCCGCGACGGCGACTCCTCCCAGGCGCAGGTTTTCGTCGATCTCGCAGGCGCCGGACTCGACTTCGAGTTGATCTACGGCGGAATCAATGACATCCGCGGGCGCGCCTTCGGTCATCTAACCCTCGCGATCCGAGGAGATGAGCGCGACATCGACCGAACGCTCGCGAGCATCGCCGAACGCGTCGAAGTCACCGTGATCGCGGGAGAGGGGGCACACTGATGGATCGTCTGAACGAACTGTGGCCTGAGCTGTGGAAGTCGGCGCTCGAGACGCTGTACATGACCTCGTTCGCGCTCGTGCTCGGCGGCATCCTTGGTCTCGCCATCGGCGTGATCCTCTATGTCACTCGTCCCGGCGGGCTCGCGGAGAACAAATTCGTCGCGATCGTCGCGAACCTCGGAGTGAACTTTTTCAGACCTATCCCGTTCGTGCTCTTCGTCGCCGTCGCCCAGCCTTTCGCCCGCGTGGTGGTGGGCACAGGCATCGGCACAACGGCCGGTGCGTTCATGATTGCGCTTGCGGCATCCTTCGCGATCGGCCGCATCGTCGAGCAGCACCTCGTCTCGGTCTCGCCCGGCGTGATCGAGGCGGCGCGCTCGATGGGCGCAGGCCCCTGGCGCATCCTCGTCACCGTCGCCATTCCCGAATCGCTCGGGCCGCTCATCCTCGGATACACCTTCATCGTCGTCGCGCTGATCGATATGACGGCGATGGCCGGTCTCATCGGCGGCGGCGGCCTCGGCGCGTTCGCGCAGGTGTACGGTTTCCGTCAGTTCGAGCCGGTCGTGATGTGGATCGCCATCGTGTTGATCGTGGTGTTCGTGCACCTTGTGCAGGTGCTCGGCACACGCCTCGCACGCAAGATCATGCGTCGCTGAGTTCACCGTGCGTGGGGAGGGAGCGGATGCATCAGCACCCTCCCCACGGCGGATCAGGCCCCGGGGCGGATCAGGCCCCACGGTCAGGCCCAGGGGTGGATCATCGCTCGGCCAGTGTGGCGATCTCCTGCGGACTCAGCGCTGATGACCATACGGTCAGCTCATCGACGTCACCGCGGAACGGCGTATCCCACCAGTTCACGCCGATCGTGCTGATGACCGAGCCTGAGCTGACGGCATCCGGGAAACCTGTGCCAGAAAAGCGCAGCACCCCGTCGATATAGACGGCGACAGCGCCGTTGTCGACGACGAAGGCGACGTGTGACCATTCGTTCAGCGGCAGCGACGTTCCGGTGCCGGCGTCGTACCACGTCGAGCCGGACCACAGCATGGTCGATCCGTTCACGCCGGCGTGCCCCTGCGGCACCAGGCTCACCCAGGAGTCACCGGAGGCGGCCGCGAAGAACGCCGTGGTGTAGGGGGTGAGCTGCTCTGGGCGCAGCCACAGGGCGACGGAATAGGTCTTCGAGGAGATCAGCCCGTCAGGCAGGCGAATCCCTGCCGAGCCGTCGAGGTGCACGGCGCTGCCCGCAGCGCCGTCGGTGACGAATGCGGCGTCGGTGCCTGGAAGGTCAATGCGTGCGCCGGTGGTGGTGGATGCCGGGAAGCGCCCTTCGCGTTCGGTGAGATCGTTCTCGAACGACCACGATCCGACGACGACAGGCGCCGTCATGGCCGACACAGTCACCGTGAAGCTCTTGCGCTGTGTGAAGATACCCAGCCGTATGGTTGCCGTCAGTTTTGCCGTGGCATCCGGCTCGCCGATCTCTGGTCTTGTCACCACTCCTGTCGCCGTCACGACCGACGAGGCAGAGGACGTCCAGGAGATCTTGGTACCTTTCGTCCCGGCGGTCGGCAGTGTGAGGTTGGTGGTGACGGCCGTCGTGTCGCCCAGGTCGATGTCGTCGGCCACTGCGCGCACGATACGGTTCGGCAGGCGCAGCGGATCTTTCTTCGCCCACACGCTCTTGCCGCTCTGAGACACAGCGGTGAATCCAGTCGACCAGTCGTTGAGCATCGGATCCCAGATCGGAACGAAGCGGCCGCGGTACACCTCGCCATCCAGATTCAGCGTTGCGGTGTTTGAGCCAGTAAGCCGCCATGTTCCGGTGGCAGCTCCGCGGACCTTTCCCAGCAGCGTGAGCTGGACTTCGCCGGATACCGCCGGGGTTGCGGTGATGTCTTTCGACGGTCTGACCAGGTCCCAGTCGCCGACCAGATCGAGCGGGTTGATGCGCCCCGCAGTCTCCCCCGCATAGCGCATGGGGGAGACGACAGGCCAGCCGTCTGCGTTCATCCACATCTGGTGTACGCGCACCTGGTGCAACTCCCCGGTGCCGGGGAAACGGGCGTGGAAGACCAGGAACATTCGCCCTGCGGCATCCTTGTACCACGATGTGTGGCCGGGGGACACGTAGCCGACGCCGACTCCGGTGCCTGGATCGCCAAGCTCGCGGGCGAACAGATGGCCGCCCATGAGTTTCGTGCCGAATGGCTGGATGGATGCGTCATCGAACAGCGGCAGCGAGGCATCCGCCTTCACGGCTGCCATGTCGTTGCCGGCAGCGTCGAGGTACGGGCCGTTCGGCTTCTTCGAACGTGCGACGCGGACGTCGTATCCGCCATTCGCATCGAGGCCGCCGAACGAGAGATAGAGGTAGTAGTAGCCGGTTGTGGCGTCGTACTGGATCGTTGGAGCCTCGATGCGGCTGTGGTTTCCACCCACGAGGTGCGTGCCATAGCCCTGCCCTGGGAGCGGCAACCCCGTGGTTTTGTCCATCTTGAGAATGCGGATGCCGCCGGAGTATGAGCCGTAGACCATCCACAGGTTTCCCTTGGCATCGAAGAAGGCATCGGGGTCGACGGCGTTGGGGTGAACGCGTGCGTCGTAGGTCTCGCCTGGATTCTCGCTTTCGCCGGTCATCCCGGACTTCAGCAGGATGCCGTGATTCTCGTACGGCCCGTCGACGGTGTCCGACAGAGCCAAGCCCAGAGCGGAGCGCGGGGAGGAACCTTCGCACGCGTTGTAGTACATGGCGAAGCGTCCGTCAGGAAGCCGGATGACATCGGAGGCCCATAGCGTCGATGTCTGCGCCCACTCGAAGGTTTCGGCGAGCTCGGCGTAGATGTCGTCGAACAGTGCGTTGTCGGGGTCTTGAGACAGGTCGACGGTGTTCTGCTCCCAGGCGATCAGATCGGTGGTGTGCGCAGAGGCGCCGTGTGATCCGAACACCCAGATATCTTCGCCGGAGGTCACGATCGACGGATCGTGCACTGTGACGTCTGCGAAAGCAGGGGGAGGAGGGTCATCGTGGCGGTTATGGGCGGATGCCGGCGCGGCAACGAGCATGCTCGTCAGGAGTGTTCCGGCGAGGCCAACGGCGAGCGTGAGGCGGGGGAGGCGGGGGAGCATATGGTCTCTGGTTCCTGTTCTTCGTTGGACAGTGCGGGTGCGACCTGGGCGCGGTGAGAATCTATATCGTTGTAAATGAGATGCGCAAGAGTTGAAATTCTGGTGTTGACAGAGAGTCGTTGATGAGGCATGATCGCTTTTACAACGTTGTAGGCAGCGTTGTAAATCCGACCCTCAACCGCGTTGAGTGGGACGACACCGAAGTCAGCTCCCGAGAGGACACAGCACAATGAAGTCACGGACCCTAGCAGCCGCAGGCGCCATCGCCCTGGTTGCGGCGACGATCACCGGATGCTCCGGCGGCACGAGCGGAGGCGAAGGCGACAACACGCTCACCTTCATGTTCCGCGGCAGTGACGCCGAGAAGGCTGCGTACACGGCGGCCATCGAAGAGTTCGAGAAGGCCAACGACGTCGACGTCAAGATCATCATGACAACGGCCGAGGAATACTCGACCAAGCTCAAGGCGGCCATCACCGGCCGTCAGATCCCCGATGTCTTCTACATCGACCCGGGTAGCGTTCAGGCATACGTCGGCAGCGGCATCATCAAGGACATCACCAAGGAGGTCGAGGCATCAGCCGACCTCGACAACGTCTGGGCCTACGGCGTCGACAGCTATCGCTTCGACGGCAAGCTGATGGGCCAGGGGCCGATCTACGCGATGCCGAAGGACGTCGGCCCGTTCTCCTTCGGGTACAACAAGACGATGTTCGAAGCGGCTGGTGTTCCCCTGCCCGACAAAGACAAGCCCTACACCTGGGACGAGTTCATCGACGTCGCCAAGCAGCTCACCAAGGACACCAACGGCGACGGCACCCTCGACCAGTGGGGAACCGGCCTGAACGTGGTCTGGAACCTGCAGTCGTTCGTCTGGTCCAACGGCGGCGACTGGGTCAACGAGGACCGCACCGAGGTCACGGTCAACAGCCCCGAGTTCGTCGAGGCTCTGCAGTTCTTCGCCGACATGGGTCCGAAGTACGGCGTGACCCCATCGGTCTCCGACGCGCAGACGCTGGACACCTACCAGCGCTGGATGCAGGGACAGATCGGCTTCTTCCCCGTCGGTCCCTGGGATGTCCCGACCTACGAGAAGCTCGATTTCGAGTGGGATCTGATCCCTTACCCGGTCGGCGCGACCGGCAAGCCCGCCACCTGGACCGGCACGCTGGGCATCGCCGTCTCGGAGAGCACCAAGAACCCCGAGCTCGCCGCTGACCTCGCCATCTACCTGTCCACCAACGTCGACGCGCAGCAGTCCCTGGTCGACGCGGGCGTTCAGGTGCCGAACCTGATCGACATGGCCGAGAAGTGGAAGACCGAGTCGACCCTGCCTCCGGCCAACCGAGAAGAGTTCCTTCAGATCGTTGAGGACTACGGACGCGCACTGCCGGCGAACAACACCTACAGCGCCGAGTGGTATGACGAGCTGTGGAAGGGCATCCAGCCCGTTCTCGACGGCGAGCAGACCGCGCAGGAGTACCTCGACGAGGTGCAGCCGCGCATGCAGGAACTGCTCGACAAGGCGAACAAGGACGCCGGAATCGGTTGATCTCTCGCCGGGGGCGGCAGGCGTATGCCGCCCCCGGCGACCTCCTGAAGGGATATCAGCATGAGTTCCGTGCTCACTCGACGGTCGAAGCTGCACCGTCGCGAACACCTCACCGCTCTCGCATTCGTCGCAGCCCCCGTGATCGGGTTCCTGATCTTCACCGGCTACCCTCTGGTGTTCGCCGTGTACGCCTCGTTCACCAAGTGGAACGGCCTGGGCGACCCCGTGTTCAACGGACTCGACAACTACATCGAGATGGCAGGCGATCCCAATTTTTGGCAGGCTCTGGGCAACACGGTCTTCATGATGATCGGCATCCCCATCGGAATGCTCCTCTCGCTGCTGTTGGCGCTGGCGCTGAACAGGAAGATGCGAGGAACGCACTTCTTCCGCACCGTCTACTACGTCCCCGTGATCTCCTCGCTGGCAGCAGTGGCGATCCTCTGGCAGTGGGCATACAACGGCGACTTCGGTTTGATCAACCAGGCTCTCGCGATGGTCGGCATCGACGGCCCCAACTGGCTGCAGAACGCGGACACCGCAAAGCCGGCCATCATCGTCATGGCCGTGTGGAAGGGGCTGGGCTTCTCGATGCTCCTGTACCTGGCAGCCCTTCAGTCCGTTCCACGTCACCTCTATGAGGCGGCAGCCATCGACGGCGCAGGACCCGTGCAGCAGTTCTGGAACATCACTGTGCCCATGCTCAAGCCTGTGACCTTCTTCATCGTCGTCACCAGCATCATCGGCGGCGCGCAGATCTTCATCGAGATCAACATCATGACCCCGGCAGGAGGACCCGAGTACTCCACCGCATCCATCGTTTGGTACATCTGGCAGAAGGCCTTCAACTACCTGCAGATGGGCTACGCCACGGCAATGAGCGTCGTGCTGGGCGTACTGGTGTTCATCATCACGGCGATCCAGTTCCGCATCAACCGCCGATCCGACTTCTCAATCGAGTGAGGCCACAATGTCAACCCAGACTCAGCTTCTGACGGTGCCTGGCGTCGATCATGGCGCAGGCTCCCAGGTCGGTATGCGCTCACGGCGCTACCGCCTGATGAACGCCATCGTGACGATCCTGCTCTCGGTCGGCGGCGTCGTGATGATCGCTCCGCTGCTGTGGACGTTCAGCACCTCTGTGAAAACGCGCGAAGCCGTCTTCGCCCTGCCTCCGCAGTGGATTCCCGACCCGGTTGTTTGGGAGAACTATGCGCGAGTCTGGGAGGCGGGGCCGCTCGCCAGCGGCATCCTGAACAGCGTCATCGTGTCGGCGAGCGTCACTGTGATCGGTACGATCACCAGCTCGATCGCGGCATTCGCCTTTGCGAAGATGCGCCTGCCGTTCAAGGACGTGCTGTTTCTCGTGTTGCTCGCGGCGATCATGATCCCGTTCCCGACGATCATGATTCCGCAGTTCAAGATGTTCGGCGACGCAGGGCTCGTCGACACGCTGTGGCCGCTGATCCTGCCCGGTTTGTTCGGCAACATCGTGATGATCTTCTTCCTCAAGCAGTACCTCGACTCGGTGCCCGATTCGATCATCGAAGCAGCCAAGCTCGACGGTGCAGGGTATCTGCGGATTTTCTTCTCGCTGATCTTCCCCGCGATCCGCCCGGCGATCGCCGCCCAGTTCATCCTGTGGTTCATGGCGGTGTGGAACGACTACCTCGCCCCGATCATCTACTTGAACTCGCCAGAGAAGCAGACGTTGCAGCTCGTCATCGCCAGCTTCAACGCCACCTACGCGAGCCAGACCGATTATCCCCTGATCATGGCGGCATCGTTCATCGCGCTGGTCCCCGTGCTCGTCGTGTTCGTCGTCTTCCAGCGGCAGATCATCGAGTCCGTAGCACTCACGGGGGCGAAGGGATGACATCGCTGACCGATACTACGCAGGAGTGGGGTCTGCGCCATGCGCACGATCCGACAGTCGTGCGCGGCGAGGACGGCACCTGGTACATGTTCTCGACGGATGCCGCTGACGGTATCGACGAGATACCCACCGGCGTGCACGTTCGCACCTCAACCGACCTCGTGGACTGGACTTTCGCTGGCACCGCCCTGGATGGCGTTCCGACGCCGGCCAAGCAGTGGAGCGGGGCGCAAGGACTCTGGGCGCCTGAGGTTCTGCGCTGGCCGACCGGCGGCGACGAAGAGCGCTGGCGGATGTACTACTCGGCCTCGACGTTCGGCTCGCGCACATCGGCGATCGGCCTCGCGGTTGCACCCTCGCCTGCTGGCCCATGGGCAGATCGTGGCCTCGTGGTCGCCACGCGTGAGGAGAGCGATCGGCACAACGCGATCGACGCTGCCGTCGTGCGTGATCACGACGAGCAGCCCTGGCTGGTCTACGGTTCGTTCTGGGACGGCATCCAGGCCGTCCGCCTCGATCCCGTCACTGGCTTTGTGCCTGAGGGAGAACCCGCGCACACCATCGCCCGCCGCCCAGAGAGCGTCGACGGCGCCATCGAAGGTGCGTATGTCGTGCGCCGGGAGGGCAAGTACGTACTGTTCTGCTCGTATGACTCCCTCGTCGACACGTACAGCGTGCGCGTTGGCATCGCCGATGAGGTGACCGGTCCGTATCGCGACTATCTGGGGCGCGACCTCAGGGCGCCGAGCGTGCAGGATGCTCAGCTCGTCGGCACCAAGCTGCTCGGCGGTTACCGTTTCGCGGGGGCGGAGGGGTACATCGCCCCAGGGCACAATTCGATCTTCAGTGAAGGCGATGACACCTTCATGGTGCATCACGTGCGCTTCGCTGAGGCACCGACCCGTCACGCTGCGCAGATCCGGCGTGTGCTGTGGACGGCATCGGGCTGGCCTGTTGTCAGCCCTCATCCTTTTGCTGGCGCTCATCGCGAGCGTCTGCCCGAAGCCGTTGCAGCGACCGGCCGGTGGCACCTCGTCCGCTTCGACCCTGAGATGAACGGCATGGTCGACTCGGCCGAAGCCGATGTGCTCGCCGAGGTCGAAACTGCAGGGGAGCCCGTTGCGACAACCGTCGTGCTCCGCACGCCGGAACGTACGCTCTGCCTGGACGCCGTCATCTTCGGCGCCTGGGACCCCGCTGTCGAGCGCACAGTGCTCGCGATCTCCGGCATCGCCGATGATGGCGTCGTCTGGTCGGGATTCCGCGAGGTGCAGCCATGACCTGGTCTGGACGCGTGATGCGGATGCTGCAGATTCTCACGGATCTCGTGCTGATCAACCTGCTCATCATCGCAGGCACCGTCGCAGGGCTCGGTGTGCTCGGTCTGATGCCCTCCCTCGTCGCCGCGGCCTCCGTGCTGCGCTCCGATCGCGCCGAGGGGATCATCCGCCCGTTCCTCGCGGCCTACCGTGCCCGGTTCTTCGCCGCGAACCGTGCCGGCTTCCCGTTCGGCGTCGCAGCGATCATCCTGGCGGCAGACGCGGCGGTCATCCCCTCTCTGCCCGGCCAGGTCGGTGCGGCGCTGCTGGTCATGACGGCAGTCGGCGCGGCTGTCGTCGCTGTGGCATCCGTTCTCACCGTCGTTGTGCTGACCCACCACGAGGAGCGTCCACTTGCGGTCGCTCGCTTCGGTGTTGTGCTCACCCTGGTATCGCCCGGCCTCGCGCTCGCTGTGCTGGCCACGATTGTTGCCACTGCCGTGTTCGCGGTGTCCGTGCCTGTGCTGATGCCACTGGTCGGTTTCTCTGTTCCTCTTGCTCTCTGCTGCCGCCTTTCCCAGCGCAGCCTCGACCGCGTCGGCGCCGTTCAGGCTCCGGCTCTCATCCACGAAGGAGTCCTCTCGTGACTAAGGCCCATGTTTCTGTATCCCGCGATGCTGTCGTCGCGCCGATCGATCGCCGTATCTTCGGCTCGTTCGTCGAGCATCTCGGACGCTGCGTGTATAACGGCATCTATGAGCCGGGGCACCCGACGGCTAACGAAGACGGGTTCCGCATGGACGTTGTCGAGCTGGTGCGCGAGCTCGGTTCGACGACGATTCGCTACCCCGGCGGTAACTTCGTCTCGGGGTTCCGGTGGGAAGACTCGGTCGGGCCCCGTGAGCAGCGGCCGGTGCGCCGGGATCTCGCCTGGCACTCGCTGGAGACCAACCAGGTCGGCGTTGACGAGTTCGCTCGTTGGCTGAAACTCACCGGCTCCGAGCTGATGATGGCGGTGAACCTGGGTACCAGGGGCATCGAGGCGGCCCTCGACCTGCTCGAGTACTGCAACCACCCCTCCGGCACCGCGCTCAGTGACCAGCGCATCGCGAACGGCACCCCCGAGCCGCACAACATCAAGATGTGGTGCCTCGGCAACGAGATGGACGGTCCGTGGCAGACCGGATACATGACCGCAGACGACTACGGCAAGCTCGCAGCGCGCACGGCGCAGGCAATGAAGACCGCCGATCGTTCGCTCGAGCTCGTCGTGTGCGGGTCCAGCGGTTCGTCGATGCCGACCTTCGGCGAGTGGGAGCGCACGGTGCTCGAGCACGCCTATGAGCACGTCGACTTCGTCTCCTGCCACGCGTACTACCAGGAACGCAACGGCGACCTTGGGTCGTACCTGGCGTCGTCTCTTGACATGCAGTACTTCATCGAGACCGTGGTGGCGACAGCCGATCACGTCGGGCACAAGCTGAAGAGCAAGAAGAAGATCAAGCTGTCCTTCGACGAGTGGAACATCTGGTACCTCGACGAGCATCAGGCATCGGACGAGGTGAACGACGAGTGGCGCTATGCGCCTCGTCAGCTCGAGGATGTCTATTCAGTGGCGGATGCAGTGGTGCTCGGCAACCTGATGATCACCCTGCTGAAGAACCACGACCGCGTCGCTTCGGCATCCCTCGCGCAGCTGGTCAACGTGATCGCCCCGATCATGACCGAACCGGGCGGCGGCGCCTGGCGGCAGACGACGTTCTTCCCGTTCTCTGTTACCTCGCGACTCGCGCGGGGCGAAGTCATCGCCCCCAAGATCGAGGTCGGCAGCTACGAGACCGCCCTGTACGGGCGGGCGCCACTGGTCGACGCCGTCGTCACCGCCGATGATCAGGGTGCCGCGGTGTTCCTCGTGAACCGCAGCCAGACCGAGGCCATCGACGTGAGCATCGATCTCAATGATCTCGGCGCGACGGTGATCTCCGAGGCTGTCACCCTGTGGGATGACGACGTGTACGCGAAGAACACGCTCACCGATCAGAACCGCGTCGGGCTGAAGACCCTTGACGGGGCAGTGCTCACCGACGGTGTGCTCACCGTGACCTTGCCGCCGGTCTCCTGGTCGGCGATCGCGCTGGGCTGATGCGTCCACGGGGCATGCTCCGGGGCGGCGCTGTTCTCAGCGCCGCCCTCGCACTCATCGCGATGACCGTGAGCGGCTGTGCGTCGGCGCCTGCGGCGCCGGTGCTCAGCGGCGACGTCTTCGTGCACGATCCCGCCTTCGTGGCAGGTGACAACGGCGAGCCTTCGTTCATCTACTCCACGGGAAACGGGCAGATCGCCGACGGCAACATCCAGATCCGGCGCTCGGACGACGGTGCGCAATGGGAGTATGTCGGCGAGGTGTGGGACGTGAAACCTGAGTGGCTGACCGAGCGCATCGACGGGGTCGAGAATCTCTGGGCGCCGGAGCTCTACGAGCACGACGGCACCTGGTACCTGTACTACTCGGCATCCGTCTTCGGCAAGAACGACTCCCTCATCGCTCTCGCCACCAATACGACGCTCGACCCTGACGACCCCGACTACGAGTGGGTCGATCAGGGGGAGGTCATCTCCTCGGCCGGTACCGACTTCAACGCGATCGACCCGGGGATCGTCGAGGACGCAGAAGGGCGACCATGGATGAGTTTCGGGTCGTGGGAGTCCGGGTTGAAGATCGTGCCGCTGGAGTGGCCGAGCGGCTTGCGGGCAGACGACTCAGAGCCACTCGCTATCGCCGATCGCGGGCTGGTCGACAACGCGATCGAAGCGCCGTACATCGTGGCTCGCGACGACTACTTTTACCTGTTCGCTTCACGAGGATTCTGCTGCCGCGGGGTCAACAGCACCTACGAGATCATCGTCGGGCGATCGAAATCGGTCACGGGCCCCTATCTCGATCGCAACGGCGGTGAACTGCTCGACGATGGCGGAACGATCGTACTCGCCACCGAGGGCGATGCGATCGGCCCTGGCGGACAGTCGATCTCAGGCGGGCTGCTCGCCTTCCACTGGTACGACCGCGCAGCCGACGGTCAGTTCCGCCTCGGCCTGCTGCCGATCACCTGGGAAGACGGGTGGCCGACCGTAGCCTGGCCGAAGGAGGAAGAGGAGGAGTGATGATCACCGGTCCCGTCGCGCCAACGGCATCCGCCATTCTCGCCGACCGGCCGCTTCCTTTCGACGCCGTCCGACTGCGCGAGGCGGGAATGCTCGGCGCCTGGCAGCGCCGCAACCGCGCAACAACGCTCGCGCACTGCATCCGCCAGCTCGAATCGGGCGGAGCGCTGCCGAATATGCGGCGGGTGACAGGGGAGACGGATGCTGGATTCACCGGGTTCCACTTTTCGGACTCTGACATCTACAAGGTGCTCGAAGCGATCGGCTGGGAAGCCGCACGCAGCGATATCTCGGAGTTTCTGCCCTTTGTCGATGACACCGTCGATCTGCTGTGCCGAGCGCAGCGCGATGACGGCTACCTGAACTCGTTCTTTCAGAGCGTTGAACCAGACCGGGTGTTCGCCGACTTCCGTTGGGGGCACGAGCTGTATTGCCTCGGCCACCTGCTGCAGGCGGGCATCGCCTGGGCGCGCACTCTCGGCAGACGCGACCTGCTGGAGATCGGGCTGCGTTTCGTGGATCTCGTCGACGAGAGATTCGGGCCGGACGGCGAGAGCGTCGTGTGCGGGCACGCGGAGATCGAGACCGCACTGGTCGAGCTCTACCGCCTCACCGGGGAAGCCCGCCATCTCGCCCTCGCACAGGCGTTCATCGATCGCCGAGGGCACCGCAGCGTCGGTGAGGATCGCTTTGGGTATCACTATTTTCAGGATCATGAACCGGTTCGGCAGGTCACAGATGCCACCGGTCACGCGGTCCGACAGCTGTATCTTGCCGCCGGCGCCGCCGACCTCGCGGCTGAGAGCGCAGACGCGCCGTTGGCTGCGGCGACAGGGCGTATCTGGGACAGCGCCTTCCATGAGAAGCAGTACATCACTGGCGGTCTCGGCTCCCGGCATCGCGATGAGGCGTTCGGTGACCCGTTCGAACTGCCGTCAGACCGGGCGTACGCCGAAACCTGCGCGTCGATCGCAGGCTTCCACTTCTCCTGGCGGATGCTGCTTGCCACCGGCCGATCGGCGTATGCCGACGAGATGGAGCGGGCGCTGGTGAACGCGATCGCCGAATCCACCTCCCTCGACGGGGTGCACTTCTTCTACTCCAATCCGCTGCAGGTGCGCTCTCGCAGGGATGGCGAACATGAGCAGGCGCCGTCGCGGCGCGTCGGCTGGTACGACTGCGCCTGCTGCCCGCCGAACCTGGCAAGGCTGGTGTCGTCGCTGCAGCATTACATCGCGAGCGTCCCGGCCGATGGGACAAATCGCTTGCGCCTGCACCTGCTGGCCGATGCCGAGATCGATCTCGCCCTGTCCGGAGTCGGGGCAGGAAAGCTGCGCATCCGCACCGACTATCCCTGGCAGGCCAGTGCTGCGCTGGACTTCGATGCACCGTTCGGCGGAGCCCTCGAAGTGCGGATGCCTGCCTGGACGGAACACGTGTCCGTTCAGGTCGACGGTGCGCCAGCACCGCAGCGGCGGTCGCCTGCCGGGTATCTGGTGATAGATGCCAGCGAAGCACCGGTGCGCAGCATCGTCATCGAGGTGGCGATGCCCGTGCAGGTGCGCCAACCGCATCCTCACATGGATGCGTGTCGCGGTGCCGTGGCGGTCACCCGTGGTCCGGTGGTCTACTGCCTAGAGCAGGCGGACCTGCCAGACGGCGTCGCTGTGGAGGACATCACCGTGGACCCGGACGTCGTGCCCCAGGTCGCTGATCCTGTCATCGCTGCCGACGGCTGGCGTGCCCCGAGTCTTCGTGCGCGTGCGTGGGTGCGCAGGGCAGCCGACGAGCCGTACCCGGTGCGTGCTGCACCTCAGGTTCACGAGGCGGGTATCGACATGCTCCTTGTCCCCTACGCACTCTGGGCAAATCGCGCGCCGGGAGCCATGCGGGTCTGGCTTCCCTACCTCTGAGTCGCAGGATTCCTTGACGGGAGATCAGCCGACCGGAGCGTCTCGAAGGGTGCGGCGGCTCGTGAACGCACGGGGCTCTCCGCTCAGCGGATCGGTGAAGTGCACTTCGCGGGCCAGCAGCTGCAGCGGTCGGTCGAAATCGTCTGGCGACTCCGGCAGCAGCACCGGATAGAACCCGTCGTTCAGGATGCCCAGCCCGAGAGCTGCGAGATGCACGCGCAGCTGGTGCATCTTTCCGCTGTGCGGGCGCAGCAGGGTGTGCACGACACGGTCGTCGGCGGCGAGCAACTCGATCAGCGTTTCCGAGTTCGGCTCGGCAGCGGCATCGACCTGCACGCACACCTCCCCGCGCATCTTGCGGATGTGAGTGCGGTAGACGAGCGGAAACCTCTGCGGATCCCACCCAGCTGGCCGAGCCGATACTGCCTCGTACACCTTCTGCACTTCGCGGTTCTCGAAAAGCAGCTGGTACGCGCCCCGGGTCTCGGGCCGCACCGAGAACATCAGCAGTCCTGCGGTTGCCCGATCCAGTCGATGGATCGGTGTGAGTTCGGGTATGCCGAGCAGGTTTCTCAACCGCACCAGAGCAGAGTTCTGCAGGTACTTGCCGCCGGGAGTCGTTGGCAGAAAGTGCGGTTTGTCGACAACGACGAGGTCGCGATCCTGATGCAGCACGTCAACGTCGAACGGGATGTGCTTCTCGACCGGTGGCTCTCGGTAATACCAGACGAACTCTTCGGCGCCCAGCGGTGTGTCGCGGCTGAGCGCGCTGCCGTCGCGCGCGACGATCTCGCCGCGGTCGAAGCGCACGAGTAACAGTTCGGCATCGAGGTGGGAGAACCGTTCGACCATGTACGCAGACACCGTCGGCCACGCGCCGTCACGAGGAACATGCAGCCGCGTCGCTCCGACGCCGTTTCGCACCGGAAGAGGGGAAAGCATTGCCATGCGTTACACCTATGCGGAGCCGAAGCTCAGGCTGAGTTTGCGTAAGAGCCCTGCCAGCCGCTCGCGATCGGCGCGGGAGAGTCCCTGCAAGAGGTCGGATTCGACGTCGACGAGGCGGGTGATTGCGGCATCCACCCGGGTTTTACCGTCGTCTGTCAGCGTCACCAGCACGCTCCGGCCGTCGGCAGGGTCTGCTTCGCGCCGGACGAAGCGGCGCTCGACCAGGCGGTCGATGCGGTTCGTCATGGTGCCGCTGGAGACCAGGGTCTGCTGCAGCAGTTGCTTGGGCGACAGCTGAAACGGCCGGCCTTCCCTGCGCAGCGCAGACAGGACATCCCACTCCCAGGGCTCGAGATCGCTGCGGCGGAAGACGTCACGGCGCGCTCTGTCGAGCAGCCGCGTCAGCCGGTCGACGCGAGAGAGCACTTCCAGGGGCGAGAAGTCGAGGTCGGGACGCTGTGCGTGCCACGCGCTGACGATCCGATCGACCTCATCCGCCTCACTCATGCGTTCAGTATCCCAGGACATGGCAGACTTGAGGGGCGGCATGCGCTCGATCGGATGCTGTAATCCGCCGTAGTGTAATGGCAGCACGACAGCCTTTGGAGCTGTGAGGTCTAGGTTCGAGTCCTGGCGGCGGAGCATGACCGGGAACAACCTCGCCATCGTCATCCTTGCTGCGGGTGCGGGTACGCGGATGAAGTCGCGCCTGCCGAAGGTGCTCCACACGATCGGTGGCCGACCCCTGGTCGGCCACGTGCTTGCCACCGCAACGCGCCTTGGAGCCGATCACATCGAGGTTGTCGTTCGGCATGAACGCGATCAGGTGGTCGCCGCTCTCAGCCAGGCGTATCCCGGAGCGGTGTTCGTCGACCAGGACGAGATTCCCGGCACCGGCCGCGCAGTGCAGGTCGCGATCGACGAGCTCCCCGGTGATTTCACGGGAGACGTGCTTGTGCTCTCCGGAGATGTGCCGCTGCTCGAAGCCGAGACACTGCATGCGCTCATCGACACCCACCGCGCAACATTCGCCGCAGCGACGCTGCTCAGCGCCCGCCTCGATGACCCGACCGGATACGGCCGCATCATTCGCGGCGCCGACGGTGCCGTCGAGCGCATCGTCGAGCACAAGGATGCCAGTGCCGATGAGGCCGCTGTGACCGAGATCAACGCCGGCGTCTACGTGTTCCGCGTGGCTGATCTGCGCGCGCAGCTGGCTAAGGTGACGACCGACAATGCGCAGGGCGAGCTCTATCTCACCACTGTCATCGAGCTTCTCCGCGAAGCGGGCGAACGAGTCGCGGCTGAGACGGCGGCCGACACCGCAGCGACGTTCGGGGTGAACGACCGCATCCAACTCGCCGAAGCTGGCCGCGTTCTCAACAACCGCATTGTGCAGCGCTGGCAGCGCGAAGGTGTGACAGTGATCGATCCGGCAACGACCTGGATCGACGACGACGCGACGCTCGCCCCCGATGTGACGGTGCTCCCGAACACCCAGATTCTGCGTGCCACCACGATCGCGCAGGGTGCGATCATCGGCCCCGACACGACGCTCGTCGACTGCGAGGTGGGGGAGGACGCCATCGTCCGACGCACCGACGCCACGCTCGCTGTGATCGGGGCAGAGGCCACCGTCGGGCCGTTCTCATTCCTGCGTCCAGGAACGGTTCTCGGCGCCAGAGGCAAGATCGGCGCGTACGTCGAGACGAAGAACGCCGAGATCGGCGAAGGCAGCAAAGTCCCGCATCTGTCGTACGTCGGCGACGCAACGATCGGCCGAGGGGTCAACCTCGGTGCGAGCACCATCACGGCGAACTACGACGACGTCACCAAGCACCGCACGGTCGTGGAGGACGAGGTGCATACCGGCTCGCACACGACCCTCGTCGCGCCCGTTAGGCTGGGTGCTGGCGCTAAGACGGGTGCCGGCGCCGCCGTCCGCAAGGACGTCCCGGCCGGGGCTCTTGCGATGAGCGTCGCACCTCAGCGCAATATCGAGGGCTGGGTCGAGAAGAACAGGGCAGGCACGGATGCTGCGGATGCCGCAGCACGGGCCCGAGTGGCGGAGTAGAGGGCAATGGCGCGCAAGAAGAAGACGGTCGAGCTGGATCGGGCAGGCGGAATCGCGCCCGGCCTGGTTGCGAAGACGAAGAAGCGGCTCGTCGTCGCTGGCGGGCGCTCGCACCCCGAATTGACGGCGGCGGTCGCGGCCGCACTCGGTACCGAGATCGCGCCGGTCGAACACCGCACGTTCGCGTCGGGTGAGATCTATGCCCGCTTCGAAGTGTCGATCCGCGGCTGCGACCTGTTCCTGGTGCAGACCTTCGGTGAGCCGGTGAACGAGTGGCTCATGGAGACACTCATCATGATCGACGCGGCCAAACGAGCCTCCGCCAAGCGCATCACCGTCGTCGCACCGTACTATCCGTATTCGCGTCAGGACAAGAAGGGCCGTGGTCGTGAGCCGATCAGCGCACGCCTCGTCGCCGATCTGCTGAAGACCGCCGGCGCCGACAGGGTGATGAGCGTCGATCTGCATGCGGCGCAGATCCAGGGCTTCTTCGACGGCCCGGTCGATCACCTCTTCGCCAAGCCGGTGCTGCTGGACTACTTCGAGCGCACTTTGAGCGCCGAGGATCGCGAGATCCTCACGGTCGTCTCACCAGACATGGGCCGCGTCCGTGTCGCCGACACCTGGTCGGACAGCCTGGGCGCTCCGCTCGCGATCATCCACAAGCGCCGCGATCCGAAGGTCGCCAACCAGGTCTCCGTACATGAGATCGTCGGAACGGTGTCGGGGCGCACCTGCCTGCTCGTCGATGACATGATCGACACCGGCGGCACGATCGTGAAGGCTGCCCAGGCTCTCAAAGCCAATGGTGCGCACCGGGTCATCGTCGCCGCGACACACGCGATCTTCAGCGATCCGGCATCCGAGCGACTGCAGGACTCGTCCATCGACGAGGTCGTGATCACAGACACCATCTCGCTGGCCGAATCGCGGCGGTGGGACAAACTGACGATCCTACCGATCGCGCCGCTTCTTGCGCGTGCGATCCACGAGGTCTTCGAAGACGGGTCTGTGACGAGTATGTTCGGCGGCGACGCCTAGGTCGTTCGTAGACTCCTGACTGGCGATGCACAGCGAGCGCACAGAACTGATGCATACGGTTGAATGCATCGACAGTCAATCGACATAATCGACGCCTCGCACCGGAAGGACCGTCATGATCCCGACGAACGTTTCGCAGTCCGTGCGCAAGGCCTCAGCGCTTGTTGGGGTGGCTGGGCTCCTTGTGCTTTCAGGGTGCTCCGGCGCCGCAGACGCCGAAGACACATCGAGCACCGACTCCAGCTCGAGCACCGACTCAGGATCCAGCTCGACGACCTACACGGATGGCACTTACACGGCTGAGGGTTCGTACCAGACCCCCGAGACCGTGGAGACGATCGCCGTCACGCTCACGATCGCTGACGACATCGTCACCGACGTGGAGGTCACTGGCGACCCGCAGGCGCGGGAGAGCGAGCACTATCAGGGGCAGTTCATCGACGGCATCGCCGACGAGGTCGTCGGGGTCGCTCTCGATGAGTTGAACGTGAGCCGGGTATCTGGCTCTTCGCTGACCAGCAGCGGCTTCAACGAAGCTGTCGAGTCGATCAAGGAGCAGGCCGCCGTCTAGGCGCCTCGGTGGCCATGACGATCTGGCGTTTCGACGCGATCGGCACCCGGTGGGAGATCGAGGGCCAGCTCACGGACGGCGACCGCACGGCGATTGCGGAGCTGATCGAACGCTTCGATCGTGAATGGTCGCGGTTCCGTGAGGACTCGGATGTGACCAGGGTCGGGCGACTCGGCGGTACGCTCTCGTCACCGGATGCTGCGCCCATGCTCAATGCATTTCGCGCACTCTCCGTGGCAACGCACGGAGCCGTCAACCCGCTGATCGGCGCGAGCCTCGAAGCGCTCGGATATGACCGGGCCTACTCGCTGACCGCTCGGGAGCCCGTACCGGCGCCGGCGCAGTGGAGTGCTGTGGTGTCTTGGACGGACGATGCGCTGACAGCATCCGCTCCTGCTCTGATCGACGTGGGGGCGCTGGGCAAAGGACGACTCGTCGACCTGGTTTTCGACAAGCTCTCCGCGGTCGAAGGTGATCTCGTCGTCGACGCCGGCGGAGACATGCGGGTGCGGGGTCGCGCCGTGCGCACTGGGCTTGAGCACCCCTTCGACGGCTCACGGGCGATCGGCGTGATCGCGCTTGAAAACGCTGCGCTGTGCGGTTCGGCGATCAACCGCCGCGCCTGGGGTGACGGGCTGCACCACGTTCTCGACGGGCGCACGGGGCAGCCAGTGCGCACCTGGGCGGCCACCTGGGCGCTGGGTTCCGAGACGATGCGAGCGGATGCCGTTGCCACTGCGCTGTTCTTCGACGGTGGTGTGGAGCTTGCCGCCGACTGGGGTGTGGAGTGGGTGCGCATGTCGACGGATGGGCGTGTCGAACGCTCTGCCGGCTGGCGGGGGGAGCTGTTCCTCGCGAAGGGGAGATAGGGCTCAGGCGAAATAGGGAAGAGTTGACACTGTGATCACCGCATTCACCGCAGCCAGGCAACGAGTTCTCGCGCTCCTGGGGGCGCTGTCGATGTACCGACTCGTGTTGTTCTCGCTGATCGCATTGGCGATGGTTGCCGAAGTTCTGGCCTTCGACGGACTTGTCGCGCCGCAGCCCGAGGAAATCTTCGTCTCGTTTCTGGTACTCGCTGCCGTGGTCTGCGCTGTGGATGCCGCGGCCCAGCGGCTGTTGCGCTTGCCGTGGCGCATCGAGTCATCGCTGGTCACCGCGCTCATCCTGCTGTTCGTGCTGCAGCCGGCATCCGATCTCGCACCCGCGGCCCTGGGCGGCCTCGCCATCGCGGCCGCCTTTGCCAGCATCTCGAAATATCTGATCGCCTGGCGTGGACGGCACATCCTCAACCCGGCAGCGTTCGGGGCCGCTGTGGTCACCATCGCCGGACTCGGCGCGTCGTCGTCATGGTGGGTCGGCACGCCCGCGCTGTTCATCCCTGCGCTGATTCTCGGGCTGATTGTGCTGTGGCGCACCGAGAAGGTGCGGATCGTGCTGGTGTTCCTTGTCGTCGCGATCGCTGTGTCGCTCGTGCGTCAGGCGGTGCTGGCGCAGCAGTTTGACATCGCGTTCGACGCGGGTGAAGCGCTCTCGTTCGCGGTGCTGCAGTCGCCGTTCCTGTTCCTCGGCGCGTTCATGCTCTCGGAGCCGCTCACTCTGCCGCCACGGCGCTGGCAGCAGTTCTCGGTTGCTGCTCTCGTCGGAGTGCTCGCCGGCTGGCCGATCTTTGTCGCGGGCTTCACGCTCGGGCAGGAGCGTGCGCTATTGATCGGCAATCTGCTGGCCTTCGCCTTCGCCGTTCGGGGCTCGGTGCGGCTCACACTGGAGAAACGTGAGTTCATCACACCCACGGTGCAGGAGCTGACCTTCCGCACTCAGAGCCGCTTGCACTTTCTTGCCGGGCAGTACCTCGAGCTCGATGTGCCGCACCGTCGACCCGACGCGCGAGGTACGCGCCGTGAGTTCAGCATCGTCTCTGCACCCGCCGATCTGCCCACCCTGCGCATCGCGTACAAGGACGGCGATCAGAAGCATCCGTCCAGCTATAAGCGCGCACTGGCCGCGGCCGGGCCGGGAACGACCCTTGCCGTCACCGGAACCTGGGGCGACTTTCTGCTTCCGCGCGGCGATGCGCCCGTCGTGATGGTGGCTGCCGGCATCGGAGTTACTCCTTTCGTGTCGCAGTTGCGTCAACTGCAGGCGACGGGACAGCAGCGAGACGTCGTGCTCGTGTATGTGGCATCCGATCCCGCTGAGCTGGCCTTCCGTGAGGAATTGGCCGCAACCGGAGCGCGCGTTGTTGTGTTCACGCGCGAGCAGCCGTCGGATCTGCCAGCGCACTGGACGTGGTCTCAGGGTGCCAGGCTCGATGCGGCTGCGTTGGAACGCTATGTCGCCGACCTCGAATCCCGCCATGCGTTCATCTCCGGACCTCCGCGGCTGATCGCCGACCTCGCCCCGGCCCTGCACAAGGCCCGCAGTCTCACCACAGACGCCTTCGCGGGGTACTGACCCGGGGTGTTCCGGGGCTCGCGGTTCGGCATCGGGACGTTTGCAGGACCCGCGCACGTGTGCAGGGCCAGCATCCGCTTTCTCACCCTGCAAACGTGCCCGGGTCCTGCAAACGTTCCGGGACTCTTTCTACACATGTGACGGATCGGCACACGTTGTCCACAGTTTCCGTGCTTCTCGCCCCTGCGCCGATCGCGGAGTTATGCCGACCGGGCACGATAGACGGATGTCGAAAGCACAGATGTTGCTCGATCAGTTTGGTGGTGTGGCACGAGGGATGCTGCTGCACGAGTTCGGGTTGAGTCGACGGATGCTGGCGGATGCCGTCATTGACGGTGATATCCGGCGAATCCGTAACGGCGTGTTCGCCTCGCACTCAGCGGATCCGAGAATCGTGGCGGCTGCGGGGCACGGCGGTTCGCTGACGTGTGCCGGAGCCCTCCGCATGCACGGCATCTGGGTCCTCGTCGACGACGATGTTCCGCACGTGTCGATGGGGAGCCATGGACGGGTGCACCACGATCGGTGTTCCTGTGTTAGCCACTTCTACGATGGTCGCACGGCACTCGGTCGCGCTGAGGTCGAGGACGCACTCGTCCACCTGCACGCCTGTCGCGGCGATGAGGCATTCTTCGTCTCGCTGGAGTCAGCGCTGGCATCCCGAAAGCTGAATGCCGCAGGCAAGGCCCGTGTCCGTTCGCGGTTGCCTATTGGCGCGAGATGGCTGGTTGATCTGGCCAGGGTCGATGCTGGCAGCGGCGTCGAGTCGCTGTTGCGGCTACGACTGCTTCCGCTCGGCATCCATCTCGATTGTCAGGTTGAAATCCCTGGAGTCGGGCGCGTCGACTTCGTGATCGATGGTCGGCTCATCCTCGAAGTCGACGGAGCCGAGTTCCACAGCGGGCGGGACGCGTGGCGGCGCGATCGACGGAGGGATGCCGTGGCATCCGCTCTCGGCTACGAAAGTCTGCGAATTTCGTACGACCTGATCCTCGGTGAGTGGCATGTCGTGGAGGCGGCGATCGTCGCGGCGATCGCGCGCGCACGTGCCGGAGCGTGATCACGCGATCGAACCAAGGAACGTTTGCAGGAACCAGGCACGTTTGCAGGACCAAAACACCTCGGGAGTTCCTGCAGACGTGCCCGGCTCCTGCAAACGTTCCTAGGAGACGGAGGGCACGGTCGAGGAGTGGTCAGCAGGGACGGGGTTCACCGGCAGTCGCACCGTGAATGTGGTGTCTCCGGGAACGCTCGCGACCTCGATGCGACCCTGATGGCCCTCAACGATTGCCTTCGCGATCGCGAGACCCAATCCGGTGCCTCCGGTTTGTCGTGCCCGCGAGCTGTCACCACGGGCGAACCGGGCGAACAGCGCATCGCGCGCTGACGGATCGATGCCAGGCCCGTTGTCACGAACCCGCAGCACAGCCACCTCGGCTTCACGGGCGACACTGAGGGTGATTTCGGTGCCGACGGGTGTGTGTGTCCGCGCATTGGCGAGAAGGTTGGTGACCACCTGGTGCAGGCGCCCGGAATCTCCGATGATGACGACAGGCTCGTCGGGCACGTCGATTTTCCACACATGACCTGGCGCCGTTGGCCGAGCATCCGAAACGCCCTCCAGGGCGAGTTGGGTGAGGTCCACCGTTGCGTAGACGAGCTCTTGGCCCTCATCGAGCCTGGCGAGGAGTAGGAGATCTTCAACGAGGCGGGTCATCCGCAGCGACTGCGCTTGGATGCGCTCGAGCGACGTTGTCGTGCTCTCGATCGCAGCTGGACCTTGATGTTGGCTCAGGGCGCGGAGGGAGAGCTCGGAGTACCCACGGATCGACGCGAGCGGAGTGCGCAGCTCATGGCTGGCGTCTGCGACGAATTGCCGCATACGCTCTTCGTTCTTCTGGCGAGCGGACAGCGAGTCGTTGACATGGTCGAGCAGTGTGTTCAACGAGGCGCCGACGAGGCCAGTTTCGGTACGAGGGTCGGATTCGGATGCCGGGACGCGCTCTGTGATCTCAACCTCGCCTCTGTCCAGCGGCTGATTCGCCACGCGCGTCGCCGTCGCGGCAACGGCACGCAGTGGGCGCAGACCCACACGGATCGTGATCGCCGTTGTGAGAGCGAGCAGAATGAGTCCGCCGATCGTGGTCAGTACGATCACGCTGAGCAGAGCAGCCATCTGACTTTGGATCTCGTCGCGGGGGAGCCCAACGACGACGGCGGCTTTGCCGTTCGCTGGCATGATCGACACGCGGTAAGAGCCGAGGTCGGTGATCGTGACGGTAGCAGCGCGGTCGTCGGCGAGGGCGTCTTTGATCTGTGTCAGCTGATCCGTCGTGAGCTCGAGCGTCGATCCGAGGTTGTCTTCGGGGGTGCCAATAACGATTCCTGTCGTGCCGGTCGTCGCACTCGACACAATGAACAGCAGCTCGGGCGGAACCTGTTTGCCGTCGAGCACGTTGCTCGCCGTCGCCGAGGTAGGCGGCATGTCATCGACCCAGCGAGCCAGCGTGCTCGAGTAGGACATAATCTTCTCGTCAAGCTGACGCTCGAGGGTGCTTCCGAGAATCGCCGAGGTGATCACGGCAACGATCACGAGGATGAGCGACACGAAACCAATGACCGCGGCCATCAGCCTCGCCTGCAGAGTCAGGGGTCGCCGCATCATCCCCGCGATGCTCACTGAGGAGCCTTGATCATGTAGCCGACGCCGCGCACTGTGTGCAGGAGGGGGGTGCGGCCGAGATCGATCTTCTTGCGCAGGTAGGAGATGTACAGTTCAACGACCGAGGACTTTCCGCCGAAGTCGTAGCTCCACACCCGGTCGAGGATCTGCGCCTTTGACAGCACACGGCGCTCGTTGCGCATCAGGTAACGCAGCAACTCGAACTCGGTGGCGGTGAGGTCGATCTCGGTTCCGTCGCGGACCACCTCGTGGCTGTCTTCGTTGAGGGTGAGATCGGCCACACGCAGGATCGACTGGCCGTCGTCGGATGTTGCGTGCCCCGTTCGGCGAATGATCGCGCGTAGCCGAGCGATGACCTCCTCGAGGCTGAAAGGCTTGGTGACGTAATCGTCGCCGCCTGCGGTGAGGCCGGCGACACGGTCTCCGACGGCATCCTTTGCTGTGAGGAACAGCACGGGCACGAGGTTCCCCGATTCACGCAGCCGCTTCATCACTGCCAGCCCGTCGAGGTCGGGCATCATGATGTCGAGGATGAGGGCGTCGGGGTCGAACTCGCGGGCGACCTGCAACGCTTCAAGACCCGACGATGCCGTGCGCACCTCCCAGCCTTCCATTCGTAGGGCCATGGCGAGCAGATCGGTCAGCATCTGCTCGTCATCGACGGCAAGGATGCGCAGGGGGGAGCCGTCTGGGCGGCGGAGTTCAGGATGCACGGTGCTCATATGGATATTCTGCGGAATCTCCTATGTGGCTTCTATGGAGAATCCAATGCATTCGCTGTGAAAATGCATTCGCTGTGAAAAGTGGAGGGGCCCGGCGGAGGCCGGAGCCCCTCCACGTCACGCCGCCGTTAGTGCGTGTCCACGGCCTCGATCTCGGTGCGATCCCCCGACCACAGCGTGTGGAAGGTGCCTGGCTTGTCGACGCGCCGGTACGTGTGCGCGCCGAAGAAATCGCGCTGCCCCTGCACGAGGGCGGCGGGGAGGCGGTCGGCACGCAGTCCGTCATAGTACGACAGCGACGACGAGAACGCAGGGGCAGGGATGCCGGATTCGGCAGCGGTCACGACGACGCGGCGCCACGAAGCCTGAGCGCGGGTGAGCGCCTCGGCGAAATAGGGGGCGGTCATGAGGACTGGGAGTGCGGGCTCCGCGTCGTAGGCATCGGCGATGCGGTTGAGGAACTGAGCGCGGATGATGCAGCCACCGCGCCAGATCTTCGAGATGGCACCAAGGTCGATGGTCCAGCCGTACTCGGCTGCGCCGGCACGAATCTCGTCGAAGCCCTGCGAGTAGGCCACGATCTTCGATGCGTACAGGGCGAGACGGACATCCTCGATGAACGCGTCGACCTGATCGGCGGGGACAGTGAACGCTTCGTCGGGACCAGGCAGGGCGGATGCGACGGCGCGCTGCTCTGGATGGCTGGAGAGGGAGCGGGCGAAGGTGGCCTCAGCGATACCGGAGACAGGAACGCCCAACGACAGTGCGGTCTGTACCGTCCACGCGCCGGTGCCCTTGGCGCCGGCCTGGTCGACGATCACATCGACCAGCGGCTGACCCGTGGACGCATCGACCTGGCGGAGCACCTCGGCGGTGATCTCGATGAGGTAGCTCTCGAGCTCCCCGGCGTTCCACTCGGCGAAAATCTCGGCGATCTCCGCCGGCGACTTTCCGGTGCCCCGACGGATAAGGTCATACGCCTCGGCGATCAGCTGCATGTCGGCGTACTCGATTCCGTTGTGCACCATCTTGACGAAGTGACCTGCGCCGTCGTGGCCGACATGGGTGACGCAGGGCTCGCCCTCGGCGACCGCGGCGATCGACTTGAGGATCGGGCCGAGCGTGATCCAGGACTCATCAGAGCCGCCTGGCATGATCGACGGACCGAGAAGGGCTCCCTCCTCACCGCCAGAAATGCCAGCGCCGACGTAGTTGATACCTGTTTCGCGCACCGCCTTCTCGCGACGGATCGTGTCGGGGAAGAAGGCGTTTCCACCGTCGACGATGATGTCTCCTGGTTCGAAGACTTCGACAAGAGAGTCGATCACGGCATCCGTCGGCGCTCCGGCCTTGACCATGATGATCGCGGTGCGCGGCTTCTGCAACGAGTCGGCGAACTCCTGGTATGTCTGCGCCGGGATGAAGCCTGCTTCAGGGTGCGCGTCGAGAACCGACTGGGTCTTTTCATAACTGCGGTTGAAGATCGCCACGGTGTTGCCCTCGCGGCTCGCGAGGTTGCGGGCGAGATTCGAACCCATGACGGCGAGTCCGACGACTCCGATATTCGCTGATGCTTCGGCCACAGCAGGCTCCTCGATCGTGAAGGTAGGGGATGCGATCAGATTATCGCGTAGGTGCGGTTGCCGCGCCCTGTGTCGAGAAGACGAATCAGTTTCAGTCTTTGCGGTACCCCGAGCGACCCATCGCGAAAAGGGCGCCGAAGGTAACAACAGCGGCGCACACGCTCATCGCGCCGATCAGCCATGCGAATGCGTGAGTGAGGAAGGCTCCGTCGAGCATGGGGATCTCCGTCATCTTAGAGGGGTTGATCTGTGTCTTCAGCCTACCGGGTCATCGGGTAACATAGACATGCACCTCGGCGAGGGATGCTTTTGCGCGTGCGCAGGCATCCGTTATCGACGCGGCGAGAGCCTGGCGGTTTCTTCACGTGTCTGCGTTCGAGATCACGATTTCCCAGACCACCGCGCAGCTCTCGTTGCGTGCCCCGAAGGAGAACCACTATGTCTGAAGACACCAAGGTCGCAGCAGAGCTGCGCACGCAGTTCGGCAAGGGCTTCGCGCGTCGCCTGCGCGCCGCAGGCAAGATCCCTGCCGTCATTTACGGTCACGGCACCGACCCGGTGCACGTCGCGCTTCCCGGGCACCAGGTCTCGTTGATCATCCGCCGCGCTAACGCGCTGCTCGAACTCGACATCGAGGGCACGCAGCAGCTCGCCCTGGTCAAGGACGTGCAGAAGGACCCGGTGCTGCAGATCGTTGAGCACATCGACCTGCTCGTCGTGAAGAAGGGCGAGAAGGTCACGATCGACATTCCTGTCGTCGTCACCGGCGAGTCCGCAGCTGGCACGATTGTCAACCTCGGTGCCACGACGATCTCCGTCGAGGCTGAGGCGACGCACATTCCTGAGCACGTCGAGGTCTCTGTTGAGGGCCTGGAGGACGGCGCACACATCACCGCTGCAGACGTCGTGCTGCCCAAGGGCACAACGCTCGTCACCGAAGGCGACGTGCTCGTCGTCGCGGTCTCGGCCGCAGTGGCCGTGGCCGAGGAGGACGACACCGCTGAGGAGGGCGCCGACGGCGCTACTGCGGAGTAATCCCGACCATTTCATCGCAGAGGGGCGCGAGCGTATCGCGCCCCTCTGTCGTATCCTGACCGGGCTCTGTCGTATCCTGACCGGGGCTCGCAGAGCCGGCACGACCCGAAACCTCGAGAAAGGACCCGAACGTGGCAAGTACCTGGCTCGTGGTCGGACTGGGCAATCCGGGGCTCCGATACGCTGCGACGAGGCACAACATCGGCCAGATGGTGATCGATGAGCTCGCCGCGCGGCGCAGTGAAACTTTTCGTGAGCACAAGGCTGGTGCCCGGGTGGCAGAGACCTGGCTGCGGCCGGGTGCCGACAAGCTGGTGTTGGCTAAGCCGAACACTTTCATGAACGTGTCAGGCACCCCGGTCGCCGCCCTCGCCCGGTTCTATTCCGTGCCGGCTGAACGCATCGTTGTCGTGCACGACGAGCTCGACATCCCGTTCGACACGGTCAAGCTGAAAACAGGCGGTGGCCACGGTGGGCACAACGGCGTGCGCGATATCGCCAGGGCGATGACAACGGCTGATTTTCCGCGCGTACGCGTGGGGATCGGCCGTCCGCCTGGCAGACAGGATCCAGCGGATTGGGTGCTTTCTGCGTTCGGCGCCCAGGAGCGCGCGAACCTGCCGATTCTCGTATCGGATGCCGCCGACGCCGTCGAATTGCTGGTATCCGACGGCCTGCTCGCCGCGCAGCAGAAGCACCACGCGCCGCGCTGATCCGCAGGTCAGTAGTTCGCGATACCGGTGGCGGTGCCGATGGAGACTGCGAACACCACAACGATCCAGTAGATTCCAGAGCCGAGCACTGCGAGCACGAGCCCGGCGATGCCGAGGCCTCTGCCCTTCTTCTTGCGGATGGCGATGATGCCGATCACGATTGCGGCGATGCCGAGTACGGTGCCTGTCCAGAAGGCGATCTCAGCCCACAGCACCTGTGTGCGCACAGGTGAGAGAGCGCTCAACAGATTGGGGTCGTTCGGGTCGAGACCCGAGGGGAGCTGCGCTCCGATTTCAGCACCGGTGATGCCAGCGATAATCGGGACGATGAGGGCTGCGATGATGCCGAGGATCAGGGCGAGGATTCCGAGGAACCCTCCGGATGCCGGTGCGCCCGTCTTCGGGGCGACATAGCCGCCCTGCGGCGCTGTGTAGCCGCCGACCGGTACCTGGAAAGCGCCGGGAGGTGCTTGTGGTACGGATACTTGAGGAGCGGGGGCTTGCTGCACGGGCGCGGCGAACGGCTGGGCTGTCGGCGCCTGCTGCGGGTATGCGGGGTATGCCGGAGCCTGCTGCGGGTATGCGGGGTATGCCGGTGCCTGCTGCGGGTATGCCGGTGGGTATGCGGGCGGTGCAGGAGGCGCCGGGGGGACGGCACCGGGAGGCGGAGGCAGCTGCGGATCGGTCACGCCCCCATCCTAGGGCGATTGTAGTCAGACGCGCCGCAACAGCCCTACGCGGTCGTATACCGCGCCCAGGGTGTGATCGGCGACGGCATCCGCTCGTCCGGCGTTCGTAGCGAGGATGCGGTCGAGCTCAGCCGGGTCGTCGAGGAGTTCGAGTGCGCGGGCGCGCACCGGCTCGAACTCGTTCACGACCACTTCGGCGAGTCCCTTCTTGAAATCGCCGTAGCCGCGGCCGGCGTACTCATCCTCGATCGATCCGATCTGGCGCCCAGTGAGCGCCGCGTAGATCGTCAGCAGATTCGACACGCCTGGCTTGCTCTCGCGGTCGAACCGTACGGTGCCCTCGTTGTCGGTGACAGCCCGCATGACCTTCTTCGCAGACTTCGCAGGGTCATCGAGCATCCAGAGCACGCCGGCGTCGCTCTCTGCGGACTTCGACATTTTCGACGTCGGATTCTGCAGATCGTAGATGCGCGCCGTGTTCTTCTGAATCACAGGGCGTGGCACCGCGAAAGTCTCTCCGAAACGCGAGTTGAACCGCTCGGCGAGGTCACGAGTCAGCTCGACGTGCTGCTTCTGGTCCTCGCCGACAGGCACAACGTCAGTCTGATACAGCAGGATGTCTGCGGCCATCAGGATGGGGTAGGTGAACAGCCCGACGCTGGTCGCATCGGTACCGTACCGCGCAGACTTGTCTTTGAACTGGGTCATTCGACTGGCCTCGCCGAAGCCGGTGACGGTTGACAGAACCCAGGCCAGCTCGGCGTGGGCGCGCACATGTGACTGCACATAGAGCGTCGAGTGCGATGGCTCGATGCCGGCAGCGATGTACTGGGCGGCCGTGCGGCGGGTCTTCTCGCGCAGTTCGGCGGGGTCTTGGGCGACAGTGAGGGCGTGCAGGTCGACGACGGAGAAGAACGCGTCGTAAGAGTTCTGCAGGTCACGCCACTGCAGGAGAGCGCCGATGTAGTTGCCGATCTGGAGGGAGTCGGCTGATGGCTGCATTCCTGAGTAAAGACGAGGCTTGTTCACCTGCCAATCCTACGCCGCGCATGGGCTGCTCCCGGATGTTGATGGCGTTCCGGGATCAGTAGCTGTAGTCGACGACAACGGGGGCGTGGTCGCTCCAGCGCTCGGCGTACGACGCGGCCTTGACCACGTGGTAGTTCTGCACACGCTCGGCGAGCGCGGGGGTGGCCAGGTGGTAGTCGATGCGCCAGCCTGAGTCGTTATCGAAAGCTTTGCCACGCATCGACCACCAGGTGTACGGCCCATCGACCTCCCCGTGAAATCGTCGGCCGACGTCAACCCAGCCGAGTCCAGTCCCCACAGAACCGTCGACTCCGGTGATCTCCGCGCCTGCCTCCCCGAGGAAACGGTCGAAGTACGCGCGCTCGCGAGGGAGGAATCCGGCTTTGGTTCGGTTGCCGCGCCAGTTCTTGATATCGAGTTCGCGGTGCCCGACATTCAGGTCTCCGGTGACGAGAGCGAGGGCGTCGTCGCGACCGAGCTCGGCGAGGCGGATGCCGAAAGCATCAAGGAACCTCCACTTCTCATCCTGCTTGGGAGTGTCGGCTTCGCCCGTGTGCACATAGGCGCTGACGACCGTGAGAGGGCGGTCTCCGATGCGGAAATCGGCTTCGATCCAGCGTCCCTTCGAATCGAAGTCATCGGGACCGAACGCCGTTCGGTGAGCGAGAGCCGGCGTGCGGCTTGCGATGGCGACCCCCGCGCGACCCTTGGCTGTGGCCTCGTCGTGCACGAAGCTCCATCCGGGCAGGGCGGCCTCAAGATGCTCGTCCTGACCGCGGACCTCTTGCAGGGTGAGAATGTCGACGTCGGCATTGTCGAGCCACCCGCTCATGCCGTTGCGGGCGGCTGCCCTGATCCCGTTGACGTTGACCGTGGCGATACGCAGATGAGGCATGTAACGAGCCTAACGGGGCTCACCGACAGGGCGAGCGAGCCGGGATGCCGTCAGGGACGGCCGCGCAGTACCGCTTGCTTGACCTCAGCGATGGCTTTGGTGACCTCGATCCCGCGGGGGCACGCCTCAGAGCAGTTGAAGGTCGTGCGGCAACGCCATACCCCCTCTTTGTCATTGAGGATGTCGAGGCGCACGCCGGCGTTGTCGTCGCGCGAGTCGAAGATGAAGCGGTGCGCGTTCACGATCGCTGCCGGGCCGAAGTACTGCCCATCCGTCCAGAACACCGGGCATGACGAGGTGCATGCAGCACACAGGATGCACTTGGTCGTGTCGTCGAAGATCTCACGATCGGCGATCGACTGGGTGCGCTCTTTGCCCTTCTCCGGCACTGAGTTCGCCACAAGGAAGGGCTGCACTTCGCGGTAGGAGGCGAAGAACGGCTCCATGTCGACGACAAGGTCTTTCTCGAGCGGCAGACCCTTGATGGCTTCGACGTAGATCGGCTTCGAGATGTCGAGATCTTTGATCAGCGTCTTGCAGGCGAGGCGGTTACGACCATTGATGCGCATGGCATCCGAGCCGCAAATACCGTGCGCGCATGAGCGACGAAAGGTCAGCGAGCCGTCGAACTCCCACTTGATCTTGTGCAGTGCGTCAAGGACGCGGTCGGTGGAGTAGAGCTCGACGTCATAGTCCACCCAGTGCGGCTCCTGATCGACCTCGGGGTCGAAACGGCGGATGTTGAAGGTGACGAGGAAGGACTGCACTCCGCTGTCTGCGGCGGGGGAGTCGTTCGCGGGTGCCTCTGCAACAGCGTTCGACATCTCAGTACTTCCTCTCCATCGGCGGGTAGTTCAACTCGCCCTGCTCGTTCTTCGTGAATACGACAGGTTTCCAGTCGAGCTTGATGTGGTCGCTCGGGTCGGACGAATGGGGGTCACCGGTCAGGTACGCCATCGTGTGCTTCATGTACTTCTCGTCGTCGCGCTTCGGGAAGTCATCGCGCATGTGGCCGCCGCGGCTCTCTTCGCGGTTCTGCGCTGCGTAGACGACGACCTCGGCGATGTCGAGCAGGAACCCGAGTTCGACCGCCTCGAGCAGATCGGTGTTGAAGCGGTGACCCTTGTCGTCGACGTGCACGTTCCGGTAACGCTCACGCAACTCGGCGATGACGCCGAGCACGTGCTGTAGCGAGTCGTGCGTGCGGAACACCTGCGCGCCCCTGTCCATCTCCTCCTGCAGCGTCTTGCGCAGCACTGCGATGCGCTCGGTGCCCTGGTTGTTGCGCAGACTCTCGAGCATGTCGGAAACGAAGGCGGCGGGGTCCTCTGGTAGCGGTACGAACTCGGCGGTCTTGACATATTCGACGGCGTTTCGGCCAGAGCGCTTTCCGAAGACGTTGATGTCGAGCAGTGAGTTCGTGCCGAGACGGTTGGCTCCGTGTACGGAGACACACGCGCACTCGCCTGCGGCGTAGAGTCCCGGCACAACCGTGTCGTTATCGGCGAGGACTTCGCCGTTGTTGTTGGTGGGGATGCCGCCCATGGCGTAGTGCGCTGTGGGCATTACCGGCACAGGTTCCACAACAGGGTCGACGCCGAGGTAGGTGCGGGCGAACTCGGTGATGTCGGGGAGCTTGGTCTCAAGCACCTCGGCGCCAAGGTGCGTGCAGTCAAGCAGCACGTAGTCCTTGTGCGGGCCGGCGCCTCGACCCTCTGCGACCTCTTGCACCATGCAGCGCGCGACGATGTCACGCGGGGCGAGATCCTTGATGGTGGGGGCGTAGCGCTCCATGAAGCGCTCGCCAGAGGCGTTGCGCAGGATCGCTCCCTCACCGCGGGCGCCTTCGGTGAGCAGGATGCCGAGGCCCGCGAGTCCCGTCGGATGGAACTGGAAGAACTCGAGGTCCTCGAGAGGGAGGCCCTTGCGCCAGACGATGCCGACGCCGTCGCCGGTCAGGGTGTGTGCGTTCGAGGTGGTTTTGAAGATCTTGCCGAAGCCGCCGGTTGCGAAGATGACAGCCTTGGACTGGAACACGTGCAGTTCGCCAGTGGCGAGGTCGTAGGCGACGACGCCGGCGATGCGGGTCTTACCCGCTTCGTCCTTGACGGTGATGAGGTCGAGCACATAGAACTCGTTGAAAAAGTTGATGCCGAGTTTCACGCAGTTCTGGAACAGCGTCTGCAGGATCATGTGACCTGTGCGGTCAGCCGCATAGCAGGCGCGGCGCACGGGGGTCTTGCCATGCTCGGCGGTGTGGCCGCCGAAGCGGCGCTGATCGATCTTGCCTTCAGGGGTGCGATTGAACGGCAGGCCCATGTTTTCAAGGTCGATCACGGCGTCGATGGCCTCTTTGGCGAGGATCTCAGCGGCATCCTGATCGACGAGGTAATCACCGCCCTTGACGGTGTCGAAAGTGTGCCACTCCCAGCTGTCTTCCTCGACGTTCGCGAGGGCGGCGGCCATGCCGCCCTGCGCGGCGCCGGTGTGCGAGCGCGTCGGGTAAAGCTTGGAGATGACAGCGGTCTTAGCACCGGGCCCGGCTTCGATGGCCGCGCGCATTCCAGCGCCGCCGGCGCCGACGATGACGATGTCGAACTGGTGGTAGTGCACGCCGTCGCGGACGACGGATTCCTGAGCCTCGGTAGTCACTTCTCGTTTTGCCTTCTCTGTCAGTTCGCCACGGTCTGGCAGGCATCCCACAGCGTGCTCGACTCGGTCACGCCAAGGCACGGGTCGAAGGTGAACACGACCAGGGTGCCGAGGAGGATGAGAAGGCCAGCGGCGAGGCCAAGAGCCCACAGGAGCACTGTGCGGGCGGTGCGGTGTGTGACGTAGTCGTTCACGATGGTGCGCATGCCGTTGGCGCCGTGAATCAGTGCGAGCCACAGCATGATCACATCCCACCACTGCCAGAGCGGCGTGGCGAACTTACCGGCAATGAACGCGAAGTCCAGGGCGTGGATGCCTTCGCCGACCATGAGGTTGATGAACAGGTGGCCGAAGATGAGGACGACCAGCAGCACGCCGGACAGGCGCATGAACGCCCAGCCCCACATCTCGAGGTTCACCCGGCGCCTGCGGCGGGCGGGAGCGGTGACAGTCTGCGCTGACATCAGTGTCCTCCTCCGAATCCGGCGAAGGCGAGAGCGAGATGGCGCGGCGCGAACCCTGCCATGATCACGACCCATACTGCGATGACGCCCCAGAACAGCTGACGCTGGTAGCGGGCGCCCTTGCTCCAGAAGTCGACGGCGATGATGCGCAGGCCGTTCATTGCGTGGAACGCAATACCTGCGACGAGGACGACTTCTCCCAGAGCCATGACCGGGTTCTTGTAGGTTCCGATCACAGTGTTGTACGCCTCAGGGGAGACTCTGATGAGCGCCGTGTCGAGCACATGCACCAACAGGAAGAAGAAGATGGCGACTCCGGTGATGCGGTGAAGCACCCACGACCACATTCCTTCGCGACCCCGGTACAGCGTGCCGCGCGGAGATTTGGACGTTGTTTCCGAAATCGACGGTGTCAAGCGTGCGCCTGCGGACACGGTCGTCCTCCCTGGATCGATATGACTCGGTCGCGTGCGGTGCGTGGTCCACGTGCGAGCCCGCGAAGACACCAGGGCACGGCCGATCGGTGCCCATCTTATGCCGCTCTGGTCGCTGAGAGCGACGAAGGGCATCCTAACTATCTTGATATCGAGAGGCTTTTGGCATGACTTTTCTGCATGGTGTCCAAAGCCTCTCGACATCGTGCCCAGAGCCATTCGATATGCGCTGAGACCGATACCCTGGCAGTGTGACTGGACCCATTGACGATTTCTACGCTGTCATCCCCGCCGGAGGCATCGGCAGCAGGCTGTGGCCACTCTCTCGGGCCGACGCGCCGAAGTTCCTGCATGACCTCACAGGGTCGGGGCATTCGCTGCTGCGTGACACCTGGGATCGCCTGGCGCCGCTGACGGGACCAGACAGGATCGCTGTTGTCACTGGTCGCGCGCACAGGGCAGCGGTCGAAGAGCAGCTTCCCGGCATCCCTGATCGCAACGTCATTCTCGAATCCGAGCCTCGCGAGTCGGCTGCGGCGATTTGTTTGGCCGCTGCGATTCTGCACCGTCGTGAGCCCGAGGTCATCATCGGCTCGTTCAGTGCAGACCATGTGATCCGCAACTCGAGGGTGTTCGATTTCACAGTGCGGGATGCCGTCGAGGTCGCGCGCGAAGGCTACATCTGCACGATCGGCATCACACCGTCTGAGCCTGCGGTCGGATTCGGCTATATCAAGCAGGGCGCCGAACTCGTCGTCGATGGGGCACGCGAGGCGTCGCTGGTGGAGAGTTTTGTCGAGAAGCCCGACCTTGAGACGGCACGAGCCTACGTCTCGGACCGCAGCTATCTCTGGAACGCCGGTATGTTCATCGCCAAAGCTTCGGTGTTGCTCGACGAACTCGCAGCCAACGAGCCTGAACTGCATGCGGGTCTCGTCGAACTCGCCGCGTCATGGGACGAGCGCGACCTACGCGGACCGGCCGTCGACCGTATTTGGCCGCGCCTGAAGAAAATCGCGATCGACTACGCCGTCGCGGAGCCGGCGGCCGCGAAAGGGCGGCTCGCGGTGGTCCCAGGGCACTTCGATTGGGACGATGTGGGGGACTTCGCCTCCCTCACCAAGCTCATCACGAACGGCCGCAAGAACGACCTTGCCGTGCTCGGTCCGAAGGCCAGGGTGCTCTCGGATGCCGCGAGCGGAATCCTCGTGAGTCAGACGAGCCGGGTCATCAGTCTCGTCGGCGTGCAGGACATCGTGGTCGTCGACACACCGGATGCGTTACTGGTGACGACCGTCGAGAACGCGCAGCGAGTGAAAGGTGTCGTCGAGTCGCTCAAGCTCACGGGGCGCGGCGACGTGCTCTGATGAGCACGAAGCCATGCTCAGATGCCGGATTCATTTCAGGTTCGTAACCATTAGCCGAAGCGGTGCCGTCGGAACTGCCCAAAAGCCTGCACAGTAGGTAACTTTGAGCGATCCGCGAGGGACGCGGTGTCGTTCAGGGAGGCACTGAGTTGACCATCTCCACCACCAAGAAGCTTCTCGGCGCGGCTGTCGCCGCCAGCGTCGTCTTCGCACTTGCCGGCTGCGGCCAGGCACCGACCGAATCAGGCGATACCGGCAGCGCCGAGGTCGATTCCGACTTCCTGCCCTGCCTCGTCTCCGACGCCGGTGGCTGGAACGACAAGTCCTTCAACCAGTCGGCCAAGGAGGGCATGGATGCCGCAGCCGACGAGCTCGGCATCGAGTCCCTTGCGTTCGAATCCGCGAACGACAACGATTACGCGCCGAACCTCGAGACTGCGGTCTCGGAGGGCTGCTCGCTGATCATCTCGGTCGGCTTCAAGCTGTCAGCCGCGACAGTGGAATCGGCACTGGCCAACCCCGACCTGAACTACGCGATCATCGATGACTGGGCCGACAACGACTACGACGGCACGGTTGACGCGCCGAACGTCAAGCCTCTCGTCTTCGACACCGCTCAGGCCGCTTACCTCGGTGGCTACGCCGCGGCAGCGTGGTCTGCCCAGAGTGGCGTGAACAAGATCGGCACGTTCGGCGGCATGCAGATTCCGTCGGTGGCCGTGTTCATGGACGGCTTCCAGCTCGGCGCCGAGAAGTACAACGAGGACAAGGGTGCAGCAGTCGAGGTCTTCGGCTGGGACACCGCAACGCAGACGGGCTCGTTCACCGGCGGTTTCGACGCGAACGACACAGCCAAGCAGACCGCGCAGGGTGTGCTTGACCAGGGCGTCGACGTGCTCCTTCCGGTCGGTGGGCCGATCTACCAGAGCGCTGCAGCGGCGATCGCCGACAGTGGCAAGGACACGGTCATCCTCGGTGTCGACAGCGACCTCGCCGTCGCCGACACGAGCGTCACCGACATCACCCTCGTCTCGATCATGAAGGCGATCAACGTCGCCGTGCATGACGCCACGATCGCAGCATCCGAGGGTGACTTCGACCCGGCGCCGTATGTGGGCACGCTCGAGAACGAGGGTGTTGCGCTCTCCGGCTTCGGGGCCTTCGAGTCGCAGCTGCCCGCTGGCCTGATCGATGAGCTCGCCGCGCTGCAGGAGCAGATCATCTCCGGCGCCATCACGGTCGAGTCTCCGAACTCGCCGTGATCTGACGCAGGTCCGGACGGGGCGGGCAGCTGACACTCAGCTGCCCGTCCCGCCTTATGAGTAGACGGTCGACTGCAGGGATTCTTCTGGATAAGGTGCAGGTATGAAGCTCGAACTACGCGGAATCACCAAGAGATTCGGCAGTCTCGTGGCGAACGATCACATCGATCTCGTGGTCGAACCGGGCGAGATCCATGCTCTTCTCGGAGAGAACGGCGCAGGCAAATCCACCCTGATGAACGTGCTCTACGGGTTGTATCAGGCAGATGACGGCGACATCCTTCTGGACGATCGAGTGCAGCACTTCCGTGGCCCAGGCGATGCGATGGCCGCGGGCATCGGCATGGTGCATCAGCACTTCATGCTCGTGCCGGTGTTCACCGTGGCAGAGAATGTGATGCTCGGTCACGAGCAGACCACAGGGCTTGGCACATTGGACATCGTCACAGCGCGCGAACATGTGCGCTCGGTGTCTGCGCGCTTCGGATTCGACATCGACCCGGATGCTGTTGTTGGCGATCTGCCCGTCGGGGTGCAGCAGCGCGTGGAGATCATCAAAGCCCTGTCCCGTGACGCCAAGGTGCTCGTGTTCGACGAGCCGACAGCCGTGCTGACGCCGCAGGAAACAGATGAGCTGATGGGCATCATGCGCCAACTCCGCGAAGAGGGCACCGCCATCGTGTTCATCACGCACAAGCTGCGCGAGGTGCGTGAGGTCGCCGACAAGATCACGATCGTGCGGCTCGGCCGCATCGTCGGGGAAGCCTCGCCAACGGCGACCAACGCCGAACTCGCATCGATGATGGTGGGGCGTGCGGTCGAGCTCACCGTGCACAAGGACCCTCCCCGCCTCAGCGACGGCGGTCTCGGGATCACGGGACTGCGTGTGCTCACCGCAGACGGCGCAATCGTGGTCGACGACGTCTCGTTCCATGTTCGTCCTGGGGAGGTGCTCGCGATCGCCGGTGTGCAGGGAAACGGGCAGACCGAGCTGGTCGAGGCCATGGTCGGTCTCGCGGCGAGGGTGGAGGGGTCGATCGAACTCGACGGCACCGAACTCGTCGGCAAGAGCGTGCGTGCGATCCTCGATGCCGGTGTCGGTTTCGTCCCAGAGGATCGGAACGAAGACGGTCTGGTCGCCTCTTTCTCCGTTGCCGAGAACCTGATCCTCGATCGCTCCAGTGACCCTGAGTTCAACAAAGCCGGAACGGTGCGCCGTCGCGCACTTGAGGAGTTCGCGCGCGCGCGCATCGGGGAGTACGACATCCGCACCCAGAGCAGCCAGACGCCAGCAGGCACGCTGTCGGGCGGTAATCAGCAGAAGGTCGTAATCGCGCGTGAAATGAGCCGTGAGTTGCGTCTGCTGGTCGCTGCTCAACCGACTCGCGGCGTCGATGTCGGATCGATCGAGTTCATCCACAAACGGATCATCGAGACCAGGGATGCTGGTATCCCCGTCGTGGTGGTCTCGACCGAGCTCGATGAGGTCGCCGCTCTCGCCGATCGGATCGCTGTGATGTATCGAGGATCGATTGTCGGTATCGTGCCTGGCGACACCCCGCGAGAGACCTTGGGACTGATGATGGCCGGTGCGTCGGGTACGGAGGTAGCAGCGTGAGCGGAGCGACGTCGGGCGCAGATGGAGCAGTGTCCCCTGAACGCAAAGACAACGCCCTGGTCAAGGAGCTGCTGCGCACAAGCGCTGTGACAACGATCCTGGCGATGTTCGTTGCACTGGTGGTAGGCGGCATCCTGATCGCGATCACCAACGAGGATGTGCGGGATGCTTCTGGGTACTTCTTTGCGCGCCCGATGGACACGATCACGGCAGCGTGGAACGCGGTCTACAACGGGTATGAAGCACTTGTTCGCGGTGCCGTCTTCAATGCGCGTGCCAACGACTTCGCGGCGCAGATAAAGCCGCTGACGAACACGCTCGGCTTCGCGGCCCCCCTGATCGCCGCCGGTCTCGGGGTTGCGCTGGCGTTTCGGGTCGGGCTGTTCAACATCGGCGCCAGGGGCCAGATGCTGGTCGGTGTGGCGGTTGCGGGCTTGTTCACCTTCTCGCTCGACCTGCCGATCTGGCTGCACATTCCGGTGACCTTGATCGCAGGCATCGCTGGCGGTGCGCTCTGGGGCGGCATCGTTGGACTGATCAAGGCACGTACAGGTGCGCACGAGGTGATTCTCACGATCATGCTCAACTACGTGGCCTACTACTTGTTGCTGTGGATGCTTCGCACGCCGGGGCTGCTGCAGAAGCCCGGCACGAACCAGGCGCTTGGGTCAGCAACTCCCGCGACGGCGCAGTTCCCACCTCTGTTCGGCGAGCAGTTTCCGCTGCTCGATCTCGGGTTCGTTCTGGTCATCGCTGCGACGGTGTTCGTGTGGTGGCTCATCGAGCGCTCGTCGCTGGGACTGCGCATGCGTGCGGTAGGCGAGAACCCGCATGCCGCGCGCGCCGCCGGTATCAGCGTCCAGCGGGTGTACGTGTACGCGATGCTCCTCGCTGGCGGTCTCGCGGGCCTCGCCGGTATGAACCAGCTTCAAGGTGCTGTCACGACCGGCATCACCGAGACGATCGATGCAGGCATCGGTTTTGACGCCATCACGGTTGCGCTGCTTGGACGGAGCAGGGCATGGGGCACTTTCGCCGCCGGCATCCTGTTCGGTGCTCTCAGGGCGGGATCTTTCTCGATGCAGGCGCAGGATATCCCGGTGGACATCGTGCTGGTGGTGCAGTCGCTTGTGGTGTTGTTCATCGCCGCCCCGCCGCTTCTTCGCACGATGTTCTTCCTCCCGAAGTCCGACGCCGAGAAGGCGGCGAAAGCCCGAATCGCCGCGGCGCGCAAGGCGGAGAAGGATGCGAAGAATGCCGCTCGGATCGCCGCTGCCGGCGAGAACACGAAGGCGGTCAAGGCATGATGTCGATCGTTCACGCTCAGCCCTCCGATGGTGCAGGCGCGCCAGCGAAAGTGCGCGAGCGCAAGCTAAAGGCGCCCGTTCTGCTTGCCGTGCTGACGGCGCTTCTGACGCTGCTGTTCCTTCTCGTTCCCCGCAGCGGAACCAGTACCTTCCGCCTCAGTGAGAAATCCTCAGCGCTCGCGCTGCCCGACATCGCGCTGCCCACGGAACTGACCATCTGGATCGTGACGGTGGTCCTTGTGCTCATCGTTGCGGCATCGTTCATGCGCGCGATGACATATCGGAAGCCGTCGTTGTGGCTGGTTTCTGGGTTCGGCGGCCTTGCGGTCTTCGCTTTTCTCGTCTGGGCGTCACCAGGAGGTCTCGTCCCGATCACCAGCATGCTTTTCGGTGCTGTGTCGCTATCGGTGCCGCTGGTGTTCGGCGCGATGGGTGGAGTGATCGGCGAGCGCGCAGGCGTCGTCAACGTCGCGATCGAAGGTCAGCTTCTGCTCGGTGCGTTCGCTGCTGCGCTGCTGTCGAGCGTCACAGGCAACCCCTTCATCGGTTTGCTTGGGGCGATGCTCGGCGGTGCGCTGGTCGCGTTCGTGCTCGCAGCGTTCGCCATCAAGTACCTGGTCGAGCAGGTGATCGTCGGCGTTGTTCTGAACGTGCTCGTCTCGGGTCTGACCGGTTTTCTTTACGGCACGCTGCTCGCCCCGAACGAGAAGACGCTCAACTCGCCTGTGCGGTTCAGTCCGGTCGAGATTCCCTTTCTCAGCGACATCCCGATTGTCGGCCCTGTGCTGTTCAACCAGACGTTCATCGTCTATCTGATGTTCGTCACCGTCGCTGCTGTCGCGTGGGGCTTGTACCGCACCCGCTGGGGCCTGCGCCTGCGCGCAGTGGGGGAGCATCCGCAAGCAGCCGACACAGTGGGCATCAAGGTCAACCCGACTCGCTTCTGGAACGTCCTGCTGGCAGGAGCGATCGCCGGCGTTGGTGGTGCGTACTTCACGCTCGTCTCCGTGCCGCATTTCGGTAACGACGATATGACCAACGGTGCCGGGTTCATCGCCCTGGCCGCTGTGATCTTTGGCCGCTGGGATCCGATCAGGGCCACGCTGGCCGCGCTGCTGTTCGGGTTCGCGACAAACCTGCAGAACCTGCTGGTGGTGCTCAAGACGCCCGTTCCCGGCGAGTTCATGCTGATGCTGCCCTATCTGGTCACACTGCTGGCTGTGGCCGGCTTCGCCGGCCACATTCAGGGACCGGCGGCAGCAGGCAAGCCGTACGTCAAGGGCTGACGGAGAAGCGGACGACAATGACCGACATCGACTGGGACGATTTGCGTCAGGTGGCCACCGAGGCGATGGCCAAGGCCTACGCACCCTATTCTCGATACCGAGTGGGCGCTGCCGCTCTGGTCAGCGACGGGCGGGTGGTCGCTGGATGCAACGTCGAGAACGCGTCCTATGGCGTGGGGCTGTGCGCGGAGTGCGCCCTGGTGGGCGAGCTGCACATGTCAGGTGGTGGCAAGCTCGTCGCCTTCGTGTGCGTGAACAATGACGGCGAGACGATCATGCCGTGCGGACGGTGCCGCCAGCTGCTTTTCGAGCACGCGATGCCAGGGATGCTGCTGGAGACTGTCTCCGGCATCCGCACCATCGATGAAGTACTGCCTGATGCGTTCGGGCCGAGTGCGCTGGAGGCCGCCCGATGAGTGTCGAGCCCTTCGATGCCGTCGACGTGATCCGCGCGAAGCGCGACGGTGCTGCGGTGCCAGAGCCGGCGTTGCGCTGGATGATCGATGCGTATACGCGCGGTTACGTGTCCGACGCGCAGATGGCTTCGTTCGCGATGGCCGTTTTTCAGCGCGGCATGGAGCGCGAGGAGATCCGCGTTCTCACGTCCGCGATGATCGCCTCGGGGGAGCGGATGAGCTTCGCGAGCCTCGGCAAGAAGACGGTCGACAAGCACTCCACGGGCGGCGTGGGCGACAAGATCACTCTGCCGCTCGCCCCGCTGGTCGCCTCCTTCGGCGTCGCAGTGCCGCAGCTGTCGGGCCGCGGCCTCGGCCACACCGGCGGCACCTTGGACAAGCTCGAGTCGATCCCGGGGTGGCGTGCGGCGCTGAGCAACGAGGAGATATTCGCGCAGCTGCGGTCTGACGTCGGTGCAGTGATCTGCGCGGCGGGTTCGGGCCTCGCTCCGGCGGACAAGAAGCTCTACGCACTGCGTGATGTGACAGGCACAGTTGAGGCGATCCCGCTGATCGCGTCGAGCATCATGTCGAAGAAGATCGCTGAAGGCACCGATGCGCTCGTCCTTGATGTGAAGTTCGGCTCTGGCGCTTTCATGCAAGACATTGACCGTGCTCGTGAGCTTGCCCGCACCATGGTCGCGCTCGGCACGGATTCCGGTGTCGCGACGACGGCGCTGCTGACGGATATGAACGTGCCGCTCGGCTTGGCGATCGGTAACGCGAATGAGGTGCGCGAGTCGGTCGAGGTGCTCGCAGGGGGAGGCCCTTCAGATGTTCGAGAGCTCACGATCGCCTTGGCGCGCGAGATGCTCGCGCTCGCGGGTCTGCCTGACGTCGACGTCGCCAAGGCGCTGGACGACGGGCGGGCGATGGACAGTTGGAACGCGATGATCCGGGCGCAGGGTGGGGATCCGGATGCTGCGCTGCCCACTGCCCGTGAGACGCACGTCGTGACGGCTGACGCCGAGGGCGTGATCACTCGCATGGACGCACTACCCTTCGGTGTTGCCGCCTGGCGGCTGGGTGCAGGGCGCGCGCGTGCGCAGGATCCGGTGGTCTTCGAGGCAGGCATCGACTTGCTCGTCAAACCGGGGGATCGGGTGGTCACGGGGCAGCCGCTGTTCACCCTGTCGGCCGCCGATGAGGCGCGTTTCCCGCGCGCTCTGGAAGCGCTGGAGGGCTCCTGGTCGATCGGCGATGTCGCGCCGGTACCCGGACCTATCGTGCGCGAGCGCATCACGGCGTGATTTCGCAAGCTAGCCTGAACTGAGCGCATCGGCGAAGAGAGGAATCCCATGTCTATCGATCAGAGCGGCGACGTCACTGTTCAGGGCGCATCGCTGCGCAGCCTGCCGAAGGTATCGCTGCACGATCACCTCGACGGGGCGCTGCGCCCGGCTACGATCATCGAGCTCGCCGACGAGATCGGCCTGGATCTTCCTGAGAGCGACCCTGTCGCACTCGGGAAGTGGTTCGCTCGTCAGAGCGACTCTGGTTCGCTCGTCGAATACTTGAAGACGTTCGACCTGACCACTGCAGTCATGCAGACGCGAGAGGGACTCACGCGTGTTGCCCGGGAGTTCGTGCAAGACCTCGCTGCGGACGGTGTCATCTACGGTGAGGTGCGGTGGGCGCCAGAGCAGCACCTGGGACGTGGCTTGTCGCTTGAGCAGGCGGTCGAGGCTGTGCAGCAGGGCATTGAGGAGGGTGAGGATGCCGCAGACAGTGCGGGGCACAGCATCCGCGTCGGCCAGCTGATCACGGCAATGCGCCACGCCGACCGATCCCGTGAGATTGCGGAGCTCGCCGTGTCGTTCCGTGGTCGAGGGGCTGTGGGGTTCGATATCGCCGGGGCCGAAGCCGGGTTCCCCGCGTCGAAGCATCGTGCGGCGTTCGACTTCCTCGCCGAGAACTTCTTCCCGGTGACCGTGCACGCCGGTGAAGCGGCGGGTCTGGATTCGATCCGTTCAGCACTGATCGACGGGCGCGCTCTGCGGCTCGGGCACGGGGTGCGCATCGCCGAGGACCTCGAGGTCGTCACAGAGGAAGGCGACGAGGTGAAGGTGCGCTTCGGAGACCTGGCCCACTGGGTGCGCGATCGGGAGATTCCACTGGAGCTGTCGCCCTCGTCGAATCTGCAGACCGGCGCAATTGCGAAGTGGGGCACGACGCTCGCGGATCACCCGTTCGATCTGCTCTACCAGCTCGGGTTCGCGGTGACCGTGAATGTCGACAACCGCACGATGAGCGCAACGTCCCTGACCCGCGAGCTCGCGCTGCTGGTCGACGCGTTCGAGTACGACCTTGACGATCTTGAGGCCTTCCAGTTCAACGCGGCGTCCGCAGCCTTCCTTCCTGTGGAGGAACGCGAAGAGCTCGTCGAGATCATCGCCGAGGGGTTCGACGTCTGAGTGGTGGGTAGGTGCTCATCACGCCATGATGGCCGCCTGGCGCGCGATCACTGCATCACGGATCGCCGGGAAGAGCGGATGCTCAGAATCGAGCCCCGTAACAGTGGATGTGAACGTGACCGCATCCTCGCTGCGCAGCCGCGCTTGAAGATCGACCGATTGCTCATCCGCTGCGTCGTCGAACTCCAGCGCGGCAGCGACAGCCGCGGTGAGTGCCACAGCAGATAGTCCGCGCTCCGCGGCCATCGCCGCAGGGCCGATGAACCTGTCGTGCCGTGATATCTTGCGCAGCGGCTGCCTGCCAACGCGCTGCACGGTGTCGACGAGCTCGGGGTTGCGGAACCTCTCGAGGATCTTCGCACGGTACTCCGCGAGCTCTTGCGGGTCGAGTCCGTGCTCGGCCACGAGAACCGCCGAGGTCTCCTCGAGCGCCGCGCCGACCTGCTCGGCGATCCGCGCGTCGGCGAGGGCATCGGAGATCCGCTCGATGCCTGCCCGCGCACCGAAGTACGCGGTAGCCGCGTGCCCGGTGTTCACCGTGAACAGCTTGCGCTCGATGTACGGGGTCAGGTCATCGACGAAGTGCGCCCCGGGGATAGAAGGCAGATCGCCTCCGAACGGCCCGGACTCGATCGCCCACTCGAAGTACGGCTCGACGGTGACATCCACACCGGATCCCGGCGGCTGCGCTGGGACGATGCGATCGACCGCGGTGTTCGCGAACACCGCACGGTCGGTGAGCGCAGCAGCATCCGCTCCAGCGGCCTCCACGATCTCGCTGCGCAGCTGATCCGTCGCACCGATCGCGTTCTCGCACGCCATGATCTTCAGCGGCGCAGCATCCGCACTCCGTCGACGCAGCCCCTCAACGATCGCGGGGGCGACAAAACGCAGCACCGTTGGGCCAACAGCCGTTGTGACGACATCCGCAGAGGCGATCTCGCCAGCCAGGCCATCCGGGTCCAGGCGGCTGTTGACCGCCCGGAACCCGGTGACCACGCGATCCACTCCGCCGGGGCCCGCCTCGTGCACGGTGTACTCGGATGCTGCATTGATGGCGTCGACGAGAGCGTCCGCGACATCAGAGAAGACGACCTCGTAGCCACCCTCGTGCAGCAGCAGCCCGACGAATCCACGGCCGATGTTGCCCGCGCCGAAATGGAGCGCCTTCATCCCTCGTTCACCGCCGACAGCAGCGCGAACAGTTCGTCCGGGGTCGACGCCGCGTTGAGCTTGGCAACGTCATCGTCGTCGGAGAACAGGATCGCGATCTGCGAGAGGATCTCCAGGTGCTCATCGCCCCGACCGGCGATGCCGATCACGAAGTTCGCCTGCTCTCCGGCCCAATCCACGCCACCGTCGTAGCGCACCACCGACAGAGCCGAAGCGAGGATCGTGTCCTTCGTCTCGTTCGTGCCGTGCGGGATCGCCAGGCCGTTGCCCATATAGGTCGAGACGGTCTGCTCGCGCTGACGCATTGCGTCGACGTAGGCAGGAGTCACCGCCCCCGCCGAGACGAGGATGTCGGTGGCCTCCTGCAGAGCCTGCTCCTGTGAGACGGACCCAGGATGGATGCGGACCTGACCGATCGTGAGAACGTCCATCATGCTTCCTTTCGCTGGTCCTGAACCAACTGCACAACCTCTTCGTACTTCGGAGAGTTCATGAAGTTGTCAACCGAGACGTGAATCGAGTTCGGCGACTTCGCCTTGGCGCGATCGGTCAGCTGCTGCTGAGTGATCACGACGTCGGCTGTACCGTCGAGGTTCGCAATGGCCTGGTTCACGATCGTGAGATCTTCGATCCCAGCCTTCTTGAACTTGTTCCGAAGAACGCTCGCCCCCATCGCGGAGGAACCCATACCGGCGTCGCACGCGAACACGATGCTCCGGATCGGGGCCGTGGCGACGGCAGCTACGGCACTCGTCGCCTGCGCGTCGACGGATGCTGAGGACGAACGCAGTGCATCCATCGCCGCGGAGGACTTGCCCTTGTTCGCTTCGGTCTGAGCGATCGCGGCGCCGAAGGTGTCACCCTCTGCCGCGAGATCCTGCTTGCGGGAGGCCCGCAGGATGACCGCGGTGATCAAGAACGTGACGGTTGCCGCAAGCACCACCGACAGGTAGACCACGAGAAGGTTGCCGCCGCCGCCTGCGGCCGGGTTCACCGCTGCCGCCGTGACGGCGATGATGCTTCCAGGAGCCGCAGGGAACGACAGGCCGCCTCCCAGGAGCATGTTGGTCGTGACGCCGGTTGCGCCACCCGCGATGAGCGCGAGGATCGTGGTCGGCTTGCTGAGCGCATACGGGAAGTAGATCTCGTGGATGCCGCCGAAGAACTGGATGATCGCAGCCCCAGGAGCGGAAGCCTTCGCCTCGCCAATCCCGAAGAACGTGAATGCCAAGAGCAGACCGATACCCGGTCCGGGGTTCGCCTCGATGAGGAAGAGAATCGACTTGCCGCTCTCCTCGACCTGCTGCAGAGCCAGCGGGGTGAACACGCCGTGGTTGATCGCGTTGTTCAGGAAGAGGACCTTCGCCGGTTCGACGATGATCGACAGCAGAGGCAGCAGGCTGAAGCTCACCAGCCAGTCGACGATCGCGCCGAGGAACGTGCTGATCGCCAGCATGATCGGACCGAAGGCGAAGAAGCCGACGATCGCCATGAGCATGCCGAGGATGCCGGCTGAGAAGTTGTTGACCAGCATCTCGAAGCCGGCCTTGATCTTGCCTTCCCAGAGGCGGTCCATCTGCTTGGTGATCCATGCCGCCAGCGGGCCCATGATCATCGCGCCGAGGAACATCGGGATGTTTGTGCCGACGATGACGCCCATCGTGGCGATCGTGGCGACGACGCCACCGCGGTCGCCGTACACCATCCGACCGGCTGTGTTGGCGATGAGAAGCGGCAACAGGTAAGTCACCATCGGGCCGACGAGCCCGACGTACTGCGGGAAGGTCGCACCGTCGTCGGCCTGGGCCAGCGCCGTCATCGCCCCCTGCCAGCCGATGGCGTCGGCGTTGCCGAAGCCGCCGAGGAGGTCGGAGACCGGATGCCAGTTGCCCAACCATCCGACGGCGATGAAGAGCATGGTGATGAAGCCCCAGGCGATGAATGCCGCGATGTTCGGCATGATCATGCCCGAGAGGAACGTGCCGAAACGCTGCACGCCAACGCGGAGGCCGCCTGGTTTGGCGGCTGATGACGTCGTCGTCATGAGTGGTGTCTCTTTCTCTTGGTGATTATCAGTTGTCGAGGGATTGTCAGTGCTGGGAGAACGACGCGGCGCGCTGCGCGGCCGCAGCCCTGGCGGATGCCGCGTCCTCTGCGCCGAGGGCCGCCTCGGCGAGCTGCTTCGCCTCGTCGAGGGTGCGCGCGAGCAGGGTCTGGCGAACATCGGCGAGAGCCGATGGCGCCATCGAGAGGCTCGTGGCGCCGAGCCCGACCAGGACGACGGCGAGCAACGGGTCAGCCGCGGCTTCGCCGCAGATGCCAACCGGTTTGCCCAGCGCGGCGCCGGCTGCGCCGACCTCGCGCACCAGGCGAAGCACCGCAGGGTGCCAGGGATCCTGGAAGCTGGCGACCGAGCCCAGCATTCGGTCGGCTGCCATCGTGTACTGCGTCAGGTCGTTGGTGCCGATCGAGGCGAAGTCGGCATGCGCCAACACCCGATCGGCGAGCAGCGCAGCGGCCGGTACCTCGACCATGACGCCAGCCGTCTTCAGACCGTACTCACGCGCCAGTTCTGTGAAGTACTTCGTCTCTTCAACGGTGGCGACCATCGGCGCCATGACCCACAGGTCGGACTCGGTCACGGCATCCGCCTCAGCGAGCGCGGTGAGCTGTTCACGGAGGATGTCCTCGCTGGCGCGCAGGGCTCGAAGCCCGCGCAGCCCGAGGGCCGGGTTCTCCTCATGCGCGTCATTGAGGAACGCCAGGGGCTTATCGGCTCCGGCGTCCAGCATACGAACGACCACCTTCTTGCCGGGGAAAGCCGCCAAGAGCTCACGATACGACTCGCGCTGCTGTTCGATGGTCGGCGCCTGAGACGAAGACAGGAACAGGAACTCAGTGCGGAACAGGCCAACGCCCTCGGCGCCGCGTGCCACAGCATCGGTCGCGTCGGCTGGTTTGCCGAGGTTCGCCAGCAACGGCACCGAAGTGCCGTCGGCCAGGGCGCCGGGGGTGAGCGGGGCCGCGACCGCGGACAGGCGGTCGGCGGCGCGCTGCGCCGCACGCTCGAGCTCATCGGCGGTCGGATCGGTGACGACCACGCCGCTGGACGCATCGACGATCACGATTTCGCCATCACGGAGGTCGGCGGCCTCGGCCGCACCGACAACGGCGACGATGCCCTTTTCACGGGCGAGGATAGCGGTGTGCGAGGTCGGTCCACCGTCGGTGGTGATCAGGGCGAGCACCTGGTCCAGCTTCAGAAGTGCGGTGTCGGCAGGGGCGAGGTCGCGAGCGACGAGCACGAACGGGTGACCTGGGTCGGGCACTCCGGGAGCCGCGACGCCGCGCAGGTGCGCGAGCGCTCGCTGCGCGATGTCATCGAGGTCTGCCGCGCGTTCGCCGAGATAGCCGCCGACGGCTTCAAGGGTCGCACGGAAACCAGCGAACGCGTCGTGCACGGCCCACTCCGCTGTGCTTCCCGCATCGATACGGCTGTCGACCTCATCCTGCAGGGTCGGATCCTCAGCGATCATCGCCTGAGCCTCCAGTACCTCCTGTGCGGCTCCACCAGCGAGCTCACCGCGCGCAGTGAGCTCCGACGCCACCGCTGCGATGGCTTGCCGCGCGCGCGTGCGCTCAGCATCCGCCCCGATCGTGCTTGGAGTTTGCTCCGGCGCTGGGAGAGCCTCCGTCATCCGGATCACAGGTCCCTGCGCAATGCCGAGACCGATTCCCACTCCACGCAGCTCGCCCATCAGGCACCCTGCGCATCGTGGTCGGTGGTCAGCAGCTCGGTGAGGGTGTCGAGCACGGCATCCGCGCCGTCCCCGTCGGCGGTAATCGTGACATAGTCGCCGAACTCGATCGCCAGACCGATAACGCCGAGGATGCTGGCGGCATTCACCGGGGCGCCAGCATCCTTCGCGATGGTCACAGGCAGGCCGGAGTCCTTCGCGGCCTGAGCGAAAAGCTTCGCCGGGCGGGCATGCAGCCCGTGCGACGATCCGATCCGGACGGTGCGTGTAACGGTCATGATTTTCCTTCCGAGGTGGTGCGGGCAGCGGCGAGAGCTTTGCGCGCAATGGCCAGAGTTCGACGACCGTCTCGGTCGTCGAAGACGTTGTCTGGCAAGACGACAACAGGCATCGGCAGAACCTCTTGCAGGCCGTCGGCGCGCGCTTTCAGGTGGGGTCCGACGAGGATCAGATCGGCGCTTGATTCGGTGACGGACTGGAAAGTGCCAGCAGTCGTCTCCCAGTCGAGGCCGACCGATTCCGCCGCGCTTCGCAGCCGCTGTGCGACGAACGTGCTCGATGCGCCCGCGCCGCAGATAACCAGGATCTTCATTGATTCCGCCTTCCTGAAAAGAGTCTGTGAGAGATGGATTGCGATCGCCAACACGAAGTTTTCCGCCCCTGCGGAATGTCGGCTTGAGACCGCACCTGCCCGGATGCTGACATCATGGAGACGCGGGACATCGGCGTCACCCGCGGAGGAGTCGGAGGCATATGTCGCGTCAGCGTCAGGATCAGCTCCTGGCCGCCCTGCTGCGCCAGGACGCATGGGTAACGGCGGCGAGCCTCGCGGATCTGCTCGGAGTGACACCCCGCAGCATCCGTTCATACGTCGTATCGCTGAATGGCCGGGTGCCCGGTGCCGACGCCGTCGAGTCGGGGCCAGCGGGATACCGTGCTGGTGCGTCGGCGCGTGATGCGCTTCGGACGAGGGCGGCGGAGAGCACTCCGCGGCATCGGCTGCACGCAGTGGTGCGGATGCTGCTCGACGACGCCGAGGGAATTGATGTTTACGAGGCGGCCGCACAGCTGCACGTCAGTGATGCGACGCTGGAGACCGATCTGACCCGTGTACGCGGCCTGCTCGGAGATACCGGACTCCTGCTTGAGCGCGATCGCGAACACGTGCGACTGAGCGGATCGGAGGAGGCCAGGCGCCGTCTGATCAGCCGCCTCGCGCACGACGAGTCCGACACGGCGTCCTTTCACCCTGAGACCTTCCGCACCGCCCTCGTCGGCGACGTCGTCGACGCCAGCGCCGTCGGCCCGTTCAAGACTGCCCTCGTTGCGGAGCTGAGCGCACTCGGCTACTACGTCAACGAGCTGGCGATCTCCGATGTGCTCCTTCATATCGCAATCGCAGCGGACAGGGTCGCCTCAGGGCACGCGCTCGCCGCAGGGGATCAGCCGGTCCGTGAGGAGATTCCCCGTGTGGGTGAGGTCGTCTCCCGGCTCGCACAACGCCATTTCGGTGTGCGACTCGGAGATGGAGATGTGGCGCATCTCGCCTCGCTCGTGCTGACCAAGGTCGTCGCCCCCGGTGACACCGCGACGCAGGATGCCGCGCGCAGCGGCGTCGAACCCCGTGTCGAACAGGCGGTGCGGGCAGAAATCGAACGGGCCGCGGCCGACTACCGGCTCGATCTCATCGATGACACCTTCGTGCTCCGGCTGTCGCTGCACATTCAGAACCTGCTGCGTCGGGCCGAGATCCGGGCACTGTCGCGTAATCCGCTCACGCGCACCCTGAAGTCGACCTACCCGATGATCTTCGAGGTCGCCGTGTCGATCGCGAGCGGACTGCATGACCGGCTCGGCTCGCCCATTCACGACGACGAGATCGCCTACATCGCGATGCACGTCGGCGGTCGCCTTGAGCGCAGCCGCGCGGCGGCATCGATCCTCACCGCTACTGTCGTGTGCCCCGGTTACTACGAGCTTCATGAACTGCTTCGTTCGAGCGTTGACCGCTCATTGGGCTCATCCATCGAAGTCACCAGTGTTGTCACGAGCGTCGATCCGGACTGGTCGTCCTTCGACACCGACCTCGTGCTGTCGACCATCGAGCCGGCAGTTGCCGATGACCGCATGGTGCGGATCCACCCGTTCTTCTCCGAGACCGATGCGCAGCGCGTACAACAGGCGGCTGCACGTCTTCGCCGGGCACGACGACTGAACCGGCTGCGTGAAGAGCTGTCGCGCTACCTCGACGCCGATGCCTTCGTCTATCCGCTCCCCGACGAAGGCGAGGAGCGGGTCATCCGCAGGTTGGGGGACCTTCTCGTCCGCCGTGGCTTGATCGGTGAGGACTATATCGAGAACACCATTGTGCGCGAGGGGATGTCATCGACCGCCTTCACCGATGCGCTCGCGGTGCCGCACGCCCTACAGATGACAGCGCGACGCACAGCGATCGCGATCGGGGTGGCTGACGGCTCGGTGGCCTGGGGCGACGGGCGCGTCCAAGTGGTCGCCCTCGCCGCGTTCAGTGAAGACGATCGCGCTGCCTTCCAAACCGTGTTCGAGCAGCTCGTTGAGGTGTTCAGCGAGCACGACAGCGTGCAGCGGATCGTTCGCAGAGGAGCCACCTTCGAGTCGTTCCTCGATGAGCTGGTCGCTGTGATCGACGGCTGAGTCGTTTGCGCCTCAGCGCGGCGGGTCGAGAACGGCGGCGAGGGAGTCAAGCAGCGCAGCGGATGCCGGCGCATCCGCCGTTTCCAGCGTCACAACGTCGCCCTCCGAGACGCCGAGAGTCATCACAGCGAGGACGCTGCCGAGGTCGGCCTCCGCGCCGGCCGAGGTTCGAATGGTGACCGGGTGCTCGTACGCCACGGCGAGACGAACCAGTTCGGCGACGGGGCGCGCATGCCCTCCGCCCAGCGCACTGATCGTGACACGCCGACTCGCTATGCCCATCTCGCTCAGGTGCGCTCGTCGAGGAGGTCACGGACGCCGGCCGAGAGATCCGCGATGGTCTGTGCGGCAGCATCCGCTGAATCGGCCTTCGCATCGATGTACACCTTGAGCTTGGGCTCTGTGCCGCTCGGTCGAACAATCACGCGCGAGCCATCGGCGAGCCAGTATCGCAGCACATCACCGGATGGCGCACCTGCCGGTGCGCCAAGCAGATCGTCCGCACCCGCGATGGTGTGCGTGCCGATGCGCGTCGGAGGGAATGTTCGCAGCGACAGCATGATGCGGGCGATGATTGACAGATCGTCAACGCGAATCGAGACCTGGCCGCTCGCGAAGTGTCCGTACACCTCGCCGAGCTCGTCGAGGAGATCGGCGATGGTGACGCCGCGCTCGCGAGCCTCGCCGGCAACCCCCAGAAGCGCTACGGCCGCGGAGATGCCATCTTTATCGCGCACGGTTCGGGGATTCACCAGGTAGCCGAGCGCCTCCTCGAAGCCGAAAACGATGCCAGCTGCGCGGGAGATCCACTTGAAGCCGGTGAGCGTCTCATGGAAGTCGAGGCCGTGGTGCGCGGCGACCGCGCGGAGTCCCGGGGAGGATACGAGAGAGCAAGCGAGGGACGCGCCGGGGGTTCCTTCTGCGGCGCGTGCGGCTCGTGCGGCGAGCAGCAGACCCACCTCGTTTCCGGTCAACCTGCGCCAGCCGCCTGATGCTGCGGCGTCCGGGATCGCCACGGCAAGGCGATCAGCGTCGGGGTCATGAGCGACGATGAGGTCCGCCTGCACGCGGCGAGCGTGCGCGAAGGCGAGGTCCAATGCTCCCGGTTCCTCCGGGTTGGGGAAGGATACGGTGCGGAAGGTGGCATCCGGCGTCAACTGCTCGTTCACTACCTGGGGCTGCGGGTACCCGGCTGCCTCCACCACGCGAGAGAAGGTTTCCCAGCCGACCCCGTGCATTGCGGTGTAGACCCATCGCACTCCCGATGCGGCCTCCGGAGCGGGTGCCACGGCTGCCGTGGCTGACACATAAGCGGCCACGACCTCCTCGCTTGCGGTCTCGTATGCGCTAGAGCGTGCAAGAGCTGCCACATCTCCGGCATCCGCCACCCGCTGGATGTGTGCAGCGATCTCGGCATCCGCAGGAGCAACGATCTGCGAACCCTCATCAACCCCACCGAGGTACACCTTGTAGCCGTTGTCGTTGGGCGGGTTGTGGCTCGCAGTGACCATGACTCCGGCGTCTGCACCGAGGTGGCGCACCGCGAAAGCGAGCACGGGCGTCGGCAGCAGGCGGGGCAGAAGGATCGCGCGCAGGCCGGCACCGGCGAAGATTTCGGCAGAATCCGTGGCAAAAACACGCGAGTTGCGGCGTCCGTCATAACCGATCACGACCGTTGGCGTGGTGTCAGGATGCTGCTCGCGCAGATACGAGGCGAAGCCGGCGGCGGCCTGAGCCACGAGCACGCGGTTCATCCGGTTGCTACCGGCCCCGAGTTCGCCGCGCAGCCCAGCAGTGCCGAATGCGAGCCGTGTGCCGAAGCGATCGGCGAGATCCGCTGTGGCGGACTCGTCTCCTGCCGCCGCGCGCGTGATGATGCCGGCGAGTTCGTCCCGCGTCTGATGGTCGGGGTCCTGTCGCAGCCAGGCTCGGGCGCTGGCGAGGAGTTCTTCGCTCATAGTGCTTCGATGACGCGGGCAAGGAGCTTGGTGATAACGGGCTCCGCGAGCCTGCCAGCCTCGATCACCTCGGCATGGCTGAGGGGGGTCTGCTGGATGCCGGCGGCGAGGTTGGTGATGAGGGAGAAGCCGAGCACCTCCATGCCGGCCTCGCGGGCCGCGATCGCTTCGAGGGCTGTGGACATGCCGACGATGTGCCCGCCGATGAGCTTCGCCATCTGCACCTCGGCTGGTGTCTCGTAGTGCGGGCCGCGGAACTGCGTATACACGCCCTCGTCGAGGGTGGGGTCGACGGTACGGGCGATATCGCGAAGGCGCTTCGAGTACAGGTCTGTGAGATCGATGAACGTGGCACCCTCGAGAGGGGAGTCAGCCGTGAGGTTGATGTGGTCGCTGATGAGGACCGGCTGGCCGGGTTTCCAGGTCTCACGAATGCCACCGGCGCCGTTGGTGAGAACCATGATGGAAGCACCCGTCGCCGCGGCGGTGCGCACCGAATGCACGACCCGACGCACGCCGTGGTCTTCGTAATAGTGGGTGCGTGCGCCGATGACGAGGACGTTCTTGCCGTCGGGGGTGCGGATGCTGCGGAGGGTTCCGACATGGCCTTCGAGGGCTGGCTTGGAGAAGCCGGTGACCTCGGTTGCCGGGATCGTCGCGACGGTCTCGCCGATGATGTCGGCGGCCTTCCCCCACCCGCTGCCGAGGGTGAGGGCGATGTCGTGCTTGTCGACTCCGGTCAGCCGCGCGATGTCCGCTGCGGCCGTGGCGGCGACGTCGAACGGGTTCGCCTTCGGGTCGTCGAGAGGGTTGCTGTGCATTTCAGGCATGCATCCACTCTAGGAACGAGACAGCGCGCCCGCCAGGATTGCGGAAGAATGGGGTCATGTCTTTCACCCCTTTTGAGCGCACCCAGCGGGTCGCTGTCCTCGGCGGCGGTCCCGGCGGCTACGAAGCGGCTCTTGCAGCCGCCCAGCTCGGGGCTGAGGTGACCCTGGTTGAGCGTGTCGGCATCGGGGGTGCGGCCGTGCTCACCGACGTCGTTCCGTCGAAGAGCCTGATCGCCACCGCCGATGCGGCCGTCGCGATCTCAGAGGCCAGTGACCTGGGTGTGCAGTTCTACGCCAAGGGTGAGAACGGCAAGCCCCTGAAACCTGAGATCGCCATCAACCTGGCCGCCGTCAACAAGCGATTGATCGCCCTGGCGGGCCAGCAGTCCGAAGACATGCGCTCCACGCTCCTCGAAGCGGGGGTGCGGATTCTGTCCGGTCACGGGCGGCTCGAAGGCACCAACGCGATCGTGGTGTCCACAGGAGTCGACGGCACCGACTTCGACCGCATCGAGGCCGACACGATCGTCGTCGCAGTCGGTGCATCTCCGCGTGAGCTCGATTCGGCCAAGCCTGACGGCAAGCGCATCCTGACCTGGACTCAGCTGTATGACATGAAGGCGCTGCCTGAGCACCTGATCGTCGTCGGCTCGGGTGTGACCGGCGCCGAGTTCGCTTCCGCCTACATGAACCTCGGCGCCGAAGTAACTCTGATCTCCAGCCGCGATCAGGTGCTTCCCGGCTCCGATCAAGACGCCGCGCGCGTCCTGGAGAAGGTCTTCAAGCGCGGTGGGATGCACGTGCTCTCGAAGTCTCGTGCCGACAAGGTCGAAGTCACGGCAGACGGGGTCGTTGCGACGCTAGCTGACGGCACGAAGGTCGAGGGCTCGCACTGCCTCATGGCGGTCGGGTCGATCCCGAATACAGCGGGGATCGGGCTGGAGGATGCCGGGGTGGAGCGCACTGAGTCCGGGCACATCCGCGTGAACAAGGTCGCTCGTACGTCCGTTCCCAACATCTACGCCGTTGGGGACTGCACGAACTTCTTCCCACTGGCATCCGTCGCCTCCATGCAGGGGCGCACCGCGGTGTTCCACGCGCTCGGTGACATGGTGATCCCGCTCGAACTGCGCAAGATCACCTCCAACATCTTCACCGCGCCCGAGATCGCCACAGTCGGTTTCAGCGAGCAGGATGTCGAGGATGGCACCGCCGACGGACTGGTCTACAAGCTGCCACTCGCGGCGAATCCGCGCGCAAAGATGATGGGCATCAAAGACGGATTCGTGAAGCTCATCGCCCGCACAGGATCGGGCACCGTCATCGGAGGCGTGATCGTTGCGCCCAAGGCGTCAGAGCTGATCTACCCGATTGCCGTTGCCATTGAGCGTCGACTCACCGTCGACCAGGTCTCCCGCGTGTTCGCCGCCTACCCTTCGCTGACCTCAAGCATCACTGATGCCTCGCGTGCGATGCACAAGGTCGTCTCCGGCTGACGACGAAGGGGAGTCCTGCGACCCCTCTGGAAGTCGGGCCGCACGGCCCTCATCGACTCGCGGCCGTCGCGATGCGTCCGAGCGGTCAGTGCGCCCACGCGCCGGCGTCGCGCAGGTCCTGCTCACGGAAGCGGCTGTTGCCCCGGTGGGCGATCGTCGTCAGCGCGTGCGCGATCACCGTCATCTCGCGGTACCCCTGATGCCACTTGGCCTGGGCCGCACGGTACGCCGCCTGTGCCTCTCCTGTCCATTGCGTGGACAGGACATCGGCCGCGGCCTCGAGCCTGTCGAGTTCCGCGTCGATCTTCTCGATGTGCCTGGCGATGGCACGACACGTCGCGTCGAGACTGTCATGCTCTACGGCGATGATTCGACCGTCCATCGGATCCTCCTCAGAAACTCTTCTGCACAGTGCAGCTCAGGGCGCCGTCGATCGTCCCGGACGCATCGAACTCGGTCGGATAGCCCTGCGCCGAGGTGCCGATACGGCCCTCGGCCTCGTCGAAGGTCACCGCCGCGTCGTGGTCGAAGACCTCTGAGGTGAGAAACCAGCGATCGTCTCCGAGGTTCACCCAGGTGATCGCCTCGTCGGCGTCGGGCGAGATGGTGGCGATGAACGCCGAGAGCTCGCCGACCCTGCCCTGCGTGCTTGACGCCGAGAAGCGGTCAGCGGTGGTGACACATTGCAGGTCGGGCACGCTGATGGTCTGCCCCTCGCCTCCGTCCTCTCGCACGGTCAGCGACCCCTCGGCGGTCGACGAGCAACCGCAGAGGATGACGACGGCGAAAGCGGCCGTCGCCGCAGCCAGCTCAACGCGCACGGGAACCCGCCGTTCCGGTCGAGTCGGGGCCGTCTCCGCCACCGTTCAGGAATGCCGTCCGAACCGCGTCGCGCTGCTCATCGTTCATGTCCGGATCTCGGCTCAGTCGAGCGAGAAGCTCGCGGGCGCGCAGGTCGAGCGGACTGCCCGACTGCGCAGTGCCGAGAACTCTGGGCTGGCCGGGGATCTCGCCGTCGGGCGCGATCATCGGGTTGTCGGTCATCTCAGCTCACCTGCGCGTTGTCGCAGCCTGCGGGGACGGGAAGGTCGGCGCCGCCGGCGAGCAGCGAGCTGAGCACGCCGACCGAGGCATTGAGGGCATCGAAGAAGGTGATGACGCTCTGCACCGTGTCGTAGGCGGACTTGGCGAGCCATAGGGCGTAGCCGATCTCGACACCACCGCAGAGGTAGCCGAGGATGCCACCGACGATCGTCTCGATGCTCACGGTGCCGGCGGCGATGCAGATCGCTGCGACGAGCGCCGCGTCGAGGATCTTCGCGAACACGTCGCTCACGAGCGAGGCCGTGCTGATCATGCCGCGCGACACCGCCTCGAACTCCGGGCCAAGTTCGGCGATCTTCGTGCCGGCGTCGCGGAGGTTGTCCGCCATGTCGGTGAAGAACGCGTTGGCGGCCGTCGCCGCCTCGCCGCTCCACGATCCGGCCGTGACCGCCATCTCGTGGCGCACGTTGTCACCCTGGACGCGCGTGTACGCGCCGAGGTGCTTGAGGGCATCGGACACCTCGTACAGCTTGTTCCAGTCGCCGCTGAAGTTCTTCGCGATGACGTCGAGGTAGTCCCAGTCGAAGATCCAGTCCAGCACCTGCGCGAGCGCTGATGAGGGGCTCAGCCAGTCGGTGGTGAGGATCGTCGCGACGAGATCCTCCGGGACCTCGGTGGCAGGCGGCGTGAGTTCATCGACGGCGTTGTGCACAGAACCGGAAGACGCATCGCCGGCGGGCGTGGTCGGGCCTGGGGAAGTACCGGCGTCGGGGTACTCGCGATCGAGCTCGGCTTCGATCGCGTCATCGAGCTCCAGAGACCGCGTCGCTGTCCCCTCGAGCTCGGTCGCGGATGCCGTCAGTGCCGTGTTCAGCGCGGTGAAGTAGCTCTGCAGCGCTTCGACGGTCTCGTTCGCGGCGAACATGGCTTTCGAGTAGACGAAGGACGTGTCCAGTATCTCGAGCGTCATGTGGTCGGCGGCGTACGTGGAGGCCGTCGCCGTCGATGAGGGATCCTCGGTCAACGCGGTCGCGTGCGCGCTCAGGCGGGCGGGATCGATCTTGTACATGCGGTCTTTCCTCGATGGGCATCGATGCCTCCACCCTAACCCCGGACCGACCTGGGAGAATGGACGTCATGCCGTTTCCACACCTGCTGCTGTCGTCCCGCGTGCCCTCAGGCCGGCTGACGTGACGGCGGAGCACGCGGCGCTGCTGCCGTTGGAGCGCTGGCCTTCGGCGTGGGGGGAGCCGCGGCCCCGACGGATCACCGGCATGCTCTGGGTCGCCGTTGCGCTCTGGGCCGTCGCCGCCGTGATGATCGTCTTCGCGGAGGGCTCGGCGGGCCGGGTGTGGTCTGGTGCGGTGCTCGTGCTGTTCGGCGCCACTGCGCTCCTCGTCGCGGTCCGCAGGCCGTTCGGGCGGGGGCGGATGAGGCTGATCGAGGCCTCGCGCCTCGTGCGCGCCGGAACGCAGGTCCCCGAGGTCAGGGCTCTGTTCGTCGCCGAGCGCCCCGCGGGCGTCGTCACGATGGTGCTGTCGACCGTGTGGGCGCTCGTGCTCACCGCGGCGACAGCGGTCGCCGTGCACATCGGCTTCGCCGGGCGGCCGCAGGCGTTCCTCGGCGCCGTCGCAATGGGGTTCCTCGCGGTGCTGTTCGCCTTCGTGTCGGTGCGCGCGGTCGTCGCCCGGTTCCGGTTCGACTCTTTCGGGCGCCCCCGGGTCGGGCTCGCGCTCGGCCCGCACGGCGTGACGATCGTGCGGGTGACCGAGACGGTGCACCTGCCGTGGGAGGCGATCCGCGCCGTCGAGGCCGACCTGACGGCGCCCCGGCGCGGGATGGAGCAGCGTCCGGTGATCCGGCTCCGGGTCGACCCGAAGCACGCGATCGGCTCGGCGACCGTCACCGTCCTGCCCGCGGCGCTGCAGGTGCATCCCCTGGTGGTCTGGTCGGCGCTGCGCGGGTTCCACCGCACGCCATCGGCACGGGCGATGCTGGGCACACAGGCGGGTCAGGAACTGCTCGGCGCCTGGAGCGCCGCCGCGCCGGGGGAGTAGCCCACTCGGCCCCGAACGCCGGCGCCGCTCAGTCGGCGCCGCTCAGGAGATCGTCAGCAGCTGGTGACCGGCCGACACCGTCGTACCGGGGGCGGCGTTGATGCTGCCGACCACGCCGTCCTTGTGCGCCTGCAGCGGCTGCTCCATCTTCATGGCCTCGAGCACCACGACCAGGTCGCCCTTGACGACCTGCTGGCCCTCTTCGACGGCGACCTTGACGACCGTCGCCTGCATGGGAGACTTCACGGCGTCTCCGGATGCACCGGCGCTCACGCTCGTGGCGTGGCTACGGCGCGACGGGGGCACCGCAGCCGGACGCCCCGCCGCGCTGACGGCAGCGGCGACGCGGTTGGGGAGACTGACTTCGAGGCGCTTGCCGCCGACCTCGACGACCACGGTGTGCCGGCCTGCGGCCTCGGCTGGGGCTTCAAGCTCGCCATCCCATGCGGGAATGTCGTTCACGAACTCGGTTTCGATCCACCGTGTGAAGATGCCGAACTCGCCGTTCTCCGCCGTGAACGCAGGGTCATTCACGACCTTGCGGTGGAACGGCAGCACAGTGGGAAGCCCCGACACTTCGAACTCGTCGAGGGCGCGGCGCGAGCGCTCAAGGGCCTCGGCTCGGTCCTTGCCCGTCACGATGATCTTCGCCAGCAGGGAGTCGAAGGCGCCGGAGATCGAGTCGCCGGCCGTCACACCGGAATCGAGACGGATGCCGGGGCCCCCGAAGGTCTTGAAGACGTGGATCGGGCCCGGCTGCGGGAGGAAGCCGCGGCCGGGATCCTCCCCGTTGATCCGGAACTCGATCGAGTGCCCCTGCGGCTCGGGGTCGGCGTAGTCGATCGTGCCGCCGGCGGCGATGCGGAACTGCTCGCGCACCAGGTCGATGCCCGTGACCTCTTCGGAGACTGGGTGCTCAACCTGAAGGCGGGTGTTCACCTCGAGGAAAGACACGGTGCCGTCGGCGCCGATGAGGAACTCGCAGGTGCCAGCCCCGACGTAGCCAACCTCTTTGAGGATCGCTTTCGAGGCCGAATACAGCTGGGCGTTCTGCTCGTCGGTGAGGAAGGGCGCCGGTGCCTCCTCGACGAGTTTCTGATGGCGTCGCTGCAGTGAGCAGTCGCGCGTGGAGATCACGACGACGTTGCCTGCGGCATCAGCGAGGCACTGGGTTTCGACGTGCCGGGGCTTATCGAGATACTTCTCGACGAAGCACTCACCGCGACCGAAGGCAGTGACCGCCTCACGGGTGGCCGATTCGAAGAGCTCGGCGACCTCGTCGAGCTCGCGGGCGACTTTGAGCCCGCGACCGCCGCCACCGTAAGCGGCCTTGATCGCAATGGGAAGTCCGTGCTCCTTCGCGAAGGCGACGACCTCGTCGGCACCCGAAACAGGGCCCGGAGTTCCTGGGGCGAGCGGAGCGCCAACCTTCTCTGCGACGTGGCGGGCGGTGACCTTGTCGCCAAGGGCCTCGATGGCCTCGGGGGAGGGGCCGATCCAGGTCATGCCCGCGCCGATCACCGCGCGAGCGAAATCCGCGTTCTCGGCGAGGAATCCATAGCCGGGGTGTACGGCGTCGGCTCCGGATCGGCGGGCGATCGACAGGATCTTCTCGATCTGCAGGTACGTATCGGCGCTGGTCGCACCGCCCAGCGCGTACGCCTCGTCGGCGAGACGGGAGTGCATCGCATCCCGGTCCTGGTCGGCGTAGACGGCGACCGAAGCGATAGCGGAGTCGCGGGCTGCGCGGATGATGCGGACGGCGATCTCGCCCCGATTGGCGATAAGGACCTTCTCGATGGGCATGAGTGCCAGCCTATCGAGAACGAGGCCGATCTCTTTGACGACTCCCCACAAGAAAGTCGAAGAAACGTGTCGTTAGCCTACGACCACAGGTCGGTCCAGGTGACTCCCAACTCGGATACAAGACGCCGGATCGTCGACAAAGACATGCCGACGACGGTGGACGGATCGCCCTCAACGCGAGTGATGAACGCCCCGCCAAGGCTGTCGACGGTGAAGGCTCCTGCCACGTGCAGCGGCTCGCCGGACGCGACGTAGGCGGCGATTTCGGCGTCGGAGATATCGGAGGCGAAGGTAACGGATGCTGAGGCCACCGCTGTCGCTTCAACAGGTGCGCTGCCAGAAGAGAGGCGGTACACGCAATGGCCCGAGTGCAGGATGCCGGTATCTCCCCGCATCTGCACCCAACGCCGCGTCGCCTCTTGCGGGGTGTACGGCTTGCCGTAGACGCGGCCGTCGATCTCGAACATCGAGTCGCCGCCGATCACAACGCCGTCGAAGTCGCCGTCGGCCGAGAGCCTTCGGGCCACATCCTCGGCCTTGGCTCGAGCGAGAAGCAGCACCAGCTCGTCCGGCGGGAGTTCCGCTCCTCGCCGTCGCGCGGCCTCCGCCGCCACTGCGTCCTCATCGACTTCTGGCTTCACGGTCAACGGTTCGATCCCGGCCTGGCGAAGCAGCATCAGTCGGGCGGGGGAGGTGGAAGCCAGGCATACGCGCATGCTCACCACCGTAGCCGCCCACCGTATCCTGGCAGGATGACCTCTGCCTCCTCCCGCACGCTCGATCTGGATATCACCGGTATCGCGCACGGTGGAACATTCGTTGCGCGCCACGTAGGTCGGGTTGTTTTCGTCTCCGATGCGATTCCCGGCGAGCGGGTGCGTGCTCGCCTCGACCCGCCAACGCACTCCGCGAGCACCACCGCCGACTCTCAGAGATTCTGGCGCGCTGAGACGGTCGAAGTGCTCGACGCGTCGGAGCATCGTCGCCCGCATGTGTGGGCTGAGGCCGATGTGTCTCGGGATCCAGCAGATCGTCCAGGCGGCGCCGACCTCGGGCACATCGCTCTCGATCACCAGCGCCTGCTCAAAAAGCACGTGCTCACAGACGCTCTGAACCGCTTCGCCGGCGGTGGACTTGAGGTCCCCGAGGTGGAGGCAGTCGACTCCTCAGATGGCACCGGGTGGCGTACGAGAGTCAGCCTGCATGTGGACGGCGACGGCCGCATCGGGCCGTTCGCTGCCCGCAGCCATCGGGTGATCGACGTCTCGTCGTACCCGTTGGCTCGACCAGCGATCGCCGAAGCAGCCCTGGGGCTTGATGGCGCCAGCACAGGACGCATCGCGCTCGTAGAACCGGCCGATGGCCGGGTGCGAGTGCTCCGCCGCGGGCACGAGGTCGTGTACGAGAAGGTCGGGGATCGGCGGTTTCAGGTCGACGCGGACGGATTCTGGCAGGTGCACCCGCGCGCGGCATCCGTGCTGGACGCCGCCGTCTACGCACTCCTCGAAGACCATGTCGATGAAGCGTCGACTCACTACGACCTCTACGGCGGAGTGGGCCTGTTCGCTGCCACCCTGAGTGATCTGGGCGCGACCGATATCGTCACCGTCGAGTCCAGTCCGAGGGCGAGCGAGCATGCGAGGCGCAACCTCGCCCCGATCGAGGTCACGGCGGTCACGGCACGGGTCGACCGTTTTCTCGCTGACACGCCCGCATCAGGCGCCGGCGCTGTCGTGCTCGATCCACCCCGATCAGGGGCCGGTAGGGTCGTCGTCGAGGCGCTGAACGCGATGTCTCCGGATGCCATCGCCTACGTGGCATGCGACCCGGTGGCGCTGGCTCGTGATCTGGGGACCTTCCGCGCGCTGGGGTGGCAGGTGCCAAGGATGCGCGCCTTCGATCTGTTCCCGCATTCGCATCACTTCGAGACCGTGGCGCTGCTCACGCGCTGACCATGGCCACGCGTCTGCCGAACTCAGTAGGCTGGACGAATGAGCAGGGTCGCCCTCATCGACGATCACGAGTCCGTCCGTCTCGGGCTCGAGGCGGCGTGCGCAGCCGATGGGGAACAGACCGTGGTGTTCTCAGGCAGCACTGTCGCGTCGTACCTCTCCTGGCGCCGCGCAGCGGCAGAAGCTCCCGCAGATGTCGTCGTCCTCGATCTCACGCTCGGCGATGGCACGACGGTGACCGAGAATGTCGCCTCGATCGTCGCTGACGGAGCCAGCGTTGTGATTCACAGCGTGGCAGACAGGCCCGCCGCGGTGCGCGAGGCGCTGGTCGCAGGGGCGGCGGGGGTGGTGAGCAAATCATCAGCACTGGATGAGGTGCTCGACGCTATCCGCACTGTGGCGCAGGGAGAGGCGCTCAACAACGTCGAATGGGCCAGTGCTGTGGACGGCGACCGTGAGTTCGCCGACGCACAGTTGTCGGTCCGCGAGCGCGAGGTGCTGCGACTGTATGCCACAGGACTCCCGCTCAAGGCCGTCGCCGAGAGGCTAGGGGTGGCGTACTCGACTGCCAAAGAGAACATCTCTCGTGTGCGCGTGAAGTATGTCAGCGTCGGTCGGACCGCATCGACAAAGGTGGATTTGATGCGCCGGGCGATCGAAGACGGCATCTACGCACCAGACGGGGCCTAGCGTGTCGGCCGAGCCGCTCAGCATCCGCGAAGCCTGGAGCAAGATCCCCTCGCCGGGGAGCGTGGAGACTGGAGCGGAGCGTTTCACCGTCAAGCGCATGGAGCGGATTCTCGCCACGGTGGTTGCTTTCGGATCGGCCGTGCTCGGCGCTCAGGCGCTCATCGCTGCTCTCACGACACTGTCTGACCCCAATGCGGCACGCATAGCGATTCTGGTGGCGGTGTTCGTCCCGCTGGTGGGGATGCTGCTTGCCTGCCTGATCGGGCGGGGCGTGCGCACGGCATCCGGCGTGTTCGCGATCGCCTATGTGATCGCGCTCGCTGTGTGGCCCAGCATTGCTGACCCACTGCACAACGATGCGGCGCAGCAGCCGTGGATCTTCTTCCTCGTGAACGTCGGGGTTGTCGCCACGGTGTTGTCATTCCCACTGTGGCTGCAGATCGTCTGGGCGGCGGGCATGCCTCTTGTGTACGGCTATGTGCGCCTCGTTCAAGGCGGGTTCTCGCGCGAGTTCTGGGTGACGACCGCGTTCGACGTGTCTTTCACCCTGATCCTGGGATTCGTGATCGTCTCGCTGGGGTGGATGTTTCGCTCGGTCGCCGCAGGGGTCGATGACGTGCGTGGGCGCGCGGTCGCCGCCTATGCGGCAGCGACCGCTGCGGCTGCGGTCGAAGAGGAGCGCGTTGCGATGTCGGCGCTCATGCACGACAGCGTGCTGGCCGCGCTCATCGCCGCGGAGAGAGCGGAGGGCGAGCGTGCGAAGCGCCTCGCCGTCGCTATGGCGCGTGAAGCGCTCACCCGCCTGGCCAACACCGAGGCGGCCGTTGCCGAAGAGGGCAGTGACGAGCCAGTCGCTCTCGCGCAGATCGTCGCGGAGTTGCGACGGGCTCTATCAGAGCTGGGCGTTGATGCGATCGTCGAAGAGCGCGGCACCGCCGGCGTCGTTCCTGGGCGAGTCGCACGCGCACTCGTCCTTGCGACGAGACAGGCGTTGAGTAACGCGATCACTCATGCCGGCGGCCGCGGGGTGCACATCGTTGTCGATTCACGTGTTTCGGGGGGAATCGAGGTCGTCGTCAGCGACTGTGGGCCGGGTTTCGTGCTGGACGAGATCGGGGCGGATCGTCTCGGCATCCGCGCGTCGATCTTTGCTCGCATGGCGGCTGTTGCTGGTACTGCGACGATAGACTCCGGCGATTCGGGAACTGCCGTGACGCTGGGATGGGAGACGAACTCGTGAACCGCACGGTGCGCAGCGTCGCGACGCTGTTGGCGATCGGGTTTGCGATGTATTTCGCCGCGCGTGCCGTGTGGTGGACCGTGCAGCCTGAGGCGCCGCTTCTGATGGTGGCAGCGATCGCGCTGTACCTGGTGTCGGTGAACATCGCGATTCTGTGGGGGTCGGCGGCGATGGTGCGGATGCCGGTGTGGACCGCCGTGCTCGCTGGCGTCTCTAGCGTGGCCGTTCCGAGCCTCGCGACGTACTCCCTGGCAGTCGAACATCGCACGGCCCCTTTCGCGACCTGGTACATCGGAGCGATCGGCGTGCTCGGTGTCGTGCTCGTCGTTCGCCGCCGTTTCCTGTTCGCCGGGATTACCCTGCTCGGGCTTATCGCGACCTCAGGGGCGTATCTCGGCATCCTCAGCGCATTGTCGCTCGGCCTGGTCGGTTCGATTACGTGGATGCTGGTGGCAGTGCTTCTCGTGCTGTTCTGGGACCGCGCCATCCAAGACACCGAACGCCTTGTCGACATTCAACAGGCGGTATCGTCCTGGCAAGCGACGCAGCAGGTGCGCCAGCGTGAGCGGCGCGTACGCACGCAGTTCGCGCTCGCGGTGGCGGGCCCTGTGCTCACGAGGGTCGTCGCTTCTCAGGGTGTCCTCGATGACGAAGAGAAGCTTGAGGCGCGGCTCGCCGAGGGGAGGTTGCGCGATGAGCTACGCGGGGCGAGCCTGCTCAACGACGCGGTACGCGATGCAATCGCGGAAGCTCGTCGACGCGGGATCGCGGTCACCGTGTTCGACGAGGGAGGTCTCGATGACCTCGACGAGCAGCGCAGAGCGGAGATCCGCGACGAGCTTGCCGCTGTGCTCGGGGATGCCAGTGCTGACCGGCTCATCATTCGATCAGCACGCGACGAACTCACAGCCGTCACCGTCGTCGGACGTGCGCGTGCGGGCGCTCAGCGAGACGATGACGCGGTCGATCTCTGGCACGAGATCCCGCGGGCTGGGCCTTCGCCTCGGCTCTGATCGGGGGAGGAGAGACCAGAGCCGAGGTGAACTGGAGGGGGCGAGGGGCGGAGATGCCGCCCCTCGCCGTCGCGGCACAGTTACCCGAAAACTGTCCGCTGGTGGCCGGTCCACGGCTGCCTACCTTGGGCGATGAGACCGACCGAACGCGAAGCGTCCCTTCTAGTTTGGGCTTTCTTGTGAGCGTTGTCTGTAGGTATTTTGGGGGACAGAATCTGGCCAAAAGTCTGAGTCCACCTGCGGGAGACTAGGACGATCGACGTACGGGCTCAGCCAGAGAAGCGTCCCCACGGGATGTCGCGGCGCAGCGCGCCGCGTAACGGACGCCGCGTCCGCTGCCATGCCGAGACGTGGGGCTCTGGCGCGGTTGCTCCGGCCTCCTCCTGCGCATAGGCGTCGCTGACGACGGCGATGAGTGCCGCCAGTTCTTCGTCGGTGGCCGTCCCGCGCAGGAGCTCGATCGTCGGCGGCTGCTCGTCGTCTCGTCCGGTGGTCACAGTGGAATGTTCCCGTGCTTCTTCGGCGGCAGCTCTGCGCGTTTGCCGCGCAGAGCGCGCAGTGCCTTCGCGATCGCGACGCGCGTATTCGCCGGCTCGATGATCCCATCGATCTCGCCTCGTTCAGCGGCCAGGAACGGGCTTGTCACGCTGTAGGTGTACTCGTTGGCGAGGCGCGTTCGAACGGCCGCGACGTCCTCTCCCGCTTCTTCGGCTTTCTTGATCTCGCCCCGGTACAGGATGTTCACGGCGCCCTGACCGCCCATGACGGCGATCTCGGCGGTCGGCCATGCAAGGTTCACGTCAGCACCGAGCTGCTTCGAGCCCATCACGATGTAGGCACCGCCGTACGCTTTGCGCAGGATCACGGTCACCAGCGGCACGGTGGCCTCGGCATAGGCGTAGATGAGTTTCGCGCCGCGGCGGATGACACCAGTCCACTCCTGGTCGGTCCCCGGAAGGTATCCCGGAACGTCCACCAGGGTCACGATAGGGATGGAGAACGCGTCGCAGAAGCGTACGAAGCGGCTGGCCTTCTCGCCTGCCTCGATGTTGAGAGTGCCGGCCATCTGCGATGGCTGGTTGGCGATGATGCCTACAGAGCGGCCTTCGACGCGGCCGAATCCGATGACGATGTTCGGCGCGAAGAGCGGCTGCACCTCAATGAAGTCTCCAGCGTCGACCACATGCTCGATCACCGTGTGGATGTCATAGGGCTGGTTGGGGGAGTCGGGGATGATCGCGTTCAGGGTGCGATCGGCATCCGTCGTCTCCCATTCGAAGCCGCTCTCGTAGCCGGGGATCTCGGCCATGTTGTTGTCAGGAAGGAAGCCGAGCAAGGTGCGCGCGTAGTCGATGGCATCATCTTCGTCTTCGGCGAGGTAGTGGGCGACGCCCGAGCGCGTGTTGTGGGTGAGGGCGCCGCCGAGCTCTTCCATGCCGACGTCTTCACCGGTGACGGTCTTGATGACGTCGGGTCCGGTGACGAACATCTGGCTGGTCTTGTCGACCATGATCACGAAGTCGGTGAGAGCAGGGCCATAGACGGCACCGCCGGCTGCGGGGCCCATGATGATCGAGATCTGCGGGATGACCCCGGAAGAGCGTGTGTTGAGGCGGAAGATCTCGCCGTACTTGCTGAGGGCGAGCACGCCTTCCTGGATGCGCGCGCCGCCGGAGTCCAGGATGCCGATGATCGGCAGGCCCCCGGTGAGGGCGAACTCCATGATCTTGATGATCTTGTCTCCGGAGACTTCGCCCAGGGAGCCTCCGAAGGTCGTGAAGTCTTGAGAGTAGACGGCGACGGTGCGCCCGTGGATCGTTCCGACGCCGGTGACGACGGAGTCGCCGTACGGTCGGTTGCGGTCCATGCCGAAGGCGGTGGTGCGGTGGCGGACGTATTCGTCGAACTCGACGAAGCTGCCGGGGTCGACGAGCAATTCGATGCGCTCGCGCGCGGTCATCTTGCCCTTCGGGTGCTGCTTCTGCTGTGCGAGCTTCTCGGCATCGACAACGGCTTCGTTGTAGCGAGCGCGGAGGTCTGCGATGCGGCCGGCGGTGGTCGAGAGTTCGGGCTGTTCCGTCACGTTCTCCACCCTAGCGCGGGCTTGTCGGAGGCCGTTGGATGCTCGCTACAACGGGATCGAGGATCCTTTGGTCGATAGGTGCGCTATGCCTTGCAGTCATCGCGGATGCCGGACTTCGGGATCGAGTTCAGGCGAGTGCGCGGCCGATCTTTCTCACAGCGTCGAGATTCACCGTGCGGCGTGCAACCCACAGGTCGTGGGCGTTCTGCATCGCCAGCCAGCTCTCAGCGGAGGCGCCGAGAGCAGGAAGGCAGACATCGACGAGCAACTCGCCCGGGTGCGGCGGGTCGTACATCGGCTTCAGTTCGTCCATCAGTGGTAGTCCTCGTAGTCCAGCATGGATGCCCGTCGTCTTTCCCATTTCGAACAGCACTCTCAAGCCCTTGTGTCGGAAGGACCTGATCGTCCGTGATGTGTAGCATGTTGCGCATCACGCAACACAGGGCTCGGCATCACACCACGAATCGCCACAGGTACTCCACTCCGTCGCTGGGGCGGAACCAGGCGAGGGTCACGACGGCCTCGTCGAGATCCGCCGCGCACAGGCACAGTTCGATCTGCTCCGTAGGCAGCACCTGACCCCATAGCTGTGTTCCTTCGTATCCGCTGCGGTCGTCGCGGAGGACACGAACGAAATCAGCAGGCTCGCCACTGATATTGGTCACGAGTGGGTGGGCGGGGTCTTCTCGTGCAACATGCCAAGGAACGCGGTAGGCCAGGGGTGGAGGCACATCGGCCGGATCGAGAGGTCTCAACATGCGGGCAACGCTAGAAGCGGCATCCGACGCGGAGCGCCCCGTCAGAGGTCGCCTGGCGTGACCTGTGGATGATTGGTCAGTTGAGATCGGATGTGGAGGACGAGTCGCCGCGCTCCCCGTGTTCCCGCCTCACCAGTTTCTGCCCGACCCGGGCGACACCACGTGCCGCCGTCTCTGCAGCGCCAGCGACTGCGCCAGCAACGGACTGCGCGCCGTGCAGCATCCGCTTCTCGAGTTTCTCTGCTCCGTCGACCGGTTCCAGCTCAGCTGGAAACGTCAGCGGAGCCGGACCGAACGCCTGGCGCGAGGTTGTGAGCACCCGGCGTCCCAGGATGTGGTTGCCCGTTCCACCGATCACCGCTCCGACACCGAAAGGCATGGCCTTGCCGATCAGCGATGCCCCGCCGCGCGTGGCGAACTGGCGAATGAACGCGTTCTTGAGTCGATCGACAATCGGCCCGACGGCTGCGCGCGGAAGCGACTTCGTCACAAGTTCGCCCCAGTATGCAGACCGCGTGCCGCCGCGTCCTGCGACTTGGCCCGCCAGCTGGCTGACAAGAGCCACGCCTTCCTTGCCAAGCATGAGAGTCATCACGAGAGCTCGCGCGCGCTCAGGGTTCGCGATGGCGATGCCGTGCACCTCTGCGACGGACTGCGCGAACAACGCCGTCGACTCGACGAAACCCACGGTCTCGACACCGGACAGTGCCAGGGTGACGCCAGTGCCGATGCCGGGAATGACCGCGGTTGCGCCAACGGCGGCGCCACCTGCAGTCACCGCAGACAGATAGCGGGTCTCGAGAATGCGAACGATCTCTGCTGGTGTGGCGTCGGGGTGGCGCAGACGGATGCTGCGGATGTGCGCGAGTACGAGCGGACGCTGGATCGTGAGAACGCGATCAAGGCCGCGAACTATGAGCGGATGCTCGTTCGAGCCCTGCGGTGGCACTCCCTTGTCCCACGGTGAACCGTCGGGCAGGGAGTGGATCTTGTGCACCTTTTTCCCCATGCATCCGATCCTAGGAGCGCGGGTCAGTAGTCGTTGGCGCGTCGCGCGGGTTCCCTTGGTATCGCGGGGTGTCTGGGAAAATTGGGTATGAGCGATGCTGACGGCTTGTTTCCCGCTGATGGTGTCGAGCATGTTGATCGTTCGGTTGAACGCGTGGAGCCGGGCGCGGGGGTCTGGAAGCGGTTCGAACCGTTCCATCCGGGTCAGGTGTGAATCGGTCTGGGTTTGCCGGAGAGTGTGGGTTATGCGGCAGCGGGGTTGCTGTCGCTTTGAACCGGCCTGGGTTTGCCGGAGGGCATGATCTAACCAAGGAGAGATTCATGCCTGTATCGAAGAAGTATGACGAGGAGACCCAGGCGCGCGCGGTTCGGATGTATGCGGATCGGGTCGCGGAGGGCGATATCTCGCAGCGCGCTGCTCGTGTCGAGGTCGGCGGATTGCTCGGGATCA
>JASGEY010000018.1:0-14261 GCA_047605925.1 Microbacterium sp.
ACATCCAGACCCGCCTGATCAACCTCGCCGCGGCCAAGACCGACGTCCTCAACCAGACCGTTTCGCGAGCAAAACCAGATGAGGCACGCGACAACCATTCGCGAGCATCTTGACGTGAGTCACTACGGGCCGCGTCGCACTCAGCCATCGCATACCACGGCTTCATAGGCTGAGCACGTGAAAACCACAGCACGCAGCATCCCGATTGGCTCAATTGCGCTCGCACTTGCGGCAACCCTGCTCACCGCGTTCCTCACTCTGTTCGCGCCACTGCCGGCTTCTGCGCACGATGCGTTGCTGTCGTCCTCTCCCGAAGCGGACGCCACGGTAGAGACGCTCCCTGCGGAGCTCACGCTGACCTTCAGCGGCAAGCTGATCGACGCAGCGGGCGCGACGGAGGTGGTGGTGACGGATGCTGCCGGCACGTCGGTCTCGAACGGCCCCGCAGTCCTGAGCGGCGGGGTCGTCACACAGCCACTCGTCGCCGCAGGAGATGCGGGCGTGTACCACGTCGTGTGGAAGATTGTCTCCAGCGACGGCCACCCGGCATCCGGCGAGTTCTCCTTCACCGTCGCGACGAGCACCGTTCCTGCCGAAACTGCGGAGCCGACGCCGTCGACACAGGCGACGCCGGATGCTGTCCGCACCCCGACATCGGAGCCGGGCGGCTCATCCGGCGACAGCACCGGATTCTGGATGCTCGGGGTTGTCGGAGTGCTGGTCGTCGCCGCCGTGATCCTCGTTCTTTCGCGCCGAGGCAACCGCTCGGAGACAGGCTCAGGTGACTCTGCGGCGCGATAGGCTGGAGCCATGCCACACTTTGATGTCGTCGTCCTCGGTGCCGGTCCCGGCGGTTACGTCGCCGCCGTTCGCAGCGCGCAGCTCGGTCTTTCCACCGCCATCATCGAAGAAAAGTACTGGGGAGGTGTCTGCCTCAATGTCGGCTGCATCCCCTCCAAGGCTCTCCTCAAAAACGCGGAGATCGCGCACACGCTGAACCACAAGGCCGATTTCTTCGGCATCTCCGGTGACTTCACCCTTGACTTCGGCGCAGCGTTCGACCGTTCGCGCGTCGTCGCCGACGGTCGGGTCAAAGGCATCCACTTCCTGATGAAGAAGAACAAGGTCACCGAGTACGACGGCCGAGGCACTTTTACCGGCCCGAAGGCCATCTCGGTCGCGAAAGCCGACGGCACGACCGAAGAGGTCACCTTCGACAACGTCATCATCGCCACCGGCTCCACTGTGCGGCTTCTGCCAGGTGTCACGCTGAGCAAGAACGTCGTGACCTTCGAAGAGCAGATCATGACGCGCGAGCTACCCGGCTCGATCGTCATCGTTGGCGCAGGCGCTATCGGCATGGAGTTCGCCTACGTGCTGACGAACTACGGCGTCAAGGTCACGATCATCGAGTTCCTCGACCGTGCACTGCCGAATGAGGACGCCGATGTGTCCAAGGAGATTGCAAAGCAGTACAAGAACTACGGCGTTGACATCCTCACCTCCACCAAGGTCGAGACCGTGGTCGACAGTGGCTCTGACGTCACAGTGACCTACACCGCACAGGACGGCCAGCAGGGCTCGATCACTGCGGACAAGGTGCTCATGTCGATCGGATTCGCGCCGAATGTCACCGGCTACGGCCTGGAGAACACCGGCGTGGCGCTCACCGAGCGCGGTGCCATCGACATCGACGACCACATGCGCACCAACGTCGATGGCATCTATGCCATCGGAGACGTGACGGCGAAGCTGCAGCTGGCCCATGTCGCTGAGGCGCAGGCCGTTGTTGCCGCTGAGACCATTGGCCGTGCTGAGACCATGACTCTTGGCGACTACCGCATGATGCCGCGCGCGACCTTCTGCTCGCCGCAGGTTGCCTCCTTCGGACTCACCGAGCAGCAGGCAAAAGACGAGGGGCGCGAGATCAAGGTCGCGACGTTCCCGTTCATGGCGAACGGCAAAGCGCACGGACTCGGCGAGCCTGTCGGCTTCGTCAAGCTCATCGCCGACGCCGAGCACCTCGAACTCATCGGTGCGCATATGATCGGCCCCGATGTCTCCGAATTACTGCCCGAGCTCACTCTGGCCCAGAAGTGGGATCTCACAGCCCTCGAGCTCGCCCGCAATGTGCACACCCACCCGACGCTGTCTGAGGCTCTGCAGGAAGGCTTCCACGGCCTCGCAGGGCACATGATCAACTTCTGACGCTCCGAGAGCACTCCCCATTCCGAGACCAGGCAGGCCGTTCCGAGACCAGGCAGGCACGTGCGCTGGCTCAGAAGCCGAGCGCCCTGGCCAGCTTCGACCCGGATGCCGCGTGGCGTGCACCTGCAGCAAAGATCGCCTGCTCCGCTGCGGCGAACAGCGCCTCGCGCCCTTGGTCGTCGTCCGGGGCGGCAGGACCGAGCTCCAGCTCCCACTCCCGCCACTCACGCTCGACGCCACCGCGCAGATCGCTGGCACGCACTCGGTCGTCGACGAACTCGGCGACGATGCCTGCGGGCCCCGTGAGCAGGTAGGCCGTGCGACTGTTCTCGATGCGGGCGAGCGGGATCAGCTCCTGTGTCGTCCAGCGTGAAAGCGCCTGGGCAACGGCATCCGGAACACCATCGCGTTCGCCGAGTGGCCAGCCGATCTCAAGCCGCCCGTCACCGTCCTGCGGCCCTTTGATATGCCAGCCGGCGTCGGGTCCACCTGTGCGGCGGCGGACAGCGATGCCCGCATGCGAGAGGGTGGCGTCTGCAGTGTCGAGGTACAGGGCGTCCAACTCGCGCAGTTCTCCTTCGCTGACAGCATCGACGCCGGGCAGGTGCTCCCACTGGGGCAGGACAGTGTCGACGTCGACGTCGTACTTGCGCTCGACTTCGACGACATGAGAGGGCTCCGCGTGAGAGGTGGTCTGCCCGTCCAGCGGTTCGCCATTCGGCCGCGCGAGTGTCATGTGCTCACCCTAACCCGGACGCAACCGATCAGAAGATCGCGATGCCAAGGACCGCGCCGACGACCATCCAGGGACCGAAGGCGATACGCGTTGAGCCGTTCGCTCTTCGTAGCGCGATGAGACCAAGAGCATAGAAAGCGGCGAGGACGAAAGCGGATGCTGCGCCAACCGCGAGCGCCGTCCATCCATGCCAGCCGAGCACAGTGCCGATGAGCGCCGCGAGCTTGACGTCTCCCCCGCCCATCCCCGCTCTGCTCATTGCGCGCAGGATCGCATAGAAGCCTCCGAGAATCAGTAGCCCGCACCCCGCACGGATGAGAGCCGCGCTCTCCCCCGTTACCGCCGCATCCAGTACGACGAGCAGTGCAACGATCGCGAGCGTCGGCAGCACGATGCGGTTCGGCAACCGGTGCGTGCGGATGTCGATCACCGTGAGCCACCCGCCGATGCCGAGCAGCGCACTATGCACGAGCACGATCAGCACGGTTCTCGGATCCATCCTCGAAGAGTAGAAGATCTGCGGGTGCCGGCGTGAACGGCTGTGGATAACCTCGCATCACAATGTCTGAGCTTCGAATTAGCATCCTCTCATTCGCTTGTTTTATTAGTACAGATATTCGATAATGGTGATCATGGAGAACAGGTTCGATACATCGAAGCTCTCCGCAGACGATGTCCGCGCCAGAGAGGTGCTGCGCCTGCGACGTGAGATCGGTCGTATGCAGCGGCGGCGCAGCGAGCATCCCGTCCTCCCTCTTGATCCCGCCTTCTCCGCACTGCTGCCCGACGATGGCCTGCTCACTGGCACCGTCTACACGCTTTCGCCCTCACCCTCGCTCGTGCTCGCCTTACTCAGCACCGCCTCGCAACGGGGGCACTGGTGCGCGGTGATCGGCATGCCAACGCTCGGTATCGAGGCCGCCGCCGCCTTCGGCGTCGATCTGGAACGACTGATCCTCGTGCCAGCCCCCGGCGAGCGATGGCTGGCGGTGACATCCGCCCTCGCGGAGGTCGTCCCACTGATCGCCGTACATCCAGGTTCGCAGCCGCGGAGCGCCGACATCTCGCGCGTGAACGCTCGCCTGCGCGATCGCGGCACCACCGTACTCGTCTCCGGAGCAGACCGGCTGTCCTGGCCGGAGAGCCAAGGCAGCATCCGGCTGAGCGATCCGCAGTGGCATGGCCTCGGCGATGGGTGGGGACTACTGTCGGGGTGTACAGCCACCGTGACGGCGCAGGTCAGGAATGCCCCTCGCCCCTCCAGCGTGCAGGTGCGACTACCGGGGAGCCAGGGAGCGGTCGAACCCGTCGAAACCGCCACCGTCACCGAGTTTGCGGCGCGATTCGATCCCCTGGCGGTGGCCGGATGACCGCTCCGCTCCGTGTCTTCGCACTGTGGTTCCCCGACTGGCCGCTACGCGCCACCCTCGGACCGCCCCCGCATCCGCCGACCGCTCTGGTGCAGGCGAACACGATCACAGCCTGCACGGCATCCGCGCGCGCCCACGGCATCCGCGTAGGCCAGCGCCGCAGGGAGGCGCAAGGGCGGCTCGCCGCGCTGCGGCTACTCCCGCACGATCCGACCAGAGACGATCGCGCCTTCCTTCCCGTGCTGCGTCTCATCGAGCAGCATGCTCCCGGCACAACACTGCTGCGCCCTGGACTCGCCGCGGTCAGGGCCAGAGGGCCTGCCCGCTATCACGGAGGTGAAGCCGAAGCCGCACGCGCGCTGCTCGCAGCCCTCACAGAGGCCGGCTACCCCGAACTGCGGATCGGGGTGGCCGATGGGCCGTTCACCGCAGAGCTCGCCGCACGCGGAGCGGATGCCTGCACCGTCGTCCCCGCGGGTCGGGCTGCAGAGTTCCTCGCGCCGCTCCCGGTTCAGGTGCTTCGCGACGAACAACTCACAGGACTCTTGACTCGCCTCGGCGTACACACTCTCGGCGAATTCGCCGCACTCGCCGGTTCTGGGGTTCGCGATCGCTTCGGTGAGCGCGGAGCGCGCCTGCACGCCTTGGCTGCGGGCTATGACTCACGAGTGCCCGCCCAGCGAGCCCCCGATCCTGAACTGGCGCGCACCGTGGAGTTCGAACCCGCACTGGCCGGTGCCGATCAGGTCGCCTTCGGCGTGAGACAGACAGCGGATGCCGTGCTCCTCGCTCTCGCCGACGCCGGCGTCGTATGCACCCAGGCTCGAATCGACCTGACCGACGACTGCGGCCGAGTGCACTCACGGTCCTGGCTGCATCCGACCTGCTTCGACGCCGCCGATCTCGTCGACCGTGTGCGCTGGCAGCTGGAGGCGCTGGCAGCGGAGTCCGCGCAGGGACCGGTCGACGAGGCCAGAGCGTTCGGCGGCATCGCCTGCGTGCGAATCGTGCCGGTCGCGATTGACGACGCGGCCCATCATCAGCCCGGGTTGTTCGGAGCGGCCACCGATGAGCGCCTGCATCACGCGGTCTCGCGCGTACAGACCATGCTCGGGCACGATGGCGTGGTCACTGCCGCGCTCTCCGGCGGCCGCTGGCTCGCCGACCGGCAGGTGCTCACCCCCTGGGGTGAGCGCTGCATTCCCCCTCGGGACCCGACGTATCCCTGGCCGGGGAGTCTGCCCGATCCGGTTCCCGCCGAAGTGTTCCAACCGCCGCAGCCCGTCGGCGTGGCAGCTGCTGACGGCGCTGTGGTCACGATCGACGAGCGCGGGGCGCTTCGTGCGCCCCCTGCATGGATCGACGGCGCCGAAGTGCAGGCATGGGCCGGCCCCTGGCCCGTGCACGAGAAGCTGTGGGACAACGCACACGGGCGCAGCGGGCATCGGATGCAAATCGTCGACGACAAAGACAGAGCGTGGCTGGTCTTCCACTCAGGCCGCCGCTGGTGGGCCGAAGGGAGGTACCACTGATGGGCTGGCACAATCCGCCGTCCTCCTGGAGCGAGCTGGAACGCACTCTCAGCGGCAAGGCGCCACTGAGAGACGTCTCTGGGGCGCAGGCCCCTGATCCGGTGAGTCGTCGTCGGCGTCCGCCCACAGTGGCCGAGTTCGTACGCCCTGAGAACCCCGTGCCCTACGCCGAGTTGCACGCGCATTCCTCGTTCTCGTTCCTCGACGGGGCGTCCTCCCCCGCAGAGCTGCTCCTCGAAGCAGAGCGACTGGGGCTCACAGCCCTCGCTCTGACTGACCATGACGGGTTCTACGGTGTCGCCCGGTTCGCCGAGACGGCGCACGATCTGAAGGCGCACGTGCAGACGGTGTTCGGCGCCGAGCTGTCATTGGAGCTCGATGCCCCGCAGCGCGGGGTTGCCGATCCTGCCGGCGAGCACCTGCTCGTGCTCGCCGGCGGCGTTGAGGGGTATCACGCACTCTCCGGCGCGATCACCGCCGCACAGCTGCGGGGTGGCGAGAAAGGACGACCCGTCTACGATCTCGAGGATCTCCGTGAGCGCGCTGGCGGCCGCTGGACGATCCTCACCGGATGCCGTAAAGGCGGTGTGCGACGGGGATTGGAGCGCGGGGACGCAGTGACACCGCTGCGTCAGCTCATCGACCTGTTCGGGCGCGATCATGTGGCTGTGGAGCTCTACGACCACGGCGACCCGCTGGACACTCGTCGAAACGACGCTCTCTTCGAGGCTGCCCGTAGGCTGCGGCTGCCGGTCGTTGCGACCAACAACGTGCATTATGCGTCACCGCAGCAGGCCCGCCTCGCCGAAGCCATGGCTGCGGTGCGAGCCGTGCGCAGCATGGATGAGCTGGACGGATGGATGCCGACGCATGGCGGAGCGCATCTGCGCAGCGGGGCAGAGATGGTCAGACGATTCCGACGCTACCCTGGAGCGATCGAGCACGGCCTCGAGATCGCTGCGGCATCCGCCTTTCCCCTGCGTCGGGCGCGTCCCGCGCTGCCGAAGCAGGCAGTCCCTGAGGGACACACGCCCATGAGCTGGCTGCGCACGCTGGTCTGGGATGCCGTGCCCGAGAAGTATCCGCGGCTGAACGCCGACGGCCGCAGCCGGATCGAGCACGAGCTGAACGTGATCGAGAAGAAGAACTTCCCCGGCTACTTCCTCATCGTGCACGACATCGTCGCCAAGGCGAGAGAGCTCCGCATCCTCTGCCAGGGGCGAGGATCGGCCGCGGCGAGCGCTGTGTGCTATCTGCTGGGGATCACAGCAGTGGATCCGATCCTCTACAACCTCCCCTTCGAGCGCTTCCTCGCCAGCACCCGCGAAGAGGAGCCCGATATCGACGTGGACTTCGATTCAGGCCGCCGCGAAGAGATCATCCAGTGGGTGTACGAGAAGTACCGACGCGACCGCGCCGCCCAGGTCGCGAACGTGATCCAGTACCGGCCGAAGAACGCGGTGCGAGATATGGCACGCGCCCTGGGGTATTCCCCCGGCCAGCAGGATGCCTGGTCCCGCCAGGTCGACGGCTGGGGAGGCGAGGTCACGGTGGATGCCGACGGCGACCTCCCCGACACGGTCCGCACCTACGCGAACGCTCTCATGAAGGCACCACGGCATCTCGGCATCCACTCCGGCGGCATGGTGCTCACCGAACGACCCGTTGGCGAGGTTGTGCCGATCGAGCACGCTCGCATGAAGAACCGCACCGTCATCCAATGGGACAAAGACGACGCCGCCTGGATGGGTCTGGTGAAGTTCGATCTGCTGGGGCTGGGGATGCTCTCTGCCCTCCAGCACTGCTTCGACCTGATCCGGACGAGCACAGGTGAGGTGTGGACGCTCGAGAGCATCCCCAAGGAGGAACCAGCGGTCTATGACATGCTGTGCCGGGCCGATTCCATCGGGGTCTTCCAGGTGGAGTCCCGCGCTCAGATGGGCCTTCTGCCCCGGCTGCAGCCGCGCTGCTTCTACGATCTCGCGATCCAGATCGCAGTGATCCGACCCGGACCCATCCAGGGCGGGGCTGTGCATCCCTTCGTGCGACTCAAGATGGAAAAGGACCGAGTCGATGCGGAGAACGAGCGTCGCCTGGCGAGGGGTGAAGAGCGTGTATCCATGCATATCCCCTACCCGCATCCCGACCTGGAGAAAGTGCTCGAGCGCACCTTGGGCGTTCCGATCTTTCAGGAGCAGCTCATTCAGATGGCGACCGCTGTCGGCGATTGCACAGCTGACGAGGCCGATACCCTGCGCCGGGCGATGGGCTCGAAGCGGGGCTTAGAGAAGATCGACAGCATCAGGAGACAGCTTTACGTGGGGATGGCGCGGCATGGATTGACGGCGGAGCAAGCAGACAGGATCTATGCGCAGATCCAGGCGTTCGCGAACTTCGGCTTCGCCGAATCGCATTCATTGTCATTCGCCCTGCTCGTCTATGCGAGTTCCTGGCTGAAGCTGCACTATCCCGCAGCTTTCCTCGCCGGGCTTCTGCGTTCGCAGCCGATGGGGTTCTACTCCGCATCGACACTGACCGCTGACGCGCGTCGGCACGGAGTGACGGTGCTGCGCCCCGATCTGCACGCCTCCGCTGCGACCGAGACGCTGGAGCCGCTCGGCGCACAGCGCGGACCAAGCGGACGAGACTCCTGCCTCGTCCAGATCGAGCCGCCGCTCAAGACCCGCTTCACCAGGAACGCCCCCGACGAGTCAGCGGAACATCGCAGAGATGATGCCTATGCTGTGCGGCTCGGGCTCAGCGGAGTCCGCGGGATAGGCGCGAAGATGGCCGAGACGATCGTGACGGAACGCGACACGAACGGCGCCTACCGAGATCTGCGCGATCTGGTGCGGCGCACGGATGCCACGACCGCGCAGCTGGAGGCGCTCGCCACCGCAGGAGCCTTCGACTGTTTGGGACTGAGTCGCAGAGAGGCGATCTGGCTCGCCGGCTCCGCTGCTGAGGATCGCGCACGCTACCTTGCGGGGACGGTCGTGGCCGTGCAGCCGCCGCTGTTCACCGACCCGTCCAGCTACGAGCGCCTCGCCGCCGATCTCTGGGCGACCGGGGTATCGGTGGACGATCATCCGATCGCGCACTTCCGCTGGCAACTGCGAGAACGGGGAGTGCTCACCGCTGCGGAACTGCGCGCGCACGAAACCGGGAGGCGGATCGAGGTCGCAGGACTCGTCACCCATCGGCAGCGCCCGGAGACCGCAGCCGGCGTGACCTTCATCAATCTGGAAGATGAGCACGGGCTCGTCAATGTCATCTGCTCGGCGGGAGTCTGGGAGCGCTATCGCCGCATCGCCCGGAACTCTGCTGCGCTCATCGTCCGCGGCATCCTCGAGCGATCCGCGGAGGGCGTCGTGAATGTTCTCGCCGATGCCTTCGAAGACCTCAGCATCGGAGTATCACATCACTCGCGGGACTTCCGGTGACCTGCATATTCAGACCGGCGCGCCCAGAGACCTGCCTGGCGATGCCCGCCGGCACCGGGCCGACGGGCATCGTAGGGTGTTCATGCGAACTCGATCGTTGCGTTCTCGTCGTTCAGCACGATCACCGGAGTGATCGCCGAGTACCCAGCCGCGGCGATCTTCGCTGCGTCGAAGCGCAGCAGCGGCGTGCCCGCAGTGACACGGGCGCCCTTCTCGACGAGAGTCTCGAAGCCGTCGCCTTTCATCTGCACCGTGTCGATGCCGACATGGATGAGCAGTTCGGTGCCGTCGTCGAGTTCGAGCGCGATCGCATGGCTGGTGTCGAAGGTCGCGCCGATCGTGGTGGCCGCCGGGGCGAAGACCGTGTCACCGCTGGGCTGGATAGCGACACCGGGACCCATGATCCCTTGAGCGAAGGTGGGGTCTGGTACCTCCGTCAGCGGTACAACGGCGCCAGCCAGAGGCTGACGGAGAGTGCGGACACCGGCATCCGTCTTCGGTGCAACGGCCGTGCGCCCGGCGCTGCCCCCCTCATGCGAAGCGGATACCGTCGGCGCCGCCGCTTCGCCGGACATGATGCGCTCCATGGCGTCCTTCACGAACTGCACGTTGAGTCCGTAAATGACCTGAACGGAGTGCCCGCCCGCTTTCATCGTGCCGGCCGCACCCGCCCGCTTGAGGGCCTTCTCGTCGACCTTCGAGACGTCGGCGATCTCCATGCGCAGTCGGGTTGCGCAGTTGTCGAGCTCGGTGATGTTCTCTTTGCCGCCGAGGGCTGCGAGGAACAGACCAGCGGTGGAGAGGTAGACATCGGCTTTCGATGCGGTGGCGTGCTCGGCGCCCTCGTCGGCGGCCTCGTCGTCCTCGCGGCCGGGGGTCTTGAGGTTGAAGCGCTTGATGACCACGTAGAAGACGAAGAAGTAGATGAAGAACCAGACGACACCCATCAGCAGGATCATCCAGGGGTTCTGTGCCATCGGATTCGCCCAGCCGAGCACGAGGTCGATGAATCCACCCGAGAAACCGAAGCCCATGCGTGTCGGCAGGAGCTGGCTGATCGCCATCGAGATACCCATGAACAGCGCGTGGATGACATACAGAATCGGCGCGAGGAACATGAAGGCGAACTCGAGCGGCTCGGTGACGCCGACAAAGAAGGAGGAGATCGCACCGGACAGCAGGATGCCGGCAGTAACCTTGCGGCGTGTGGTCTTCGCTGTGAGGTACATCGCAAGGGCAGCTCCCGGCAGACCGAACATCATCACTGGGAAGAAGCCGGTCATGTACTGGCCGGTGACTCCGTATGTGCCCTCACCGCCAAGGAAGTTGTTGAGATCGTTGATGCCGGCGACATCGAACCAGAAGACGGAGTTGAGTGCGTGATGCAGACCGACCGGGATGAGCATGCGGTTGAGGAAGCCGTAAATGCCGGTGCCGACGGGGCCGAGTGTCACGATCCATTCACCGAAGGCGACGAGTCCGCCGTACAGCACGGGCCAGACGAAGAACAAGACGACTGCGGCTACGAGTGAGAAGGCGGCCGTGACGATCGCGACGGAGCGACGGCCGGAGAAGAACGACAGCGCGTCGGGGAGTTTCGTGTCTTTGAACTTGTCGTAGCAATAGGCGCCGATGAGACCGCATAGGATGCCGACGAAAACGTTCTGCACGAAACTGAAGGCTGCGGGCACTTCGGCCACATCGGCCACGCCAGTGAAGGCGGCGACAGTGTTGGGCTTGAGGAGGGTTGTGACCACGAGCCATGACACCAGACCTGCGAGGGCGGAGGTGCCGTCGGATTTCTTGGCCATGCCGATCGAGATTCCGATCGCGAACAGCAGAGGCATGTTGTCAAGGAGCGCCCCGCCAGCCGCGGCGAGGAAGGTGCTCACGATATTGGCACCCGCAGCCGACGTGATCCAGTAGCCGAGACCGGACAGGATCGCGGCAACCGGAAGCACTGCGACCGGCAGCATGATCGACCGCCCGAGCCGTTGGAAGAACTTCATCGAACACTCCTTGTGAGAGGGCTTCAGATTCGAAGCCGAGTCGTCGTGGCGAGCCGATGGGCTCCGCTCACCGAGTATGTAAACTACGTAAACAAAATAATAGCGGACGGATCTCACAACGGTTGTCGGGGAGCGATGCCGCTGACCTGGGGTTTTCTCACTTAGGCCGTCCGGCTCGAGCGAGAGCCTGTCTCACAGGAGTTGCCACAGGTCCGCGACGCACGGACCCGAACGGAAACAGACGCCCAACATTCAATCAGTGTTCGCAGCGAGCCACTCGTCGAGTCGGCCGTTGATCGCCTCGGTGGGTCCGTTGGATGTGGCGTGGGACACGTCGAGGTCATTCGCATGGACGGAGTAGGAACCTCCATCGTCGGAAGACCTCGACCCCAACCCCAGCAGCGCGAAGCGCTACCCACAGCTACACCCTCGTTTGCGATGAGCCTGTTTAGATCGGACAACATCAGTTGCCGTAAATCTGTCGCAGCCCTTCTTGGTCTCCGCGTCCAAGCTGGCGATTGGCCATGTTGCACGTTCCCGTTGTGGGCGCCATGACTTGTCCCGCAGACTGGGCCGAGTGCTTCAGGCCAAAGAAGTGACCAAATTCGTGAGTCGCAACCCCTCGGAGGTCGTATCGCCCCGAGCATCCGGTGGCAGCGGTGTTCCAGGTGCGGTTGCTGTTATCGAATTTTATGTCCGCCTCGCCAATAGACCAGAGAGCCGAATAGGTGCAGGTCCAGGCGAGGTAGGTTCCGGTGATGTTTCCGAAGGAGACCTCGTTCTTGCCCGACTGTCCTGTGCAGGATCCGTCAGCGGCGATCCCGGCGTAGCTCGTAGTCGTTCCTCGATACGTGTCGAACGAACCATTGGAGCGGTTACCGCATGTCGTGCTTAATCCGTCTGTGATAGCCCAGACGGCGAGGTTGATTTGCGACAAGGCACCCGACGGCGCGCCGCTGGAGTTCCAGTACCACTGACCGTAGCGATTGATCGAGCCGCTTAGCGTGTAGGCCGTTGTCGAGCTGCATTTGGACGAGGTGGGCGAGTTTGACCCTCCTACAATGTTGCCCTCGGATCTTGCCTCGAGTTCCTCGGCAGCCTCGGGCGACCCAGTGACCTCATCCCCGATCAAGACGGCGGCAGCCGCGTCCCCATCGTTCCGCAGGGAGACTTCTTCAACAGGCTTCGAGCCTTCTTCGGAAACCCTTGTGATGTGACGACGATCCCTTCTGCAGGAACGGCCAGGAATCGTCCGGTTTCCTCATCGACCACCACGATGCTTCCTTCGAGCACGCACTCAGCCGCCAGTTGCGACGACGCCGCGACCTCCTCGACAGTCAGAACCGTCTCACACGGTCTCGATGCCTCTGGCGCCTGATCATCGGCGTGCGCCAGCGACGTCGCTGAAAGACCGCTAAGCGCGACCGCACCCAGCACTCCGATCGCACGTCATACGTTCCCCAGTTTGTTGGTCATAGGTGTGATATTCGCGGAAACGCTGAAGCTGTGTCAATGAAAACTCAGCATCGACGGCGCCGTGGATGGTATTCTGCGTCGCCTGTCCCGTCGTCCGCGGCGTGGGTGAGTCGTCTGTTGCGCGTGCTCTCACGAGGTAGGACGGAACCGAGCTGCCGTCTCGTCCTAGACGCGCTCCGCGTCCAGCAGGTGGTTGCAGGTTGATAACTGGCTCTGCGCGCGCAGCGATTTCTCTGCGAAACTGCTTCGCATGAATGGTGTGCAGAGAGATCGTATAGTCGTGCTCTTGATTGGCGCGGTAGCGCTCGTCGTCGTCGCCGTGCTCCTCGCGCCGATCGTCACAGTCACTTCCTATGGGGACGCGCCAGACGGTTCGGTGACGTTTGCAGAACAACGCTCAGTCGTCGGCTTCGAAACGTCCCTGTGGCTATGGGCCGCGGTGACCATTTGTGCTGTGCTAGCCACCGCACTGGCGGCGTTGGTGTTTGCGAGAGTGCGGCGTCAGAATCCCGGAAAGGGGCCTGTCAAGCAAACGGTGTAACTCGTGTCAGTGGCTGTGGGCGGACAGCCGGCCGTTGAAGGTGATGTCGAAGGCGTTGAGGGCGCCTTTCCATCGTTGGGTTCATCGTGCTCTGCCTCGCCCGGTGGGGTCGAGGGCGATCACGGCGAGGTAGACACATTTGTGTGCGGCCTGCTCGTTCGGGAAGTGTCCGCGGGCGCGGACCGCTTTCCGGATCCTGGCGTTCACGGATTCGATCGCGTTCGTGGTGCACACGATCCGGCGGATCTCGCGGTCGAACTGCAGGAACGGCACGAACTCGGCCCACGCGTTCTCTCACAGCTTGACCACCGCGGGGTACTTCGCTCCCCATTGCTCGCAGAACTTCAGGAACCGTTCCTCGGCCTCGGCGACGGTCGCGGCCTGGTACACGGGCTTCAAGCCCCGCGAGATGGCGTCCCAGTCCTGTCTCGCGGAGTACGTGAAACTGTTCCGCATGAGGTGCACGATGCAGGTCTGCACGATGGTGTCTTTCCAGACCGTGTTCACACTGTCAGGCAGCCCAGTCCACCCGTCACACACCACCATGAGGACGTCCTGCACGCCCCGGTTCTTCAGCTCGGTGAGCACGTGCAACCAGTATTTCGCGCCCTCCCTGCCGTCCCCGGCCCACAGCCCGAGGATATCCCGGTTACCCTCCGTGGTGACAGCGAGAGCGACGTAGATGGGCCGGTTGGATACCTGCCCGTCCCGGATCTTCACGTGGATCGCGTCGATGAACACCACCGGATACACCGGGCTCAGCGGCCTGTTCTGCCACTCGACCATCCCCTCAAGGACCTTGTCGGTGATCGTCGAGATCGTCGTCGTGGACACATCACTGCCATACACGTCACTCAGATGCGCAGCGATATCGCCGTGCGTCATCCCGCGCGCTGACAGCGACAACACGACATCCTCGATCGACCCGAGCCGGCGCTGCCGCTTC
>JASGEY010000019.1:0-16996 GCA_047605925.1 Microbacterium sp.
GGACCGTGTTCAAGCTCCCCTACGAGCAGGCCATCGACGCGCTGGACCGGTGGATATCGTGGGCGCGACGATCCCGGATCCCCGCGTTCGTGAAACTGCAACGCAGCATCGTGAAGCACCGCGACCGAATCCTCGCCACGATCGAGCACGGCCTGTCCAACGGGCGAATCGAGTCCGTCAACACGAAGACCCGCCTCACCACCCGAGTCGCGTTCGGCTTCCGCTCCGCCGACTCCCTCATCGCCCTCGCCACGCTCACCCTCGGCGGCCACCGCCCCACCCCCGGCCGATAACCCACGGATCAGACAGGAGCACCGATTTTCGGTCCGATTTACGACAGCGCGGCGTCGGCGGCACGATGGTCGCGTGCAGCCACAAGCACTCCATCTGCATCATGCTTCTTGACTGGTCGCTCTGCGATAGCCCCGAGGACGACCGCACCCATGCCTTCCGCTTCTTCGCGAATCCACTCGATTTCGGTCGCCGTTGTCGAGTGCTCTCGCGCGACAACGACAACGATGTGGGCGACCCTCAGTGCGGCGAGTCTTGCAGCATGGGGCGCGGCAGTTGAGAGCACGAGGAAGGTCAGCGCATCGTCGGGTGTGGCCTCGATGACGTCGTGCACATGGGCGGTCAGCAGCGGGTCCCCTTGCGCATCCCCCGCCTCGGCGTCTACGGAGACGTAACTGAAGGTGCGGATGCGACGTGAGGTCCGCAATCCGCGAATCGGGTCGGGATCGCCCAGCTTCAGCGCATCTCGCAATGCTGCATCGACGCGGGTGCCGGCCTCCGGCACGATGAGTCGCGCGTCGAACCCGGATTGCGCTGTGACCACAGCGAGGTTGACCGCAGTAGAGGAAATGTTCGCAGCGTGGGTGGCGTCGACCACCAGCACCGTGGATCCCAGTTCGATGTCAACGAGCATCCGCTCTCTGGCAACGCGCAGCGCATCGGCAGCCTCACCAGAGACCGGGATACGCTCCTGAGCCACATCAACCTCTGCGAAAACAGGCGCGCCAAGCGATCGGGCGATCTCAACGGTGTTGCGCAGTCGACGGTCGAAGGGGTTACGCACGAACGCGGCGATGACGCCCAGAATGAGTCCAGCGGCCAGTCCGGTGAGCAGTGTCATGGTGCGACCCGGCGAGTACTCGGGAGTGCTGTCATCGGCTGCGGTCAGCACGATTCCTCCCGTGGTGTCGACTCCCTGAAGCACGTTTCGCTGCGACAGGAGATCATCGAGCTCGCTGAGGATCTGCGCGCGCTGAGTCGTCGCCTGCGCGTAATCGACGCTGTCGGTCCCCGCAGTGGTGATCGTCTTGTTGACGCCCTTGAGCGTCTCGTTCAATGTGTCGACGCTCGAGGTGATGTTGTTCACCATGACGGCAATGCGCTCTTGCGCCTGTTCGCTGCGGAACGACAGATACGCGTCTGCGACGGCATCCGCACCGGCGACCGCTTGCTTCACAGTTGCCGCCTCATACGACACTTTGACGACACTCGCGCTTGATGACGTCGCCACCGTGGACGAACGGCGAATCTCGGATGCCGTCGTCGACCCTCCCAGATTCTCTGCCGCTCTGGCGGCGACGACGTGCGAGCTGGCGATGTCGGCCTCGGTGGCGTCATCGAGAAGGCCGGAGGCTGGCTTCTGCGGGTTGAATGGATCGGTTGTGATCACGTTGAGGTTCAGCGTCGTCGTCACCGTCACCGTTGTCGGTGCGACAACGAGGAAAACACCCGCCGCCAAGAGTCCCGCGACGGCCCCAGCGAAGACTACTCGCCATTGTCTCTTCAAGATGAAGACGTACTGATCAAACCCCAGTGAAACTGTGTTGCCCTGATCCTCGTTCACCAGGATCCCCCTCGTCTTGCACGCCACGGCACAGCTGGCTGTATTTCTCAGGCGCTGTGAAACTGTTGCACCTATTCTAGGTTGGTTAGCCTGAGGAAATCCGGAGGACGGGTGCGCACACTGGAGAGGGTCTCCCCGCCGCAGCAGCGCGGTGTTGCGGCGCGACCCGCGCTACCGCGCTGGCCACTGACCGCCATTCTCGGGTTCTTCCCAATCTGGTGGGCATTCGGGTTCGCGGAGATGATGTGGATCCCACTCGCCGCGTGCATGGTGATCCTTATGGTCAGACGCGGTGGAATTCAGATTCCGCGTGGCTACTGGCTGTGGATGCTGTTCATCCTCTTCATGCTCGCCTCCGTCATCGGCATCGACACCTCCGGCCGGATGATCGGCTTCATCTATCGCGCCCTGTTATACCTCACCGTCACCGTTGTCTTCATGTACGTGTACAACGCGCGTGAGACGCTCACGCCCAGGTATGTACTCGGTCTGATCACGCTCTTCTGGCTCTGGGCTGTGATCGGCGGGTACGCCGGAGCGCTCTTCCCCGTTGCTTCCTTCCGCACGCCACTCGCCTACATCCTGCCCCAAGGACTGCAGGCGAACGAGCTGATCGGCGAGATGGTCGTCCGTCGTTTCACCCAGTACAACCCTGATGGTTGGCTGCAAATCGATCCGCGTCCATCGGCGCCGTTCCTGTATACGAACGGCTGGGGGAACGTGTACTCGATCACGCTGCCGCTCGTAATCTCATATATGACGAAGGTGCGCGGGACATGGCGGTTCTGGGCACTCATCGTCCTCGTGCCGCTCTCTGTCGTCCCGGCATTCCTCACTTTGAACCGCGGCATGTTCATGGGGCTCGGGGTCGCAGCGGCGTACATGCTCATCAGGTACACACTCAATGGTCGTCTGCGCCAGGCGGTGGTGCTGGCGGTCACCGGCGTCATTTTCGCGACAGCAGCGCTCTCGATGGGCATCCTCGACAAGTTGACCGATCGCCTTGAAACGAGCACCTCAACGAGAGACCGGGCCAACCTTTACGAGGAGACGTTCAGCCGTACGCTTCAGTCTCCGCTGTTCGGGTACGGAGCCCCCCGGCCGTCCTACATCGAAGACGCCCCTTCCGCCGGCACGCAGGGGCACGTGTGGATGGTGATGTTCTCGCACGGATTCCCGGCGCTTGCACTGTTCATCGGTGCGTTGCTGTGGATGTTCCTGGCGACGGGGCGAGTGCGCAGCACGGCGATGCTCGCGATGCACGCGGTACAGCTCGTCATCCTCGTCGAGGTGTTCTTCTACGGGGTTCTTCCCTACGGACTCATTCTCACCTTCGCCGTCGCCGCCGTGCTGCTTCGCGAGCAAGCAACCTCCGCCTCACTGCGCAGAGGGAACATACAGCCCCAGGTGCGCTAAACTTTCTGAAGTGCATATGGGGATGCGCTCTTCGACCAGACTTTGGGGAGTCACGGTGAATCCGATCATTAGCGTCGTCATGGCGACGCGAAACCGCCCGCAGTTGTTGCGACGTGCAGTCGCGTCCGTCCTCGCTCAGGACGACGTGCAGCCGATCGAGGTAGTTCTCGTCTATGACGGCACCGAGATCGATGAGCTTTCTGATCTGCCCCGAGGACCGCACACCGTACGCGCAATGAAGAACTCGCGCACTCCGGGTCTCGCCGGCGCGCGCAACACGGGGATCATGGCGGCAAGCGCCGACCTCGTCGCATTCTGCGACGACGACGACGAGTGGAAGCCTGGCAAGCTCGCCGCGCAGCTGCCCCTTTTCGATGATCCCGACGTCGTGCTCGCCGCAACGGGTATCGAGATCCAGTCGGCAGGAGGTGTGCACGAACGGCTGTCGCCGAAGGCGGTGAATCTTGACGACCTGCTTCGCTCACGCATCACCGAGTTGCACCCATCATCGTTCGTCGTGCGTCGCGACGCCCTCCTGGGCGCGCTCGGACTCGTCGACGAGAACCTTCCCGCGTCGTACGGGGAAGACTATGACGTGTTGCTTCGCGCGGCGAAGGTCGGCCGCATCGTGGCCGTTCCCGATGCGCTCACGATCATCCACTGGGACCGGACGAGCTACTTCAGCGAGAAGTGGCAAGGCATCGTCGACGGTCTCAGCTATCTGCTGCACAAGCACCCGGAGTTCACCCGAAGCAAGGTTGGTCAGGCCCGCATAGAAGGGCAGATCGCTTTTGCTCACGGAGCACTGGGCGACCGACCGAAGGCTCGCACCTGGGCCAAGCGCGCAATCGCGCATGACCTGCGCCAGCCACGTGCTTATCTTGCGCTGGCTGTCGGCATAGGGCTCGTTTCGGGTGAAAGAGTTGTCTCGATCCTGAACAGGCGAGGACGAGGCATGTGATGGCGGCCGCAACAACGGATCCACGTTCGACGTTCCGCGCCGCATGGAACGCGGATCGAACCGCCAACTCCGCGTACCCGAAGAGCCGATTCGTGTTGGGCTGGTTCCGTCGTGCTCAGCGATGGAAGTCATCCTCCGGCCCATTCGCGAGACTGATGTTCATCATCGTCGGCGGCTCGTACAAGGTCATCACCGAGGGATTCATGGGCATCGAACTCCCCGTGAGCACCAGCGTCGGCGCTGGACTTCGCCTGCGGCATGGCGTCGGAGTCGTGGTGAACCCGGCAACCGTCATCGGGTCGAACGTCATGATCCGCCAAGGCGTCACCCTGGGAAATCGCCGGGAGTCGACGGACTGCCCGACCATCGGGGACGACGTCGAGATCGGGGTTGGCGCCGTGATCATCGGTGCCGTGACGGTCGGCGCTGGCGCGAAAATCGGCCCGAATGCGGTCGTATTCCGGGATGTCCCTGCTGGCGCCATCGTGCTCTCACCCTCGAGCGAGATCCGCCTACCCTGACATCGACGGGCTTCAGACATTTGCGTTTTCGCTCTGGCTCGTGTTGTGATGTTCTCGTTACTTTCCGCGGAGGGGGTTCCAAAGTGAGTGAATATTTCTATGACATCGAACCGCAGACTGCTCGTGGCAGCTCTCTCGAGCGCCACCCTCATCGCTACGGTATTGACCATGCCAACGGCGGCGACAGCCGCCACTACTTCTGATCAAGACCTCGCCGGCTGGGCCTTTCAGGAAGACGTCGACCTCAGCGACTCCAGCCGTTGGAAGCTCGAAACGGGACAGGCAGCAAACACGCTTTCGTACGACCTCCCAGCCAACGTCTCGTTCTCCGAGAAGGGGCTCACCGTCGTCGGCAAAAACACGGCGGTGGGCAGCAGCGCCTACTCGTCGGGCGACGCCAGGGGTACCGGCATCAGCATCCCGAACTACGCCCGTGTCGAGGCCGTCGGCACCGTTCCGGTGGCCGAGGGCCTCTGGCCTGCACTGCTGTGGCTACGCCCGCTCGACAGCAACCACGGCGAGATCGACCTGATGGAGGTCTTCGGCGCTGCGAAAGCTGTGACCGCGACGATTCACAACCAGTACGGCAGCGGCCACAAGAGCACCAAGGGCACTGCCAAGTGGACCTCTCTGGCGAATCCCAGCCCAACGGCTGTGCACACGTACGTTATGGAGAAGTCTCCCGACAGCATCGTCATCAGCGTCGACGGCGTCGTCATGCTCGATGTCGGCCCTGAGGACGTTCCGACTGGTTTCGACTGGGACGCCATGTTCGAGCGCACCAGCGCAACCTGGTACCCGCGCGTGACCATGCAGATCGGATGCGGCGCGTCGTTGACCGGGTGCACCGTCGGTACGCCCGCGGTGACCTGGCGCTCGTCCTCGATCACGCTCCAGAGCCTGAAGATCTGGAAGTGGTCTCCGAGCACAACCGCTCCGACGACCAGCGAGACGGTCACGCCGACTCCGGTTGAGACGGTCACGCCGACTCCGGTTGAGACGGTCACGCCGACTCCGGTTGAGACGGTCACGCCGGCGCCCGTCGACACGACTCCCCCGGCTCCGGCTGAGACGGAGACCCCCGTAACGCCTGCCGTCGAATCCGGCTCCCCCCTTCTGATCCCAGGCAAGATTGAGCAGCACGAGCACTCCTCCACGACTACCGATCGGGAAGACGTGACTGCAGTGTTCAGCGTGCCCAAGACCTTGAACTCCGGAGTCCTCTACGGATCGCTCGATCTCGTGACGCCGGGCGACAACGAGGTGGGCTACCGTGCAACCGTGGCGATCAAGTCGTCTGGCAGCCTCTACCTGACGCTGTATCGCCTGCAGGGCGGACGCAGTTACCCTGTTGATCAGCAGTGGCTGGCTCCGGCCGGGCACTACACCAACGGCGACAGCATCCAGGTCGTGCTCGCGAATGATGGATCGACGGTCAGCGCAAAGGCGTGGGTTGTCGGAAACAAGGAGCCTGCATCGCAGGTGTCGGCGACCACCGCAACCCCGATCGCCGCAGGCGCGGTCGCACGTGTGGTCACCTATCTGTCGAAGTCGGCACCCCACAGCGTGATTGCCAACTGGTCCGGTTTCACCCTGCTCGATTGAACGCACCGGAGGCGATGCGTCAGGAGCCTACAGCTCCCCCGGCCGCATCGCCTCCGCATCGATCGCCTTCATCACGCGGAGCGCCGCGGTGTCCGGCTTCGGCTCGGACGCCGCGGCCTCTGTGTTTCTGCGCGGCGCATAGACCACCAGCGAGTGGAACAGGAATCGCGCGAAGAACGCGACGATGAGCGACAGCCCTGTGGCAAGAACGCTGGAGATGTGCCAGGTCTCGACCATCAACGCCATCACGGGGATCCGCACGGCTGCTTCGACATTGTTGAACGCGAACGAGGTTACGAAACGGATGCCGACGCCTCGAGCATCCGTCGTCATATCGTCGAAGACGAAGCGTTCCTGCAGCAGGAAGTTGCCGACGATCGTGACTTCGGCTCCGATGATCGCCGCCCACACGTACGGCACGCCGGCTTCGACGAGCAGCCACATGATGCCGAGGTTGGCGATAGCGCCGATGGCTCCGATGAGTGCGAACAGCGACATCTTGCCGAAGCGGAGCCTGGCGAGGTGTGCGACGAAAGTCGCTCCCTGCCGCACGCTCGCCTTGGAGGTGCCGTGCCGCCGCTCGCCGAACTCCATCGGCACCTCGGCGATGCGCAGATCGTTGCGGGCGAGGATTTCCAGCAGAATCTTGAACCCTTGGGGCTTGAGAGCGTCGACGTCGATCCTCGAACGGTCGACGACGAAGAAACCGGTCATCGGATCGGTGCTGCGAGCCAGGCGGATCGGGAACATCGCCTTGGTGAGCCAGGTCGCAGCCCGAGAGACACCGAACCGCACGGCCGTGCCCAATCCCCTGGTGTCGCCGCCACCGACGTATCGCGAGGCGGCTACCACGTCGGCTTCGCCTTCGTCGAAGCGAGCGAGCAGGGCGGGCAGCAATTCGGGCGGATGCTGCAGATCGCCGTCCATGACGACACAGACATCGGATGCCGCTGCCCTGAGACCTGCCACGACGGCCCCGCCGAGTCCGCCGGTGTTGTCATCGCGGTGAATCACCTGCACCGGAAGAGGGGCGTCGGCAGCGACCCGCTCGACCTCGAGTGCCGTGTCGTCAGTGCTGTCGTCGACGAAGAGGATCTCGGCGTCGCGCCCGTCAAGCGCCGCCGATGCTCGCGCTACGAGCTCGGCAACACTGTCGCGTTCGTTGTAGGTCGGGACGATGACCGTGACCTGTACCACCAATGCTCCCCTTCTTCACCTGCATCCCATCGTTTCACGACTTGCTATGCGCTCCGAACCCGGAAAGCCCCCGGTTCCTGAGCGAGCGCAGCATCCCCACCCCGGTTCCTGAGCGAGCGCAGCATCCCCACCCCGGTTCCTGAGCGAGCGCAGCGAGACGAAGGACCCCCACCCCCGGTTACGTGCGGCCGAGGCGTTGCGCGGCGATGCGGTAGACGTCCCGGTCGTCGCGCCGTCCGATCGCGCCGTCCTCGAGTGCGACCGCCTGGACCTCGTTCGGGGTGTAGCGGTAGACGATGCGGAGCCGCGGCTTGCCGCTGCCGTCAGGGTCGAAGTAGAACTTGTAGCAGTCGGAGAGATCCCCGGTGCGGACGTGCTTGCCCAATGGCTCCCCCGATACCTTCCCGTCGCGGGTGAGGGCGAGGGGCTGGAGTGCCACTATGCGTAGTCGGCGGGGTTGAGACCGATGGACTCCGCGAGCTCGCTGAGCGGCGTCGCCTCGCCTGCCTGGGAACGCTCGCGGACGAGCTCGGCGATCTCGATCTCTTCGATCGCGGGCAGCAACTTCGAGTACAGATCGAAGGGAATCACGACCGCCTCGGCTCGACGATGCGCACCGAAGATCACCGGCTCGGAAGACAGACCCTCGCGGCGGAAGCGGCGCAGAGCCTTGGGGAGCTCATCGCGCGCGGCGTGACTCGTCCGGTGGTCTAGCCGCGAGAGCCCGCCAGACCTGATATGATCATGTGCGGCGGCTGTGGGAGTCGCTGGGCGGATGGGGATCCGCTCCTGGGGTATCTACGATCTGGGGAGATCATGGGGACGCGAATCGGCTACGCCGTCGGTGCTTTCGACCTGTTTCACATCGGGCATCTGAATCTGCTTCGTCACGCCAAGCAGCACTGCGACGTCTTGATCGCCGGTGTTGTCAGCGATGAGATGCTGCGTGAGGTGAAGGGCATTGAGCCCGTCATCCCAACTGCAGAGCGTGCGGAGATCGTCCGTCACATCTCCTTCGTCGACGACGTCTATGTCGAGACCACTCCGTCGAAGATGGACTCGTGGCGCGACGTGCGCTTCACACACTTCTTCAAGGGCGACGACTGGCGCGGCACTGAAAAGGGCCTGCGCCTCGAGCGCGAGTTCGCCGAGGTCGGAGTCGAGGTCGTGTACTTCCCGTACACCGCCCACACGTCGAGCTCTGCGCTGCGTCGCGCTCTCGACGCGATCACGGCCGGCTCGGCGCCCGCCGCCGTCGGCGGTCACTGACAAGACAACGGGTCGTCTCCGGGAGCCCCACTCGTCGTATCCTGAAACCATGACAGCTCCTGCAGCATCCGCCATCACGATGTTCGGCGCCGACTGGTGCCGCGACTGCATCCGCACGAAAAAGCACCTCGACGACCTGGGTGTCGACTACACCTACGTCGATCTGGTCGCTGACCCAGACGCAGCGGAGGTCGCCAAGGAGATCTCCGGCCGAACGAACATTCCCGTCGTCGTCTACCCCGACTCCAGCCACCACGTCGAACCCTCCAACGCCGACGTCGAGGCGAAGCTGCGCGAACTCTCCCTGATCTGAGCCGCGTGTGACCTCGAAAAAGGCGGATTCCGCAACGCCCGTCTCCGGCGATCTGGGTGACCGGCAGCGTGCAGACCTCGACGAGGCGATCGGTGAGCTGCAGACGGGAACCTCGATCTGGTCGGCGCTCACCCTTTCGCAGCGCGTGACCCTGCTGCGCGCCGTCCGCACGAGCGTCGCAGCCACCTCCGAAGACTGGGCAGTGACGGCCGCATCCTCCAAGAGTCTCGACGCTCGGCATCCGCTCCGAGGCGAGGAATGGCTCAGCGGCCCTTACACCGTGCTCGGTGCCCTCGACGCCTACATCGAGACCCTCTCGCGTCTGGCCGCAGGCACGAACCCGCTCGACGGCATCCGCATCGATCGCGCACCCGGCGGGCGCACGCGCGTGCATGCTTTTCCGCTCACCGGCATCGACCGCTTCCTGCTGTCAGGTTTCACCGGCGAGGTCTGGCTGACACCAGGCACAACGCCCCTCAAGGCCCGCAATGCGGCAGGTCTCGCTCAGCTGACACCGTCGGAGTCGGGAGGGGTGGGTCTCGTGCTCGGCGCCGGCAACATCACCTCGATCCCGGTGCTCGACGTGCTGTACGAGCTGCTCGCGCACAACCGCACCGCGCTGCTCAAGGTCAACCCCACCCAAGACGCGCTGGTACCCATCTACAAGCGCGCGCTCGCCCCGCTCATCGAGCCCGGCGTGCTGCGCATCGTGCGCGGAGGACCTGCCGTCGGCGCATATCTCACCAGGCACCCAGGCATCGCGCACGTGCACATCACCGGATCTGCGGCAACTTTCGACGCCATCGTCTGGGGGTCGTCGGCGGATGCTGCGGATGCTGCTGCGCGGAAAGCATCCTTACGGCGCCGCCGCGAGAACCGACCGCTGCTGAAGAAGCCGATCACCGCCGAGCTCGGCGGCGTCTCTCCGATCATCGTCGTCCCGGGTAACTGGACGGCCGCCGACCTCGCATACCAGGCCGAGCACATTGCAACGATGCGACTGCAGAACTGCGGTCACAACTGCATCGCTGGCCAGGTCGTCATCCTCTCGGACGACTGGCCACAGGCCGACCAGTTCCGAGCGGAGCTGCGCCGCGCCTACGCGAACGCACCCGAACGCCCCATCTGGTACCCCGGGTCGCCATCGCGAATGGACCAAGCTACGGATGCTTACCCTGACGCCCTCGTGCTCGGCGACCGCCTGCTCATCGAGATCGGCGAGGGCGACGACCCCAAGGCGCTCCAGAGCACCGAGTACTTCGCGCCGGTGCTCGGCGTGGTCTCCATACCTGGATCAGGGCAGGTCTTCCTCGACGCAGCCGTCGCCTACGCCAACGACGAGCTGCAAGGCACGCTCGGCGCGAATGTGCTCATCGACCCCGTGACCGAGAAGTCGCTCGGCACCGGGTTCGAACGCGCCATCTCGGCACTGCACTACGGGTCGATCGCGATCAACGCCTGGACGGCGTTCGGCTTCATCACCCCGTCCCTGACGTGGGGCGCCTTCCCCGGAAACTCGATCGCCGATGTGGGAAGCGGTATCGGTGTGGTTCACAACGCGCTGCTTCTCGATGATGTGGAGCGCTCGGTGATCCGAGGACCGTTCCGCCCATCGCCGAGATGGATCGGAGGCCTGCTGCACGACCGAGGCGCTCTGAGCGCAACGAAGGGCACGATTCTGCCGAAACCGCCGTGGTTCGTCTCCTCCCGAACGGGGGCCGAAGTCAGCGAGGGACTCACGCGGTTCCGCGTGAGCGGCGGCTTCGCCGGCCTGGTGAGAACGCTGCTTGCGGCGCTGCGCGCCTAGCCCTCCGCTACTGCGGGCCGAGCTGGTCGCCCGGCAGCGTGAAGGTGTCGGCGCACACACCGAGCCCATTCGTGTACCCGTTCGCGAACCAGTACTGCCGCTGCTCACTGGTGCCATGCGTGAAGCTCTCAGGGCTCACGAACCCGCCGGACTGCTGCTGAATGTGGTCATCTCCTACGACGAGCGCCGCGTTGAGCGCGTCACGGCGTTGTGCCTCCGTCGACGGCTGCAGATACGAGACGCCGTCGGCATCCTTCTCCTCAGACATCCGGGCGATCCACGCACCCGCATAGCAGTCCGCCTGCAACTCAGTGCGAACGCCGTTACTGTCGGGACCGGTGCCGTTGTTGGGGTATGCGTCCATCGTGCCGGTGATGTACTGGATGTGGTGGCCCCACTCGTGCCCGACGATATACAGTTGAGCGAGCTCGCCGGCCGATGCCCCGAACTGCTGCTGCATCACCTGAAAGAACGTCGGGTCGATGTAGACGGTCTGGTCAGTCGGGCAGTAGAACGGCCCCACCGCGTTGGATGCCGTTCCGCAGGCCGTCGAAGTGGAGCCGTCGACGACGACCATGCCCGGCTTGACATAGCCGTCGACGGCGTCTTCCCAGAACGCGTTGAGGGCGACCTCGGCGCCGGCCATGCGGCAATCCACATTCTCGTTCGCGTCCTGACCGGTCTTGCACTCGCTGAGAGTGGACTCCTGCGACGAGCCAGCCCCGCCAGTACCGCCGTCTGCGGGGATCAATCCGGTCAGATCGATGCCGAGCAGCGGTCCAGCGATCAGCGCGAGGATGCCGAGTAGACCGACGCCGCCCACGCCGGCGACAACGGCGCCCCGCCCGCTCCGACGAGTGGTGTTGGTGGAGATGTCGGCATCCGGATTGAAAGTCATGAATCGAGAGTACTCCGGGCGCGCGCAGTCACCACCGTTGTCGACGCAACAGGGCAGAATGGATGCCGGAGGTGCACCATGAGCGAGACGAACGAACCGACGACACAGGCGGCATCCGTCGATGCTGCACTGACCAGTCCTCTGCACCTGCCGCACGCTGCCGCCGAATGCCCGAAGTGCTTCACCGAGCTGCAGCAGAACCGTGACTTCTGGTCTGCGCGCCCCGATGGTTCACGCCTGGTCGGGCTCGTCGTCGCACGCGAAGGGATGCCATCGGTAGTCGAGCAGCGTGACGAGCTCACGCGCTTCGGCGTACCCATCGAAGGCTTCCGTCACCCAGCCCCCGACATTCTTGAAAGCTGGAGCGATCGCATCGCCCGCCTGATCGCGACGTTGCGCACCGGCGACGTGCTCGTCGTCGCGAACATCAACGCCCTCGGCCGCGACGCCGAAGAGGGCAGCCGCACCGTCGCAGAGCTGCGCCGTCACGGCATCATGGTGAAAGTGCTCGGGCACAACGCCCGTCACCTGGCCGACGCGGAGCGCTGAGCCGCCGGGTGTCAACCGATCGCCGTGATAACAACGGCCGCCACAAGCCCGACAGCAAATGAACGCCCCGTTTAGGGCGCTGCGCACAGAGCCTCCCTCTCGGCATCCCGCCGCGTCCATTCCGATGCCGGGCCTACCGCAACCGCAACGCCCTGCTGCGGCGAGCGCAGCAGATCCCTGATCGCGAGCGGACTCCCATTCCGATAACGGACGACGGGATGCCTGCGCCGCATGCCCGGCGGCCACTTAACGCAAGTCGTTATCTGCAGCGAACCGCGCAAGACGGTACACGCTCTCCTCAAGATCGCGACGTCGAGCGCCGAAAGCGCGCACCTGCCCAACTGCAAGTGGAATGACCACCAGTGCGGCAATGTTCCACGTGACCGCGTTCATCCCCGAACCACCGAAAGCCAGCTGCACGATCATCACCGCAAGCGCAGCAATGTCACCGATGCCCAACACCTGGACGATGACCCTGATCCCGAGCCGACGCACCGACAGCTCCTCGGCTGCGCTACCGACGATGACGGCATCCGGCACTGCGATGCCGGGTGCGTCGACCTGCGCAGCATCCACCGGCCATTCAGGGCGGCTGTGTTGAACTCGAACGACGTCACGGCTGCCGCTCCTCTCCGAACCTGGCGACGGCTGCCACCAGTTCCTCGATCCGCTCCTCGTCGTCACGCGGACGGAAGCCCTCCACCGCGGCGCCAGCGAGAATGGTGTCAGCGCAGCGGCGTTCACCGCGCCAGGCGGAGTCCGCTGATGTCGATCTCCCCGTCGTAAACGGTCCAGACCATCCAGGCGACCGGGCCGAGCGCCCTCGCCTGGGCGAGGGTCTCTTCGTCGATCGCGCGCAGCCCCTCGAGCGCACGTTCCCACTCCCGCACCACGCCGTCGCTCGAGGAACGTCTGCGCGCGAGATCACGAGCGACACCGAGGACGCGTCCGATCTCGCGGCGATGAGACGGGTTGCCCTGCCAGGAGACGCCACGACGCGACGCGTCGGCCCGAGCCCGGCGCCGCCAGCGCAGCGTCGAGACGACGAGCACGGCGACGAGCACGGCGACACCGGCGAACCAGAGGACCAGAGCGCTGGTGGGAAGCGCTGTGCCCTGGGAAGAGCCGACGGCGACGCGGTACACCATGACGAAGACGGCGATGCCGGCGACGATCCCGGACCATACGGCTGCTATGCCGACCTGCGCGGGCGTGGCCGCAGCATCCGTGGCAAGGGCGAGGACCAGCAGAACAAGAGCCGCCAGACCCGAGATCACCAGGATCGGTTGCGCGATGGCCACGTCGAACGAGAAGCCTCGGACGGGCGGTGCGAGAACCCAGGCGTACGCGAGTGCGGAGCTGACTCCCAGTCCGCAAAGTATCGACCACAGCACGCCGAGCACCCGTCGCGGCGAGTCGGATGCTGCGACCTGCGGGATGCGGGCAGGCGTGCCGGTGGCACCCGTGTTCTGCTGTCTGGCGCGGCGCAGCGCGGCAAGTCCAGGAAGGACGTCCCGCGCCAGCACGGGATCCGCATCGACCGCCCGTCGCGCAAGTGATGCAATGAGTGAGATCTCTTCGTCGGTTCCGTGCAGGCGCACCGGGTTCATAGGGCCGGACCTCTCTTTCAGGCGGCGGGGAGCCAGTCGAGCGCGAGAGCCACCGAGTCGAACAGCATCGACGCGGCCTCGCGTCGGAAACCGTCGGCCGGTTCGTCCTCCGCGACCAATTCGATCCCCGAGAGCAGCACCGCCTGTCCGCGTCGCGTGCCAGGAACGGGGATCAGATACGTCCGAGCACGGGTGTTGAGTCCGTTACCCTGCGACGCGCCGCCCTCCCAGAATAGGACCGTCCGCGCGTCGTCGAGGAAGTCCGTCCCGCCCTGACGGATCCGGGCTGCGACCCACTCGTCGAGCGAACGACCTCCGAGTTCGGAGACGATCGACACGGTCAGCGACATAGGGAGTACGCTACCCTCCGGACGATCGAGCGGCAGGATCGCGAAGCGGCCGCCCTGTCCGCGCAGCTCCTTCGCCCAGCGTTCGAGCATCGCGGTCAGCTCGGCATCGAGATCCGGACGATGCGCACGCATCAGGATCTCACTGAACTTTCGCGTGAACTCACTCAGATGCTCGTCCGTCAATGGCAGCGAGCGCCATCCGGCCGGAATCAGCATCCTCATGGTGGGCAACCCGGGAAGCCTGAGCAATTCCTGACGCAAGGAGTTCACGACGCAACCTGCACTCTTCGCACACGGATCCCCGTGGAGAGGGTTTCGATAGCGACGAGGCACGCTCCGAGGATTCCAAGATCCGTGGACGCCGCCGTGACGTCGACGAACACCCCACCCGAGAGGAACTGGTGCCGGATCTGACCGAGGGGCACCCCATCCTCCAGCGCGATGAGGGTCGAGACGGCTCTCCCCTCGCCGAGGTCGGGCGACGTGATCGAGTGCACGCGCTGCGGGAGCGCGGCCGCGTGTTCGAGGGAGATGTCCTCGAGACGCGTGGCATCGGTGTCAGCGACGAAGACTTCAACGAGAGCATCACCCGGAAGCCCCCGAGGACACAGGAGGAACGCTGCAAGCGCCTGGTCGGAGAGCAGACGCACCTGACCTTCCAGCCGGTACCTGAGCTCCGGTGCATCCCGATCCCATCCGTCCTGGATATTGAACCGGTCGACAGTCTGGGCAACCCAGTCCGCGACGACCGTATGATCTGCTCGCACATCGATCGGCACAGAGAGGAACATCCGCTCGTCGAAGGGGACGTCCACCTCCCACTGCGGGCTGCTGTCACCCGCGAGCATCAGATCCAACCGAACTGACTCGCGATACCCGTCGCTGCCTTGATGGGATTGTCGATGACGTTGACCACGCGATCCAATGTACCCGCCTCGCCCATCAGCCCTGCCAGACCCGAGTTGCCGTTCGCGCCGTTGAGGAACTGTGAAAGATTGCCTCTGGCCTTCCGCGAGAGATCCGCGGCAGCATCAGCGAAATGCGCGCCTGCCGCTCCGTCGAAGCCGTACAGCAGGCGATTGAGAACGCTCGGACCACCGGTGTTCCCAAACCACGTGCGGAGCACCTGCGAGCCGTGGCGGTTCAGGTTGCCTGCGCCGTGGAACACCTCGGCCGCGTTGCCGCGGCTCAGAAGTGCAGTGACAGTTCCCCGACTCGTCTGACCGCCCAATCCGATGAATCCCCCGAGCACTCCTGTGAGCTTCGTTGTGCCTCTGAAGGCGCCGAAGACCTTCCCGAACGGGATCACCCCGACGACCGCAAACGCGAGATCCGTCTCATCTGCACGTCCTCCCTTGTACAGGGCGAAGGTGTTCGCTAGGGCGAGGAGACCGACGATGGCCCCGGCGATCAACAGCCACGGGGCGCCAATGATGCACGCGGCCACCGCGAGAACGACCCCGACGGCCATGAGAACCCATCCAAGCACCTCGAGTGCCGGGAGTGCATTGTCGAGCCAGCCGTCCTCGGCGCCGTTATCGTTCGCGTCCTTCAGGCCGCTCTTCGCCGCCTGGTATGCCGCGTCCCAGGTGTCGTAGTAACCGTCGTACCCCGATCGGTCGGAGCGCCAGGCGATCACTGCATTGTCGAACTCCGATTGCTGAGCCTCGGTGTCCTCCCCGTTCTGCGTCGCCTCCTCCAGCGCGGTGGACGCGATCCGCACCCGCACCCAGCTGTCCTCGCAGTCATCCACGATCCGGCTCATCGGGCTCTTGACCTCGGCGAGGGCGTTGCCGTAGGCGGCAAGCGCGGCACCGCTCGGCGAGTAGCGAACGCCTGCAGCCTTCAGGTCGGAGTAGACGTCGGACGCGGCACCCTTGAGCTTGTCGATCGAGAGCCCCTTGCCGATACTGCCGTCGGCGATCATCTGGAGCGCGTTCGCCGCCTTCTGCATCCGATCCCCCAGATCCTGCATCGCCACGCCTCGGGCAGCGATGTCATCGCCGTTCCCTTCGATGCGCCGCAGCTCGCGCCCCCGGACAGAAGGCAGCATCTGCGCAGATCGATACTGCGGCCCATTTACCGTCATCGTTGTTTGTTCCCCTCCGCAGGCTCCAGAGAAGCCTGCAGCTCTCTGTCGAGGTCTTCCCACGATTGTCTGGTTCCGGAGACCCGCTCGAGCAAATCCTCCAGATGCCCCTTGAGCGTTGTGCGCTTGTCATCCCACGCGCTTTCGAATCGCTCGGCTTGCGCCCGCAGATCCGATCGCCCCAGCGGGGAGCCGATCGCGTTCGCCAGTGCGTCGCTGTTCGTACGGGCGGACTCGAACTCAGCGATCGTGTCCTTCACCGCCTTCTCGAGCTCGAGCATGCTCTCAATCGGGATATCGATGTCGTCGTACGCCATAATTCCTCCGGTTGCGCCGTGGGCGCGCGTCTCCCCGCAGGGGATGAACCCCGCTCAGCGGGAGCGCCCGCCCACGATCAGTTAAGGACGTTAAGCCCCACCCACATCTGGTCTGCGCTCAGCTGCCGGCGAGCTGCTGGTCGAGGTCTTGGATGGCGCGCATCATGCCCAGCAGTGCCTCGGACATGTCGTTGATGCCGTCCACCGCGCCCTTCAGGCCCGTGGTCAGCTCCCCGTAC
>JASGEY010000020.1:0-3738 GCA_047605925.1 Microbacterium sp.
AGTCGCCCTCGGTCCCTGAGCGAGCGTAGCGAGACGAAGGTCTCAGGTGCCGGGTAGGGAGTCGCCCTCGGTCCCTGAGCGAGCGTAGCGAGACGAAGGTCTCAGGTGCCGGGTAGGGAGTCGCCCTCGGTCCCTGAGCGAGCGTAGCGAGACGAAGGGCGCTCAGGACCTTACCGGTCAGCGGCTGGCTGAGTCCTCGACCTCGACGACGTCGATGGTGATCTTGCCGTCGATCGTCGCGGCATCCTCGTCGATGATCTCGTCGTCGAGGACCTCTTCGCCGAGAAACACATCGCCCGGCTCGGCCTCGATCACCTCGGGTTCGAAGGCCGCGATCTCGTCATCCGTGATCTCGTCCTCGATCTCGTCGCCTTCGACGACAGACTCGTCGATATCGTCCACCGGTGCGGCGCCGTCATCGGATGCCGAGGCGTCGGCATCCGTCGCCAGCGCGGTCGCAGCTGCGTCGTCGCTGAACACGCCCTCAGGGCGGATCAACTCGCGCACCTCGGCCATGAAGCTGGCGAGCTGCTGTTGCTGCCAGCGCAACTGGCGTGCGTGGTCCTCGGCATCGCGCAGCACGGTAGAGGTGTGGGTGGTGACGGAGTCGACGATCTTTTGCGCCTTCAGGCGTGCGCGCTCAAGAGTCTCCCGGGAGCGCACCTGCGTGTCGGCCTCGATGGCGGCCGCCTGCGTGCGCATCAGGCGCTCGTAGTCGTCTGCTTTCGCAGAGATCCGCTGGGCGTGCTCCAGCGAGGCCGCCACCTGCTCATTGGCATCCGTTGTGATGCGCTCGGCATGGGCGACGGCCTGGTTGTGCAGTACGAGGAACTCCTGCTGGGCGTCGTTCTGTCGGCGTGTGAGAGTCTCTTCGAACTCGAGAACGCGGGCGTTCATCTCACGAACCTCCCGTTCGGCATCGGCGCGCAGCTGAGCGGTCTCGCGCGTCACGAGCGAGCGCAGTGCCGCGGCGCCCTTCTCAGCCTCAGTGCGGATCGCCGTGGCCTCTTGGGTCGCCTGGTGCACTTTCTCTGCTGCATGCGCGGCCTCGCGATCGAGGGTCGCCTGGTGTGCCGTGTACTCGGTGTCGATCTTCAGACGCACTTGGTCGGCGTCGTGCTGAGCCTGGGCGATGATGCGTGCGGCGTCGGCGTCGGCCTCCGCGCGCTGGGCGGCGACCTCTTCGCGGGCTGCGGCCATGAGCCGGTCGGCCTGCACCGCAGCATTCTGAATCAGCACGTTGGCTTGCTCTTCGGCTACGCGCAGAATAGCTTCGAACTGCTCGCGCGACGGGGCGTCCTGCCCCTCGGGACGAGGAGCGTCGACGAGTTCGTTGGTGAGCGTCGTCACGCGCTCCTCAGCATCCGCCGCCTGCGCTTTCGCTGCCGCGAGGTCGGCTTCGAGAGCTTCGCGTGCCGCGCGCTCTTCCTCTCGGATCGACTCGAGAAGGTCTTCATGGCGGGCCTCGGCGTCGGCGAGGTCTGCCTTGGCCTGCTGCAGCTGGTTCCGAAGGGCGCTCACAGCCGAGTCGACCTCTGCCTTGTCATAACCGCGGAATGATGCGGTGAACCCGCCCGATTGCTCACGCACGGAGTCGTCGATCAGCTTGTCGAAGAAGTCATTCTCGGCGGGGGATTCGCTCATGGTCGGCCTTTCTGGCGGGGCCGTGGCGCACTCCTACTGTGAGGAATGCGCAGGCCGCAGGGGGAGGGGCGGGGGATCGCCGCGACACGCGGGCGCGCTCTTTCCAGAGTACTCGGGCACACGGGTCTTGTGCAGTCACACTTCGTAGTCATCGGGTGCAGCGCACGTCCACGGCCACCCTCGGCGTCGGAATGGCCCGCTGGCACTTGAAGCTCGCCGTGAGCCCTTCTGCGCGCGGCTGCCGTGTGAGCCGGAGTGACTGTGCCGTCGTTGTGCGCTCCAGTGCTTCGGATGCGGCGGTTGTCCACGCCCACAATGTAGGGCGCCCTCAGTGTCACTTGCCCCCGTGTGGTCTGCCCCCGTGTGGCCTGTCCCCGTGTGGTCAATTGTGCATCCCGCTGCCCGGTGCGATGCGTATTTGACCTCCGCGGTGCCGTTGATTCGGGCGCGTGGATGTCGGTGGCTCCTGGGATGCTCAGACGTGAAAGGGGAGACGCCATGTTGCAGAAGATCAGATCGTCGCCGTCCGGGCTGTGGCTGGGGCGGGGCACGCACGGTATGACGACGCAGGAGGTGACCGTCGCGTGGAACGGCTTTGAGGCTGACGTCACGGTGAAACGAATCCATCAAGGCACGGTAACGGCGCACCTCGACAAGGTCGAGCTCGAAGCGCTCGTCACTTGGATCAATGATCGGATCGTCCGGGCAAGCGAGCCCTGAACTTATCGTTCAGGAACGATCAGGTCACGCGGATATCGTGCGTGTTCGGGAGGAGAACTCGCGTTCCGGAGGAGATCTCCTCGCCCGATGGCCTCCCGAACGCGAGAATCCCGCCCGAACGCGAGGCACTAACGTCGGTGGCGTGTGCGACGATATGGGTATGAGGACACGACCGCGTGAGGGGCTCCAGAAATAGCCCCGGTTCGTCCTTCGTCGAGGGGTAGCGGTCCGGGGCGCTGAGCACCCTCGGAGGCCTGCTGTGTCTCGTACCGACGCCCATGTTCCGCTTCGCGTTCGTGTCGCCCGTGGCGATATCGGTCGCGCCGAAGTCCACGACCACACCGATGGCGTGTGCGATCTGCCCAGTCCTCTTACCGATGACGCATGGTCTCGCCGCCGCGGTCATTGCCACTGGGAGTGGCGCTACGACGGTCACGCCGTCTGCTCCTGCTGGATGTGCCACGGCGGGTGCGAACGGCGCGTCGAGCGTCGCCGCAACCGCCAGCGCGCACGCCGCGATCTCCGAGTCGAGCGCGATCGTTGGAACGAGTGAGAGTGCCCTGCACGGTCGGCACATCGACGTGATGAAGAACGGCCGGGAGAAGGTCACCGCGCTGCGCCCTCCGGTCGGGAGGAGATCTCGCGCTCGGGAGGAGATTTGCGCGCCAGTTGGCCTCCCGAGCACGAGAATCCCTCCCGAACCAGAGAATCCCTCCTGAACGTGAGGCTGCGGGTATCCGGTCTGGGTCGGTGACGACCTGCACGTGCCTGCCGTGATGCTTGTGCTTGCCCGAGTACCCCAGGTCCTTGCCTGTGGGGCCGGGAGCGACGTCGTGCGCTTGACTCATACTCCGGCCGTCGGGGAGATCCATTGCGCCAGGTCGAGGGCGAGTTCTATGTCCCGTCGCAGATCACGCAGATGGGTGGGTTCATGGTGGGCCGCGCGGTTCCTGACGAAGTTGAGCTGCTGCATCCGGAATGCGACGTCGCGTTGCCTGGTACGGAGATCGGGGTGTCCGTGAGCGAAAGCGGCGTGCGTCGAAGGCACCCATAGCAAGGTCAGATAGCGTGACTCGACCAAGTATCGCCAGAACCCCAGCGAAAGCTCGGCGATGACGCGCCCGTGGACTTCCGGCCGGCGTCCCGATGGGTCGCTCGATCTCGGGCATGCTGAAAGTCCTTACGTCCTTGCTGATCGAGGGGGACGACATCAAGCCAAGACGGGTGGCCGTGCTTACGGGTCGCCCAGTGTCAATGCCGAGTGAAGTTTCACCCCGTTTTGCCGTCTGAATCTTGACCCCGCTGGGGGTCAGTTCTTGTCGGTGCGGTCTTTCGCGATGAGGTCGCGGCGCCCATGGGTGCGGTAGGAGTCTC
>JASGEY010000021.1:0-3815 GCA_047605925.1 Microbacterium sp.
GCCGACCCCGCAGATCACGCCGGATGGCACGTATCGCCCGATGACCGGAACTCGCCCGATGCGCGTCTACACCCAGGTCGACGTCCGCCTCATGTTCGAGGACTTCTATCTCAAGCTCGACGAGTTCGCCCGCTGGCAGGCCTCCTGACCGACGGCGGGAGCGCCCGCCGCAATCGCTTGCGCCCCACCCATCAATCACTCGAAAGGAAACAATGATGTTTACAAAGAAGCAGCGCGTCCTGGCCGTTGGATCGGCCGCGGCGCTGGCTTTGACACTCGCCGCCTGCAGTGGCGGAGGAGGCGGCGGTGAAGGCGAGTCGCAGACTCTCACCGTCTGGCAGCTGACGCTTGACGGCGCACAGGGCGAGGCGTGGGACGCCCTCGTCGCCGGATTCGAGGAAGCGAACCCCGGCGTCAAGATCACGACGGAGCAGCGCGCGGTCGACCCGCACAAAGACGCGCTCCGCCAGGTCGCGGGAACCGACGCGGTGCCCGACATCTACCGCTACTGGGGCGGGCCGGGCCTGGGCGGAGAGCTCATCGATGTCGGAATGAGCATGGATATCTCGAAGTACTACGACGAGTACGGCTGGGCGGACGAGCTCACCTCCGTCGCTCTCGCCCGCGCCGAGCTCTACGGCGGTCACCACGGTGTGGCTTTCCAGGAGTCCAGTGAGGCGATCTACTACAACAAGGCGCTCTTCGAGCAGGCAGGCATCACTGCGTTGCCCACCACGTACGACGAGCTCGTCGCGGCAGCCGACAAGCTCAAGGCCGCTGGCATCACGCCCATGGAGATGGGTGGCACGGTGAACTGGCACGTGATGCGCCTGCTCGACTCGATCATCGAGACGTTGTGCGGCGCCGACAAGGCTGACGAGCTGACCCAGGGCGACGGTGACTGGGGCGCGGAGCCGTGTGTGTCGGAGTCGTTCGTCGAGCTCAAGAAGTGGGGTGACAACTACTTCAACGAGGGATACATGGCGATCAGTCAGGATGACTCGTCCCAGATCTTCTTCACAGGTAAGGCCGCGATGGCGCTCGAAGGCGACTGGTTCGGACCGCAGGCGGTCGACGCCGGCATGACGGAAGACCAGTTCGGCATCTTCACGTTCCCGACCGGCACGGGCCGGCTCTACGGGTTTGGCGAGCTGCTCTACGTGACCCAGAACGCGAAGAACCCCGACCTTGCGGCGAAGTTCCTCGATTACATGATCTCCGAGGAGGGCCAGGAGAAGCTGGGCACCGCCTTTTCTGTGATCTCGGCGAACAAGAATGTGGAGCCTCCGGCCGACGCCGTGCTGGCCAGCGAGTGGTCGGAGATCGTCGGATCCGCGACCGGGTCGTACCTGAACAACGACCAGAACTTCGGCACCGCGGAGACGGGCGAGTACTGGCGGGTTCAGAACTCCGTGCTGACGGGCGCGATCGCGCCCGAGGACGCGGGGGCGACCTTCCAGCAGTGGCGAGACTCCAACAAGTGATCCCAGACCCGGCCCCGGGGGCGATCGCCCCCGGGGCCGGGCAGGAGAGGCTCTCATGTCTACGCAAAGAGAACTCGCGAAGAGGGAGGCTGTGGTGGCGCGGCCCGCGAAAGCACTGAACCGCAAGACGAAGCAGCGCAGCCGATTTGTCGCGGCGCTGCCCTACCTGATTCCGACCATCCTCCTGTACGGGTACTTCCTCGTGTACCCGATGCTGGAGTCCGTCCGGCTGTCCTTCTTCAAGTGGTCGGGGTTCCGCACCGAGGAGCCGACTTTCGTCGGGCTCGCGAATTACGTCCGCATGTTCACGGCAGATCCCGTCTTCTGGACCGCAACGTGGAACACGCTGCTGTGGGTGGTGCTCACGATCGCGGTGCCGATGATGCTCGGCCTGGTGCTGGCGCTCGGCCTCAACCGAAAGCTCGTCGGCCGCAACCTCATGCGGTCTGTCATCTACATCCCGTCGGTGTTCGCGTCGATCACCGTCGCGGCGATGTGGCGCTGGATCTACAACCCGACACTCGGGCTCGTGAACCAGACGCTGGAGCAGATCGGGCTGGGCGAGTGGGCTCAGAGCTGGTTGGGCAACCCCGACATCGCCATCTACTCGGTGTTCGTCGCATCCATCTGGCAGGCGGTCGGCTTCCCCATGGTCCTCTTCCTCGCGGGCCTGCAGTCCGTGCCCCAAGAGCTCGTGGAGGCCGCCAAACTCGACGGGGCGGGGTCGTGGCAGGTCTTCAAGAACGTCACGATGCCTGCGCTGCGCCCCACGACGGTTGTCGTCCTGATCCTCACGATTATCAGCTCCCTGAAAGTGTTCGACCTGATCGTCGGCATGACGGGTGGCGGCCCGGCGCAGTCGACGCAGGTGCTGGCTCTGTGGTCGTACACGCAATCGTTCTCCAACCACGCGTTCGGCGAGGGTGGTGCCGTGGCCACGGTGCTGCTGATCATCTCGCTGGCGATCGTGGTGCCGTACATGATGTGGTCCCTGAAGGGGGAAGACCGATGAGCGCCATCACCGTTGCGAAGGTCCCCTCGCGCGTGCCTGGCTCCGAGAACGGCGCCGGCGGAGAACGCCGTCGTCGTCGGCCCGACTACGCGGGCGTCGCCCTCTGGGTCAGCTTGGCCGTCACCTCTCTGCTGTGGGCGCTGCCCTTTTTCCTGATGTTCGGGACGTCGGTGAAGACGAACGCGGACATCAACCAGCACCCGGCGTGGGAGCTGCCGATCGAATGGGCGTGGGAGAACTACGCCAAGGCGTTCGAGGTGGGGAACCTCGGCGTCACCGGCATGAACAGCCTGCTGATCGGAGTCGTGAAGGTTCCCCTCGGTCTGCTGCTCGCAGCGGCCTGCGCTTTCGCGCTGTCGCGGCTGCGATTCCGGTTCAACAAGGTCGCGCTCATGCTCATCGCGATCGGCTCCATGGTGCCGATCCAGATCGGACTCGGGCCGCTGTTCAACACGATGCTCACGTTGAACATGCTGGACTCGATCTGGGGGCTGCTGCTGCCCTATCTCGCGTTCGGCATCCCCTATCAAGTGTTCGTGTTGTACGGGTTCTTCCGGGCCATTCCCGACGAGCTGGAGGAGTCGGCGCGGATCGACGGGGCATCCACCTTCCGGATCTTCTGGCAGGTCGTCCTCCCCCTCGCGAAGCCGGCGCTTGCCGCCCTGTTCATCCTCGACTTCGTGGCGACCTGGAACGAGTACGCCATGGCGACGACGCTGCTGCGGTCGCAGGGGAACTGGACTGTGCCGTTGGCTGTGCAGAGCTTCTCCACTCAGTGGGGCACCGAGTACGGACCTCTCAACGCGTTCATCATCATGTCCGCGGTGCCCGTGCTCATCGTGTACCTGATCTTCCAGAGGTACTTCGTGAGCGGCGCGCTCGCCGGCGCAGTGAAAGGCTGATCGATGCTTCAGACGGATAACGCTCGTGCCCGCGCCTTCGGCGACCTGCGCCAACAGGTCGCCGCAGCCGGGCCCGGGCAACGCGTGGATCTGATCGCGGAGCAGGCGAGGATCATCCGGCGGCACATCATCGCGACCATCGACGCCGCTCGGGCCGGGCACATCGGCGGCGACCTCAGCGTCACGGATGTGCTCGCGACGCTCTACTTCGGTGTGCTGCGTGTGGACCCGTCAGCCCCCGATGTCGCCGCCCGCGACCGGTTCATCCTCTCGAAAGGGCACTGCGCGGCCGCGCTGTACTCGACGCTGGCGCGCGCCGGCTACTTCTCCGAGGACGAGCTGCCCACGTTCATGGCCGCCGGCTCCGCGCTCAACGGGCACCCGAACCGCAACAAGGTTCCGGGTATCGAGACGAAC